>CAYVKG010000015.1:0-62650 GCA_964451955.1 uncultured Tepidisphaeraceae bacterium
CCGGACGCTTCGACCCCCCCCGAGGCGAGCGCGCCCCCCGGGGCCCGCCCCGCCCCCCCCTGGCGCGCCCCCGCGGCGCAACATGGCATGTCTTCAGATCAGCGACGGCAAGATTCTTTGGCAGAAGAGCTTTACCGGAGATTTTGGTGGGCGTGTGCCGATGTGGCGGTATACCGAATCGCCGCTGGTTGATGGCGAGAAGGTGATCTGCACGCCGGGTGGTGCGGAGGCGATGCTAGTGGCGCTGAACAAGGGGACTGGTGAGACGATCTGGAAGAGCCAGATGCCGGCCGCGGCGGCAGCTCCTGCGGGGGCCGGCGGTGGCGGTCGCGGAGGTCGTGGCGGGTTTGGCGGGGGTGGTGGCGGCGCGGCGTATGCATCGGCGATCGCGATTGAGTTTGAGGGGCAGCGGCAGTACGTGCAACTGACGGCGGGGGCGTTGATTGGGGTGGCGGCGGCCGATGGGAAGTATTTATGGCGTTATGACAAGCCTGCCAATCGGATGGGGATCAACTGTTCGACGCCGTTGTATGGAGGAGAGGGGACGGTGTTTGCGGCGTCGGCGTATGGGAACGGTGGGGGGCTGGTGAAACTGAGCAAGGGGGCGGACGGGACGATCAAGGCGGAGGAAGTCTACTTCACGAACAAGATGCAGAACCACCATGGTGGGATGGTTTTGGTCGACGGCTACCTATACGGCGCCAACGGTGGAAACGAAGGCGGCAATCTGGTGTGTCTGGAGTTTAAGACGGGGAACGTGATGTGGGATGGGCGGCAGCTGGGCCGGACGGTGGCGCCGAAGGGGTCGATCATGTTGGCCGATGGGCGTCTCTATTATCGCCACGAGTCGGGGACGATGGCGCTGATTGAGCCGAGCTCGAAGGAGTACCTTGAGCGGGGCCGATTTGAGCAGCCGGATCGCACGCGTCAGCCGGCCTGGGCGCATCCGGTTGTGGCGAATGGCAAGCTGTACATTCGAGACCAGGACTTGCTGTTGTGCTATGACGTGAAGGCGAAGGGCAATTGAGGCGATGGCGTGGCTGACTGCCATGCAGAGGACCGAGAATCAGGAAGTCAAGGAGTCTCATGAGAACAATGTCAAGAGGAACTTGGGGTTGGTTAGCGTTGGCTGCATTATTGAGTGTGTTGAAGGGGCCCGTGCATGCTGAGGCGGGCGGGTCAACGAGGCCGATTCCGAAGACGGCATCGGAGTTGTTTGAAGAGAGGGCTGTCTGGAGGATTCACCTGAAGTTTGCGTCCGAGCAGTGGCAGGCGATGGAGCCGAAGGAGGGCGGTCCCGGCGGTCGAGGGGGATTCCCCGGCTTCAGGCCGCCGGTGGTTGCGCCTTCGGGGTTGCTGGCCCCCGCGATGCTGCACTTTGGCGGGGCGGACAAACAGGGTAGACTGTCTCGGGAAGCGTTTTTGGCGTTGGGCGGGAAGTGGTTTGAGGCGTGGGACAAAGACGGCAAGGGCGTGTTGGACAGCCAGGAGGTTGCGGAGGGTCTTAACGTTTCTGCTCCTGCCCGTGCCGTGGGGATGAATCTGCAGGGTCCGGAGGGCGGTCGCAACGGCATCGCCTCGGCGTTGGGGATCGAGTACAGCTACGTGCGAGCGGACATGGAGTTTGAGGGGCAGACATTCAAGGATGTTGCGGTGCGTTACAAAGGTGGCGGCACATTTCTCGAATCGCGTGAGTCTCTGAAGCGTCCGCTCAAGATCGCGTTGAACAACTTCAATAAGGGACAGAAGCTTGCGGGCGTCACGACGCTGAACCTTGGCAACTGCGTTACGGATGCGACGTACATGAACGAGGTTTTGGCGTACCGGCTTTATCGCGAAGCAGGCGTGCCGGCGTCGCGCACGGCCTACGCACGTGTTTACGTGACGGTGACGGGGAAATACGAGAGGCAGTACATCGGGCTGTACACACTGGTGGAGAACATTGACAAGAACTTTGCGGAGGCGGTGTTCGGAAGCCGCCAAGGCGCGATTTTGAAGCCTGTGACGCCGAGCCTTTTTGCCGATCTGGGTCGCAACTGGAAGTACTATAACCAGACGTATGATCCCAAGGGCAATTTGTCGGACCAGCAGGTTGGCCGGGTGATTGATCTGTGCCGGCTGGTCACGTATGCGAATGACGCGGAGTTTGCGGGCAAGCTAGGTGACTACATTGATATTGAGAATTTGTCGCGTTTCATGGCGGTGATGGTATACCTTTCGGACGTGGACGGGATCCTCGGTCCCGGTCAGAACCTGTATTTGCATCTGCATCCGGAGACGAACAAGTTCACGTTCATCCCGTGGGATCAGGACCGTTCGTTCGGGAATTTCCCAATGCGTGGGAGCCAGGAGCAGCGGGAGCAGTTGAGCATTCAGCATCCGTGGGATGGACAGAATCGTTTTTTGGAGCGGGTCTATCGGGTGGAGGCGTTCAAGAAGGCGTATTTGGCGAACCTGGGTGAATTCAGCAAGAGTATTTTTCGGCCTGAGCGGTTTGACCAGCAGATGGACGCGATTGCCGCGGTGATCCGCCCTGCCATTCAGGAAGAGTCGGAGGAGAATCTGGCGCGTTTCGATGCGGCTGTGGCGGGCAAGACGCCTCAGGGTGGCGGCGTTGGCCGCGGGTCGGGTATCAGGCAACCGCCTGGCAAGCCGGTCAAGCCGTTTGTGCGGATCCGTGCGCAGTCGATCGTGGACCAGTTGTCGGGCAAGTCGCAAGGCATGGAGTTGGGGTTTGGTCGAGGTGGAGGAGCAGGCGGCGGCAGAGGTCCGGGTGGATTTGGCGGTGGTCCGGGAGGTCCGCTGGCGGGAGCACTGGTGAGGGTGATGGATGTGGACAAGAACGGGCAGGTTAGTCGTGAGGAGTTTGTGGGTGGCTTTGGTCGCTGGTTCGAGGCATGGAACGCTGACAAGAGCGGCCTGTTGACGGAGGAGCAACTCCGTGCCGGTTTGGACAAGGAACTCGTGACCCAGCCTGGCGGGGCTGGTTTTCCCGGCGGGGCGCCATTTGGCCGATAGTCGCGTGATCGTGAAGGTTTGCCTTCCGTACTGTCAGCTTCCGAGGAACGAAGCGGGCGGATGGGCATGTTCTGACCGGGCCAAGGGAGGATCGCTCGAATGTATTTGCGGTGATGCGCTGGGGTGGTATAGTGGATGGTTGTCCTATCGATCTTCGGTGGCTCGGGCTTGCCGAGGGGTGATTGTGGCCTCGGTGTAATTGTGTTTGTGGGGGGTTGCTGTGTGGTGGCGGAATGTGGTGACGCGCATTCGCGGAGGCATGGGGGAGGGGGGTTCGGCAGGGAAGCGAGGAGGAGGGGAAGGTGGATATCGGTCCCATGCCGAATCGCTAGAGCAGCGGGTGATGCTGGGCGGGAGAGTGGGCAGTTGGGTTAGGTGAGTGTGGCTGAGGGTTAATCTGCGCAGCGGGAAGCGAAAAAGCCGACTTGGGAGTTCGTAACACGTTTGCCCGGAGGAAACCGCGAATAAGAGACGGAAATCCGTGATCACGGCGAGTGTGGTGGCGTATAATGTTAATGGATGGTGTGGCCAAGAGGTCGCGCCATGGGGCCTGCAGATGCGGATCTGGCAGGCCGATGAAGGTCTCGGGAAGGCGTTCCCGGGAGGTGAAGCCTGGCGGCGGAGAGTAGAGGCAGCAACTAAGGCTTTTGACTCAGTGGCGAATGTGATCCCCTCCTGGGTCAAGGCTGACAGTCAACCTCGAAGGGACCCGCGGCGGCTGGGCAGGGCCCGGGTGCAGTTGAGGGGCGGCAAGGCCCGCTGTACCCCTGCAAAGGAGGTGATCCGTGATCAAACGTGACTGTAGGTGCGGGCTGTGGTAACGCAGCTTTCGCGGGTGGGATTCCCGCGATGGACGCAGCTGCTTTGCCGCAGCTCAGACCAGGACAGGCGCGAGGTAAGGTCTGTCCGCAGCAGTACGCACAACTGCGGGGCCCGGTTCCTGAGGGATCCGGGCCTCTTTATTTGTTACATGTAGATGTTTTATGGCGATATCGCGAGGCTGGGGTCGGGGGGCAATTTGCCTGGTTCGTGGATCGTGTTCTTGACGATTACGTCTTGGGCGATAAACTATTTACCCTTCATTGCTGCAGATTGCAGCGGCGAAGCGGTTCCGAAAAAGGAGAAGCCGTGAAGACAGAGCCCAATTAGTGGCTCATGCTGACCGAAGCCCTGCATGGTCAGTATGAGTCGTGATCATGCAGGCGGGAGCGAGCTCCCGGAGCTTCGGCCAGCGACATCGAAGCTCGGTCTGTCTGTAAGGCGGACCACTCACCGGCAGGGGCCTTATCCGGTTTACGAAGAAAACGGTAGCGGCAGAAGCAGCAGTCGCAGGAGATTGCCGTCATGGCTTTTGGCGGCTTGTGTTTGGTGGTCATTGTGCGAGGAAGGGACTCAAGAGTCAGGATCTGAGATTTATGGCAGAACGTGACATTACGAAAATTCGGAATATCGGCATTGCAGCCCACATTGACGCAGGCAAGACGACGGTCTCCGAGCGCATTTTGTATTACACCGGGAAGATACACCGGATGGGCGAAGTGCATGAGGGGACGGCGACGATGGATTTTGATCCGGAAGAGCAGAAGCGTGGGATTACGATCAATTCCGCCGCGACGACGTGCCCGTGGGACCGATTTGGGGAGCGTTACACGATCAATCTGATTGATACGCCCGGGCACGTGGATTTTACGGCGGAGGTGGAGCGGTCGATGCGTGTGCTGGACGGGGCCGTGGCGGTATTCGACGGCAAGGAAGGGGTGGAGGCCCAGTCGGAGACGGTATGGCGGCAGGCGACGAAGTACAATGTTCCGCGAGTTTGCCTGATCAACAAGATGGACAAGTTGGGCGCGGACTTCGACTTCAGTTTCAAGAGCATCCGGGAGCGATTGGGGGCGCCGGCGGTTGCTGTGCAGATTCCGATCGGGCAGAGCAGTACGTTTCAGGGGATCATTGACCTGATTCGGGGCGTTGCGATCTATTACAACGTAGGGGACGACAATGACCGTGGGGAGACGCAGATTGAGAAACCGATTCCCGAGGCCGAGAAGGCGCGTTTTGAGCAGTGGCGGCACGATCTGATTGAGAAAGTTGCCGAGACAGACGACCATCTGACGGACAAGTATTTGCATGGTCAGGAGATCACGGAGCAAGAGTTGCGGGCGGCGCTACGGAAGGCGACGATTCAATTCAAGCTTTACCCGGTTTTTTGTGGGTCGGCGTTGCGCTACGTGGGGATTCAGCGTTTGCTGG
Organism: uncultured Tepidisphaeraceae bacterium; assembly: GCA_964451955.1. Taxonomy (GTDB): domain Bacteria; phylum Planctomycetota; class Phycisphaerae; order Tepidisphaerales; family Tepidisphaeraceae; genus JAPLNB01. The sequence continues at coordinate 5,269 of CAYVKG010000015.1, forward strand.
ACGGGGTGGTGGATTACCTGCCGAGCCCGGTTGATCTGCCGCCGGTGGTGGGGCACGACGTGAACGATCCGGAGAAACGGATTGAGCGTCGACCGGACCCGAAGGAGCCGTTTTGCGGGCTGATTTTCAAGATTGTGAACGATTCGCACGGTGATTTGACGTACGTGCGGGTTTACAGCGGGACGCTGGAGCGAGGCCAGCGGATTCTGAACGCCAACCGGAACAAGAAGGAGAACATTTCGCGGATGTTTCAGATGCACGCGGACGAGCGGTTGCCGATTGACGTGGCCGAAGCTGGCGACATCATAGCCGTGATTGGCATTAAGGACCCGCTGACGGGGGACACGCTCTGTGTGGCAGAGAGCCCGATGTTGCTGGAGCGGCCGACATTCCCCGAGCCGGTGGTGAGCATGTCGATTGAGCCGAAGACGGCAGCAGACCGGCAGAAACTGGGCGAGGCGCTGACGGTGTTGAAGCGAGAGGATCCGACGTTTCTGGCCAACTACGATGAAGAGACTGGTCAGACGATTGTTCATGGGATGGGCGAGTTGCACTTGGAAGTGTTGTGTCACAAGCTTCAGCGGGACATGGGTGTGGGGGTGCTGGTAGGCAAGCCGAAGGTGGCGTACAAGGAGACGATTACGCAGAAGGCGGAAGCTCGGGGCAGATTTGTCAAGCAGACGGGCGGGCGTGGTCAGTTTGGCGATGCGACGATAACGGTAGAGCCCTATTCCGCGGAGCAGGCGAAGGCCGAGGAGTTGAAGTTTACGGACAACTTTGCCTTTGAGAACAAGATTTACGCCGGGGCGATTCCGAAGGAGTACATTCCGTCGGTGGAGTATGGTGCTCGCATGGCAGCCAAGAGCGGTGTGCTGGCGAACTATCCACTGCTGAACGTCAAGGTGACGCTGATTGACGGTTCGTATCATCCTGTGGACAGCTCGCAGGTGGCCTTTGAGCAGGCCGGGGCATTGGCGTTTCGGGAGGCGTGTCAGCGGGCGGGATTGACGCTGCTTGAGCCGATCATGAAGCTTGTGGTGACGACGCCCGAGGACTATGTGGGTCCGGTGACGGGTGATCTGAGCCGTCGGCGAGGGAGCATCGTGAACATGGATCAGCGGGGCAACACTCGGATTATCGAAGCGGAGGTGCCGTTGAGCGAGATGTTTGGTTATACGACGGAATTGCGATCGATGAGCGCGGGGCGGGCGAGTTCGGTGATGGAGCCGCTGAAGTATGCCCCGGTGCCGGCGCAGGTGAGGAACGCGATATTGCAGGAGGTAGGATAGTCTGCCTGATCGGAATCTGTGTGTGAGCAGGGGCGGCTTGGGTGGCGGATTGGTACCGAAGCCGCCCCTGTTCTTTTTTGTGGGTGAAGGGAATGTTTCGGCCGAGGGTTGCGAATGGGACGTTGCTGGGGCAGAATGCTGCGGCACTGGTACTGAACCGGCGTCGCGAGTGGACGTGAGTGGGCGGACGTCGCAGCACCCGAACTGAGGAGACGATCAATGTCGGGCGTAAAAAGCGCGGTTGTGGCGATGGGGATGTTGCTGGTGGGCGGAGTGTTCTTGAATGGATGGATGCGAGCGGCCGAGGAGCCGTCGCGGGCAGGCGCGATGTCGGCCACCCGGCCGGCGCCGTCGCAGCCGGCGGAGAAGACGCACATTGTGAAGAAAGGCGACCTGAATCTGGATATTCAGACGGAAGGCATTCTGCAGCCGGCGGAGGCATTTGAGCTTCGACTGAAACTGAAGGCGTATGGTTCGCCGTTGACGATTGTCTCGATTGTGGCGCCCTGGACATCGGTGAAGAAAGGGGACTTGCTTCTGGAATGCGAGAGCACGGAGTTCAAGTGGGCGATGGAGGGCGCCGAGAACGCGCTGGCTTCGGCTCGTGCGAATCTGAAGAAGGCGGAAGCGGACGCCGAGTTGAGCGTGAAGGGCGAGGCGCTGGCCCTGCGGATGCAGGAGGAGGCGACCAGGAATGCGGAGGCGAGCGTGCGGTGGTTTGAGACGATGGAAGGGCCGCACATGCTGTTGCAGGCGGATCTGGCCGTCAAGAGCCAGAAGGATTCGATTGAGGATCAGGAATCGGAGTTGAATCAGCTGCACAAGATGTACAAGTCTGAGGAGCTGACCAGCGCGACGGCGGACATCGTCATCAAACGGGCGGTTCGTTCGCTTGAGCGATCGCGTATTGCTTTGAAGATGACTCAGGAGCGAACGGAGAAGACGAAGACGAACGACTACCCGATTGCCAAGCAGCGGGTGTCTGACGCGTTAGAGCAGGCGAGGAACGCCTTGGCGTCTTTGAAGGTTGCTCAGGAGGCGTCGGCGGTTGCCCGGCGGGCTTCGTTGTCGGCTGCCCGAATTGCGGTTGAGCAGGCGGAGCAGAAGCTCAACGACCTGAAGAATGACGCCGGGTTTTTGTCGGTGAAGTCGCCTGTGGACGGCGTGGTGGTCTACGGGCAGATGGCCAACGGCGTGTGGCAGGGCGCTGATCCGAAGGCCATGAAGCCGGGCGACAAGCTTTCGCCAGGTCAGACGGTGATGCGGGTGTACACACCCGGCAAGATGCAGATGGACATCAGCCTTTCGGAAATGCAGGCGTTCTGGATCGCGCCATCGCTCAAGGTGAAGATCACCCCGGCGGCGTTCCCGCTGACGTCGTACGAGGGTGTTTGTGGGCCGGTGGTTGCGATGCCGAAGGGCAATCCGGGCGTTTTTGGGTATCAGATCACGGCGACGCTGGCGAATGTGGACGCCCGGATTGTGCCGGGCATGAAGGCGACGGCGCGGATCGAGGCGGCGCGTCTCAAGGACGTTTTGCTGGTTCCCGTCAGTTCCGTCTCGGACAGCAAGGTTTCGGTTAAGGTCAAGGATGGCGGTTTTGAGTCGCGGAGCGTCGTGCTGGGCAAGTCCGATGGCCAGCAGGTCGAGGTCACGTCGGGTTTGAGCGATGGCGACGAAATCCTGCTGCAGGCGAAGAAATGAGACTGACGGCATTACTACTGATCTTCGTTGTCGGCTGCGCATCGGAAGCCGGATCCGTGCGGGGCGGGGATGTGTCGCGGAGTCCGTCTGCAAATGTCGAGAACCGGCCGGCTCGGATCAAGCAGGCGATTGACCGGGGTGTGGAGTTTCTGGTCAAGTCACAGAGGCCGGATGGTTCGTGGGGTACAGGCCAGTTGACGGACGGATTTCTCTGGCTGTATTCGAGCGTACCGGGCTCTTTTGATGGATTTCGGTCGGCGACGACTGCGCTGTGCGTGATGGCGCTTCGGGAGGTCGGGGAGAGAACGGCTCACGACCGGGGCGTTGAGTACCTGATTGCGCACGGCGAGGCTCGGCGAGCCGAGCCGGACCTGATCTATAACATCTGGGCGCACATGTACGTTGTTCAGGCGCTGGCGGGCGAACTGAAAACGAACAAGGACCCTCGTTTGCTGGTGGCGATCAAGTGGCACGTGGACCGCCTGGTTCGATATGAGGACATGCGCGGCGGGTGGAACTATTACGACTTTGAGTTGGGCTCGCAGACGCCTGCGGGCACGCCTGTGAGTTTTGGGACTGCCGCCGGACTGGTTGCGCTGTGGGAAGCCCGGCAGGCCGGGGTGGAGGTGCCACAGAAGCTGGTTGACCGGGCGATACGGTGTTTGGAGCGAATGCGGTTGCCGAACGGGGCGTACATTTACGGTGAGTACCTGCAGTATGCGCCGAGGGCGTTGGCGAATCAGCCACGGGGAGCGGTGGGGCGGGTTCAGCCGTGCAATTATGCGCTGTGGCTATGGAATTCGAAGCAAGTGGGGCCTGCGGAGTGTGTTGAGGGGCTGGAGATGTTTGAGGAGCTGCATCCGTTTCTGGAGATGGGGCGGAAGCGGCCGTTGCCGCACAGTTCGTGGTATCAGACGGCGCCTTACTATTTTTATTTTGACCATTACTATGCCGCGAAGATGGTTGAGAGGTTTGGCGGGGCGGCGCAGAGCAGGTTCGGCACGATGATCGCGGACTGGATTTTACCTTTGCAGGAACCCGACGGGTCGTGGTGGGACTTTGCGATGTGGGACTACCACAAGCCGTACGGGACCGCGTACGTGGTGATGACCTTGTTGCGTTGCCAATAATGTGTGGTTTGAGCGGTGTTGGGGCGTCTGTAATTTTCGGAGAGAGGACATCTTGACACCGCCGCAATAGACGATACAGTTTCCCCTCCCATGGCCTTTGCGGTGATGGGCAGAGTTATTGTCTTCCCAGGCTGGGAAGGTTTACGTTGCGAACAGGACGGATATGACTGGCGATCGGATTCGAATTCGGATGGAAGCGTACGATCATCGGGCGCTGGACGCTTCGGCGAAAGAGATCGTGGATCATGCCAAGCGGACGAATGCCCGGGTCTGCGGCCCGATTCCGATGCCTACTCGCATCGAGCGGTATACGGTCCTTCGCAGTCCGCACGTGGACAAAAAGTCTCGCGAGCAGTTTGAGATGCGTACTCATAAGCGCGTGATCGATATTTTCGAGCCCACGGCGCGTACGATTGAGGCGCTGAACAGGCTGGTCGTTCCGGCTGGTGTGTTCGTGAAGATCAAGGCTTAACTGTGTTTTGGTGATGTGCCCCTGCGATGAAGGGGCATTTTTGTTAGGAGCGTGGGGTTCATCCAAGAACCCATTTGCCCGAGAAGGGCCGCGGCTCCGGGAATCGTATTTTCCTGTCTCGGATGCGAGGCAGCATTGATGAGGAGCTGGCAAGAGGCGTCCGGTTTTTGAGGGAACGTCTCCTCTGCCATGAAAGCCAATGACACCCGCACTGCTTGGCACGAAGCTGGGCATGACCCGCGTATACGATGAGAAGGGCAGCATTGTGCCCGTGACTGTCGTGCAGGCTGGTCCATGCAATGTGACACAGGTCAAGACGCAGCAGAGCGACGGCTACAATGCCGTTCAGCTGGGCTTTGACGATGTGAAGGCCAGACACTCGACGATGCCTTTGATCGGGCATGCCGCCAAGGCGGGGGTGGGTCCCAAGCGTTATTTTCATGAGGTTCGCCTGAAAGACGCAAGCACGCTTTCTCCGGGCGCCGTGGTCAATGTTGAGATGTTCAGCGACGTGAAATTCGTTGACGTGATCGGCAAGAGCAAGGGGAAGGGGTTTGCGGGCGTGATGAAGCGTTACCATTTCGGCGGCCAGCCTGGTTCACACGGAACCGAACGAAAGCACCGTTCTCCCGGCTCGATTGCCTCGCGAGCCACCTATCGTGGTCAGTGTGGCAAGCCGAAGAAGGGCATGCGGATGGCGGGTCACATGGGCACTGCCCAGGTAACCACGCGGAACCATCCGCTCATCAGGATTGACCCTGCGCAGAACCTGCTGCTGATCAAGGGTGCTCTGCCGGGTGCTAACGGCTCGCTGCTAGTGATTCGCAAGAGCGTTACCGCGAAGATCAAAGCCGCGGCACCTGCGGCGGCAGGCAAGGAAGAGAAGAAGAAGAAGTGATCTGTCATGAGTCACTTGCCCCGGCCGGCAGAGGATGCGGGGCAATTGGCAAAGGACGAACAACAATGATCGAGATCCCGATTTACAACCAGGCGGGCCAGGAAGTCGAGAAGTTTCAGATCGACGAAGCCAAGCTTGGCGGCGAGGTGCGGCCTGCCCTGTTGAAGCAGGCGATTGTGATGTACCACGCGAACAAGCGTCAGGGGACGGTGCGCACGCTGGCCCGTGGCGAAGTGGCGGGCTCCACTCGCAAGATGTTCCGGCAGAAGGGCACGGGCAATGCGCGGACCGGCGGCATCCGCAACCCGATCAAGAAAGGTGGCGGTCATGCGAAGCAGAAGCGTCCGAAGGACTGGCGGCTGAGCATGCCGAAGAAGGCGCGTCGTCTGGCCCGCAACAGTGCGATTCTGTCGAAGTTGCAGTCGAACGAAGTTCGGGTGCTGGATGACCTTAGGCTGTCGCAGCCGAAGACGAAGCTGGTTGCCGGCGTGCTCAAAGCGTTGGGGATTGACCGCAGGTGCCTAGTGGCGTTGCCGCAGCACGACGAGTTGATTGAGCGTTCTGCGCGGAATCTTTCCCAGGCGAGGTTGACGACTGTTGCGCAGCTGAACGCGTGGGACATTTTGCAGAATCGGACGCTGCTATTGACCAAGGCTGGACTGGAGCAGATTCTGGCGTAACGAGGAAGACATGGATAACACAAACGTCATCATCAAGCCGCTGGTCACCGAGAAGAGCACGCACCAGCAGAATTCGCTCAACGCCTATGCTTTCCAGGTGAATCACAAGGCCAACAAGAGGCAGATCAAGCAGGCGGTTGAGCAGATCTATTCTGTGAAGGTTCTGGAGGTGCGTACGATGAACCGGAAGGGCAAGCCGCGCCGGACGCGGTACAAGATGACAAAGACCAGCGACTGGAAGCGAGCCGTGGTGGTGTTGGACGAGAATTCCCGGATTGACTTGTTCTAGACGGAAACTGAGGTAGGCAATGGCGATCAAGTATTACAACCCGACATCCCCTGGCCGCCGAGCCGGCAGCGTGGTTGACTACAAGGCCGAGCTGACGAAGTTTAAGCCTGAGAAGTCGCTGCTGGCGCCGAAGACGCGGGCGAACGGGCGAAATCACCACGGGGTGATAACGGCGAAACATCGGGGGGGCGGCAACAAGAAGATGTATCGCATCATCGACTTCAAGCGGCTGAAGGACAACATGCCGGCGAAAGTGGAGGCGATCGAGTACGATCCGAATCGAAGTTGCTTCATTGCATTGATCAAGTACGAGGATGGGAGCAAGTCTTATATCTTGTCGCCGAAGGGGATTCAGGTTGGGATGACCGTACAGAGTGGTCCGACGGCGCCGCCTGACTTGGGGAACTGCTTGCCGCTGGCGAATATCCCGGCAGGTTTGGAGATCCACAATATCGAGTTGAACCCTGGGCAGGGTGGCAAGCTTGTTCGCTCCGCCGGTGGTGTGGCGAGGCTGGGCGCCAAGGAAGGCGAGTGGTCTGTGATCATTCTGCCGTCGGGCGAAATGCGGCGAGTTCGCAGCCAGTGCCGAGCGACGATTGGGCAACTTGGGAATCTGGACTGGATCAACGTGAGCATTGGCAAAGCCGGTCGCAGCAGGCATATGGGTATCCGTCCGCACACGCGGGCGAAGTCGATGAACCCGATTGACCACCCGATGGGTGGTGGTGAGGGGCGGGCGAATGGCGGTCGGCATCCGTGCAGCAAGACAGGTGTTTTGGCCAAGGGCGGTATCACTCGCAGTCCGCGAAAGAATAGTGGGAAGCTGATTTTGCGCCGGCGGAAGTTCGGTACGCATCAGCAGCGTCCGCAAACGGTGAATCTGTAAGGAGTCGCTGGCAACTAACCACTGGCAACCATCATGAGCAGAAGTTCAAAAAAAGGGCCGTTCGTCAACGAGAAGCTCTACCGCAAAGTGGTCCGGCTGAATGAGAACCGCACGAAGCAGCCCATCAAGACTTGGGCCAGGGCATGCACGATTATTCCTGAGTTTGTGGGCCATACGTTTGAAGTCCACAATGGCAACAAGTTTCTGAAGGTGTTCGTGCAGGAGGACATGGTAGGGCACAAGCTAGGCGAGTTTGCGCCGACCCGGGTATTCCGCGGCCACAGCGGTGTAAAGAAGGCGGAGGCGGCGGGTGCAGCGCCGGCCCCGGCCCCGGCCAAGTGATGATGAGGTGAAGACAATGGCTTTTGTAGCAATACATCGGTTCGCTCGCATCGCCCCGCGCAAGGCGCGGCTGGTGATGGATATGATTCGCGGACGGAACGTGAATGACGCGTTGGCGGTGCTCGGTTTCAGCAAGCGCCGGGCGGCCGTGATGATACACAAGGTGGTTCGTTCCGCCATGGCGAACGCCGTTGAGCAGGAGGCGGACGGCGACGCGCTTTATGTGAAGGAGTGCTGGGTGGATCCCGGTCCGATCATTAAGCGATTTCAGCCGAAGGACCGCGGGAAGGCGTATGCGATTCAGAAGAAGACGAGCCACCTGGTTGTGGCGTTGGACGAGCGGGAGTGAAGTGGTTTTGCGGTGTCTGATGGCTGATCGCGACAGTTGAGAATGAAGCGATCAAGGGTCAAATTGAAGGAACTGACATGGGTCAAAAGGTAAATCCGCTGGGTTTCCGGGTCGGAATCACTGAGGACTGGAAGTCCAAGTGGTATGCCCCGAAGTTCGCGTACGGCGAGTTTCTGGGCGAAGACTTCAGAATCCGCCGGTACATCGACAACAAGCTGAACCGGAAGCCGCCCTTTGCCGCCGTGAGCGATATTCTGATCGAGCGCACGCGGGAAGAGGTGAGGATCACATTGCGGACTGCTCGACCTGGTCTTGTGATTGGTCCGAAGGGTGCGGAGGTGGACAAGCTTCGTGAGGAGTTGGAAGACCTGATCAAGCGTAAAGTCGGACCGCTGACGATCATCGAGATCAAGAATCCGGACTTGAATGCGCAGCTTGTTGGGGAAGCCATTGCGGAGCAGTTAAAGAAGCGGGCGAGTTTTCGCCGTGTGCTTAAGCAGCGGATGGATGCGACGATGCAGGCGGGGGCCAAGGGCATCAAGATCGTGGTTAGCGGTCGGCTTGGTGGGGCGGAGATTGCGAGGAGCGAGCAAGCCGTCACGGGGTCGATTCCGCTGACGACGCTGCAGGCGAACGTTGATTATGGTTACGCTATCGCCTTCACGACGTATGGTGCGATCGGCATCAAGGTATGGATTTACCGCGGCATGTATGGGGAAGAGGTTCTGGAGACGGACGTTCGACCGGGCGGCCCGATGCGTCGGGGGCGAAGGTAAGAGAAGGTTTTGGTTGGGATAGAGGTGTTTTATGGCGATGATGCCCAAGCGGGTGAAGTTCCGCAAGAGTCAGCGCGGCAAGATGAAGGGTAACGCCACGCGAGGGAATACGGTGGCGTTTGGCGACTACGGGCTGCAGTCCCTGGAGGCCGCTTGGATTACGGCGAAGCAGTTGGAGGCGGGGCGTGTGGCGGTCAGTCACTCGCTGCATCGAGAAGGGCGCGTGTGGATGCGGTTGTTCCCACACAAGCCGGTTTCGGGCAAGCCGCTGGAGACTCGTATGGGCAAGGGCAAGGGAGAGCCGGAGTATTGGGTTGCTATTGTGAAGCCCGGGACGATCATGTTTGAGGTTTCCGGCTGCGATGAGGTGACGGCGAAGCGCGCCTTGACGCGTGTGGCGCACAAGATGCCCGTGAAGACGCGGTTTGTTGCCCGGAAGCGCACTGTGGCGTGATGCGATGCCATAGAGGACAGCACCATGAAGATCAAAGAGATTCGCGAGAAAGAGACGGATGCCATTCAGCATGAGCTGAAGGACATGCAGAAGCACTTGTTCGATCTGCGAACGCAGGCGGTGACAGAGAAGCTCGAGGATCCGACGCAGATTGGCAAGACCCGAAGGACCATCGCCCGGATAAAGACGGTTCTGCGCGAGCGGGCGCTCGCCGCAGGCCAGAAGGCTCAGCCGCAGCAGGCCTAATTATGAGGAGGCCGGGCAGGAATGCCTGGCCCGCGAGATATGGCAGAGAGTAATACAGCATTGAAGCAGCGTTCCGCGATCACCACTCTTGTTGGCGTCGTGGCCTCGGACAAGGCAGAGAAGACGATTCGGGTGCTGGTGGAGTATCAGACCAGGCACGCGAAGTACGGCAAGTACCTGAAGCGGAGAACGGTGCTGGCTGCGCATGATGAGAAGAACGAGGCAAGGGAAGGCGACAAGGTTGAGATTGCGGAGTGCCGCCCGTTGAGCAAGAGCAAGCACCACCGGCTGATCCGGATCATTGAGAAGGCGCCGGAGCGAGCAGTGCAGGTCTCGGCTGAAGAGGTGATGACGGGGAAGGCCCCGGAAGAGCGGTAGTGACGGGATGCTGGCGGCCGGCCCCGGCGGCAATGGGCCGATGGTCGCGACTTCGATCAGGCAACACGCAACTAGTGAGTAGGACATGATCCAGCAGCAAACATATTTGGACATCGCCGACAACACCGGCGCCAAGCAGGCGATGTGTATCAAAGTGCTTCGCGGCAGCAGCAGCCGAGGCAAGTTTAAGCGTAAGGTTGCGAGCATTGGCGACGTGATCATCTGTGCCGTGAAGAAGGCGATTCCCGCAGGTGATGTGAAGAAAGGCGAGATCATTCGCTGTGTTGTGGTGCGGACGAAACATCCGACGCGGAGAAGCGACGGCAGCTACGTTCGTTTTGACCACAATGCGGCGGTGGTGATCGATAAGGACAACAACCCGCGGGGCACGCGCATTTTCGGAGCTGTTGCCCGTGAGTTGCGTGACAAGAACTTTATGAAGATCGTCTCGCTGGCAAGCGAAGTGGTTTGAGAGGACGGCAGGAGTTGGTGGTTCATGGGCTGTGGCGATGGACGACCGGGAGCCTGCAAGCGACAACGGACACAATCATGGCACGACACATTAGAAGCGGCGATACGGTGGTGGTGATCGCGGGACGCGACCGAGGCAAGACCGGGCGCGTTTTGCGGGTGTTGACATCCCGGGACCGCGTAGTGGTTGAGGGGATCAACCGGGTCTGGAAGCATGTGCGGCCTTCGCAACGGAATCCGCAGGGTGGGCGGATTCAGAAGGACGCGCCGATCCACATGAGCAACGTCATGCCGATTGATCCTGCGACGGGCAAAGGCACGCGTGTCAAGGTCCAGTTCCGGGACGGACAGAAGCACCGGATAGCGGTGAAGACCGGCACGGACCTTGGACGGATCGGCAAGCAGTGATCCAGGTGTTCCCTGGCTAGAACAGAGAGACTGTCATGGCTGAAAAGGAAAACGAGAAGAAGGAAAAGGCGAGCAAGCAGCCCAAGCAGGGCGGCGAGAAGAAGGCCAAGAAGCCGAAGGGTGTCGCCGCCGAAGCAGAGGCAGGCGCTGCGGAAGAGCCGCAGGTTCCGCCGCCGCCGCCGAGGCTTTACGAGCGATACAAGAAGGAGATTGCTCCGGCGCTGGCGCAGAAGATCGGATGCACGAATACGATGGCCATCCCGCGGATGGAGAAGATTGTGATATCGATGGGGTTGGGCAAGGCCGTGACCGCCGGCGAGAAGGGGAAGATCGAGCAGGCAGAGAAGGAACTGGCGGTGATAGCGGGCCAGAAGCCCGTGCGTTGCAAGGCCAAGAAGAGCGTTGCGAATTTCAAGGTTCGTGAAGGGATGGAGACGGGTTTGAAGGTGACGCTTCGCGGAGCCCGGATGTACGAATTCCTGGATCGCCTGATTTCGATGGCCATTCCGCGGGTGAAGGACTTTCGAGGGCTGGATCCGAACGGCTTTGACAAGGCCGGCAACTACAATTTTGGGTTTACCGAGCAGACGGTTTTCCCGGAAGTGAACGCGGCCGAGGTAACGTTCCAGCAGGGCATGAACATCACCATGGTGACGACGGCTTCGAATGCCGAACATGGCCGGGAATTGCTGCGGCAGTTTGGGATTCCGTTCCGTGACACCTCCAAGCAGGATAGGTAACTATGGCAACGAAGGCCTGGGTCAACAAACAGAAGAAGCGCGAAGAGATGGTGAAGCGATTCGCCGAGATTCGCCGGCAGCTGAAGAAGGAGAAGAACTACGCGGCGTTGAGCAAGCTGCCGCGTGATTCGAGCCCGACGCGGTCGCACCTGCGGTGTCAGATTACCGGGCGGTCCCACGGCGTGCTTCGCAAGTTTAAGATATCGCGCATCATGCTGCGGGAGCTGGCGAATGCCGGGCAGATCCCGGGACTGAAGAAGGCAAGCTGGTAGGAAAGACGAGAGTTGCCCGCTCCCAGAAGCCAGTGGCTTTTGAATGCGACTGGCGACCAGGACAAAGAGGAACGGCAGCTAAATCAGAGGACGAGAGCAGCGATGAACAATCAAGATCCCATCGCGGACATGCTGACACGGATCCGGAACGCCAACCGGGTAGGCCGTCGCCTTGTGCTCGTGCGCAACAGCAAGATTTGTCTGGGTATTGCGCGGGTGCTCAAGGAAGAGGGCTTCATCGAGGAGTATGACGTCATCGATGATGGCACTCAGCAGAAGCAGATCCGCATTAAGTTGAAGTATGCCAGCAACGGAGAACGCATCATCCACGCGCTCGACCGGCAGAGCAAGCCGGGATGTCGGCAGTACAAGAAGGTCGGCGATCTTCCCCGCGTGCTTGCCGGTATCGGAATCAGCGTTGTCAGCACCAGCAAGGGTGTGATGAGCGATCGAAAGGCCCGCGAGGCCAACGTCGGTGGCGAACTGCTGTGCACGGTGAGCTAGAGTATTGCCCGTTGTCGGAGTCTGCGAATGGCCTTTGACAACCAAGTGGTGGCAATGGATAGGTGAGTTATGAGTCGCATTGGCAAAAAACCTGTACCCGTCGTCTCCGGCGCGAAGGTCGCTATCAGCGATCACCTCGTCAAGATGGAGGGGCCGAAGGGCAAGCTGGAGCTCAAGGTCCACCCCGCCATCGATGTGAAGTACGATGAGGCGAAGAAGGAGCTCGTTGTGTCACGGCATGACGATGAGAAGCCGAGCAAGGCGCTTCATGGTCTGACCAGAGCGTTGCTGAACAATATGGTTATCGGCGTGACGCAGGGTTACCAGAAGGTTCTGGAGATTCAGGGCGTTGGGTACAAAGCGGAACTGAAAGGCAAGGAGTTGGTGATCAGCGTTGGATATGCCAACCCGATCACTGTTCAGATTCCTGCGGGCCTGACCGTGACCTCTGAAGGTGGCAAGATCAGCGTTTCGGGTCCTGACAAGCAGTTGGTTGGGATGTTTGCTTCGGAGGTGCGGAAGGTTCGCAAGCCTGAGCCCTACAAGGGGAAGGGCATTCGATATGTTGGTGAAGTGGTGAAGATCAAGCCCGGCAAGGCCGTTACGGGCACGACGGGCGCTGCGAAATAACAAGGAAGGTCAACCGGGGCTTCGAACTGAGCCGAGGCCCCTTGGAGTTGATGAGCGATGGCAGACAAGAACAAACTCAAGCAGAAGCGACTGGATCGGCGCCGGGTGCACGTGCGGAAGAACGTTTTTGGAACGGTGGAGCGCCCGAGGCTTTCGATTTACCGCAGCAGCAAGCACATTTATGCTCAGGTGATCGATGATCTGAGCGGCAAGACGCTTGCGGCGGCGGCCAGCACAAGCAAAGCGGTTCGCGGCGATTTGAAGACGGGCGCGAATCTGAAGGCGGCCGCGGTGGTTGGAACGGCGATTGCCGAGCGGGCGAAGGCGGCGGGTATTACTGCCGTCGCGTTCGATCGTGGCGGGCGGATGTATCATGGACGGATTAAGGCGCTGGCGGATGCGGCGCGCAAAGCAGGACTCAAGTTCTAAGTGAGCGGATTCTATGGCTGAACAGCAGCAACCAAACGAAGCCCAGCAGGATCAGACGTCTCCGGTCGAGATGGCTCCGCAGCAGGCGCAAGAGGCTCCGATTGACGTATCGGGGGCGCCGGTGGCGGAGGCGGCGGCTCCCTCGGCGCAATCGCCGGTGGCCGAGCGGGGTCATCGCGCGGGTGGTCAGCGCGCTGGCGGACAGCGTCCTGGGGGACAACGGCCCGGTGGGCGGGATCGTGATCGCCGCGGCGCCACGGACGAGGACGAGGGCGGCATCGAGTCGTCAGTTGTCCGGATTTACCGCTGCGCCAAGGTGGTCAAAGGTGGCCGTACCTTCAGCTTCGGCGCGTTGGTCGTTGCCGGTGATCGGAAGGGCAGCGTCGGGATCGGCTACGGCAAGGCGAACGAAGTACCGCCATCCGTTGAGAAGGCCACGAAGGATGCCCGCAAGACGATGTTCAAGGTGAATTTGAAGGGAACCACGATCCCGCACACCGTGAAAGGGACGGCGGGCGCGAGCACGGTTGTGCTTGTCCCGGCTCGCCCGGGAACGGGTGTTACGGCGGGCAAGAGTGTTCGTCCGTGTCTGGAGTTGGCCGGGATTACTGACGTGCTTTCGAAAGCCTATGGCTCGACGAGCCCGAAGAACCTGGTCAAGGCGACGATTGCCGCCCTGAGGAAGCTACAGGCGAAGGAGCAGATTGAGCGTACGCGCGGGATCGCGCTGCCCGCCGGTGCTGGAGAGATTGTCTAGCGAGCGAAAGTGACATTGCGGTGGACTGTCGGCAATCTGGCCGACGACTAAGCCGCGATTTGATACGGCAGGATTGATCATGAGCATGACCCACGAGATCACGGCCCAGGTGCCCCGGTATAAGAGAGGCTTGCGAAAAGGTCGTGGCGAATCGAGCGGCCACGGGAAGACCAGTGGGCGAGGCACGAAGGGCGCGGGTGCGCGCCAGGGCGGTCCGCACTGGAAGACTGGTCATGAAGGTGGGCAGACGCCCCTTCATCGTCGGCTTCCTACCCGGGGTTTCAGCAACGACAAATTTGAAAACGACTGGTATGTGGTGAATGTTGGGGAGCTGGAGCAATTCCAGGACGGCTCGACGGTTGATTCAGCCGCGCTGATGAAGGCGAAGCTGATTCCCGACACCAAGCTTGGCATCAAGATCTTGGGCGACGGTAGCCTCACGAAGAAGTTGACGGTTGTGGCGGGCTGGTATTCGAGGTCGGCTCATCAGAAGATTGGTGCGGCCGGGGGTGTTGCCCAGAACCTCAAGGGCGAGCCATTTGAGTTTCCGAAGCCGAAGAAGGTGTTTGTCAAGCGCGATCCGGCGGCTGCGAAGAAGGAGAAGCCGCAGAAAGTCGCCAAGGCTCCGGTCGCTACGGAAGGAGGCCCTGATCAGCCTGCGGAGGCCAAACCCGAGTAATGCGCTGGCCGGTGTCTTTCTGGACCCAGGGACCGCGCGAGAACTTCAGCGGCGACAGGAAGAGAAATGTTCCAAACGCTACTCAATATCTTCCGCATTCCGGAGCTGCGAAACAAGGTGCTCTTCACCCTGTTCATGCTGGCGATTTATCGCGTCGGTTACCACGTGCCGCTGCCCGGTGTGGACCAGAACAAGTTTGCTGAACTGAGCAAGCGAAACCAGGAAGATGACACTCCGGCCGGCAGACTGCAGCAATATGTTTCGCTGTTTTCGGGCGGTGACCTGAGCCAAAGCACGATCTTCGGACTCGGGATCATGCCGTATATCTCGGCGTCCATTATTTTCCAACTGCTGACCACCGTTGTTCCAGCGCTCGAGAAGCTCCAGAAGGAAGGGGAGACCGGGCGCAAGAAGATTCAGGAGTGGACTCGCTACGCCACCATTCCCCTTTGCCTGGTTCAGGCCATCATCTGGCTCACGTACATGCAGAGCGAGAATGCCGGTCTGGTCATGCGGGGGTATCGCAACACGTACACGTTCTGGATCATGGGGCTTGCCGCGCTCACTGCAGGTTGCATATTCCTCATGTGGCTCGGTGAGCAGATTGACGAATATGGGCTTGGAAACGGGATCAGTTTGATCATCATGGCCGGCATCGTTGCCCGGATGCCATCGGCTTTTGCGTTGCTGGCCAGGCAGACGGACTTCAGTCTTGGTGGTGAGAACACGGGGAAGGACATTACCCTCGGGAAGATTGTCTTCCTGATCCTGTCGTTTGTTTTCATTGTTGGCGGGGCGATCCTGATTACTCAAGCCCAGCGCCGAATACCGATCCAGCAGGCCAAGCATACGCGAGGTCGGCGCGTTTACGGCGGTCAGCGCCAGTACCTGCCTCTTCGGGTGAACCATGGCGGCGTGATGCCGATCATTTTTGCCCAGTCTCTTATGTTGTTCCCGTCCGTCATACTCAGTTGGATCGCCGGCGCGGTCGGTCATGGCGGGGGCTTTTTCTCGAAGTTCTTCGACTTCCTCAATGCAGAGTTCAGTCAGGCCGGTTCCGGGACTCTGTACGTCCTGCTCGAGCTGGCCATGATCTACTTTTTCGCGTATTTCTGGACGACGGTCCAGTTCCAGCCGAAGGAGATGGCCAACCAACTTCGCGACTATGGCAGCTTTATTCCCGGCCTTCGCCCGGGGAAGCGGACCGCCGACTATCTTGAGAAGGTCATGATGCGCATTACTTATGTTGGCGCCGCGTTCCTCTGCATCATCGCGGTTGTACCGACGGTTGTCAGCAGCAGATTGGGAATCCCGTACGGGGTGGCCCAGTTCCTTGGTGGGACTGGCCTGCTGATTGTTGTCAGTGTTGCCCTGGATATGGTGCAGCGCATTGAAGCCAACCTGCTCATGCGCAATTATGGTGGATTCTTGAGCGGCCCTGGAGGCGGCAAAGGCAAGCGCATCAAGGGACGGCAGTATTAGCGGTTTTTCGGTTGATGATTTGTGGTCCGAATCGTTCGTTTTTATTGAATCGGCACGCGCAATCGATGTAAGAGAACTCAGTGATCAGAATGAACTATGCCGATCGTGCTTAAATCCCGCCGGGAAATCGAGATGATGCGCAAGGCCGGCAGGATCGCGCACGACATTTTGAAGCTGATGCGTTCGGCCGCTGTTGCCGGCATAACGACGGCTGAACTTGATGAGATAGCGCGTGTGGAGTTGGAAAAGGTCGGTGCGACGTCGCCATCGAAGAACTATCCGACGTACAAGCCAGGGGAAGGCTTTCCTGGCTATACGTGCATCAGCATCAACGAAGAAGTCGTTCATGGCATCCCGGGTCCGCGTGTTCTGAAGGACGGTGATGTTGTGACGATCGACTTGGCGCTGCAGTTGAATGGCTATTGTGCCGACACGGCGACGTCGGTCGCGATTGGCAAGGTCAATCCAAGGACGCAGAAGCTTTTGGATGTGACGCGAGAGACACTGGAATTGGCGATTGCGAACATCAAACCAGGCCGGAAGTGGTCTGATGTGGCTCGCCTGATGCAGTGGAACGTGGAGAAGAATGGTTTCAATGTGGTCCGCGAGTTTGTAGGCCATGGTGTTGGCCGCACGATGCACGAAGATCCGAAAGTCCCGAACTTCGTGACGTCTGAACAGCTTCGCGGCGACTTTAAGCTCAAGGCGGGTATCACGATCGCTGTCGAACCCATGGTGGTCATGGGAAAGCGGGAAGTGGACCTTCTTGAGGATCACTGGACCGTTGTGACCCGGGATCGGATGCCAGCGGCACACTTTGAGCACACCGTTGCGGTGACGGACGATGGCGCCGATGTCTTGACCGACGGCCGGGACTCGACAGACGGTTGAGATCGGCGGTTTTGCGGATTGGTCTTGAGAAAGCGCGGCTTTGGTGTTAAGTTACTTGTCTTTTCACCGAACCGTCTGGCGGACAAGGTGATATAGCTATGAAAGTGCGAACGAGCGTTAAGCGTATTTGTGAGAACTGCAAGGTTGTCCGCCGAAAAGGCATTGTGCGGGTGATTTGCACGAACGTTAAGCACAAGCAGCGGCAGAAGTAGTGATCCGTTGTCGGTGAACTCGTGCCAGTGGCCTCGGTTGGCCAAGGGCGGACGGACCGGCAACCGGCGGAAAACCACCGGCAACTGAATGGAGCCAATATGCCTCGTGTAGCAGGCGTCGACATTCCGAATGACAAGCCGATCTGGGTGAGTTTGTCTTACATCTATGGCATCGGCCCGACGAACAGCAAGGTGATTCTCAAGGAGCTGGGCATCGACATCCAGCGCCGAGCGAAGGATCTGAGCGAAGAAGAACTGGCGAAGATCGCCGGCATCATTGACCGGAGTTATCTGGTTGAGGGTGCTTTGCGGCGTTCGATCCAGCAGAACATTGCGCGGCTTCGCGACATAGGCAGTTATCGTGGGGCCCGTCACCGTCGCAGTCTGCCCACCCGAGGCCAGCGCACGCGGTCGAACGCGCGTACTCGTAAGGGTCCGCGAAAGACTGTTGCGGGCAAGAAGGGCGTGAAGGAACTTGGCAAGTAGCGATTGGTAGCCCATCGGATGCTGCCGCGTGTGGAGAATAATCTGGCAGCTGCGTGATGATGAGCTGCTGGCGAGAATTGACCAGTGCAGGGACGGTTGTGTGACCGGTTGAGCTGCACGCAGAGAGAGAGAATATGGCTGAAACAACACCACAGACACCCGCTTCGGCTCCTGCAACAACCGCACCCGCCGCGCCGGCGAGAGCTTCCGGTTCTGCCAAAGGTGCTGGGGGCAAGAAGAAGCTCCGCAAGGGTGTTACCCGGGGCGTGGCACACATCAAGGCCACCTTCAACAATACGATGGTTACCATCACCGATATGAATGGCGAGACTCTCGCCTGGGCATCGGCTGGAACCGTGGGTTTCAAAGGGGCTCGGAAGAGCACGCCGTTCGCTGCCGGGCGCGCCGCTGAAGCTGCTGCCGCCGCCGCAAGGAAGCACGGCGTTTTGGAGGTTGAAGTCAAGGTCAAGGGACCTGGCGCCGGTCGCGAGCAGGCGATTATCCAATTGCAGCACGCAGGCCTGAAGGTAACCGGGATCGAAGACGTAACGCCCCTGCCGCACAACGGGTGCCGGCCACCGAAGAAACGCAGGGTCTAGTGAATGCAGAGCACGTTGCTTGAGAGAGGGTGACGGGCAACTGGCAACCGATACTTGGCAACGGCTGAGGCGACGAGGCGGAAGACAGATGGCCCCTAAGGGTTGGGGCGGCAAACCTCCGCAATTCGTCCAGTCATAGAAGGAGATTTCCCATGAGAGTTCGTTGGCGCGGTCTGGAATTGCCGTCGCGAGTTGTTCGCGATGAGCATGCCTCCACGGATACGTACGGCAAATTCACCGCCGAGCCCTTCGAACGAGGTTTCGGCACTACGGTTGGCAACAGCTTGCGTCGGATCCTGCTGTCGAGCCTTGAGGGCGCCGCTGTTACGAGCGTGAAGATCAAAGGCGCCGAGCACGAATTCTCCAGTCTGAGCGGGATTACTGAAGACGTCACCGACATCATTCTTAACGTCAAGAGTCTCATCGTTAAGCTGGATGCCGACGAGCCTAAGGAAATGCGGCTTGTCGTGAAGAAGGCCGGCCCCGCGACTGCGGGGATGATCGAAGCGGACCCTGCCATCACCGTGGTTAACAAAGATCTCGTTTTGGCGACGCTGACTGAAGACGTCAGCTTTGAGATGACCATGACCGTGGACAAGGGGCGCGGGTATGTCCCTGCGAGCGAGCACGAGACCGACAGCGATGAGCAGGAGATCGGACTGATAGCCGTCGATAGCATATACTCTCCTGTTACGCGGGTCAGGTACGCCACTGAGGACGCGCGTGTTGGCCAGAAGACTGACTATGATCGCCTGATTCTGGAGATCTGGACCAACGGGACCATTACCCCTGAGATGGCCCTTGTTGAGGCCGCGAAGATCCTTCGCAAACACCTCAACCCGTTTGTGCAGTACTTTGAACTCGGGTCCGAGGCCGTGACGGAAGAGGCGCTGGCGGCGATTCGCGAGGCGAATGCCCCCCTGATTGATCCCGAGCTGCAATCCAAGCTCAACATGACGGTTCAGGATTTGGATTTGTCGGTTCGCGCGAACAATTGCCTGGAGTCCGCGAAGATTCAGAGCATCCGCGACCTGGTGAAGAAGACGGATGCCGACCTGCTGAGAGTTCGGAGTTTTGGGAAGACGAGCCTGCGAGAAGTCAAGCGGAAGCTGGCCGATTTAGGGCTGAGTCTGGGCATGGATATTGATGGCCTGGCAGCCGCCCAGGGGACGGCCGCCACGCCGGTTGTTCCGGCAGAGCCTGCTCCTTCACAGGGCACGGAGACCGGCCGGGAGTCGTGATTTTAGGAGTTATTTGCGATTGATCTGTTTCGCGGCCGACAAGAGGGCTGCGGCAAAGTCAGATAGCGATCGACGATACGGGTCCGGCACTCGACGTCGTGCATCGCGATTGAGGAGTTGACCATGCGTCACATGCTACGCGGCCGCCAACTGAGCCGTGATACGGAACACCGCAAGTCCTTGCGAAGAAGTCTGATTCAGAGTCTTTTTGAGCACGGCAAGATTCGCACCACGCTGCCGAAGGCCAAGGAGGTTCGGGCGATGGCAGAGAAGCTGATCACCATCGCAAGAGCCAATACCCTTGCCGCCCGGCGCCGGGTTCTCTCGATGCTCAACGACCGGCGGCTTGTTGACGATAATCAGGACTTCATTGAAGAGGGGCCGACGCGGACTGTTGTTCAGCGGCTGTTCAACGAGGTCGCACCAAAGCTTGCCGGTCGCAATGGCGGGTACACCCGGATTATCAAGCTTTCCGATCACCGGATTGGGGATGGCGGAAGCCTGGTGCTCCTTCAGCTCTTGACCGAAGAGTCAGCTCCAACGAAGGGATCCCCTCGGCGTGGTGCTGGCCTGCGACGGAAGCGAGCTGAGCGCAAGCATCAGTTTGCAGCTAAGGCGCTGAAACCAAAGGGCGATCAACCTGCCGCCGTTGAAGCATCTGCGAAGGAAGCGGCAAAGCCCGCCGATTGACAGGTTCCAGCTGAGTATAGGATTCAATAAACCCTTGGGACCATTTGGCTTGCGGCGGGGTCCTGTTTTTTGTGTCTGTTCGCCCGATGTGGGGGCTGTTGGTCTTGGCGCTGGGGACGTGGCTTGTGAGCCTGTTGCCACGAATGCCTTGGCAGTTATTGACACGCGGATCGCAATGTCTTTAACATATGGTTTTGACTTGGCATAACGACGGGACGTGAATCCGGGTGCGTTTCGGTGTGCCGGGGATGAAAGTGTGGAGCCGTGTCCCTGCGGCATCGCGACGGTGGCTGACGGCACAAGGGCGCGGCGAGGCCTGTTTTTGTGGGCTGCGCGCAACCCTCGGAATGTACCCCTCCGAGCAGAAACGAGACGCCAAACATGTGGAATCACGTTGCATGGTATGTGCTGGTTGGACTGTATTTGGGGATTCTGTGTGCGATCGCGTTTTACGGTTTGCACCGATACATCCTCGTTTATCTGTACATAAAGCATCGGCATAAGACGTACGAGCCGAAGTCCGCGTTCAGCGAACTCCCACGCGTGACGGTGCAGCTACCGATGTACAACGAAGACATGGTGGCCCAGCGCATCATCCGGGCCACGTGCCAGATTGACTATCCGCTTGACAGGCTTGAGATTCAGGTTCTGGACGACAGTACTGACCATTCTGCCGAGATCGCCAGGGCCGCCTGCGAAGAATGGGCTGCCAAGGGATTTCCCATCAAGTACATTCACCGCGACAACCGGACGGGTTACAAGGCTGGCGCCTTGGCGGCGGGGCTTGAGCAAGCGACGGGCGAGTTCGTTGCGATCTTTGACGCCGATTTCGTCCCGCCGCGGGACATGCTGCGGAACCTGATCCACTATTTTACGGACGAGAAAGTGGGCATGGTTCAAGTTCGGTGGGACCACCTAAACCGCAACGCGTCGCTGCTCACAAAGACGCAGGCCATTTTTCTGGACGCCCATTTTGTCATTGAGCACACCGCCAGGAATCGTTCCGGCCGTTTCATGCACTTCAACGGCACTGCCGGGGTGTGGCGGCGTACGACTATTGACGATGCTGGTGGCTGGCAACACGACACACTGACCGAAGACCTGGACCTGTCGTACCGCGCGCAAATGCGGGGCTGGCAGTTTGTCTACTTGCCGCAGTTTTGTGCTCCTGCCGAGCTTCCGCCTGAAATCATCAGCTTCAAGCAGCAGGCGCACCGATGGACCAAAGGTGGTTTCCAGACCGCGATCAAGCTGCTTCCTGGCGTGCTGCGTTCCAAACATCTCTCGTATCGAGTTAAGCTGGAGGCGTTTTTCCATCTCAGCAACACTATCGTCTATCCGATGATGGTCATCGTCACGGTCCTGATGTACCCGATTTTCTTCTATGCCATGAGCCCGCTGAAGCCCCATCCCTGGAGCCAGCACATTTTCTCTGCGACGCTGTTCATTTTGGCGACCTGTTCCGCGAGCACGTTTTTCGTGTACGGGCAGCGGGAGCTTTTCGGGCGCGTTGCTGGCTGGCGATCGGTCCTTTATGTGCCTTTTTTGATGGCTCTGGGGGTTGGGGTGAGCCTCAACAACGCCAAGGCCGTCTTTGAAGCCATCTGGGGCGCGATCCGCCGCAAGCCGAGCGAGTTTGTGCGCACACTCAAGTACGGTGTGACCGGTCTATCGCGCCGGGCGTACCGCCCGCAGCAGGTTCTGACATTTACCCGCCTCTCCCTGCCCATCCTCGAAGTTGCGTTTGGCGCCTACATGTCATGCTGCATCTGGATCAGTCTGTACTGGGGATACGGGGTCGCATCGGTGCCGTTTCTTCTTATCTTTGCTTGTGGTTTCTATTATGTCGGCCTCAATTCGTTCTACGTTTTATGGAAGATGAACCACGAAGCGGAAGAACTGGCTTCCCAGCAGGCTGCTCCTCTTTCGACGTGATTCCCGCGCGGCTGCCGCCTAGATCCACTTTTTCCGATAGAACAAGAACAGCATCGATCCCACGATGAGGAACATGATGATCACCATCAGCCAGAATGCGCCGGGCGAGTGGAGGCCCGGCATGTGCTCGAAGTTCATTCCGTAGAAACTCGTAATGACGGTCATGGGGAGTGCCACGACGCTGATGATTGTCAGCGTCTTCATGATCTGATTCAAGTTGTTGTTGATGCTCGACAGATAGATATCGCGAGTTCCCATCACCAGATCACGATAGATTTCGATCACTTCGACCGTTCGGTTCAGATGGTCCAGCACGTCGCGAAGGTAAATTCTCGCTGTTTCCCGAATGAACGGGACTTCGCCCCTGGCCAGTTGTGCGACCACTTCCCGTTGTGGTCCGACCACGCGCCGGAAGTTCAGCAACTCTCGTTTTTTCACGGCAATCCGACTCAGCAGGTCCGAGGTTGGCGACGTCAGGGCTTCTTCCTCGAGGTCATCCAGCGCCACTTCCAGGTAGTCCAGAATTGGCTGATAGTTGTCGACGATGTGATCCAGAATGCTGTGCAGGAGCATATCAATTCCCCGTCCCAGGATGTTCTGCATGTCGACTTTTGTTCGCTCCTTGACCACGACGATCGATCGCATCGTCTCCTCGTGAATTGTCACGAGGTACCGCTCTGAGACGAACAAGTCGAGTTCTCTTGTTCGCAATCGCTCGCGGAATGTTTCTTGGTCTGGGCCATGGATTACCATGAAGAAGTAGCCTTGTTGGCACACGTCGCCGATGTGGTTGTAGCTTTCGATCTTCGGTCGCTGGGAATACTGGATGGTGTCCTCGATTGCCAGGGGGTGGAAGCCAAACACTTCGTCCAGGATGGCGATCTCCTCATCCGTGGGCCGGTCCATATCGACCCAGAACCGTGCCTTGGGATCGCGGAGCGCTGTCGCCAGATCCTGTGGCTCAGTGCTTGTCGATGTCCGCCCGTCGCCGAAGAGGATGTATGCCGTTATCATAGCGCTGACAGATTAGCCTGTTCCCATGCCACGTTGCAAATCCGGATGCGGTTTCGGACGCTTGGCCAATCTGCTCTCAGGTGCCATAATCGAGCCGTATTGTCACTAACAAGGAAAGAGCATGCTTGATCGCGTTTTCAAGAACATCGATGCCCGCCGCAGTCAAAGCATTGCCGTGCTGAAGGACTTTCTCCGTATTCCGTCTGTCAGCACGAAGCCCGAGCATGCGCGCGATGTGCACCGGTGTGCCGACTGGCTGGCTGGTCAACTTCGCCAGATCGGTCTCCGCGCTTCCGTCGAGCGCACGCCGGGACACCCGGTTGTCATGGCATTCACCGATCGGAAGCCTCACCGACCGACCGTCCTGATCTATGGCCATTATGATGTACAACCCGCCGAGCCTCTCGATCAGTGGATAAGTCCGCCGTTTGAGCCGAGTGAGCGAAACGGAGCCCTTTTTGCCCGCGGCGCCGTGGACGACAAAGGCCAGATCTGGGCCCATGTCGAAGCGATACGTGCTTGGCAGGAGCAGGGTGGGACACCCGTGAATATCATCGCCTTGTTTGAAGGCGAAGAAGAGATCGGCTCGGAGAACCTGGAGAGTTTCCTCAACCAGCACCGCTCGGATCTGCGAGCCGACATCGCGGTCATTTCGGACACAGGCCAGTTTGCCCGTGGGATGCCTGCCATCACCTATGGCCTGCGCGGCTTGGCTTACATGGAGGTTTTCATAACCGGGCCGGCGTTTGATCTGCACAGCGGAAGCTACGGCGGGGCTGTTCCCAATCCCGCCAACGTCTTGGCCGAGTTGCTGGCCACTCTGCACAATCCCGATGGCACGGTGAACATTCCCGGCTTTTACGACGATGTATTGCCTCTCTCCAAAGCCGAGCGGGATCAGTTCGCTCGCTTGCCCCATGACGATGCGGAGTATGCCCGCGAAATCGGGGTTCCTGGACTTGCAGGCGAAGTCGGCTTCTCGACGCTCGAACGATGTTCCGCAAGGCCCACCTGCGACATCAACGGTCTGACCAGCGGCTATCAGGGTCCCGGCGCCAAGACGATTATCCCATGTAAGGCGTCGGCGAAGGTCTCTATGCGGCTGGTCCCGAAGCAGGATCCCAAGAAGATCGAGGCCGCGTTCATGCAGGCGATGCGTGATCGTTGTCCCAGGACGGTTGCGATCGAGTTTGCCCAGCACAGTTCAGGCCATCCTGTCATAGTTCCTCTTGAAGGCAGACCTACCCAGCTTGCCGCGGCGGCCATCAAACAGGGATTTGGGATTGACCCGGTCTTCATTCGCGAAGGCGGTTCCATTCCCGTTGTGGGTCAGATCAAGGCCATTCTTGGCATGGATACCCTTCTGGTCGGTTTTGGTCTTCCTGATGACCGCGTCCATTCGCCGAACGAGAAATTCGACTTGGATTGCCTCTACTACGGCACCCGGACCGCCGCCGCCCTTTATGCCCAATTAGCCGACCTTTGATATGCCGGCCCGACCACTATGTCGCGTCGTTTTCCAGAAGCAGGCGAGGATTCTCGACAGTCAGCGTTGAAATCTGATCTTCTCCCGCGAGTTCGATCGCGCGCCTCAGGCCGTGCATTCGCTGCGAGAGTGAGTCGGGTTTGTGCACGTCCGTTGCGAGGAACGTGTATCGCCGATCCAGCAACAGCCTTACCGCCGTTCGCCGAGTGGCCCAGTCTTGAGGATCGGCGAAACACTGGAGGTTGCCCTGCAACAACAGCCCGAGTTCAAGCATCCGCTCTATCGTTGTGGGATCATTCTGCACGGCCTTCATTCGTTCCGGGTGGGCGAGCACCAGTTTCAAGCCCATCGACTGCAGGTGTTTGACGGCATGCTCGAAGAAACCAGGCAGTTCGTCGGCCCACAGGTCAAACAGGCAGTATTTTCCCCGCATTCCGTAGGTGACAACTTCGGTCAAAGCCATCGTTGCGGTCTCTATCCTCAGGTTTAATTCGCCGCCCGGGAGCACGCGCAGCGCGACACCGGCACGGTCCAGACGAGCCTGCAATTCGGCCGTTCGTTGAACAATCATTTCCGGCGTGTTCTGTGGCAGATGTGGCCACACATGCGGCGTACAGAACGCATGGGTGAACCCCGCGTCCACCAAGACGCGTGCACATGTGATCGACTGCTCGACATTTGCGCACCCATCATCGATTTCGGGGAGGAGGTGCGCATGCACATCAATTCGCCCGCTCATCAGATCCTGCAACCTCCGCTATCACTGCCCACGCGTGCCTGCCCGCGACTTGCGCACCACGACCGTGCTGTCGCCATCCATGTAATCCGCCACGGTTGCCACATCGGATGACAAACCCTTGACGAATGCCATGACTTTTGCCGGATCGTGCCACGACAACCATTCCGCCGCGGCCAATCGCGGCGACGAAAGGTAATTGAACACCAGCGTCTCCTCCGCCGCCTGATATGCGGTGCGAATGGTGGAAAGAAACGCGTCCGACTCAAATGTGTTGAGCGAGCCGCACAAGACGACTATATGCGCTCCGACGCGCAGTCGCGACGGCTGACGAACGAAGTCGGCCTGAACGATTGCGCTTCGCGGCCGGTTCTTTTTTCGCGCCACATCCGCCAGTTCGCCGATCGCCTCAATGCCGACGTAGCTTGCGGGTTCGATCCCCATGTCGATCAGGTAGTCGAGGAAATCCGCCCGCCCGCATCCGGCATCGAGCACCTTTCGTCCGCGGAAGTCGCACAGCCCGACGATTGCGCGAAACCTTGCTCGTTGTGATTCCTCACTTGCCCACAACAGCGACCGAAAACCGGCACGGTGGCGCTGCGTGGCTTGCGCGTAAGGACGCAGGTACGGCTCCGCGTCATCACTCATGGCGAGGCCACCTTTACTGGAACGCCGCCTGCCAATCGGCTTGACCCCGTGACAATTACCGATTCGCCTTGTTTGAGGCCCCGGACAATCTCGACCGCATCGCCGCGTCGCGGGCCGGTTTCAACCACCATCTCGACCGCCTTCCCGTCACGGATGGTGTAGACCTTGGTGACGCCCGCGAAGGTCGCCACGGTTTTCGCGGGCACGAACAACACATTGGGATCGATTCGGGTGTGGACGGACGCTTTTGCAAAGCCTCCGGGTTTCAACGATCGCCTGGGGTTCGGGATGACGACTTCGATTTGAAACGTCCGGCTGGCCTGATCCACTTCAGGGTTGATCCGTGCCACGTGTCCCCAGAAGTCATCCGGATAGGCCTCGACATTTACCCGCACCTTCTGCCCAACCGCGATCTCGGCCGCGTGTTTCTCCGGCACCAGCGCGCGGAGCTTCATTGGATCCACTTCCACGAGCTTGAACAAGGGTGTTCCCTCCTTGACATATTCCCCGACCGTGACCAGCCGCTGGGCGACCAGATAGGTGCTTTGCTTCCCCGCCGACGCGTCGGTTGGGGACTGTGTCACCGGCGACAATCCGGCAAACCGTGCCGCCCGAACCGCGGTATCTTCGAGGGCCCGGTTTGCCACATCCATGTCCGCCTTGCGTGCTTTGGCTTCCACGAGGACCGTTTGAGCGTTCAGCAACTCGACATCGAAGTTCTTCAAAGCAACTGCGGCTGCCGTCTGCAGGTCGGCGAAATCCTGGTCGCTCAGGAGCGGAGGCGTCTGGCCATGAAGTTGCTGGCCTCGCTTCAACTTGGCATCCGCATTCTCGACCTGGAGCTTTGCCCGCTCCACCGTCGGAACCTTCGCGAGGTCGAATTCCCCTTCGGGCAGTTCTTTAAGTCCGAGCCGAGACAACGCCTCGCGCATGGCCAATGCCTTTTGGGCGACCGCCAACTCATAATCCTTCTTTTCGATCTCGGCCAGCAGTTCATCGCCTTGCACCTGGTCGCCCATGTCTTTATAGAGCGCGGCGACGCGCCCGGCCACCTTTGCCGAAATCGTCGCGGATTGATTGGCTGAGAGAGACCCGACCACTTCCACGGTGCGCTGAGCGTTCTCGGAGCGGACCGGCTCAATGTGGACGTCCAGCGGGCTCATGTCTCGCGGCGCCGTCAGATTTGCTTTCGGTTTGTCGCACCCCGCCATGCCGCCCGGCAGGAGTGCTCCGACAACCGCGAGAATGCCCAAGAATCGAGTCTTCTTCAATTGCATGGTCGCGCTCGTGCTGTAAGCGAAGAACTCAGTCGCCGATCTGTTTGACTCGACCGCCGTTGACCTTACAATACTGACGGGTCAGTTTTGATCGATCTGAGAGTATATCTTTCCCGGATCCTCGGGCAAGCAGAGATCATGCAGCGGCCGGACGAAAAAAAGCGTCAGAAGATTATCGCCACCGCGGCCAAGCTCTTTGCCCTTCGCCCGTTTCACGAGGTTCGCCTCGATGACGTTGCCGCAGCGGCTCAGGTGGGCAAGGGAACGCTCTATATTTACTTTAGAAGCAAGGAAGACCTTTACTGCTCACTTGTTGAGAGCGGCGCTTCGCAACTCATGGAACAGCTCTGCCGATCGATCAACGATGATTTGCCTGCCGACGATGCTTTGGACGGCACGGTTAGGCTGATGGTTTCCTTTGCGTACCGTCATCCATTCTTCTTTGAGCTCATGCGCGCCATCGGACCGGGCAGAGGCGCCGAGAGTCTGCTGCCTCTGCGACGGCGGATGGTCGGTTTCATCGAGCACGTGTTGCGCCGGTGTGCCGCCGAGCGGCAGTGGGATGATCCCCACCCCCATCTGACCGCCGTTTTCATACCCGGTCTTATCCGGTCGGCGATTCTGTATGGCCCCAAGGACATTGGCGAAGACGCCTTGGCTGATCAGATCCTTCGGCTGCTCCGCCATGGCTTGCAGAAGGAGGACCTTCGATGACCGTCGTCTGGTCAAACGATTCCCGGTTTGCTTTTGCTCTTGTGGCGGTCTTTGCCATCGCCGGCTGTGCCGTTGATCAAGAGAAGGAGGTTTCCCTTTACCGTTCGGTGATCGGATCCGAAAGGCCTCTCCCGGATTTTGTGGCGGGAGAACCTCTCACGCTTCAGCGAGCACTTGAACTGGCGAATCACAACAACGAAAGCCTGCGGCTGCAGGGCGAGGCGTACGTGCAATCGCTGATTGCCAAAGACCGCGCGATCGGCAATTTTCTTCCCACGATTTCGATGGGGCCCGCGTACTCCTTCCGTCAGCAGTCGCAGCCGAACACCGGGACCCCTTTTAGCTCGACCAACGCCGCCTTCACCAATTCCCTTTCTGGCAGCCAGAATTTATTTCGGGGGTTCCGTGACATCAACAACCTTCGGGCAGCCAACCTGACGGCGGACCAGCGCAAGGCGCTGCTGTTGAACGCGCAGGCCGACGTGCTCATCGGCGTTGCCCAGACCTATTATCGAACGCTTCTTGCCGAGCGTTCCGTGGAGGTGTTGACGAATTCTCTGTCGGTGCAGGACCGTCGGGTTTACGAGACTCGCGAGAAGGTGAGGGCCGGCACCTCGATTCCGCTGGACGTTGCGCAGAGCGAGGCACAGGCCGCAGCCACGCGCGCGCTGCTCATTACCGCGCAAAGCACCGCTGTGAACGGCCGGTCAACGCTCGCATTTCTTCTCGGCGTGCCCGTTGAGAGCTCTCCTCTCGTTGACGATGTGCAGATTCCCACCACATTGCCGGATCTGCACCAGTTGATCGAACAGGCGTTGCTCTACCGCCAGGATCTGGTTGCCGCCGCTGCCGGCGTCGAAGCCGCCAAATCCGACGTGGAAGTTGCCATCGGGCAGTATTACCCGTCCGTCTCGCTCAACCTGAACTACATTCTGTCCAAGCCGGAGGTTTCGAACAGCGGTTGGTGGAACGGCGTGCTGTCGGCCAACATACCGATTTTTACGGCCGGGCAGATCCGGGCGGACGTTCGCGCCGCGTGGTCCTTATTGCGGTCGGCCAAGCTTAGTGAATCCCAGACCCGCAAGCAGATCGTTGAAGATGTGCAGATCAGCTACGAGGACATTCGGGCCAGCCGCGAGCGGCTGCAGGTCCTCAGGATACAGCGTGACGCCGCCGCCGAGGCGCTCCGTCAGGCCGAAGAGCGTTACCTGCGGGGGGTGGGGCTGAACATCGATCGCCTAATTGCACAGGATTCCCTGTTGTCCGCGCAGCTCCAGCTAACTACTCAGCAGGTCAATGACAAGCTGTTCCACCTGACCCTTCTCCGCGCCGTTGGGAAGCTTACCACGAAACTTCCCGGCCAAACCGCCACGCGTCCGACAACGCTCCCCGTCGCGCCAACAACTGTGCCAGCCGTGCAGTAACAGTACCGTGAGCGGAGCCCACCGCTTCACAAAACAGCTATGCGCAAGCTCGCCGAAATCTGTATCCAGAGGCCCGTCTTCGCGGCGATGATAATCCTTGCGTTTGTAGTCGTTGGTTCCGCCTCCTATATGCGCCTCGGGGTCGATCGATTTCCCTCGGTGGACATTCCCAGTGTTTCGGTCCGCATCAACCTCCGGGGCGCAAGCCCCGAGGAAATGGAGAACGAGATTGCTGATCGGGTTGAGCGTGCGGTGAACACGGTCGAAGGCATCGAAGAACTTCGCTCGGTCTGCGGCCCCGGGACTTGCCTCGTCATTGCCACGTTCAACCTCGACCGCGATATTGACGTTGCCGCACAGGACGTTCGCGACCGCATTTCGACGATTATCAGAGATTTTCCTGATGATACCGATCCACCTGTGGTCTCGAAGTTCGACAACGATTCGTCGCCGATTCTCTCTCTGGCGTTGTCGGGCAACCGATCGGTGCGCGACCTGACCGAACTGGCCGACAAACTGGTTCGGCTCCAGCTTGAGCGATGCAAGGGCGTCGGCGCGGTCTGGATCAACGGTGGCCTTGATCGCACCATTAACGTCTGGGTTGATGCGCACAAGCTGGCCGCGTACCAGCTTCCCATCACCGCGGTGCGAGATGCGCTCATTCGCCAGAATTCTGATGTCCCGGGCGGATTTGTCACAGGGCCCGTTCACGAACAGACCCTCCGCACGATGGGCCGATTCACTGATAGTGACGGCTTCAACAACATGGTCGTCAAGACCGTCAATGGCGCCCCCATCCGGGTCCGGGATATCGGATACGCCGAAGACGGAACGCGCGAGCAGAGATCCATCTCCAGGCTGAACGGCGTGCCTACGGTGAGTCTCGAGGTGCGACGGCAGTCCAAGGCCAATACGGTTGAGGTCATTGAGGCGGTGAAATCCGCACTCGGGAACATCGTTGCGCAACTGCCTCCCGATGTGACTCTTCACATCCTTCGCGATCAATCCCGCTACATCTACTCCGCGCTTCACGAAATCAATGTGCACCTCGTTTTAGGCAGTTTTTTTGCCAGTGTCGTCGTTCTCCTGTTCATGCGAAGCTGGCGATCGACCATCATCGCCGCGGTCGCGATCCCGGCATCGGTGATCTCCACGTTTGGCATGATGGCCGCTCTGGGCTTCACCCTGAACTCGGTAACCATGCTTGCGCTGGTTCTGATGGTTGGCGTGGTCATCGACGATGCGATTGTGGTCCTTGAGAACATTTTCCGATGGGTTGAGGAGAAGCGAGTTTCCCCCTTCGAAGCGTCGCGGAAGGCCACCGGCGAAATTGCCTTGGCTGTGCTTGCGACTACGCTTTCCCTTGTCGTCATCTTCATTCCCGTTTCGTTCATGTCGTCTGTCTCCGGGCGATTTCTCTATCAGTTCGGGATCACCGCTGCCGTCGCGGTGATGATCTCGCTACTCGTCTCGTTCACTCTCACTCCGATGATGTGCCCGCGATTGCTCCGCTTTTCGCGTGCGGGCGACGACGAGGGCCATATTGCCTATTCGCGGCGCGGTTTCTATTACGTCATCGATCTGGTGTACTCATGGATGCTGAAGTGGACCATGCGGTTCCGGTTTCCGGTGGCGATCCTCGCCATTGCGATCATTGCCTGTTCGATTCCTCTCTACCGCTTGGTCAAACAGGAATATACCCCCTCGGATGTTGATGAAGGCGAATTCAGCATCAGTGTCAATGCAAAGGAAGGCACGGGCCTCCGATCGATGGATGAGGCGATGCTCGCCATTGACAAGGAAGTGCGATCTCATCCTGCCGTTCGGACCACGCTTGCCACCTCCGGCGGCGGGTTTATTGGTGGCGTGAACCAGGGTAACATCTATGTTCAGATCGCGCCCCATGACCAGCGCGTCTTCCGGCTTGCGCGTCTGTGGGAAGGTCTTAAGCATGGCGATCCCATGGCCGCCTTCCGGGGGAATTACACTCAGCGCGACGTTATGCAGGAACTCCGGTCCAGGCTTCGGAAATTCCCGGATGTCCGCATCGCCGTCCGGTCGTTTCCGGCGTTTAACATCGGCGGCCCGAATACGGACATCGACTTCATGATCCGTGGTCCCGAAGTTGGCATGCTGAGCAAGTACTCTGAAGAGCTGCGGAACATGACACGCGAGCAACAGGGAAGACCGCCGGAGATTCCCGGCATTGTCGACGCCGATACCACGCTGCGCCTGGACAAGCCGGAACTGCGAGTCAACATTGATCGCGCTCGTGCTGCCGATCTCGGAGTCAGCGCCACGGATATCGGAGCTGCTCTTCGGCTTATGGTCGGTGGTGATAACGAGGTCTGTCGCTTTCTCGATCCAACCCTGAACGAAGTCTATGACGTCCAGCTCCGGCTTGTCGAGGCGAATCGGAATGACCCGAAACTCATTGATGACCTGTTCCTTCCGCGGTCCGGTGGCGGGCTGGTGCAGTTCTCCAACCTTGCCAAGCTCGAGCTCACCAAGGCTCCCTCGCGTATTGATCGCCTTGACCGGCAACGCACGGTCGCCCTCCGTGCTGGCATCGCGCCGGGCTATGCCATGGCCGATCGTCTCAAGGCGCTCCAGGATGCCACCAAACGGATGAACCTTCCTGCCGGCTACACCACGCGGGTTTCGGGCCGGGGCCGGGAACTGGAACGGACCTTCGTGGAGTTCGGCTGGGCGTTCCTGCTTTCGATCATCTTCATGTACATGATTCTCGCCAGCCTCTACGAGAGCACCCTTCACCCCCTTACGATCCTGCTCTCACTACCCTTGGCCGTTCCCTTTGCCCTTTTGTCCCTCTATCTCACGGACGGGACCCTCAATCTCTATTCGGCCCTTGGGCTGCTCGTTCTGTTCGGCGTCGTCAAGAAGAACGCCATCCTCCAGATCGACCACATGAACAACCTCCGCGAACAGGGGCTGGACCGTGCCACCGCGATCATGCAGGCCAACCGCGACCGCCTCCGACCGATCCTCATGACCACGCTTGCCCTTGTTGCAGGCATGTTGCCCCTCGCGATCGGCTCCGGCCCGGGCGCCGAAGAACGCCGTGCCGTGGCCACGGTTGTGATCGGCGGACAGACCCTCTCGCTGCTGCTCACGCTCCTCGTAACTCCCGTTGCCTACTCCATCTTCGACGATATTGGCGTGCTGTTCCGTCGCTATTTTCCGCGCCGTGAGCATCGCGACGTGCAACCCGATGACAAACCTTCGCCCGCTGTAGTATCTCCGACTGCCGATTAGCCCCAGCGTGCTTCCGTTGGTGAGACTCCAAGTTCCCCGCGGCTGTTGTCAACTGCCCTTGGCGGCCGATAATACCAACAGGCGCATCGCGTTGCGCGTGCGTCATCGATTGCCGAGAGTTTTCATGCCCGTCTTGCATGCCCAATGCGGTGCCGCCCCCTCGCAGAGCGAGATCAAGCGGATTCTCTGCCTGGAGGTTCCTGTGATCGTCAAGCTGGCTGAACGGAAGGCCGCTCTGTCTGAGATCATGCGATTTGGCCCCGGGGCCATTATTGAATTCGCCAAATCCAGTGAAGAGCCGCTGGAGCTCATGGTCAACAACTGCACCATCGCCTTGGGGGAGACGGTTAAGGTTGGCGAGAACTTCGGTCTGAGGATTACTCAAATTGGGGATGTTCGCCAGATCATCCGCGCCCTCGGCCGCTCTCGGCGCTAGGCTTCCCCTCCTCCAAGTCCCGTGTTTGCCAGTTCGATGGCCATACGCATTGCTTCCGCCCGATCTTTCACCAGCCCCTCCAATTGAGCGTCATACAGGCGATTCAGCAGGTGCTTGAATTCGGGCCCAGGCTGAAGTCCGGCGGCCGTCAGATCATTGCCCGTGATCAACGGCAGGGGGGCAAAATCGCTCTTCTCCAACTCGGCCAACTGCCTCTCCGCCCATTCGATTCGGTCGACCTGGATCCCGACCCCCTTGAGCCCAGCCAGCAACCGTCGCGACATGCTTGCTGTCGTCCTTGCCAGGAACCGCTTCATCTTTGCCAGGGTCGGCTTTTCGTCGTCCAACAACCACCCGGCTCCCTCGAGGGTCCCCTGCATCTGATCCGACTCTTCATTGCTGATCTTCAACGACTGCCGCATGACCTTCACCATGTGCCGTACGGATGCCCTCGTCAGCAGCGGGCGAATGTCGTCCCCGGCGGGCATTCCCTGCCACTGGACGCAAAGGGTTCCCGCCGCCAACGCCAGCCCCACCTTCACCGTGTCTCCTGTTCCCATTGCAAGCAAGATCGAACGCTTTGGATCGAACTTGGTGCCTTCCCTCACTGGCAGGAACCGCCAGATGACGTTTACCAGGCCAAATCGCCACATCAATTCCCATGCCGTTTGCCGCGTTGTCGGCGTGAGCATCAATCGCAGTTCCTCACCGATCCGCTCCGGGCTGATTCGCTTCAACAGCGGAGCATCCCTCAACACCGCCTCTGCGGTCTGCGATTCAATTGCGAGCCCGAACCTTGCCGCAAACCGCACGGCTCGGAGGAGTCTGAGATGATCCTCCGCGAAGCGTTTGCGCGCATCACCGATGGCGCGCAATCGCTTTGCCTTCAGGTCATCAACTCCCCCCACGTAGTCGATGACACGATCCCCGTCGTGCGGATCCAGAAAAAGCCCATTGATTGTGAAGTCGCGCCGCTGCGCATCCTCCTCCGCCGTTGTGAACCTCACCCCTGCCGGCCGCCTGCCGTCAACATACTCCTGGTCGCTCCGAAACGTCGCCACCTCCACCACACTCTTACCCTCTCGCACGAGGATGACCCCGAAAACAGCCCCCACCGCCTGAGTGTTTCTGAACAATTCCCGTACACGTGTGGGCTTTGCATCGGTTGCGACATCCCAGTCCTTGGGCTGCAGCCCCATTAGCACGTCCCTGACACACCCGCCGGCGAAATACGCGATGTGCCCCGCCTCTCTGAGCCGCTTCACCACAGCCAGAGCATCCGCCCGCAGGCATGGCGGCTTGCCTCCACGATGCTCCTTGGTCTCATCCATCACAGTTACAAGTTACCCGCTCGCTGCGCGAATTGAAAACAACCGGTCATTCGTCCGCGCTGCCCCATCGGCCGAGCCACGCTCCGCCCGCGATCATTGCGGCTCCGGCCAGCAGTTCCCAACTCATCGCTTCTCTGAAGAACAGGCCGATCAGGACCGCCGAACCGATCGGAATGAAATACGCAAGCAGGGCGATCAGATGTACGTTGCCCCGTTTCACCCCGATCTCCCACCAGTAATATGCCAACCCGACAGGACCGATTCCTCCAAACAGCACCCACCCCAGCGACCAGCCGTCCATTCTCGCCATCGCTTTCCATCCGCCATCCATGACGCCGATGATCGTAGCGCAAGCCGCGCACACGGCAAAGTGAAATGTTGATCCCCCTTGCTCTGCCGGCACATTCCACTTCCGCAGCAAGACGCTGTACATGGCCCACAAGAACCCACCTCCCAGGGCCAATCCGTGCGGCCACCAACTTGACGGAGCCTGCCAGAACGTGCTTACGCCCTTGGCCACCACGAGTCCCGCGAATCCGAACAACGCTCCCAGGATAACGCGTCCCGCTCGTGCCCGCGTCTGAAGCACCGCCAATCCCAACAGCACAATCCAGATCGGCCAAAGGTAGTTCAGGAGCATCACTTGCCCCAATTCGCTTTCCTCCGCCATCCCCATCGCAGAGCCCAGCATCACGGAATAGAGCGCCACGCCCAGAAACCCTGCCGCCATCACCCGGCCCGGAATCCGAAACAGGGCCACCACTTCCTGGCCCCTTACCGCCCGCATTGCGATGATCGTCAACACGCCCACAGCCGATGCCATAGCCAGATAGGGCATCGCTCCAACGGTTCGGCCTCCGATCGCATAACAGATCCCGCTGAAACACCAGAGCACAATGGCCCCAATGCCCGCCCCCGTTGCCGTTCGCATCGACAATCTTTGCGTCTTGCTGACCTGGGGCCCATTCATCCCCTGAAAATACCCCGACCGGTGTTCTCCAGCAATTCGGCAGCCCATTGACCTTTTCAGATCCGCATGTCACAACTACCACGCGCTGTTAATCCCTGGTTACAGGCGGTCTGCCACCGGCTGCTCGCGAATGCCATCATGTTCGGTCTCGATTTCTTCTTCGCCTCCGCACTCTTTGCCCTGCCCCTGGCCGGCCTGCCTATCCTTCTTCACATGCTCTTCCGGCGAAAATCGCCGGTCGTCCATTTCCCGACCCTCCGTTTCATCAAAGCATCCCTCCAGCAAACCGCCGCGAGGCGGAGAATCCAGCGGTGGTTCCTGCTGGCTTGCCGAATCCTCCTCCTGATACTGCTCATCTGGGCGATTTCCCAGCCCTACATCCGCGGATCCAGCCCATTTGCCGATGCCCATTCGGTTATGGCAGCCATTGTCGTCGACACCAGTTATTCCATGCTTCTCCGCGAAGATGAAACGGCGACGCTCGACAAGGCGAACGACATCATTTCCGATCTGCTTCGCGACCAGCTCAAGGATGCCAAGGTTGCCATCTTCCGCTCACAGCCTCCGCCGTCCGACAAACCCGAGCAAGCTGTTCCCGCCGCCCAGATTCAATCCCAATGGACGCCCCTCAAGCCGCAGCCAGCTATACAGCCTCTTCTCAACCGCTGCACCTCCGCCATCAACTTTCTTCGCCGGCAGCAAGCGAATCAGAAATGGCTTGTCATTCTCACGGATCTGCAGAGTCGCGAGTTTCCCTCGCCTCTGCCTGTTCCGGAAGATGTCCGTGTCATCCTCTTTGATCTTCACCCCGACGTTGCCCGCTCGGCCGGCATCTCGTCAGTCAGGATGGAGCCTGACCAGCCCATTCCCGGCATCGGGTGTCGTGTCGCGATCGAAGTCACAGGCCACGCCGGCGATGCCCGCGCGCTCAACTTGAGTGTCACACGCCTCGACAACACCGTCATCAAGCAGGCCGGTCCGCTCATGGCCCGTTTCGACGGCAACGGCCGGTCCCGGGTTCGAATCGCGCTGCCACAGGGCCTCCCGATCGAGCGCCACCTGCTCGTGGCCGCTAGTTTCCAGGCGGACGACGGGCTTGCCTGGGACAACTGCCGCGCCCAGGTGGTCGAACTACCGCCCCGGCAACTTGTGGGGTTCTTCGACGCCCCCCGACAATCGGCTGCCGCCAACTTCATCCGCCTTGCCCTTGACCCCTGGGAAGGGAAACTGTCCGCCTGGCCTATCCAAGTCAAGCGCGTTTCGGATTTGGCTGGCAACGAAGACGTTGCTGTACTTCCCCTTGCCGATTGGCCCGACCAGGCTTTGGCCAATCGTCTCCGCGCGTTTGCCGTCCAAGGGAACACGGTCCTTCTGCTTCTGCAGCCTGGTCTCGAGCAGTCTTTTCCCGGTCTTTCCTCGAGCCGGAAATCCGCGATTCTGTCGCTTCTGCCTGCGGAACTGTCTCCTGCTCCCGTGGGCGGCGGCATGGCCGGATCCGGGGTGTTCCGCCCCGTTCCGCCACCCCGGATGGACCGCGTTCTCGAAGGGCTCACGGATCCTTCCTTCCGGCTTGACCAGTTGACCGTGCGACGATTTGTTCCCTTCGCCGCCCCATCCGACCCCAATGTCTCAACCATCCTCCACCTTTCCCCGGTCAGCGGTGATTCCCGCACTTTTTCTTTCGGTCTGCTCTACCGTCGTTCGGTGGGGAACGGCGTCGTCTTCACATTCGCGACGCTCCCGGATTCGCGCTACGTTAACCCCCCGACCCATCCTCTTTTCTTGCCCCTTCTGGTCAGCATGTCTCTTCGCCCCCCCGACCAGCGCGATGCCCAGAATGTTGAACTCGGATGTCCCCTCGTTCTGACTGGCAACCGCTACGCCGCATACTCCGAACTCGACATTCAAGGCCCCAACAATCTGCGCGTTCGTGTCCGCCCGGTCTTCGATCCTGTTGCCGGTCGTCGCTTCCTCTTTGCCGCCACAAACGAGCCAGGCCTGTACTATTGGCGAACCGTCAACGACAATGCCGCTGTCGCCATCGCCAACGTCCAGCTTCCCGCGGCGGAATCCGATCTGCTCTACAAACCGGCCGAGTCCATTTTGCCTCCTGGCGCCAGTTGCCTTGTTGTCCGCTCATCCGCCGATCTGCGGAGATCGATTGCCAAGTTCTCTGAACCCCAGCGGCGATGGACCATCCCCCTTGCTGTCGTTCTGGTTTTGCTTTGTGTTGAGGCCCTCCTTGCCAGCGTCTCCGAACTCTGGAAACCCCAGTCGCTCCGATCGCTCTTTGCAGGGGCCGCTGAGCAATCCTGACCCCGTTTCCGTCGCATGCCCGTCTCAGCCGCGGGAGATGCCTCGCGTCGTGTCTCTTATTGCGAAGTTCCTCGTTGGTGGGGGATCCGTTCGGACGGGGGGGTAGATGGCCGCCATTAGTATTCGCGATCCTTAAATCGCCCGGGCTGCGGAAGGGGATACTTGTTGTCTTGGCCGAGCTGCACCGGAGCGGGCGTTTCGAGCGTGAATTTGTCCACATCAGGCGCGAAGGAGAGCGAGTCGTTCAGGATCTGTTCGAAAGTGACAACCTGGCCGGTGTGGACCGCGCGGCGGCCCATGATGACGACCAGGCTGGCCTCCGCCCCGCGTTTGA
This sequence comes from uncultured Tepidisphaeraceae bacterium, assembly GCA_964451955.1. Taxonomy (GTDB): domain Bacteria; phylum Planctomycetota; class Phycisphaerae; order Tepidisphaerales; family Tepidisphaeraceae; genus JAPLNB01. The sequence goes on from CAYVKG010000015.1 coordinate 43,550, forward strand.
CCTCGTTATAGGGTTTGTCGTTGACGATGGCGTCAAGCAGGTGGTCCCACTCAAGCTGATAGGGGTTGGGTTCCGGTTCGGGGAACGCCCAGGTGAGATTTGCCTTGAGCATGTTGTGCGACCGGTAGATGCGACAGCGAGCCGGGGTGTGCATGTACGTGGAGATCACCGCCGAACCTTTGGTGCCGTGGGCGTAGCTGGCGAATTCCTGATGGCAGGCGTCCATATATCGCGAATTGAGGAACAGCTTCGTGCCATCCGCAAACGTGTATTCGACCGAGTAGTTGTCGAAATTCTGATCAACGGCGGCTCCACGAGACGACCGAGCGCCCAGACCGTGTGCCCGAACAGGCCAGGCACCCTTCATCCAGCAGCATTCATCGACGTTGTGCGCGACGAAGTCGTGGAAGATGCCGCCACTTGCCCACATGAACCCCAGGTATCTTTGAGTTTGGAAGAGCAACTCGTTCATGCCTGCGGGTTTGGGCCCTACGACGCCTGCCTGCGTGACCAGGCGATACGATCGCATTGTGAGTATATCGCCGATCTGTCCCGCCTTGATCCGATCATCAAGCTCATGTCGGGCCGCGCAGTGGCGACACATCAGCCCGACGGCTGCCTTGAGGTTCTTTCTGGAGGCGTCCTCGGCAAGCGCAATCATCTTGCGAGTGGTCGGGCCGTCAACCGAGATGGGCTTTTCCATGAAGACGTGAAGCCCTTTAGCGATTGCGTACGCAAAATGGGGCCAGCGGAAGGCGACGGGCGTCGTCAGAATGACAACGTCGCCAGGTCTCAGGCAATCCATGGCCTGTTTGTATGCGTCAAAGCCGAGGAAGCGGCGCTCCGGTGGAACATCCACCTGGTTGGGGTTAATCGCCAGGAGCCACGCATCCGCCGAGCCCTCAGATCGCACGGTGGCGGACTTGAGTGTCTGGTATGATGAAGTCAGTCGCTGCTCGAAAACGTCTGCCATCGCCACCAGTTTGGTACGGGCGATCTTCGACGACAGCGCGTTGGTCGCCGCTCCGGTACCGCGTCCGCCGCAGCCCACAAGCGCAACCTGGATCGTGTTGTTCTCCGCTGCGTACGCGGACGTCTGGATCGCGCAGAGCAGCGTTCCCGCGATAGCGGCTTGGGTGGACGACTTGAGAAACTCGCGGCGGGTTGATTCGGTAGATGACATGGATCTCCTTGGTCGCCCATTCTGCTCGACCCAACAGTCGGTGGCAAGTCGCCGGATCGTTTGGATTTGGTCGGGTGTTTCCGTGGCACTCGCAGCTCGGCCGCCCACCCCCGTGTTGGCGCAAGCCGGTATCGGCGGGTATTCTTCAAGCATGATGAGAAGCGAGGCATTTGTCTGGGCGATTCTGGCCGGGGCCATCTGGGCCCGCGGTGAAGAGAATTGGGCGCAGTTTCGCGGTCCGCAGGGACAGGGAACGTCCGATGCCAAAGGCCTCGTGGCCCGGATCAACGAAGGCGAGAACGTCAGGTGGAAAACCGAGGTCCGCGGCAAAGCCTGGTCGTCGCCCGTCGTTTGGGGCAGGCAAGTCTGGGTTACCACGGCCACCGAGGATGGCAGAGAGTTGTTCGCAATCTGCCTCGACCGAGAAACCGGAAAGGTCATCCACGATCTCAAACTGTTTGACGTGCCCCGGCCGCAGTATTGCCATCCGTACAACTCCTATGCGTCGCCGACGCCGGCCATTGAGCAAGGGAGAATCTACGTCACGTTTGGGTCTCCCGGAACGGCCTGCGTCGATACGGCGACGGGCAAGGTCGTCTGGGAGAGACGTGATTTCCAGTGCAACCATTATCGAGGAGCCGCTTCAAGCCCCGTGCTCCATCGGGATCTCGTGCTCATGCACTTTGATGGCAGCGATTTTCAGTATGTGGTGGCGTTGAACAAGAGCACCGGGCAGACTGCCTGGCAAACCAGACGGTCCGTGGATTTCAAGGATCTTGACGCCGACGGAAGGCCGATGACGGAAGGCGATTTCCGCAAGGCGTTTTCGACCCCCGTCGTCGTGAGCCTCGGTGGGAAGGACGTGATGCTCAGCCTCGGGAGCAAATGCCTTTATGCCTATGACCCGAACACGGGAAGCGAACTCTGGCGAGTCGAGCATCACGGTTGCCACTCGGGAAGCCCGATACCGATCGTGGGCAAAGACATGGCCTACGTCTGCATGGGCCTGTCTCGCGGTGAATTGTGGGCCATCCGACTCGATCCGAACGCGAGCGGCATGGTGGCCCAGTCCCATGTTGCGTGGAAAGTGACGAGGGACGTCCCGACGCGTTGTTCGCCTGTGCTCGTGGCCGACTGCCTTTACATGGTCAGCGATGAGGGCATGATCAGCTGCCTTGACGCCAGAACTGGAGCGGAAATCTGGCGAAAAAGGCTTCGAGGCGTCTTCTCGGCGTCGCCCCTTTCTGTCGATGGCAGGATCTGCTTCTTCAGTGAGGCAGGAGCCACCACGGTCATCGAGCCCGGGCGCGAATTCAAGCTGATTAGCGAAGGGAAAATGTCCACGGGATTCATGGCGTCCGCGGCAGTCGCGGGAAACGCCCTGTTTGTGAGGACGAAGGCCGCGGTGTATCGGATCGAAGAATGACCGGACGTGCGGCATACGCACAGCGTTCAGAGCGTCCTTTTTTTGGGAGACTGAGTATGCGATTGAGCATCATCTTGGCGGCGGTCTTGTTGCTGGCTGGAATCGGAACCGCGGCGGAGGAAAAGGGCAAGTGGGTCGAACTCTTCAATGGCAAAGACCTGACCGGGTGGAAGGTGATTCACTGTGACATCGATGTTCAGGACGGCTGCATGCTCATCAAGGGCGGGAATGGCGTCGTGCGGCCGGAGAAAGTCTTCAAGGATTTCGTCTTTGAACTGGAATGGAAGGCGCTTAAGCCGGACAACTGGGATTCGGGCATCTACTTCCGCTGTGTTGACCCGGTCGGGGACTACCCGTGGCCCAGGAGGTATCAGGCCAACATGCGCAAAGGCATGGAAGGCAATGTCGATGACCTTAAGGGGGCCAAGAGCACCGGCTTGGTCAAGGCCGGAGAGTGGAACCATTTCAAGCTGACGGTCGTCGGAACCACTGCGGAGCTGGAAATCAACGGTAAACACGCGTGGAAAGCCGACGGCCTGAAGGATCTTGAAGGGTTCATCTCCCTGCAGGCGGAAGTTCCCGGCGGCGGGCAGTTCCTCTTCAGGAACATCCGTGTGTTGGAGAAGTAGCGCCCTTCATCGCGACCCTTGTTGATCCCCCACATTAGCGAGCGACCGCCATCGTTGTTTTGCGCGATTGCCCCGGGAAGAAGAACGCCATGCCAATGAAGAGATCAGGACCGGCCAAGAAGAAGTCACTCCTTCATAGGGGCGTCTCTTGGCTGCAAGATCCGCTGCTGAACAAGGGCACCGCGTTCACCGCGAGAGAACGAGACGCGCTCGGGCTGCGGGGCCTGCTTCCGCCTCATGTCGCCACCATCGAGGAGCAGGTTCTGCGCGTCATGACGAATGTGCGCAAGAAGCCGAACGACATCGAGCGGTACATCTACCTGATCGGTCTGCAGGATCGATCCGAAGCGCTCTTCTACCGCGTCATCGTCGATCATATCGAAGAGATGATGCCGATCATCTACACGCCCACGGTGGGCAAGGCATGCCAGGAGTTTGGGAGCCTGTATCGCCGGGCCAGAGGTTTCTATGTGTCCGCCGAGGATCGTGGACGCGTAAGCAAGATTCTCGCAAACTGGCCTCGGCAGGATGTCCGGGTCATCGTCGTGACAGACGGGCAGCGCATCCTTGGGCTCGGCGATCTCGGAGCCTACGGGATGGGGATTCCCATCGGCAAGCTCTCGCTCTATACGGCGTGCGCCGGGATTCACCCGGCCCAGTGCCTTCCGGTCATGATTGATGTGGGGACCGAGAATGCTTCGCTGCTGGCCAACCCGCTCTACACGGGGCTCAGACAATTCCGGGTGGACGGCGCGGCCTATGATGAACTCGTTGATGAGTTTGTCTGGGCCGTCCAGAAACGCTTTCCCTTTGCGCTCATTCAGTTCGAGGATTTTGCCACCAACAATGCGTTCCGGCTGCTGCGCAAGTACCAGGAGAGCGTGTGCGCTTTTAATGACGACATTCAGGGCACCGGCGCGGTGGCCACGGCGGGCATCTGCACCGCGACTCGCATCACCGGACGAAGACTTACCGATCAGCGAATCCTCTTCTTTGGCGCTGGAGAGGCGGGCATCGGGATTGCCGATACCCTCGTTGACGCGATGGTCGGCGAGGGTCTTAGTGAGCCTGAGGCCCGACGACGCTGCTGGTTTGTTGACTCCAAGGGATTGGTTGTTCAGGCCAGAAGGGATCTGGCGGAGCACAAACGCCCCTATGCTCACGAGGCGGAGCCCCAACAGGATCTGCTTGCCGCGATCCAGTGGTTGAGGCCCACGGCGCTGATCGGTGTCTCCGGCGCGGCAAGGAGCTTTGACAAACGGGTCATCCAGACAATGGCCAGTCTTAATCACAGGCCCATCATCTTCGCACTCTCCAATCCGACCTCGCAGTCGGAATGCACTGCGGCTGAGGCCTATGAGTGGAGCGACGGCAGAGCGATCTTCGCCAGTGGCAGTCCGTTTCCTCCGGTCCAATTTGAGGGGCGCAGCATCGTGCCGGGCCAGGGCAACAATGCCTACATTTTCCCTGGCGTGGGCCTGGGGATTGTCGTCAGTGGGGCGAAGCGTGTGACCAGAACCATGTTTTCCATTGCCGCAAAGGCGTTAGCGTCGACGGTGACTGACGCGGAGCTCGCCGAAGGGAGAGTCTATCCGGCACTGGGTCGGATCCGCGAGGTTTCCGCGGCTATTGCCGAGGCCGTGGCCGGCGAGGCGTGGCATGCCGGGTTGGCAAGGGCCAGGAAACCCCGTGATATTGCTTCCAAGGTCCGCGATGCGATGTATCAGCCGCGATATGCGGAGTACGCATGACGAGGAAGCCAATCGGAATCGGCGAGCTTATGACGTTGCGACTCGTGGCAGCATTGGTCATTCTGACGGGACTGATCGCCGGAGCGTTCGCGGACGATTGGCCCCAATTCCAGGGACCGACGCGTACCGGGGCTTCGATGGAAACGGGCCTGCTCCGGAAATGGGACACGGGACAGCCGACCGTGCTCTGGTCCGTCGAGGTGGCCGGTGGTTTTGCGGGGGCGGCCGTGCGTGACCATCAGGTTTTTCTTCTCGATCGCATCGGCGAGAAAGAGGACGTCTTGCGGTGCTTCGATCTGGAAACCGGCCGCGAGGTTTGGAATTGCGCCTATGATGCACCCGGAACACTTCCCTATGACGGAACGCGGCAGGTTCCCACGGTGACTGAAAGGCGGGTGTTTGTGGTAGGGGGGTTCGGACATGTCACTTGCTTCGATCGAGCTACCCACGGGATTGCGTGGTCGCATCACCTCGTCGAGGATTTCAAGGACCCGGCCATAGACCGCGAGGAGAAACCGGTATCGCGGCTCGACCATCTGGCTCGAGCGCAGGTCCCTCGCTGGGGAGTGAGCCAGAGCCCGGTCCTGTATCGAGACATGGTTATCGTGGCACCGCAGACTCAGAAGGTTGGGCTCGTCGCCTATGACCAAAACACGGGTACCATTTGCTGGAAAAGCGGCTATGTCGGTCGCAACTGGTACAGCCATGTCAGCCCCTATCTCACTGTTCTCGACGGCGTGGAGCAGTTGATCATGATCGCCCAACCCAGCGATCCTGAGAAGGCGCCCGCCAGCGCACCGCCAGCCATTGTCTCATCCATCGACCCCAATACCGGCCGGATTCTCTGGCAGACGCAGACGCCCTGCCCCTACAAGATCCCCATCCCCCAACCGCTCCGAATTGGCGACGATCGCCTGCTGATTACTGGTGGGTACGGAGTCGGCTGTCTCTTCCTAAGAGTCCACCGATCGGCCGACCAATGGGCAGTCGAGTATTCCCGCTCGAATGCCGTCGCGTCGCACATCCAGAGCCCCGCGTTGCACAATAGCCACATCTACGTTCAGAGCCACAAGGACCACGGCGGCGCGAGCGCGGGACTGGTTTGCCTGGATATGAATGGCCGGGTCTGCTGGGAAACCGGAGCGAGAATGCAGTTTGACTTTGGGGCGTTTTTGCTGGCGGATGGTTTGATCTTCGCCATGCACGGCAAGATGGGCGTGCTCAGCTTGCTGGAGGCCAATCCTATGGCGTTCAAGGTCCTTTCACAGGCCAAAGTCGTCGACGGCGAAGACGGTAATATCTGGGCGCCACTTGCCCTGTCCGACGGGAAACTGATTGTCCGCGATCAGCACAAACTCAGATGCCTGCTCGTGAAGTAGCCGTCAGGGGATGTGCCAAAGCGGGCGGGCTGCGTGCAGTATTGCCGGCCCACTCTTTCGGACATGGGCCTTTGCCCGCATATTCAGACGCACGCATGTGTTGTGTGTTGCAGCCAATCCATCCGGCTTTGCATTCGACGTGGGAATCCGTAGGATATGAATAGGTCTTGTTACACAGCGCATTGAATTGAAAGGAGCATGAGCGGATATGTTCAGGACGCTTTTTGTGGCGATGCTGGCGACGATGATGTTTCTGCCCGCTTGCACTGCGGTCGCTCAGAATCAGGCGGCGAACACATTGACCGATGCCGAGAAGAAGGCCGGTTGGGTGCTGCTGTTTGACGGCAAGACGACCGAGGGCTGGCGGAACTTCAAGAAGGACAAGCTCTCGCCCAAGTGGGAAGTGAAGGATGGAACCATCGGCAAGACCGGAAATGCCGGTGACATGGTTACCGTGAACCAGTACGACAGCTTTGAACTGGTTCTCGACTATCGGATTGGCAAAGGCGGCAACAGCGGCCTCATGTTCCATGTTACGGAAGACCAGGGCGCGCCGTGGGCGACCGGCCCGGAGGTCCAGTTGCAGGACAACGGCGAGGCCCACGACCCCGAGTTGTCGGGCTGGATGTATCAGCTCTACAAGCCGGCTGTTGATCCCAAGACAGGGAAGCCTGCCGACGCCACGAAGCCCGCGGGCGAATGGAACACCATTCGGCTCATTGTGACGCCAAAACGCGGCGAATTGTGGATGAACGGCGTGAAGTACTACGATTTTGTGAAGGGCAGCGAGGACTGGAATGCGAGGGTTGCCAAGAGCAAGTTTGGCGGGATGAAGATGTTTGGGAAGCCCACGAAGGGTCATATTGCGCTTCAGGGCGACCATGCGGGCGATCTGGCATTTCGCAACATGAAAATCCGACCGATCACGGGCGAGTGATTTTTCGTCGAGAGCCGCGATGGCCGGCCTTGTTCTCTGCGCGGTATTTTGCAGAGGCCGAGGCCGGTTCCTTTTTTGGGAAGCGGGTTGGGGCTTGTCAACCGCTCATCGTGCGGTTGCAATAGGCGTCCATGACGCAAACCACCACTTCTGCAACGCAATCGTCATCGTCAAGGGTATTGGCACTTTTGGGCGGGATGATGTTCCTGCAATACGCGGTGCAGGGGGTCTGGATGCCCTATCTTTCGAACTACCTGCAGGCGACACCTGCACAGGGAGGGGTTGGGTTTACCGGCGGGCAGGTGGGGTGGATCCTGGCATCGGCCGGCGCGATCGGGGCTTTTTTGGCGCCCTTCATCGCGGGGCAATTGGCGGACCGGTATCTGAACGGCGAGCGCGCGTTGGGTCTGCTGATGCTGGTGGCGGGTTGCGCATTTTTTGTGACGGCGTACCAGACAACGTTTGCGCCGTTCCTGGCATTGGCGATCGTGTTTTCGATCGCATATCAGCCCACGCTTTCGGTGACGAACAGTGTGGCGTTTGCGAACTTGCAGGATCCGGAGCGGTCGTTCCCTCCGCTGCGCATGCTGGGGACGATCGGGTTCATCGTTGCGACGAACGTGTTCTCGATTGCGTGGTTGAGCACGGGGGACAAGGTTCTGGACACGGCTAGGGTGGTTGATTCGCTGAAGGTAGCGGGCGTGATGTCGGTGGTATATGCGGCGTACTGCGTGCTGATGTTGCCGAAGACACCGCCGAAGAAAAACGTGGAGAATCCGCTGGCGTTTGTGGAGGCGTTTTCGCTGTTTCGACATCCGGGATTCGCGGTGATCATGTTGCTGACCCTGCCGATCGCGATCATTCACAGCGCGTATTTCATTCGGATGGCGCCGTTCTTGAAAGATGCGATTCATTTGGAGCAGAAGTACGTGGGACCAGCGATGTCGCTGGGGCAGGTGAGCGAGATTCTGTGCCTGCTGGTGCTGGGGTACCTGCTGAAGCGGCTGGGATACAAGCTGGTATTGGCGATTGGGACGGCGGCGTACGTGTTGCGGTTCGTCATATTCGCGATGGGCGGGCCCACCTGGCTGGTCATTGCGGCGATCGGATTACATGGGGTGTGTTTTTCGTGCTTCCTGGCGGCGGCATACGTATACATTGAGCGATTGGCGCCGGCGGACGCGAGGCACTCGGCACAGACGGTGTTCGGAATGGTCGCGATCGGGCTTGGGCCGCTCCTGGCCGGGTTTTACAACGAATTCTGGGACCGATTCAAGCATATCGTTGAGGGCAGTCCGGTGCAGGAGTACTCGCAGTTCTGGTGGACGCAGGCTGCCATTGCGGCGGCAACGATGGTCTTGCTGGCGGTGCTCTTCCCTCGGACAAACCGCCAGAGTGTTGGTTCGTGAAGCGACTTTGTGACCCTGCGGTTATGACGAGATGGGCGAAGATTGCGAGCTTGGCGTTCCGGCCGAGGTGGTCCGGAATATCGGGTACCTGTCATGACAGCACTTATGGCGTTTCGGGTGGAGGATCGAGATCGCATTCAGGTACACGTTGGCCGCGGCCGTGACGATGTCGATCGCCACGCGTGCCTGAATGGCCGGGGAGAACTTCCTTCGTTCTCGACTCATGATTCGTCTCCTGTTCTCAGGCCGACGAATCCACCTTATCGCGCGACCGGTTTTTGGGGAGCGGTTCAACCCGCTGCTGGACTCGAATTCGCGGGAGTGAGCGCAGGCAGACGTACAAGGCCCGCGCACGGGCCAACGTCGGCGTGCGTTTTCTTCTTTGCGCGTCTGTGTCTCGATGACGGACGATGTTAGGATAGCCGGCATGTTCTGTTCGCATCGAATGCTTGTTGTCGTTGTGTTTCTTTTCATCAGTACGGCCCGCGCCGCGGCGCCCGCAGCCACACAAAGCGCCTCCACCCGGCCTGCTTTTGAGGACGAGATTCTAGCCTTTGAGGCATCGGATCGCGTTGCCCCGCCTTTTCGCCACGCAGTCCTGTTTGTGGGCAGTTCCAGCATTCGCATGTGGAAGACGCTTCCCGAGGATTTGCCGGGCGTGATCCTTGTCAATCGGGGTTTTGGCGGTTCCACCATCCAGGACAATATCCGGTATGCCGGCCGCATCATCACGCGGTACGAGCCACGCCAGATATTCCTCTATGCCGGCGACAACGACATCGCCAAGGGCATGTCAGCGGAGCAGGTTCTTGCCGATTTTCAGACGTTTGTGAAGAAGGTGCGCGTCGATCTTCCGGGGGTTCCAATCGCCTTCATTGCCATTAAGCCGAGCCCCTCGCGTATTCGGTTCATTGCAGAAACCAGGCGAGCGAACGTGCTTGTCCGCGCCTACACCCTCACAGACCCGAGTCTTACGTTTGTGGACATCTTCACCCCGATGCTCCATCCCGATGGCCTGCCTCGGGAGAGTCTTTTCCTGTCCGACCGGCTGCACCTGAGCCGGGAAGGCTACAAGCTTTGGGCCGACATCATCCGGCCCCATATCCGATGACGGTTTTGTGAGTCGGCATAAAGCGACGGATTCTGAACGTGGCGGCAATGTCGTTGTAGCCAAAGCGTCATGTCTTGGGCCGTGCGCGGATTGTTTATTGGCGAACCGGCGTGGGTATTAGCCGGCCATTCGAGGTTGGTGATTGGTCATTCCTCAACCTTACCCTCCTGCTTCCTGATCAATTCGATTGCCCGCGGGAGTGTGTTCCATTCCACGTGTCCGTCGCCGAACAGCATATTGATGCCTTGTCGCTCGTGGTTGTTGAGCTTGTCGTAAGCCAGAATCGTGTCCGGCTTCGCGTTGTTGATGTTGAACTTTGCCCCGAGGTATACATAGTCGGAATTCTCGTTTACCCACTTCATGACGGCCGCCATTTTTGCCGGATCGGCCATGTTCCGCCGCACCTCCGCCGGCAATTCGGTTCCCCGCGTCGGACAGATGAACACCAGAGGGGACAGATCAACGGCTCTAACGAGAGTGCCTAGGTCAGGGGGGAAGTTACCGTTGTTGTCGTTGGCGTAGAGCATGATGCCCTGGCCGATCTGCCTCAGGTCGGATGCGCATTTGACGCGCTCGGCGCGCTCTTTGGCCGAATTCAGGGCTGGCAGCATGATGCTCGCCGTCAGCCCGGCCACGGCCACGCCGGCCGTGGCGTCCGCGGTCAACAGCTGCGCCCCTGGGAAGGGCGTCAACGCCTTGTAATGCCAGCCAGCGTCGTCGATCCAGAACCCATCCTCCATGGGCGATAGGTTTGCCATGAGTGTTGCCAGTGGGGGCACGACCATAGGCGGCGCTTTCACGCCCCACATGTCCGCCAGACCGATGCCCAACTGCACGACGGGCAAGATGAACTGATAGGCACCGGGCGCCGATTCCTTCAAATCGGCAAAACTGATTGAAATTGCGTTCGATCCCCCCAGCCGCTTCCGCAGACTCACGAATTTTTCGTTGTCCAGGATCGACTTGCCCCTGTATCCCGCGGAGGCCACCACTGCCTGGGGAAACAGGCCGATGTACAAGACGCCGTCCTTGATGGTCCACGAGGGGGCCAGCAGGGGCACCTTCAGGGTGTGGACATCCAGGCCTTCGATCTTGGCCGCCTCAATGGCGATGGTGATTTTCTGTGGTGTGAGTTCTTTTGCCAACGCGTCCGTCAGCATGGCCGAGAGTTTCTTGAGGGCCGCTTCGGCCTCGGCCGGCTTTCTGAGTCGATTGGCCCATACGGTCCCGAGGAGACCGCCGCCGGTGCTTGCCGGATCGCTATAGGTGACCCACTCGGTTCCGAAGGTTGCCAGGACGTCCTTCTTGAGATCCATTCCGATGAACCGGTTGATCTCCGCCATGGCATGGTCGAACTCTTTCTCGCCTTCGGGATCCAATGTACCTCCAAGTGCCCGCATCGCATCGAGGATGGCGATGGCGTCCATGGAGTACGCTTCCATCATGGTCGCGGTCGCCGGCACGAGCCGGATCGCGTCGTCGCTGATCGGTTTTCCGGTCGCCATGGCGACAAGACCGGTCCTCGGATTGGGCGCACCGACGAAGGCCTGCCAAGTCCAGTCCTTTCCTTCAAATCCGCCGGTCATAAGAGCCCGCTGTACATTCCTGATACCAAGGGCGTCTCGGACTTTGTGCCAGCTCGCGAGTTCATCCGGATCATCGCCAAGGCGAACGCCCTCCTCCACGATGGCTACGAGTGCTTGCACGTCGGCGTACGCGATCGCGACCGCGTCCTTCTGGACTTGGCCGATCGCCTGTGCGAAACGCGCCGAACCGCTGATTGGCTTAGGGCGCTTGGGCGACTCGTTTCCGGCCATTGCCTGCTCGTCGTCGGCATACCCCACGGCAAGGCCGACGATGTCCCCCAGTCGGATGGTCCTTACGGGAAACGGCAAACCTGACAGAGGGCCTTGTGCCAAGTCCTGCAGTTGTTTGAACAATGCATCGGCCTCGCGTCCCGCCTGGCAGATGATCGCGAATCGGGGGCAAGGCCCGGCGGGTGCCTGGAAATCGACGCCCGCGAAGTAGACGGCCGATGGATGCCGCCACATGGGTCCCCCAACGGCTCGTGCAATGCCCCAGGCCATGACCGCTTCCTGATCCCCCGCGGTCGCCTTTTGCATAAGGCGCGGAATCATGTCGTTGAACACCGCCGGGAGATTGGATCCGTCCAGGATGCCCTTCAGATGGGACTGGGTGTACGTGGGTGGCATGGCCTCGGTTCCCTGCCAGCCCAGGTAGAGGATTGCATTCTCAGGGACCCGATCACTCAATGGTTGTCCGATCGCCGTCGCCGCCACCACCAACAGGCTCACAGCCGCGATAACCCGACGCATCATATGATCCTCCGTTGTGTCCCGCCCCCCGATCCCGACGACCAGCCAGTGATCATCCGCGAAGAGGCGGCAACGATCAACTGTTGAAACACACCCATTAACTGACCAGAAGGTCCCGGTAGGCCTGTGCCATCTGTTCCAAGCTCAATTGTTGTGCCCTTTGACGCGACAACTGGGACAAAGATTCGCGCGTACTGGCGGATTTGCTCAGTTCGGTGATTGCCGCGGCAAGGCCCGCATGGTCACCGACCTTGACGAGGACCCCGAATCGGCCCCCGTCGAGGATTTCCGCTGGGCCGCTGGGGCAATCGGTCGAGATGACCGGCAAGCCCAACGCCATGGCTTCGAGAAGCACCAACCCAAACCCCTCCCAGATGGAGGGCAGGACAAAGAAGCGAGCCTGCTTGATGAACCCGAAGGGGTTGTTTTGATGTCCGACGAAGTGGACCGCGTTGGTTGCCCCCAATTCGTCCACGAGTCTCTCCAACTCTGCGCGATCCTCTCCGTCGCCGACGATGACGAGATCTTCGGTTATGCCATGTGTCTTTGCTTTGGCGTAGGCTTTGAGCAGAGTTGGGTAGTCTTTCTGGGCGGTCAGACGGCCGCACGCGACCATGTAGGGTCGTGCGGTTGGCAGGTCCTCCGGGCGTTCTTCCGCCAGTTCCTGGATTCTCGCGATATCGACTCCGTGGGGAATGACCTTCACATCCCTCACGCCGAAGCTCTTCTTCAAGTCGTCGGCGACGCCCTGAGCGGGAACGACGATCGGCCGCCTGGGATACCCCAATCGCATGAGCTGTCCGATCACGCGGGGAAATCGCCCGCTTTTGAGTTGTTCTGTTGTGTTCGTGTGGACGCTCAGGATGACTCGTCGGTTGGGCGCCACCGTGGGCACCAGGAGGTTTGCATAGGTTCCGACTGTGAGGATGACGTCGCTCGGGATTCGTGCGATGGCGGCCTTGACACGCATGGCGTGGATCGGGGTCTCCATCCATCTTCGCCAATTCGTGTGCACCTCGGCCTTGATCACGTGAATCTGCGAGAAGAGCGTGCAGTCCTCGCGAACGAGCGAGCGTTCCCGGAGCACAAGCAAGGAGACCTCAAACTCATCGCCCCAGAAGCGTTTGAGGCCGTTTGCCAGGGTGCGGCAGAAGGTCCCGGTGCCCCCTGCCAGGTCGATTACCACAACCAGGAGCCGAGTCTTCTGCTTCGCCGATCGTCTTCGTCTGACCACCATCAGCCTGCCGTGGGCTTCTCCGCCGCGTCACCGATGCGGCGAATTTCCCGCTTTCGAATGACCTTTGCCGGATGCCCGGACACGACGGTCCATGGCTCAACGTCGCGTGTCACGACTGCGCGAGCGCCAATCACCGCTCCGTCTCCGATGGTCACCCCGGGATGAATGAACGCGCCTGCGGCCACCCACACATAGCTGCCGATCACGTTCTTCTTTCGTATGAGTGGATAGGTTGGATCGGTGTAGTCATGCGTTCCCCCGCAGACATACACGTCCTGGGACAGGACGGTCTGATCGCCGATCTCGAGACCTCCGAGATTGTATAACTGAACGCGTGGTCCGATGATGCAACTCTTGCCGATCTTCAGGTCCCAGGGCATCTCGACCCAAGTTGAGCCCATCATTCCCACGGAGCCCACTTTAGCGCCGAAAAGGCGCAACAGCAGCGTCCGGAGCAATGGAACTCGCCACCAGCAGATCTTCCATACCGTCCGCCACACGATAGCCCAAATAAGTCGCAGCACGTATACATACCTCGGGTAAGGCCACCTCACGCCGTCCGTCGTATCTGCGCCAAACTGCTCGCGAAAGGTCAATGCCTCTCGTTCCACCTCCTCGTCGGCGGGTGGCGAGAGCGTCGCAATGGGATCCGTTGGGGAAGGCAAGGTCATGGCCTGAGAGGGCCTCGATCCTCGCAGGCCCTTGCGAGTTCCGCCGTTCGCGTTCCTGTACTGTCGCCACAACTCGTCCAATTTCACGGTGATCTGATGCTCATATAACGCCAAGATGACGCATAAATGGAACCCCGCGCGTCCGTCGAGAACCCCCAGCCTCAAGATGTACATGTAGAACCATCGCGCGAACGATCGGAAGGGAACGCGTGGCCAGATCCGGTGTTTTACCCACCTGCGTTTTTCGACCGGTCCGCCTCCCCAGAAACGAAACGCCATCCGGCCCGCCGCCAAGTCGCGCTGGATTCTGAAATACTCTCTTGCTTCGAGCGTGCTATAGCGGTTGTGCTTGGCGATGAAGTGTTCAAGCCCCCTGCGGTCCACATGCTCCATTTCGCCCTTCAGATAGCCGGACTTGCCCTGGGTGATCATGTGCTCGTGGACTTCGCGTTCCTCGTAGCGTGCTTTGCCCCGCCTGAAGAATCGCAGATTCCAACTCGGGTAATAGCCGCAGTGCCGGATCCGCTTGCCCATGAACAAGAGATACCGGTTGACATAGAAGGCGTCTTCTTCGCAGGTGTCGGCATTCGCGATCTGGACCAGTTCATCGCGCAGGGCGGGCGTTATTGACTCGTCGGCATCGAGGATGAAGACCCATTTGGCGGTGATGGGGAGATTGTCCAATCCCCAGTTCTTCTGTCTTGCGTAGCCCTCCCAGGGATGTACCACGAATATGGCCCCCATTTCCTTGGCAATCTGCTCTGTTCGATCCGTCGAACCCGAATCCAGGACGAACACTTCGTGGGCCCAACCCATGACGCTTCGTAGCGCCACTGGCAGGTTGATCTCTTCGTTCTTGGTGGGAATCAGGACCGCTATTGAAGCGCGTTCCGCCATAGGTGTTTTCTTTGCCAATGAGTCCGCACGTTCCAACTGCCGCTCGACAACAGTTTTAATCGACCACTCCATGGTTGCAAAACAGTAATTCACTGCAAGCGGGCGTCAGCTTATCGGACGCTTGAGCCTGCCGTGGAGTGGGGGCAGCGCGGAACCGGCGTCCATGGGGGTGTTGATTCGGGTATCAGGCATCATTGGTTGCCCCATACATGACCCGCTTCAGGGTTTGGCGCAGATTATTGTAATTGACGGGTTTTGTTAAGTGCTCCATGAAACCCGCCTCGCGACTTTTCTGAACATCAGCTGCCATTCCGTAACCGCTGAGTGCGATCCCCTTTATCTGTTTTCCCATGGCCAGCACTTGTCGCATCAAGTCATGCCCCGTGCCGTCGGGCAGTCCCAGATCCGACAACATCAGGTCGAATTGGCCGTTCCTGACGAATTCGAGCGCGGTTGCCGCCTGAGCCGCATGGGTTACCGTGTGTCCGTCGGCAGTCAGCAACCGTTCGAGAATCCTCGCGGTATCCTTATGGTCTTCAACCAGCAAGACACGCAAGCCGGTGGGATGGTCGTTGCAGTCATCAGGATTGGATGCCTCAACGCGGGCGGCGCCAGCGGCGGACCGGCAGCCCGTTTGAGAGAACAGTGGCAATTGCACCGTGAATTTCGCTCCCTTGCCCTTCCCCTCGCTTTCCGCCCAGATTCTTCCCCCGTGCATCTGCACGAGCGACTTGCTGATAGCCAATCCCAAACCAAGCCCCCCGAACTGCTGGGTGGTCAATTGAGTGCCCTGCTCAAAGGCGTTGAAAACTCGATCGAGAGCGTGTGGTTCGATGCCTTCTCCGCTGTCGATTACCTCGACGACGGTCCATCCATTCTGCTGACCCGCAGGCGTGTCTGCTTGATCCGGTCTTCGGCTCTGGCGGCATCGGACTTGGACGTGTCCACCAGGGGGGGTGAACTTGACCGCGTTCTTGAGCAGGTTCCAGAAGACCTGTTGCAGCCTTGTCGCATCACCCCAGACCACTTGGGGCGAGTCGTTGGCCGCCACCTCAAATCGCAACTGTTTTGCCTGGACATCGGCCGCACAGACCTCGGCTGCCTGCCGGATGACCGCGTTAAGGTCCACGGGTTGGCGATCCAGCTGAATCTTTCCGTTGGCGATGCGGGTCACGTCCAGGAGGTCATCGATGAGCCTGGCCTCCAACTCGACGTTTCGCTTGGCGATCTCCAGGTACTCCGTCTCCTTATTGCTCACGTGTTTTGTCAGCGCGTCCAACGCGGGCAGCACCGCCGTCAAAGGCGTCCGCAATTCGTGGCTCAGGACTGCCAGAAAGCGATCTTTGGAGAGGTTGGCCACCTCCGCGGTCTCTCTGGCGTGGTCAGCCGCCGACATGGCTGCGGCCAATGCCTCCTCTGCCGCCTTGCGCTGCGTGATATCCCGCTTGATGGCGATGTACTTGCCGACCTTTCCGTCCAAGTCCAACACCGGTGTGATGGTCATCTCCTCGGTGTAGAGGGATCCGTCCTTTCGACGGTTCACCAACTGGCCTTGCCAGACCTTTCCGGCGCGGATCGTTTGCCAAAGTTCGCGATAGTATTGTTCATCCTGAGTTCCACCCTTGAGGATGCGCGGATTGCGTCCCAACGCCTCTTGTTCGGTGTATCCGGTGC
This sequence comes from uncultured Tepidisphaeraceae bacterium, assembly GCA_964451955.1. GTDB lineage: Bacteria > Planctomycetota > Phycisphaerae > Tepidisphaerales > Tepidisphaeraceae > JAPLNB01. The sequence goes on from CAYVKG010000015.1 coordinate 60,190, forward strand.
CCTTGGTGAAAGCCGGGTTGACGTACTCGATCGTCCCGGAGGCGTCGGTTATGACGACCATATCCGCCGCAGCGTTGATGGCCGCGAGCCGGCTGCGAAGGACGGCCTCACTTCGCCTTCGCTCGCTGATGTCTTCTACCGTGCCGACATACCGCAGGCAATGCCCGCTTTCGCCCACGACAGAAGACACCGTCACATGCACCCACAGGGGAGTCCCGTCTCGCTTCAGAAATCTCTTCTCATAGTGGATTGTCTTGGCTGTTCCCTCCCTCAACCGTGCGTTCATCGCGTCGGTGTGCTCTCGATCTTCCGGGTGCGTCACTTCGAGCACCGTCATTCCGAGCATCTCTTCACGTGTATAGCCAAGGATCTGACAGATTCGATCGTTTGCCGCGATGAATCGGTAAGTCGTGTCCGCCTCCAGGATTCCGACGGCAACACTGTCGTAGGTTGCGCGAAGCCGCTGTTCGCTCTCCTGCAGGGCTGCCGCGGTCGTGGCCAACTCCTCCGCTCGCAAGGTTGCCACATTCCGCAACGCCAGCAGCCGGCCGCCCAGAACGGTCACCATTCCGCCAAAAAGCACGAAGACGACCAGCCACACCGCTTCGTCGAGCCAACTGATGTCGGTGTGCTCGCGCAATGCGATAAACAGTGTTCCAAGTGTCGCCCCGAGCACGAGCGAGAGCAATCCAGCCCGGGTTCCTCGTTTCACTGCCGCATAGGTTGAGGAGAAGTAGAATGCCACATATGGCGAAGTCGTCCCGATGATCGGGTCCAGCCCCCATGTCGCCAACAGTGCCGCCGCAGTGACTGCGACCACCAGCCAATACTCTGCCCGCTTCATGTCTTTCGGTGAGTCAGCCAATCTTGTACCCTTGCTCGCTTTTCCAGTCTCCGCAGTCGTTTTCCGTGCCGCCTGGGGGTACTGCGCCATCCCCTAGGCATAGATTGGGGGAGATCCCAGTCCGTACGACCCGCGCATATCATAGTTCAGGGTTTGACGGCCTTCTCGGGGGGATAGGCGTTTATGTTCGGGCCATGGGATTAGCTAAGCCGCGTCGGCACTCCGCGCAGGCTGCCGATTCAGCGTTCTGTGCCTCGGTATAATGCTCTCATGTCACTCAACTCTGAACTCTCCGATCTCTTCTCCAATATGGCCGACCTGCTGGATATCAGGGGCGACAATCCTTTCAAGGGGCTGTCGTTTCGCAAAGTCTCTCGCATCATCAAGGACCTGTCGATTGACCTCAGGCAGGCCATCGAAACGGATGCGTTGAAAGAGATCGAAGGCATTGGCCCGAGCTCACGGCGGATTATCGAGGAATACGCGACTGAAGGCAAATCAAGCGACTACGATGAGATTGTGCAGTCGGTTCCGCCGGGACTTCCTGCCCTGCTGCAAGTCGAATCTCTGGGACCCAAGACGATCTCTCTTCTCTGGAGGGAGCGCAATATCACGTCGGCCGAACAGCTGAAGGCGGCAATCGACAATGGGTCGCTGCTTGGTCTTAAGGGCATGGGTGAAAAGAAGATAGCCGCCATCAGGAAGGGGCTTGAAGCTCGCTCCCGGGCCACTCGCGTTGGCATTGCGGAGGCGTTGCCTGTTGCCCAGGATTTTCTTGTTTGGCTGCGCGATCTTCCTGCTGTGGTGCAGGTGGAGCCTGCTGGCTCACTGCGGCGCTGTCGCGAGACGCTTGGGGACCTTGACCTTCTCTGTTGCATCGATGACCCTGTGGTCGGTCAGAGCATCACTTCCGCCTTCGTCAAGTTCCCCTCCGTAGCCCGTGTGCTGAACCAAGGCTCTGTCAAAGCATCGGTCGTGACCGCATCGGGCCTTCAGGTGGATCTTCGGGTTCTGACCCGGCGTCATTTTGGCGCCGCACTGCTCTATTTCACGGGCTCCAAGGATCACAATGTCAGAATCCGCTCGCTTGCGCAGGCCAAGGGCATGACGTTGAACGAGTGGGGGCTCTACAACGCGGACGATTATGAGAAAGCCGGCAAGAAGACAGCGGAAGCACCGTGCATCGATCCGATTGCCAGCGAGACGGAGCAGGACATTTACCGTGCGCTGGGCATGGCGTTCATTCCGCCGGAACTCCGCGAGGATCGTGGTGAAGTCCAGGCCTCGCTCGATGGGAGACTGCCCAGGCTCATCACCCGGCAGGATCTGCGAGGCGACCTGCATGTGCACACCGTTGCTTCAGACGGCGCGGGCACCATCGAGCAGATGGCTGAAGCCGCCAAATCGCTTGGTTACGAGTACCTGGCCATTACTGACCATTCTCAAAGCTCCGTCATTGCCAATGGCCTGGATGCCAAGCGGCTCGTGAAGCACGTTGCCGATATCCGCCGCGCCGCATCGAGGATCAGAGGCATCACGCTTCTGGCCGGGAGCGAGGTCGACATTCTCGCCGACGGTCGCCTGGATTACGATGACAAGATACTCTCGGAACTTGAC
>CAYVKG010000016.1:0-62590 GCA_964451955.1 uncultured Tepidisphaeraceae bacterium
GGACCGGGGGGTGGTTTATCTCGGGTAAGCATTACCCGCTCCAGAACAATTGTGTGCGGGCCGGTTGCGGCCGCAACACCCCCCCCGTTTGTTTTGATGTCGTCGAACAGGATGATTCCGGGCGTCTCAATGGCCCGGCCATGAAGGAAAAAAGATGGGAGGGCGAGGGAGCAGTGGCTGGGCAGGAATCTCGCCCCCCCCGATGGTAGGTTTGTGAAGACACGCCTCGTCAGGATCACATCTCTCAGGGGATTCACCCGCCAGCGGCTCGTCCGCTCCTTCCCATCCGCTTGCGAGTTCTGCAGTGAGCTTTCCCATGTCCGGTTCCCGTTTCCCCTGTTCGATTCACCTGCGGAGATGATAAGGCGCGGCGGGCCGTACGCAAGATCGCCTTTTCAGGCTAGTCGGATGGGAGAGCCCAGAGACTGCTGAAGAAGGGGGAGCTACCCGCCTTTACGGGCAACAAAAGTCAGTACTTGATTGCAGGCCTCGAGCTTCGCCATCAGTTTCTTGACGTCGATCTGCTGAACGGAAGTCTTCTCCGCAATCGCCGCGCATGCCGCCCGGGCCGCCGACTCGCCAAGGACCATGAAGACCGGTTCCATCCGTACGGATCCGTAAGCGATATGACTGGCGGAGAGACAGACGGGCACCAGCAGGTTCTGGCACTCGTGCTCCTTCGGTGTGATCGCGCGATAGCTGACCGGATAGGGCCCGGTCGGGCGCACCTGCACGTCGCCCTCGTTTTCGACGGCACCGTTCTTGACGATGCGTTGGCAGTTGTGCGAGTCCATGTTGTACGCACCCATTCCGATCGAATCGTCGCAGACTCGCTTGTGCTCGCAATCCGCCTGCGTAATGACCACCCGCCCGATCATCCGCCTGGCTTCGCGCACGTACATCTGGTGTGGCCAGCCGGCGGTGTCCTTGAACTCGTCCCTGCACAGACCCCATTTGCCCATTTCCCTGCGAATATCGCCTGGCACCTGCGTGCCCGTCGCCAGGTAGTGCAGCAACCCCCGGATGTACGCCTGATGTTCCTTCCATATTCTCGACCGGGTTGCCCAGTCGCCGTCGGCGTAGGCGTAGTTTTCGCCGATGAAGTCGGTCGAGACGGCGCCATTATTGTTGATGTCGGTTTTTCCGTTGGGCATCATGTCGATCTTCAGAAGCATCCCGAGTTTGGGCTTCTTATTTTCCGCCACCAGCGCCTCGAGATACCGCCCGAGAATCGCGAATCGTTTTTCGTCGTAAGCGGCTGGCGGTTCGATCGCCATCTTGTTGGCGGCGTTCTGAGTCAGGCACATGCGGAAGTTATAGGCCTGCACTCGGTTGTCTCCGTCCCCCGGTTTTCCGCCGTCGCCATCGGCAATTAGCGGCAGCAATCCTGAGGTAGGATCCCCGGGTGTGCGGTAGGGATCAACCTTGACGAGGAACTGGTGGGCGGGTGTCTTGGCGCGGATTCCGTTAAGGGATTCGCCGTACTGGGCAACACTCTCGCGTCCGACGGTATAGGAGACTTTTGCGGCAGCCATGAGGTCACCTTCGTAGGTTGCGTCGATGTACATGGCCGCCTCGATGACCATCGCATTGCGGGCCGTCGGCGTCGCCAGAGGCGCTCCGGTCTCATCCACTCCCGCCTTCTCGAGGGTGATCGAGACAATCCTCGCCCCCTCTTTCTTCACACTCTGCAGGCGATGGTTGTAGGCAACGGCAATGCCATTCCGCTGGACCCACTGCGTGAGGATCGCCTCGGCCACGTGCGGCTCGAAGGTCCACGCCTCGTCCTTCCCATAGACCTTGCCAACCTCGCGGTAGAAATCTCGCGAGATCCCTCCCACGACGGCCTTGTTCCCGAAATCGGTAAAGCCGAGCCCACCACTGGTCATCCCGCCCAAGTGCCTTCCCGGCTCGACCAGGACGACGGTTTTCCGCTCTTGGGCAACCGCCACTGCCGCCGCCACACCACTTGCGGTCCCCCCATACACACACACATCGACTTTGGCCATCGGCGTCTGCTGCGCCAATGCCGTCGTCACCATCGCGCCCATCACGAGCCATCCGGTCATCCGTGCAAAACGCATAAGTGCTCCGATCTGAAGTGTCGCTTCATTCTCGCTTTTCCGGGAGTTATTCCAAGCACCGTCTGGCACATTTGCAATCGCGGCAGGTAAGATCAGAGGTGTGATTCCTTCGTGCTCGAAGCCGAGAGGAGCGATGCACCCGTGACACGTCTTGCCTGTCTTGTTTTCTCAACCGCGATCCTGGGTTCCATCGCCCGTTCGGCCGTTCCGCCAACCGGGCTCCGCCAGCAGATTGAAAATGACTGGCTCCAGGCGCTCATCGTTCCTGTCTCGACTCGATCCGACGCAGCCGGGGCCTGCGACGGCGTCAAGAACGGCCGGTACGGTTTCCACACCGGTCAGGAACCGAACCCCTGGTGGCAGATCGATCTTGGCCGACCTATCCCTGTCCGCCGCATTGTCATCTACAACCGGCTTGACTATGCCCCCGGCCTGCACAACGCCGACAACCTCAACATTCTCGTTTCCGACGACGCCAATTCATGGAAGCTCCTCCGCCGGATTCGCGATCATCACTTTGACGGCATAACCGGCAAACCGCTCGAAGTCAGCCTTGATCCTCTGGTAACAACCCGCTTCATTCGGCTCCAGATTCCGTCCGACAGACCGATCTTCTTCCATCTGGATGAAGTGGAAGTTTTCGGTCCCGATCGCACCGACCAGAACCATGCGCTGCATCGCCCGGCCGACCAGAGTAGCCTCAGCCCATGGTCCACCGCGAAAATCCGCGAGACGCGGTATCCCACTGGGAAGGTGATCGATCGTGGCCGGCGTTTGGCCGCCGATCTGGCCGAATCCGGCGTCGATGTTCGCGATTTTCTGCGGCGTCTGGACGAGATCTCGGCGCAACTCAAGACGCTAACTGGGCAGTTGCCGGATGGTGCTCACCGCGAGCTTTACATTGTCGCGCGATGGGCCGTCCGCAGGATCGTTTTCGCCAATCCGTTGCTCGATTTCGATCGCCTCGTCTTTGTTAAGCGATTAACTCAGGAGACTTACCCCGACATCTGCCTCAACCACATGCCTTGGGTTTCCCGCCCCGGCGGCGACATCTGCATCCTTTCCGCGGGCTCCAGGAACAAGCTCTGCTCCGCTCTTGCGGATGGGCACGACTCGATGGTCACGAACCTTCTCAACAACCGCCTCGGCCCCGGCCACGTTCACGGCATGGACCTGTGGTTCGATGGCGACCGCGTGGTCTTCGGCTACGCGCGGGCCAAATCGACGGAGCCGCCCGACGGCTGGCTCGACCGTACCCAGAGCTACCGCCTGCGGAGGACCGAAGAACCCATTCACATCTTCGAGGCATCGATCGACGGCAAGAGCCTCCGCCAACTGACATCCGGTGAGTGGAGCGATCTCGATCCGACGTACCTGCCGAGCGGCGATGTCGTGTTCGTCTCCGAGCGATGCGGGACATCGCTCCAGTGCAACGAGTTCGACAAAGACGAGACGAGTTGCAACCTCTACGTCATGCGACCCGATGGCTCGGGCATCCGCCGACTCTCCGTAAACAAGGACGGGGACTACCTTCCCCATGCCCTCGACGACGGCACGATCGGCTACACCCGGTGGGAATACCACGAGCGGAGTTGGGCCTACATTCAATCGATCTGGACCATCCGCCCTGACGGCACATTTGCCGACGCCATTTTCAAGCAGCACTTTGTCGATCCCTGGTCGTTGGAGGATGTGCGTTCGATTCCGAACAGCAGCAAGCTCCTAGCCGTGGCTGCCGGGCACCACACACTCGCCGTCGGCCCCGTGGTGATCATTGACCACACGGTCGGCATCAATGAACCAGCGGGCATCGGGATTGTGACACCCGGCGTGAAGCCCCCCGAAGGCGGGATGGCTGGGGCTGTGGTTGCCCAAGGGGGTGTCGATGATGCCGGAGGTTTTTATGCGACACCCATTCCGCTGTCCGAGAAGCACTTTCTCGTATCGTATACGTACGGCCCTGAGCGGGATCCGGCCGGGTACGCGCTTTATCTGATCGACGTGCATGGAAACAAGGAGCTGATCTACCGGGACCCGGGAATATCGTGCTTCGCCCCGACGCCGCTGCGTCCCAGGCGCAGGCCGCCGGTGTTGGCAGACCAGAGTGACCTCGCCAAGAAACACGCCGCATGCATCCTGTCGGCCGCCGCCTTCGGCGCGTCCGGCATCGACCCGAAGCAAGCCAAGTACGTGCGCATTTCCGAGCCGATCGGCTGGCCCTATGACAACGAGCGAGGCGGGCAGCGTTACGGTGAGGATCACGGGTACGGCGGTCCCGGCTCCGAGCGTAAGAACCTGCTCAACTGGACTCCGGTCCGCGTGCTGGGGACGGTGCCCCTGGAGTCGGACGGCAGCGCTCACTTCCAAATTCCGCCCGACACTGCTGTTTATTTTCAGCTGCTCGATGAGAACCAGATGGAACTTCGCCGGATGCGCAGTTTCATCAGTTTCCAGCCTGGCGAAGTTCGCGCGTGCATCGGCTGTCACGAAACCCAGGCGGCCGCTCCGCCAAGAACGATTTCTCCGCTTGCGGCTCTGCGCCCCGCGTCCGTTCCCACCCCGCCGCCTTGGGGCAATCGACCCATCAGCTTCCTCCGCGACATTCAGCCCATCCTCGATCGTCATTGTGTTTCTTGCCACACCGGCCTGAAACCCGCCGGGAGTATCGACCTTTCCGCAGGACTCACCACCTACGACCCGAGAATCCCCGGCTACGGCCACAACCGCGCCTACGAGACCATTATTGACAAGTCGCTAGTCTCGGTGTCTGCCGTGCGGCAACAAGACGCCTCGATCACCCGGCCCTTGGCGTATGGCTCCCGGAACAGCAGGCTTCTGTCCTGCCTTGCTTCGCCCACCCATGGGAAAGTGAGATTGACCGATGAGGAACGTCTGCGGCTGGTGACGTGGATCGACGCGAACGCGCCATACCACGATGGCTTCGTCAACAAGCGTTCGGAGAAGCGTGCCTACGATCTGGCCGCCGACTCAGAGTTGCTCAAGCGGATCACCGGCATTCACGAACGCCGGTGCGGCACGTGCCATGAGCCCGCCGATGTTTCCCGCCTCGACTGGATCGACCTCAACTCACCAAGACTTTCTCTCTTCCTGACGTCGCCGCTCCAGCGTCCGCAGGTCGGGACCGGGAAGTGTCGTGGAGCATACGCCGACGCGTCTGATCCGGACTATGTTGAGGCCCTGAAGCTTGTCGAAACAGCCGTTCGGCAGCAATACGAGAGTCCTCGGCGAGACGTTGCTTCTCTCAAGCAGTGATTCGGTCTCTCGACAATGGCCGGCATCAGGTGATGGGGAGTTAATCGGCGACGGCGGTCGGTTGGGTCGAAGGGGAGATGATCCGCTGGCCGTGCAGACCGCCGGAGAAGGTGATGGCCTGCAGTGCGTTCTGCGAGTCGTAGTACCACCGGCTGGACGCGCCGGTGGCGACAACGCGGACGGACCATGCTCGCATCGGCTCTTTCTCGTCGGGCAGACTGCGCGGCTCATCGAACGCCGGTTCCAGATGGACCAGCAGCGGCAGGGCTGACGCCAAGGGATCCGGCGAGGCGATTGACTCGGTCTGGAGGATCATGGGCTGATAGGGCATGTGCCCCAGGACATAAGGCAGAATTGCGCCTGGGACAAAAAGGGGTGACACCGGCCCGGAGGCATGGGCCACCGAATCGGGGCCCTGTCGAACAATCGACTTGATGCTGCCGTTGGCCAGTTGGGTCTCCTGCGACAGGACGGAGGCCGCAGAAACGCGGACGGCGGCGTATGAATAGGCCGAGCCATCGCGGGCAAGCCACCATCGGGCGACTTCGCGTGAGAAGCGAGAAGAGAGGGGACTCCGATCCGTGTCCTGAAAGGCGATGATGTTTTTGTCATCCAGCGAGAACTGCGCGATTGAAGTTGCCGCGAGCGGGAGCGCATCGTCGTACCATCGCCAATGGTCCGGACTGGCCGGCAGCAGAGTTGCCAGGTCTTTGGGCAGGTGTTTGCGCGCCGCGGTTCCCGCATCAATCAACGACTCAACATTGGTGTCGGTTCCGAACCGCAGATTGGCCGCGATTGCCTCCCACAGTGACCGGATGACCGCCAAGTCATCGGTTGATGATGGTGCGGCCGTATTCCATCGAAACTCTGCCAGAAGCGCTCGCCCGTCCGGATGGACATGAAGATAGGCGACCGCGGGGAACGTGTCTTCGGGGCGGCGAACGCACGAGAGCGTGTTCTGGTCGATTCGCTGGACGGCGGTCGGGTGGAACGAGGGGTCACGAGCCATGAGCATGGAGTGCAGATCAGCCGCGTGGTCCTCGGACAGAGTGAGAACCGGGGTGAGATTGATCGCGAGATAACCCGGATAATCGAGGGCAATCAACGTACGGCCGGCGTGGAAACGGTCGGATTTTGGGATGTACTGAAGGGTGGCAGGCAGGGTCAACCGGATGTCGCCGGCCATTTCCAGTTCCGATGCGAGGGCAACGGGCGGTCCATTGGTCACAGACAGGGATTCAGCGACACGTCTGAGTAGGGATTCGTCCGCCATGTCTGCCGCGCCGGGGCCCTCGAGGCGGAGCACAATCGCCTGGTTCGAGGGGAGAATCGTGGCGGCCAGGATCTGCTTTGACTGGTGCGGGATCCCATGGTTTGGGGCTCGAAAGAGGCGAGTCTGGGAGAAGAGGATCGCCGGACAACCCGCAATCGTGATGCGCTGGATCGAAGGCAGCGGGGTCGAGGTTGGCCGAGTTGTCAGCAAAGCGGATGCGTCTTTCAGCGGCAAATCGCCGGCGGACACCAGGTATTCCAAAGGTGACAGGAACCGTGGCGCGCGACTGAGCGTGATCTCAATTCTTCGCCGCAGGGACGAGCGTGTCGGCGGCTCCTCCAGGATCAAGGCATCCGGCAAAGCCCGCGCCATCCAAGCGCCGGGGGGTCGCAGGGTGAACGTCCCCAGTGATTGCACCGGCGCGAGTTGCGTCTGGCGCTGATGGGCCAGTTGCAGTTGCAGCGTATACGCCAGCAGGAGCGTGAGCAGCAAGACGCCCACGAGGAATGACGGCAACAGCAGCTTTCGAACTCGATCGCTCATACGCCAGATTATAGAGACGTGCCAAACGCAGGTAAGGGCGTCTCTGCCAGCGCGAATGCCCGTCAACAGGAAGGGAACGGCTCACTACACCAGCGACTGCCGGTAATGGGCCAAGCGAGCACTCAAATGCTGGATCAGCGGCTGATAGTACGGGTCTGCGGCGAGATTGCGGGTCTGACGCGGATCGGCCGCCACGTCATAGAGCCAGGTGGAGTCGTGATCGACGGCCAAGTACTGCCAGTAGGAGTAGCGCAACGTGCGGACACCTTCGGTCTGCACGATAGTCTTGTGCTTGAACAGGTGCTCATAGAAGAATTCGGTTCGCCAGTTCGGCGTTTGACCTCGCAGCAGGGGGGAGAGGTCGACGCCTTGCGTACGCGACGGCGGACTCAGCCCGGCTAGGCTGAGCATGGTCGGCGCCAGGTCGATATTCAGCGCCAGCTCCGAACGTCGGCGTCCTCGGAGCGACGCCGGCAGCCGGGGGTCATATATGATCAGCGGAACGCGGATGGACTCTTCGTGCATGAACCACTTGCCGGCCAAGCCGTGCTCGCCGAGAAAGAAGCCATTGTCACCGGTGAAGATGACGATGGTGTTGTCGGCCAGGCCGCGGTCGGCGAGGGTTTGGAGCAACGTACCGACACTGTCATCGACGCCGACGAGCAGGCGGTAGTAGGCCTTAACCATGTTCTGATAGAGGTCGGGTTTGGAGAAGCGGATTTTCCAGCGGGCGCGGGCTTCGGAATTTCGGATGAAGTCGGGTTGCTTCTGGTAGAACTCTTCGGTGGCGGTTTCGGGAACGGGAACGGTTTGATTCGCGAACAGCGACTCATATTTGGGGGCGTAGAGGAACTGGCGGGGGTCGCCGTCCTGAGAATGCGGCGCTTTGTAGCTTACCGAGAGACAAAACGGCTGATTCACGGACGCGCTTTGGAGAAAGTCGTTTGCTTGCAAGGTCATCAGGTCGGTCATGTGCAGCGAAGGATTGGCCTTATCCGGGAAATAGCTGCCCTGGCCGGAAAAACTGCGCCAGTAGTCGAATTGGTCAGCCGGCGGAGGAGAGCCGTCCCCGACGCCATACTTGCCCACAAACCCAACGCGGTAACCGGCACGGCGAAAGACCTGGGGGTAGGTCTGCGCCCATGCCTGCGGGTTGAACGGGATGTTGAACTCGTGAATGCCCGTCCGCCGCGCGTACTGACCGCTGAAAATGGATGCCCGGCTTGCGCAGCATATCGAGGTGGTGACGAACATATTGTCGAATGTGGCGCCGGCAGCGGCCAGCCGATCAATGTTGGGGGTTCGCAGCACCGGGTTCCCCATGCAGGAGAGCGCGTCCCAACGGTGGTCATCGGTAAGCAGGAACAGCACGTTCGGTGGCCGGGCCTGGGACGGCGTTTCCGTGGGAGCCGTCCGACACCCCGCCAGGAACGTGGCAGCGGACAGACTGGATTTCAGGAACGATCGCCGAGATGAGGCACGGGTGGGCATGGGCAAATTCCACCTTTCGAGATCACGGTTTGAGTGCCGCCGGAACCGCCTTCAAGTAGGCATCGCCATCCCCCTTGGTCGGGGTGAGGTATCCGCCTTCGCCGTTCTCATTCCACGCATAGAGGAGGATTAGCCGCTGCTTCGGGGTCTTGTCCGGGTTCTGATCCAGCCACGCGATGGCGGCGCGAATGGCGTCCGTCACCGCCGCCGGCGTTCGATCCGGGTAATACACCGAAATCTTCTGCTCCGGCAAGTCCGGCTTTTCCCACGGCCTCATATCCCACCCGGTGGTCACGACCGGAATGTACGGCCGGACGTTCTTCCGGGCGAACATGTTGTAGATTCCGACGTGACCGGCGATGAGGGAGGCGAAGGTCTGTTTCTTCTGGTTGGGGATGGCGCCGGCACCCGGGTAGTTGTAGCCCGTGAAAAGCTCGAATCCGGCAGCAGCGAGTTCGTCGAGATCATTCCAGCCATGTTCGGGCCCGGGGGTGCAGCAGGCGGCGACGATGGGGGGCTTGAGGCCGGCGCGTTGGGCTTTGATGCGGAAGTCCTGGAGGGCTTTGTTGACGGCGGCGGGAGTTGTGAAGGAGGCGATCAGTTCGCGAGGCGAGAAGAAGATGATCAGCGGACGGCCGTCAATGGTCAGATGCGTCGGCTGCTTGAAGAACTCAATCCATGCGCTCGTCACAGTCTCCCAATCGTCCGGCCCCACGCGGAAGCCGGCGTGATTGGCGACGAGGAGGCAGAACTGGAGGCGGGCGCGGTTGGGGGACTTGAGATAGAGGTTCAGGGCATTGTTGAGCGGGGTGTCTTTCCTGGCCTCCTCGGGGTAGTACCAGCAGAAGGACCAGAACGAAATGCCGTTGTCCGCCGCCAGATCAATCTGCCTTTGCATAATTTCCGGCGTGTCATCAAACCAACCCCACTCAGGTTGGCGAGCCGCAAATTCGGTCTGGAGCCGCTGGGTGAGGTGAATCCGGTTCGTGCCGCCGGACCAACCGTCAAAGTAGTAGGCGCCGATTTTCGGAGCCGGCGCCGCGGCGAGACAGAAGAACGGCAGAACCACGGAGAGCGTGAGGCGGGCAGAGAAACGGCGAGTGGTCATGACAGAGCCTCTGTTATTGGGGGACATGGACGGATTGGCCTTGTTGTTTGGCCCATTTGATCAGCGCCATGTACTTGGCCGACTTGGCCGGGTCCTCATCATAGTATTGGTAGACACCCCATGAGCCCCACTTGCTCCAGTTGGAAACGGATGAGAAATGGCAGAACAGGTCGCCGCCTGCGCTTGACCAGGCGTCCAGATGCTGCTGGTAGATTACGCCCAACCGCGGATGAGCGTTGGCGGCATGGAAGAGGCTGGTGAGGTTCTGGTCATTTTCCGCCCCGCCGACGCCAACCATGTGTTGGCCTCCCTCGTATGCAATCAGCTTGATTTTGTATTTGTCCGCCGTCTTCTTGTTAGCCTGGATCCATCGTATGGATTCGGGGAGAGCTTCGCTTTGGAGGTAATCCAAGGCCTGGTCCACCGTCCAATCCTTCACCTTTTCTGCCGAAAGCCTGTCGCCCCGCAGCGGAACGTTGCAGGAAATGTACGGCGCAATTGCCAGCGCGTCCGCATTCTTGTAGGTGTCGTTGAAGGTCAGAATCTGTTCGGCCACATAGGTATTGGCGGCTTGGGAAGGGATGACGCGGACAAGGCGGTCTTTGCCGCCGAAAACCGCTTCCCAGATGGCGAATATCTGGACGGATCGGTGGGCCGTGAATTTCCATGCGGCCTCCCAGGGTTTCTCGGCGAACTTGAGCGCTTGGCCTTGTTGGCCGGCGTATCGGCTCTGCTCAAACTGGCCGTTCCAGACTTCGTTGGAGTACTCGACGTACACTTTCAGCGTGGGATCGAGCTTCTCTTTGACCAATGAGGCGAAGTTGCGGACGTAGTCGTCGTCGGCCAAGTGCGGCATGCAGAACCAGGGGTCCGCCTTCAAGCGGTTGGCCAGATCGATCATGACCTCAATCGGCACGCCCTTTTCCGCGTACGTCGCACTCTGCGGCGTCGGCCGCTGCGACCACTTCTCGATCTTTGAGCCGTTGGTTTCCATCCAGTCCATGAACCGCAGGCAAGCCATCCCCTGCCATCGCTTCAGAAACGCCGGGTGAAACGGCTCCTGCTGATACGTCGTCTCAAACCCCGGCATGATCACGCGAATATGGCGCAGATAGTCACTCGGGTCCGTCTCGACAATGCGCAAGAAGAAAGCACCTCGTTCCGGGTTGGGTTCAATCACAAGCCTGTCAGGCTGCGATGAGACGAGGCGCGCATTTGAGAACTCAAGTCGCCCTTTCCCGTCATACAGAACGGTGTATTGGCCTTTCGGATAATGTCCCCCGTCGATCGTGCAAAGGAGGGTCTCGGCTGAGCAGTCCGGTTCCAGTTTGGTCACATAACCGTTCTCATCCAAAGCCAGCGCCGGACCTTTGCCCCACGGCTGACCCTTCTTCTGGCTGATCCATTGTCGCGACAGTCGGAAGACATCCACAAACGGGAGTTCCGTGTTCCAATCGGCCGGCCCACTGAGATTCGTCCCCAGTCGTGGAACAGCTCCACTTGGGACGGCAATCGCAAATACGATGGCAATGGACCACAGCGACGGCGCGACAGTTCGCAGCATGGCCGGTTCCTCCACCCGCCTTTGTATCGCCACCCGAATCCGCAGGCAATAAGCCGGCTCCGTCATCGGCATTCGCCGACGACGGCCTGGGGCTTGATGCCCAGACGCGATTCCAGTTCACCCTCCAGGTACTTCGCCTCGTCCCAAGACCAGAAGCCCGACAAGATCTTCACCTTGCGGCCATCCTTCAACATCGCCGATAGTTGATAGCCCGGGCCCTGATTATTGCGCACCCGGGACTCCTCGCAGTAGAATTGCCGAATGTCCGCGGTGGCCACATCGCGGTTCCCCCACCACGGCAGCGGTCCATGCCGCACCGTCAACTGACCATGCCCGAGGATCAGACGAGTCCGATTGAGCAATCCAGCCAGAGCGGTATAGGTTAGACCCACGCCGACCGCCACATGCCCCACCGGAAACACGACCATGATCCAGGGGGCGTCATCCCGAAAAGCCATCTTGTACCAGAAGATCAAGAAGCTATCCCAGGCAATGCAGAAGACGAACATGGCAACGTATTGGAACCCGAACCATCGCCAGCTGACGGTCCACGAACCGGCGAACTGCTCGACTTTCATCTTTGCCGGCCTCGGCACGATCTGCGCCGACGCCGTGCGCCCCCGCTGCTTCTGTCGTTCCATCCGGTCCTTCACGTTGAAAACAGCATTGCAGGTGAGGCACTTGGCCAGGCCGGTATTGAGGTTGACCTGCTCCGCGGGAACCGGAATTCCACAGTCGGGACAGTGGATCGTCATAATGGACATTATACCTGCCACCCCCTTGGACAGAGAGGGTTCCCCCACAAGCATTGGCTCGTGACCGGCGCGGTGGTACTCTGAACTTCGGCAGGGAGGCGATTCGTGGCGATCGGCAGCCCACATCAGCCACCTGACCGCATGGTCCGCAGGCATCGCGCAGCGTTGGAACAGGTCTTTCACCTGGAATGAATCATGCTCAGCCGACGAAAACTCCTGAAAGCCGCCAGCGGGATGGTCGGGGCCGGCCTCGTCACATCGGGCTGTGCGACCCGGAGGCGCGTGGACCAGGAGCCGCAACCGCCAAACGTTGTCTTCGTCTTCGCCGACCAGTGGCGTGCCCAAGCTACCGGGTACGCCGGTGACCCGAACGTCCGCACCCCTGTACTCGACTCGCTCGCTGGCCGTAGCGTTCGTTTTACGAACGCCGTGTCAACTTGTCCGGTCTGCGCGCCTTGGCGAGCGTGCCTGATCACCGGCCAGTATCCGCTGACCCACGGCGTTTTCATGAATGACGTGCATCTGAACGAACAGGCCGTCTCGATCGCGCGGGCATACCAAGCCGCGGGATATCGCACCGCTTATGTTGGGAAGTGGCATCTCGACGGCCGCGGACGATCCGCCTACATTCCCCCCGACCGCCGCCAGGGTTTCGAGTACTGGAAAGTCCTGGAATGCACTCACGACTACAACCGCTCCGCATATTGGGCCGACCAGCCCGTCAAACTGATGTGGGAGGGCTACGACGCCCTTGCCCAGACCCGTGACGCGCAGCAGTACATCCGGCAGAGGGAGAAGGACAAGCCGTTCGCACTATTCCTCTCCTGGGGCCCGCCGCACAACCCCTACGAGACTGCCCCGCAACGGTTCCGCCAGATGTATAACCCCGCCCAGCTCTCTTTGCGGCCCAACGTCCCATCGAAAGCACAGGCGCAAGCCCGAACAGATCTTGCGGGCTACTACGCCCATTGTTCCGCACTCGATGAATGCCTCGGCCAGTTGATCGGCACGATCCGAGATGAGGGCATCGAGGATGATACCGTCCTGGTCTTCACCTCCGACCACGGCGATATGCTCGGCTCCCAGGGCCTGACGCGCAAACAGACGCCCTACGACGAGTCCATTCTCGTTCCCATGCTTATCCGGTGGCCCAGGATCGGCAGCCGCGTCATCACCGAACCCATCGGTGCTCCCGACCTCATGCCAACCTTGCTTGGTCTGTGCGATATCCCCATACCCAAGACCGTTGAAGGCAAAGACCGCTCCGCCATCGTCAGCGGGGCGCAAAGCTCCTCCGACGAGCCCGCTCTCATCGCCTGCTACACCCCCTTCGGAGAATGGACCCGCGTAAACGGCGGCAGAGAGTACCGCGGCATACGAACCCAACGCTGGAGCTATGTTCGCGACCTCAACGGTCCCTGGCTCATGTTCGATAACCAGAAGGACCCCCATCAGATGCAGAACCTCGTCGGCAATTCGCAGTACGCCGGCACCCAGGCCGAACTAGATCGCGCCCTGAGCCGGAAACTGGAGCAAACTCAGGATGAGTTTCGCCCCGGTAAGCACTACATTGACAAGTGGGGTTACTTGACGGACACAACAGGCACAGTCCCGTACAAGAACTGAAGAATAGACGCTGCTTTAGGACGCCTTGAGGCAAACATGGCAATGACACCCCGTGCACGAGTGTTGGCGGCAATGAATCGAATCCCCAGCGACCGCGTACCTGTGGATTTTGGCGCGCATCGGTCCAGCGGCATCATGGCCATCGCCTATCGCAACCTCCGCAAACACCTCGCCCTCCCCGAAAGACCCATCCGTATCTACGACATGATCCAGCAGTTGGCCATCATCGACGATGATGTTCTGGAGCGATTCAGCATCGATGCCGTGGAACTGGGTCGCGGTTTTTCACTCGATCAGAAGGACTGGAGAGAGTGGACCCTTCCCGACGGCAGCCCCTGCCTCATTCCCGCCTGGGTTGATGTTCGCAAGGAAAACGGCGATTGGATCATTTACAGCCCCTCCGGCAAGCCCGTCGGCATCCAGAAAGCCGGCTCACTCTATTTCGAACAAACCCACTGGCCTTTCCTCGACGCCGTCCCCAATGATCTGTCCGGCCTTGGCGACGCGCTGAGGGAGGTCTCATGGGCCGTCCCCTCGCCCCCCGGCCCCGGCGCCGACCTCGCCGCCGGCGCGAAAACGCTCCGCCAATCCACCAACCGCGCGATCATCGGCCTCTTCGGCGGCAACCTCCTCGAATGGGGCCAGTTCCTCTGCCGCAACGACGGCTTCTTCATGCTCCTCGCTGGCGAACCCGAAAAGGCTCACGCCCTGCTCGACAAGCTCGTCGAAATTCACCTGGCCAACCTGGAACGATTCCTTGCGGCCGCAGGCAAGCACATCGACATCGTTCTCTTTGGCGACGACCTGGGCATGCAGACCGGACCACAGATCTCGCCGGCAATGTACCGCGAGTTTTTCAAGCCGCGACACGCCGCCATGTGGCAACGCGCCAAGCACCTGGCTGACGTCAAGGTCATGCTTCACTGCTGCGGCGGCGTCCAGCCGCTCCTGGCCGATCTGATCGACGCCGGCCTCGACGCCATCAACCCCGTACAGATCACCTGTGCCGGCATGGACCCCGCCTCCCTGAAGCGCGAATTCGGCAAGCGACTCTGTTTCTGGGGCGGCGGGTGCGACACGCGCAGCGTGTTGCCGAAAGGCACCCCCGCTCAGATTCGCGCACACGTTTTGGCTCAACTCCAGATCATGTCTCCGGGCGGCGGCTTCGTGTTCCAGCAGGTCCACAACATCATGGCGGACGTACCTCCCCAGAACATCGTCGCCATGTTCGATGCTGTAGCGGAGTTCAGTGCCGGCGGGAAATGACGCAGGAGGGCAGAGGCGTATCCGTCCAATCAGGGCACAAGTTGTGACGGGTCCATCCGCTTTCTCATCGCTTCATCCGGCTCGCCGCCGAACTGCTTCCAGTACATCGCCTTGAACGGATTGACCTTCGGCCCGACGACACTTTCGTTCTCCAGGCACGGCAGAATCTCATCCCACCACCGGTCATACGCTCGCCGCATCTCCTCCACAACCGCCGGATGCTGATTGATGACGTTCCTCGTCTCGCCAGGATCGTCCCGGATATCGTGCAGTTCTTTGTCATTCACCAGGCGAAATCGCGCGTTGCGAACGGCGCAGTTTCTGTGCTTGAAATCGGCCACTCGCCCCTTTGGCCACCGGCCCAGGTGGGTGAAGAGATACCGGTCCGGCCAGACCGCGCCGGCATTCGCGAACAACGGCAGCAGGCTTCGCCCGTCGAGCCGGACATCCGCCGGGACTCTGCCGCCGGCCAATTCCATCAACGTCGGCAGTAAATCGACGTGTGCCGCCAGATTTGGCAGGTCGGTATCCGGCGGCGTGACGCCGGGCAATCGGAAGAACGCCGGGACGCGCGTTCCGCCCTGATACGGCGTCCCCTTCGCCCCGCGCATGCTCGCATTGTACAGCGTGCCAATCGCATGGCCGTTGTCCGTCATGAAGATCACCAGCGTATTCGGCTCGAGGTTCCATTCCCTGAGTCTGGTCAACAGCCGGCCGACATTCTCGTCGATGTTCGTGATCATCCCGTAATAGGCAGCCGACTTCTCATCGAGTCCGGCCACCCGATACGGCCGCGAGTATTGCTCCGGGCACACAAACGGATCGTGGGGGGCGTTCGTGGCGATGTACGCGAAGAACGGGCTGTTCGACTTTCGTCTCTGATCGATCCAATGGGTTGCCTGTGCGAAGAAGACATCCGTGCAGAAACCCTGGGTCTTGACGAACACGCGGTTATGGAGGATCGCCGGGCTGAAGTACGTGTTGCCGGGGGCATCGCCGCACGATCCCGGATAGGTCTGGCCGATCCCTCCGCCGCCGTGGATGAAGACTTCGTCGAAGCCGCGTTGATCCGGCTGGTACGGTGCTTCGTCGCCCAGGTGCCACTTGCCAAAGATGCCCGTCGAGTACCCCACCGACTTCAGGAGTTGCGGCAGTATGGTCGGTTTCAGGCTCATGCGTTCCCGCTCGTAGATGGTGTGGGTGACACCCGAACGAAACTCGTGCCGCCCGGTCATGATCGAGCACCGCGTCGGGGCGCACGTGGGCGACACGTGGAAATCCGTGAACCGCGTGGACTGTTTGTGGAATGCGTCGATATTGGGCGTCTTGATGATCGGATTGCCATGACAACCCAACTCGCCGTACCCTTGGTCATCCGTCAAGATGAGGATGATGTTCGGACGTTCAGTCGCCGAACGGCTTGACGATTGATGCAGACAACCGGCCGCAAGAGCGACGCCGGCGCTGACACTGGATTGAATGAACTGGCGGCGGGTGAATGGCATGGCGGGGATTATAGCATGACGATCGGATGCGCTGCGGCTTTCAACCCGGCCGGCAGATGGCGATAATAGAGATGGGGCGGATCAAGTCGAAGGCAAGGTTGACCATGAACAAGTGGTGCTTACGAGTCTGGCTGGCAGGATTGTTGATGACAATGATCGCAACGGCCAGTGCCCAGGTGACCGCGAAGATCATGGTGGAAGCCGGCGAGATCGACCGAATGGATACGCCTGTTGTCGTGGATGTTCCAAATCTGCCGACGGGGGCTTGTGATCTGGTGGAACTTAAGGGCAATCAGCGCATCCCCACGCCGGTGCAGATCGACGCCGGCCGGGTGTGTTTTGTGCTTGCCGGGCCGACCGCCCGCGGGCAGAAACGCGCCTACGAACTGGCGCCCGCAAGAGCCGCGGTTCGAGACGCCGTCGCAGTCGTCGAAGATGAGAAGCAGTTGACGGTGCTCTGTCGCGGCACGAACGTGCTGCGGTATTACCACGCCGTCATGCAACCCCCACCGGGACAGGACAAGAGATACGCGCGCAGCGGCTTTATCCATCCCCTCTGGTCCCCTGCTGGAAAGGTGCTGACGGAAATCCAACCGAAGGACCATTATCACCATATGGGCCTGTGGAACGCGTGGACCAAGACCCGGTTTGAAGGCCGTGATGTCGATTTCTGGAACCTCAAAGACGGCAAAGGCCTCGTCCGATTCGTCAAGTTTGTCTCCAAAACCACCGGCCCCGTCGTCGGTGGATTCTCTGCTGTCCAAGAACACGTCGATCTCACCAGCGGCTCCGAGAAAGTCATCCTGAACGAACGACTCGACGTGCGCGTCTGGAACGTCGGTAACAAGGGCTGGCTCATCGATCTCACCAGCACTCAGAAGTGCGTCGCCAACGCCCCCCTCGAGATCGAAGCTTACCGGTACGGCGGCCTTGGCTTCCGCGGCACCACCGAATGGGGCATGAACAACAGCAACTACCTCACCTCCGAAGGCAAGACCCGCGCTGATGGCCACGGCACACGCGCCCGTTGGTGCAACGTCTTCGGCGAAACCAGACAGGGGGCCGCCGGCGTCGAATTCATGAGCCATCCGAAGAACCGCGATCATCCCGAGCCCATGCGCATCTGGCCTGATGGCTACATCTTCTTCAATTTCTGCCCCGTCCAGAAAAACCCCTGGACGATCGAACCCGGCAAGGAATGCGTCCTCAAGTACCGGCTGTTCGTTTATGATGGCAGAGTCGAGAAAGACACCTGCGAACGAATGTGGCAGGACTTCGGCCAGCCTGTCGCGGTGAAAATCGAGAAGTGATTCAGGCTCCGCAAATGAATCTGGAGAAGGCGGAAACATGACCAAGCCATCACGTGGCCTATCTCGCCGGGGATTTGTCAAAGCAGCGGCCTCCATTATTGGCGCACCCGCCGTCCTCCCGTCCTCGGTGTTCGGTGCCAACGCACCCAGCAACCGCATCGCCATCGGATGCATCGGCACCGGCCGCATGGGTACGGGCGATATCCGCGACGTAATCGCCCGGCCCGGCGTCCAGATCGTCGCAGCCTGCGACGTCGACAAGAAGCGCGTCGCCAACGCCAAGCACGTTATCGAGGCTTTCTACTCCTCCCGCTCCACCGCTGGGCAATTCAGCGGCTGTGCCACCTACGGCGACTTCCGCGAACTGGTCGCCCGTCCTGACATCGACGTCGTCCAGATTGTCACCCCCGACCACTGGCATACCATTCCCGCCGTGGCCGCCGTCCGCGCCGGCAAAGACGTGTTCATCCAGAAACCCCTCACCTATACCCTCGAAGAAGGCCGAATCCTCAGCGACGCCGTCAGGCAATATGGTCGAATCCTCCAAGTCGGCAGCCAGCAGCGATCGGAAGCCAATTTCCGCTTCGGCTGCGAGCTCGTTCGCAACGGGCGCATCGGGAAGCTCCACACGGTCAAAGTCGGCCTTCCCACCGATCCTCCCGGCGTTGTCCGCGGCCCCATGCCCGTCCCCGAGTGGCTCGATTATGAGTTCTGGCTCGGCCCCGCCCCGTGGTTCCCGTACACCGAGGAACGCGTCCACTCGGCCGACATCAACAGCCGCCCGGGGTGGCTCCGTGTCGAGGAGTACTGCCTCGGCATGATCACTGGCTGGGGCGCACACCACAATGACATCGCCCAATGGGGCATGGGCACGGAATACACGGGCCCCGTCGAAATTCAGGCCGAAGCGGAGTACCCGCCCGACGGTGTCTGGGACGTTCACACGAACTTCCGAATCGAATACACGTACTCCAGCGGCGTCAAAGTCATTTGCGCCGACGACAACAAGAACCGCGCCGGCGTCACTTTCGAGGGTTCTGACGGCTGGGTGTACGTCGATCGCGGCAAGATCGACGCCAACCCCCGATCCCTCCTCCAGTCCGTCATTGGACCCAATGAGATCCACCTCTACCGCAGTACCCATCACAAACAGAACTTTCTCGATTGCGTCCGCTCCCGCCAGCAGCCCATCGCCCCCGCCGAAGTCGCCCACCGATCCTGCAGCGTCTGCATCCTCGGCTTCATCGCCATGAAACTCGCCGGCCGCAAACTCAAATGGAACCCTCAAACCGAACAGTTCGAGAATGACCCGCAGGCCAACCGCATGCTTGGCCGAGCTTACCGCGGCGACTGGAGACTCTAGAACTGCTTCCGCCATTCAACATGGAGCCTAACTGATGAAATTCGCACCAGCCTTGACCGCCGTTATCGTCCTTGTGGTCGTCGGCGTTCTCGCCGCCGCGGACCGAAAGGAACCGACTCCCGCTGAAATCCAGAAAATGCGGGACGCCGCGCCCAAGGAGCCCCGTGTCAAACCGCAGAAGCCCCGAAGACTCCTCGTCTACTCGGTGTCCTGGGGCTACTGGCATGACTCCATCCCCTACGGCGCGAAGGTCGCCCAGATTCTTGGCGAAAAGACCGGCGCATTCGAAACCATCTTCAGTGACGACCCCCGCATCTTCGAGGCCGATTCCCTCAGACAGTTCGACGCCATACTCTTTAACAACACCAACAATGAGATTTTCCTGCCCGAAGACATGGCCAAACTCTCCCCGGAACAGCGAGCGGAGGCCCAGCATCGCGATGCACTCTACAAGAAGAACCTGGTCGTCTTCCTCCAGCAGGGTGGCGGACTGGCCGTCATCCACGCCGGCGTCGCCAGCTTCCGCGAGTGGCCTGAATACGGCAATATTATTGGCGCACGATTCACGAATCACCCCTGGAACTCCGGTTCCACGGTCGCCCTGAAAGTCGATGAACCCGACCACCCCTTGGCCGCAGCCTTCAAAGACCCCCGCTTTACTTTCTCCGTCCGCGACGAAATCTACCAGGTCGGGGACCCCTACTCCCGCGAGAAACTCCGCGTTCTCCTCAGCATCGACACCGCCAAGACCAATATGAGGGTCCAGGGGATCGAACGCAAAGATGGCGACTTCGCCATGAGTTGGATCAAGACCTACGGCACCGGCCGGGTCTTCTACAACGCCTTTGGCCACGACCACGACATTTTCTGGAATCCCGTCATCCTGCAGCACTGGCTTGACGGCATTCAGTACGTCCTGGGCGATCTCCCCGCCGATGCCAAGCCCAGCAGGTAACCCCATGCCCAATTGCACCCGCCGCATTTTCGTCGCTTCAGCCGCCGCCTTGCTCGCCGGAGCGCGCGTAAGAGGTGCCGCAGTGAACAAGAGAACCATCGCCCGCATCGAGACCATGCCACTGGTCTATCCCACCATCGGCCGCTTCAAATTCTTCGAAGACGCTCGCGGCAGACAGGTCGGCAGACAGGCTGTGCTCGTGAAGATCACCGCCGACGACGGAACGGTTGGTTACGGCCAGTCCGTCCCCATCAACCGCTGGAGCTACGAGACGCTTGAGACCGTCGTATCGACGATCGACAAATACCTGGCGCCGGTTCTCGTCGGACTTGATGTCTTCGACGCCGACGCCATCCAGTCCGCCATGGACAAGATCATCGCCCCCTCCTTCTCCACAGGCCAGCCCATCTGCAAAGCCGGCATCGACCTGGCGATCTTCGATCTCACCGGCAAACTCGCCAAACAGACCGCCTCGCAGCGTTGGAACCGGCCTGCCAAAGATCGCATCACCCTCAGCTGGACCCTCAATCCCGTCAAACTCGACGATGTCGGACCGCTCATCGACGCCGGCCGCAAACGCGGTTACCGCAACTTCAACATCAAAGTCGCCCCTGATCTTGCGTTCGACGTCGAGCTCTGCCGGATGGTGAAGAAGCTCGCCCCCGATGGCTTCCTCTGGGCCGACGCCAACGGCGGGTACGACGAGCCCACCGCGCTCCTCGCCGCCAGAAAATTGGCCGATGCCGGCGCCGCCGTCCTGGAACAACCTCTCCGCCCCAATCGCATCACCGGGCATCAGAAGCTCAAGAAGCTTGGCGCCCTTCCCATCATTCTTGACGAAGGCGTCGTCAATTCCGCCGATCTCGAAGAGTTCATCAAGCTCGATATGCTCGACGGCGTCGCCATGAAGCCCGCTCGCTGCGGCGGTCTGGCCGACGCTCGCAGGCAAATCGAGCTTCTTGAAAGACGCAACCTCATGTTCCTCGGCAGCGGCCTGACCGACCCCGATCTGTCACTGGCCGCCTCTCTTCTGCTCTACAGCGCGTATGGCCTGAAATATCCCGCTGCCCTCAACGGTCCCCAATTCCTCGACGGCACCATTCTCAGGGACCCGATCACCATCACCGACGGCCAAGCCCACGTCCCCCAATCCCCCGGCCTAGGGGTGCGGATCGATGAATCCCGCCTCGAATCCCTCCGCGTGAAGCTCTGAGCAATCGCTCATTTTTTCGGCAATTCCGGTGTCACCGCGAGCCCCACCTCCACTCCCGGCGGCAATCCTCTCCCCTCCTCCAACCGTTTCCGAGCCTCCACGATGTTCTTTTCCAGTTCCTCATACCACCGCACCGTCCGCTGATACCGCCGGGACACAGCCTGCAGTGCATACGGCTTGCTCTCCGTCAGCCAAAGCTGCTCAAACCGCCTGCCCAGCGACTCGTGCGCATCGCGATTTCGCCGGACCGTCGCGATCACCTGGTCCAGAAGCTTCATCGCTTCCTCTGGATCCGCCTGCCGCGCCTTGTTGTACGCCGACGATGCCGCGATCCCGTCCAGCATGCGCGTTCCGACCAATTCCATTCGCTGTGCGCCCAGCAGATAACAGTTCAGAAGATGCTCATTGCGGACGGCCTCTCGTTGGCATGCTTGCAGTCGCAGGATCGCCGGTCGAACCACGTCCAGAAGACTCACCGCAGACGCACGTATCGCCGCGGGATTGGCCCCGGGAACAAAGTCGTTGTCCCAGAATCGGCCGTTGTTCATGCCCTTCATGCCGGGCATCGCGTGCGCCTTGGCGAGCAAATCGATGGCCTGGCCGAAATGGTCGGCCGTTTCGCCAAAAAGCACCGCGCCCACACGGCGGTTAAAGTCCGCGTACTCCGTCTTCGACGTATTCCAGGCGCACTCCGCCGCCCACGCGTGTCCATGCCAGATCACGCCCTTCAGCGCCTCCCCATCGTCCTCCCACGATGTATTTAGCATCCCGATCGCACCGTGCTTCGCCCCATCTCGCACGAAGTTCTGTATGTTCACCTTAGCCACCGCAAAGTCCGGCAGTATGCGACTCCAGTTGCTCACGCCCGGACATACGAAGAACTCGTACCCCGACTTGGCAAATGGCACGATCTGGTCCTCAAAGCTCGGCCGTGGATCATACCCCCACGTCAACATGATCGTGTCCTTCGGAATGTCCTTCAGATTCGCCGGATGCTGGAGAATAATGTCTCCCCACATCATCATCCGTTTGTCGTGCTTGGTCTTGAGCAGATCGTGTATCCGGACCAGATGCTGGGCATAGACCGCCCCCACGCTCGTCTTCTGCGCCAGCTCCTTCGAGGGTCCTGTCCCCAGTCCATACGTCTCGTCGCAACAAACATTGAAGAACTGAAACGGCAGAAGTGGACAAACCTCCGAATACAGATCGTCCAGCAGTTGATACGTTTCCTCTTTGACCGGCGTCAGCACGTCCCCCGTCTCGCGCAACGCCGCATACCGCTGATGCCTCAGTATTGCCCCGAAATGCCCGAACGATTGCTGGTTGCCCAAGACATCAACCCCCAGCGGTTTGGCAAACTCCACCAGCGTCTTCAGCTCCTCCGGCTCCAGCGACCCATCCTTCGGCCCGATCTCGGGATGCTTCTTGAACGCGTACTGATACTCCATGTAATAGGTGAATAGGTTGAGCTTCAACCCAGCCCCGATGCGAATCCCCTGCTTCAATGTGTCCAGCTTCGAACTCGGTCCCCGCGTCAGATCGTCCTGAAAACACCGCCAGTGCAACGAGGGATAATCATTGATCGTCATGCAGCGTATGGCGTTCTCGCTGCGGTTCGCCCGGATGAGTTGGCAAAGCGTTTGCGTCCCGTGAATCAGCCCCGGCACGTCCGGCGCAAAAACCGTGATCGCGTTCGGCGTCACCCGCAAGACGTAATCCTCCGCCGCAAATCCCTCGCGGAACTTCGGCGGCGTCAAATCCGGCCCCGCCCCGGTAAACAACCGCAGACAATGGATCGGCGGTCCGGCGTACTTCACCATCATCAGTTTCGGCTCGCCGAGTGCGGCCGCCCGAAGCTCCGCGACGATCAAATCGACGATCGGCTCCGTCGGCGCCCCCATTACATTGATCGTCAACGGGCGCGCAAAAGAAAACGTCCCCGCCGCCAGTTGCACCTCTTTCGGGAATGGCACCAGTCGCAGAGCCGCCGAATCAGCTGCTCCAAACAGGGCGCTGGAGACGACTGAAAACGCAAACGACGCCAACAGCCATTGCCAACGATGATTCATCGAATGATCCTGGTCAGAAACCGAATCCCGCGGCGTTGCCCGCATGAAAGTCACGCCACGATTCCGCATCAAGGCAACTCAAGGATGGCACTGGGACCATGTGCGATTCCAGCCCAGGCGATGTTCGCAGAATCCGGCCTCGCCCTTCACGCCTTCCGAACCGCTTCCCCAGTCGCGAACACGGACACGCGGACGGCCCGACCCGCCCCCATCGCTCGAACCGCGTCGCGAACGCTCCTGGCAATTCCCGTCGCGTCCAGACCCACCTCCGCCAATTGCTCCTTTCGGCTGGCATGCGCTACCAGACGATCGGGCAGGCCCAGGCGGGTTATCTGCTTTGTGGCCAGACCATGCGCAACCGCATATTCCAAGACCGCGCTCCCAAAGCCACCCTGCAAGGAGTGTTCCTCCAGCGTGACAACCGCCTGCCCGGGCTGCAACACGCGTGTAATCATGTCCCCATCCACAGGCTTGCAGAACCGAGCATCCACCACTCCCACCGACAGCCCTTCCTGGGCCAGCAACATGGCGGCATCGAGCGCGCTTTTGGTCAATGCGCCATACGACACAATCACGGCATCCGCCCCCTCTCTCAAGACTCGACTCCTGCCCAACCTCCATTCGCCACAGGCCTCGGTCTGCAAATGCTCGGATATTCCCGTTTCGAGATTCTCGGCCGGCACCTCATCGCGCGGATATCGCAGGGCCGAGGGTGAATCCAAGGCCACCGCGAACCTGAGGCACCTTTGCAGTTCAGCCCCATCACTGGGCGCCATCAGAACCATCCCCGGCATAGGACGGAGAAACGCCAGATCCATAAACCCGTGATGCACCGCCCCGTCATCGCCCACCAGTCCTGCTCGATCCATGCAAAGCACAACCGGAAGGCCATTGAGCACAACCTCTTGCCAGACCTGGTCAAAGGCTCTCTGCATGAAGGTTGAATACACCGCCACGAATGGCCGCAGGCCGGCCTTGCTCATGCCGGCCGCCATCGCCACCAGATGACTCTCGCAGATTCCCGTGTCCAGAAACCGATCTGGAAAGAGCCGCTCAAATGCGGAAAGCCCTGTGCCGTCAGGCATCGCAGCGGTGAGCGCCACCACCCGCGAATCCGCCTTAGCCAAATCAATCATCGCATCGGCGTAGGCGCTGGTCCAAGACTTGCCAGTCCCGTGCTTCATCTCCACACGACAACCATCCACCTTGAAACCGGCGGGGCTGTGAAACTTCGTCGGCTCGTCGCTCGATACCGCATAGCCCTTGCCCTTGACCGTCTTCACGTGCAGCAAAACCGGCGAGGGCACATCCTTCAGTTCCGCCAACATTGTGATCAGAGTTGGCAGATCATGCCCATCGATCGGGCCAAGGTATTTCAGCCCCAACGCTTCGAAGATCTGCCCAGGCCACAAGCCGCTCTTCACGCCTTCTTTCACATGATGCCACACCGACTCCAGTCGTTGCCCCACGCTCGTTGGCAGTCGCCCCACCATCTTCTGCGCGAGGCGTTTGGCTTCGTCATATGTATTGCTGATCCTAACCCGCTCGAGATACGACGCCATCGCCCCTTGCGGCTTGCTAATGCTCATCCCATTGTCATTCAGGACGATCAACATCTGTCGCCGCAAGGTCCCGGCATTGTTCAAACCTTCAAAAGACAAGCCATTCACAATTGACGCATCGCCAACAACCGCGACCACGTGGCTGTCTCGCTTCGCCGCCAGATCACCCCTCGCCATGCCAACTGCCGTGCTGATCGCCGTTCCCGCATGCCCCACCGCAAACAAGTCATACGCCGATTCGGCAGGCGACGGGAAACCGCTGATCGAGCCCGATTTCCTCAGTCGGTCAAATGAGGCTGCCCGACCCGTCAAGAGCTTATGCACGTACGCCTGATGACCCACATCCCATAGCAACCGGTCTGGCCCTGCGGGGAATGGGCCAAAATCGTAAACATAATGCAGGGCTATTGTTAGCTCAACGACTCCGAGGTTGGATGCCAAGTGCCCCCCGTTCTTCGAGACTGCGTCGAACATTCGCTGTCGGCATTCCTGTGCCAGGGACGCCAACTCATCCATCGACAGCCCGCGCAGATCGCCGGGCCGGTTAATACGTTCCAACAACGACATCAAGACTCCTGATAACCGTCCACCACTTGCCGATCTTCCTATTCTAGCAGAGAGATGGCGGCTTCGATACGCTTGCTCGTTCCTCACAATGTCGCTTACTTCTGCCGTTTCACCACAAACCGAGCTAGTTCTCGAAGCGCATCTGCTTTATTGCCAAACGGCTGCAACGCTTCCATTGCCGCAGTTAATTGAGCCTCCGCCTCCGTCTTGCTCGCTGCCAATCCGATCAGAGTCGGGTAAGTGTTCTTGCCTTTTTGAGCGTCCTTGTGCGTTGCCTTGCCCATTTGCTCAGGCGTTGATGTCACATCCAGAACATCATCGACAATCTGAAACGCCAATCCCAAGTGTTTCCCAAACCTTGTAACGGCTTCGATTTTCCTCTCATCCGCCTCGGCCGCCACAGCACCCAGCCGGCAAGCCGCCGTCAGCAATGCCCCCGTCTTCTTCCGATGCAATTGCTGCAATTCCTTCAGCCCCAGCGCCCTGCCCTCGCCTTCCATGTCGAGTATCTGCCCTCCAATCATCCCCTCTGGTCCACTCGCACTGGCTAATTCCCCCACCAGCTTCCCAGCCAGTCGGTCATCCGCTTCTCGGGCCAGCAGTTCAAATGCCATCGACATCATTGCATCCCCCGCAAGCAGCGCCACCGCTTCGCCGAACACCTTGTGGCTGGTCGGCCGACCTCTGCGCAGATCATCGTTGTCCATGCAAGGCAGATCATCATGCACGAGACTAAAGGTGTGGATCAATTCAATGGCCCCCGCTGCCGCCAGCGCCGATGCCTTTCCCTTGGTCCCATCCCCACAGGCCGCAAAGGTCTGAAGCACCAGCGAGGGCCGCAGCCGCTTTCCACCCGCCAGCAGACTGTATCGAACGGCTTCCATCAGCTTTGCCGGCGCGTCACGATACGCTCTCAGCACGCGCTCGAAGTACCCCCCCAGTTCCTCCGCATCTCGCTTCAGTATCGCCGCCGCCGAAATGTCCTTGTCCGCCATGTTCACGCGCTTCCCTGTCATTGGCCGGTTCGGGCTTCCTCTTCGTCAGCCATGGGTTTGGCCTGCAGGCTCCCGTCAGGCCCTTTGGCGATCAGTTCGATCTTCTTCTCCGCCTCATTCAGCACTCCCGTGCAATGCTGAATCAGGAAGCTTCCCCGCTCATACTTCGCCAGGCTCTCTTCCAATCCCACTTCCCCCCGCTCGATCTGCCCCACAATCTCCTCCAACTCCTTCAACGCCTCAGCAAAGTCCTTTGGCGGCAACAGGTTCTTCTTGGCCATAGGAGGGCCATTATAGCGGAGAACCAACGTCAACACCTCACAAGGCAAGCCGGACGACACGCCCGTCGATAACCGGCTGGACTTCTTCGTGCATTATTCCGCCTCAGTATAGTCCTCCACAGGTTGCGCCCGCTCAACTATTTGGGTATCATTCGACCGTCCACCGCTACCGGTTGGCATTCATGAGGATATTCATGGAACTGGATCGCCTTCACAATGTGGACTGCATCGTCGGCATGGGTCAGCTCCCCGAGGCTTCCGTTGACCTGGCTTTCGCCGATCCACCGTTCAACATCGGCTATGACTACGACGTCTACGAAGACCAGCGCGCAGCCGACGAATACCTCAACTGGACGCGCCAGTGGGGCAAGGCGCTCGTTCGCTCACTCAAGCCCACCGGCACATTCTGGCTTGCCATTGGCGATGATTTCGCCGCCGAACTAAAGCTCATTTTCCAGCGAGAGCTGGGTCTTCACTGCCGCAGTTGGGTTGTGTGGTATTACACGTTCGGCGTCAACTGCACGAAGAAGTTCAGCCGCAGCCACACCCATTTGTTCCATTTCGTGCGCGATGCGAAGGAGTACAAGTTCAACACCGACGCGGTCCGCGTTCCGTCAGCCCGGCAGTTGGTCTATGCCGACATCAGAGCCGACTCCCGTGGCCGGCTGCCCGACGACACCTGGATCCTGCGCCCGCAGGATGCTTCGGGTGCGTTTCAGGCGGACGAGGACACATGGTACTTCCCGCGTGTCTGCGGCACGTTCAAGGAGCGAGCCGGCTGGCACGGCTGCCAGATGCCCGAACAACTGCTGGGCCGGATCATTAAATGCTGCTCCGATCCCGGAAACCTCGTGCTCGACCCGTTTGCCGGCAGCGGCACAACTCTGGTGGCGGCCAAGAAGCTGGGTCGCCGCTTCATCGGGTTTGAGCTTTCCAGGAACTACGCGAAGCAGACGCAGGCAAGAATCGACGCCGTGTGCGCGGGACAGCCACTGGCTGGCGCCGAGAATCCGCTGGCCAGCGCACCACCAACAGCCAAGGGAAAGCGCCGGCCGGAATGCAACGTCGCTGCGGTCGCTGCTCTCCCCAGCGTGGCCGAGACATCGCGGAAGAAGCTACATGACGGAAGGCGACGTGGCATCGAGACAGTCACCCTGTTCGGGAAATCGGAGTAGACCGCATTTCTGGCGGCCGCAAACCGGGAGACTGCACTCCATTTGTCTGCCTCATCCGATTCAAGCCGCTCGCTGAAGTGTTGCCATAACGTTTTGGAAACACCATTGGGCTTGCCCTTTGCTTTCAAAGTCCTTGATGTCCTGATCGGTCCTCAGAATACGCCCGCTTGTCTTCTCCAACAGCCGATCAGGGAACAATTCACGGGGCATCTTGGCCCATCGTCTGGTCCTCCTTGACCCGTCCTCCATCGGCTATCAGCCGCCGATAGCGAAAAGGCCCTGAACGCCCAGTTGAACCAGTTTGTGCAACTGCAACGGCCGCTTGACATGCTCCCGGCCATTTTTACGATCGATGCTCTGGTGCGATGCGAAATTGCGTGACGCCGGAGGCCCTGTGACAAAGACTTTCGCTCGATGCGTCCTGGTTGTTCTTGCAGGAATGATCGCGTCGGCCGCCGTGCAGCGGATTGCGCACGCCGCCGATGATCAGGAGCCGCTCAAACCTCTGGGGGGAGGCAAAGGGATCAACCCCGGTCGGGTCGTGTGGACTCACGATGCGCAGGCGGTCGACTGGAAAGGCGTTGGCGATGGCCACTGGTGGGAAGGCGATCACGTCAAACAGATCCGCGTTGACGCCATGATGAACGCTGCCGTCTGCCAGTTGACCGGCCGGGCAACCGTCGCGGCAGCATGGGATGCGCTCTTCCGATACACCAACAAGTCCCGAGGCAAGGGTGACGTGGGATACAGGCCCGGTGAGAAGATTGTCGTCAAGCCCAACTGGGTCGGCATGATCTATCTCGAGGGGCGAGTTGACCCCAAGACGTACACTTTCACCAGTCGGCCGGATTACATGAACACTTCCCCGCACATGATCATCGCCTTGCTCCGGCAATTGACGACTGCAGCCGGTGTGCGCCAAGCCGACATCACCATCACCGACACCCTGGCGTACCTGGTCAACGAGTACTACGACATCCTGCACAAGGAGTTTCCGGATGTTCGTTATGAGGACTACGGCGGCAAGTTCGGCCGCATCAAGGTCACATCATCCACAACGCCGCTCCACTGGAGCGCCCGACCACAAGGCAAGGCGCAGGATTACCTGCCGACCTGCTTCGCCGAAGCCGAGTACCTGATCAACTTCGCCGAGTTCAAAGCGCACACGGGCGGCGGGGTTACGCTGTGCGCCAAGAACCATTACGGCTCACTGGTCCGCTGGCCCGTCCAGCAAGGCTACTACGACATCCATCCCAACTGCTTCTCCAAACAGACGAAGATCTACCGCCCACTGGTCGATCTGGTGGGTCATGCCCACCTTGGCGGCAAGACGGTGCTCTATCTGATCGACGGCCTGTTCTCCGGGGTTCATCCGCGCGACGCTGCGCCGCTGCGAATGAAGTCGTCGCCATTTAACGGCGGTTGGGCGTGCAGCCTTTTCGCCTCACAGGACCCTGTCGCAATCGACTCAGTCGCGTTTGACTTCCTGCGCGTCGAATGGCCAGACATTGTGCTGCAGAACGGCGTGGATGACTACCTGCACGAAGCGGCGTTGGCTGACGCGCCACCCTCGGGAACGTTCTACGATCCAAATCACCCAACGCCTACCCAACGGCTATCAAGCCTCGGAGTACACGAACACTGGAACAACGCGAAGGACAAGAAGTATTCGCGGAACCTGGGCACTGGCAAAGGCATCGAACTTCTGTCAATGGAGATGAACCCGTCCACCGCGAAGTGACGCGCCCCATTCTATGACTGCCCGGGCAGGCGGGGCCGTAAGCTCAGCACAACCTGGACGCATGCTTCGGCTCGATCAAGGGGGGTAGGCAACGATTCCATCCAATCTTTCAACCGCTGTGAGTTCGCCGACTTCGCCCAATTCGCCGCAATCGACCGAATCGAAGCCGATCGAGCCTCCGGTGTCGGCAACTCCGCAACCAGACTCGCCGCCGCCTCGAATTGCCCTGCGGACGCCAACTCCCGAGCAATGCCCGCGTACGCAACCAATCGCAGATCCGGCCTGGAAATCGCCTTGGCGGTGGCCAGAGCCGCTGCAAAGTCGCCACTTGCCGCCTGCGCCTGCGCCAGCGCGGAGTACTTCCCAGGCAATTGATCCAAATCGACCGTCTGCGTGCTGGGCATGGTTGCCCGCGATATTTCGGCCGACTTGAGACTCTCCGCCGCGCCCGCCTTGTCACCAAGCCGCAACTGCGCCGCAGCAAGCTCCACGTAGCCTGCCGCCTTCCGAAACGGGTTGATGTAGGCGTCGGCTCGCTCCCGCGCCGCCTTGAGCAGCTGTTTGGAGGCAACCTGGTTTCCCGCCCCGTGCTCCAGGGCCGCCAGACTGATCATCAGTTCCATCTCGCCCCAGACCATCTGGCCAAAGGGAATCGCCTTGGCTCTTTCAATCGATCTGCTGGCGTTGATAAGGTCGGCAGCCTTGAGTTGAGCTTCGGCGATCGACGCATGGGCCATCGCCTTCCACGTCGGTTCGCGAATCGAATCGGCTAACGCCGCAGCCGTCTCGAAATCCCCCGCCTTGGCATGGATCGCAGCGAGGCTCCGTAGCAGCATCGATGTGGCCATGGGATCATTCAGCGCCACGGCCGCCTGCCGCCCCAGTTCGGCTGCCTCCAAGTACTGCTTTCGGTCCCCCCTTTCGACGAGCGTTTCCGCAACCGCAACACAAATATCGGCGCGAAAGTTCAGATTGGCCATCTCCCGTACCGTTGAATTCCAGCCATCGGTGTCTCCGGCAAGAGCCTGTGTGACGGCAAGGAACTGGCTCGTCGTCGCCCTTTCGACGATGTCGGTGGACTGATCGAGGTATCGACGCGCCGCCCCGATGCATCGCGCATAGCCGTCACGATCCCCCGTCGCCGCGCACACCTCGGCAACCGCCAAGTACGCTTCGCATTGCTTTTTGGCATCCGGAATTCTCGCCGCTTCGCGCTCCGCTACATCGAGCAGCCTGCGCCACTCCGACAGGCTGCCGGCCAAGGACTGGGTGTGAGCCAACCGGGCTAGCAGGCGGGGATCGGTCAGTAACGCCGCCTCTTTATGACCTCGTTCGGCCCACCACTCGGCAGGGAAGGGCGTCTGCGCCGCCGTCTTCGTCGCCGGCGCCGTCGCGGAAACTGCAGCGATTGCAGTTGCCGACATCCACAAGATGACCATCACCATCGAAAACCACCGCACCGCCGCCTCCTCATAGCAAGCTTGGAAATGTACCACCCTCATGGTCGGTTATCCAATTGCACCCTGCGACAGCGAGGACTCGCCCCGCGTTTCTGAGGTCCTGATCCACTGAAGATAGAGCCCGTGGGGGGGCGCCGTCGCGCCGGCAGCCCCCCGGTCCTTGGCCGCCAGCATTTCAGCAATCGCCTCCGGCCGATGCCGCCCCAAACCCACCTCCACCAGAGTCCCCACCATGATCCGCACCATGTTCCACAGAAAACCGCTCCCCTCAACGGCTACCACAAGCCTCTGGTCTCGCCAGGAAACGTCGCAACTGTGCACCAATCGAACCGTGTTCTCCCTTCCGTGGCCAGGTTTGGCAAAACTGGCGAAGTCGTGTTCGCCGACGAAAAACCGGGCCGCTTGGCGCATCGCCTCACGGTCCAGATGCTGCCAACGATGCCATGCCAGTTCCGGAAAGAACGCCGGCCGGTCTTCCGCGTTCCAGATAAGGTACTGATATCGCTTGCTGAGCGTGGAGAACACCGCGTCAAACGAAAGCGGAACCGGCTCGACCCGGCGGATGAAGATGTCCTCTGGCAGCCGCGCGTTGATTGCCCGCTGCAATCCCGCAATCGGGATCTGCGTCTGATCGGTGTCGAAATGCGCTACCTGTCCTTTGGCGTGCACGGCGGCATCCGTGCGAGACGAGCCCACCAGATTGATCGGATGACGAACCACACTCACGATGGCTCGCGATACCGTCTCCTGGATCGTGGGGATCCCCTCTCCTTCAGACGGCCGCTTCCCCTTGTAGCTGTCCAGCCACGCCTGCCGCTGCCAGCCATGATAACGCGTGCCGCGGTAGGCGATCGTCAGCTTGTATCGCTGTTCGGCCATTCGCAGAGGAATAGCCTGTGGCGGCCTGTCTGTCCACCGTCGCAACTGACCCAGACCTGGTCGCGGGCTTTGGCTCAGCCCGATAGCGCGGTCAGTGCCCGCAGAGGTCCTTTTCACCTCCCCTTAGCGGGTAACGCTCCACAGACACCCGCTGGCCAATTGAATGACCATGTAAACCAGCAATCTTGCGGCCAGTGATCACTTTGGCAAGGATCGCTGTTGCAGTGCCTTGCGCACTTCCGCGAGCAGTTGATTGACCTTGAACGGCTTGAAAAGCACCGCTTGCAGACCCTCTTGGCTGGCTCGCACAATACTGTGGTTGGGATCGTATCCAAAACCGGTCATCAGAATCACCGGCGGGCATTGCTGGCGCCGACGGGCTGCGGCAAAGACGTCATATCCCGTCTTGTCCGGCATCTTGATGTCGCTGATCACCAGATCGAATTGGTGTTGGTCCAGCAGCGCGATCGCTTCGGCGCCGCTCGATGTCACGATCACGTTCGCGTGGTATTTGCGCAAGACATCGCTGATCGTCGCCCGAATGTTCGGTTCATCATCCGCGACCAGCACCTCGGCCCCGGAAATCACAGGATCTTCCTCGCCTTTGACTTCGCTTGCGCCCAGGATCGTGTTCGGCCCTTCGGCGGCCTGCTGCAGCGACCGGCGGATGTGGTTCGTGTTGTCGACGATCTGTTGAAGCTTCGAGCGAAGGTCCTCATTCCCGATGTAATCCTGCATCAACGCGTTGGCATCGGAGATGATGTCGTTCAATGGCCCGGCAACCTCCGTGCATACCTCGTCGGCAACCTTGTGGCTGATGTTGACTCGCTCCACCACCATCAAATCAAGCATGTTCAGGGCAATCGCGACGTACCGGCCGAAGATCTCCGCGAACTGGCGATCGTCTTCATTGAACGCAGCCCGCTGTCGGCTCTCGATGTTGAATATCCCGATCACCTTGTCGTGCAACCGCAGCGGAACAGTCAGGCTGCTCTTGGCCTGGTCCAGCCCCATCACATAGCGAGGATCGCGCTCAACATCGGGACAGATATACGATCGCCCCAACGCCGCCACATACCCGCTGATCCCGTTCCCCTCCGCTTCCGCATACAACTCCACGTCCGCCGCTTCCGGCGGCAGGCCCACGGCAATCACAAGTTCCAGCTTCTGGCTCTTGCGGTCCAGCACCCGAATCGCGAAATGATCAAAGTGCATTAGATCCCGCGTAAACCGGATGATCTTCTCCTCCAGCAGTTTCAGCCGCTGGCCAACGTTCAGCTTGCTCAGCGCCTCGCCTTCCAAACGCACCAGTTCGCGCCCCGCCCCGTCAATCGCATCTATCTTCTGCTGCAGCCGTCTTGTGCTGGTCGCGTCCCACACAACCGCCACGATCTGCACAACTTGCCCGGCCGGATTCACTACCGGGGATGCAATCATCTCAAAGTACTGCTGGTCATCAATGGTCAGGAAATACCGTTTGGATCGGTTGGAGGGGAGATTCTCGGCCGGCTGTGGCGAGTACTGCTTCGTGAACAGCTCAAATGCTTCCTGGCAGGTTCGGCGAATCCGTTCATGGACACGCGCCGGCCAAGCCTGCATCTTCTTGTTCATCCAGTTACAGCGACCCTCCCCGTCAACAATGCAGACACCTTCTCCCAGCGTGTTGAGAATAAGCGTCGCCTGCTGGGAGACGAGCGCCCGCTCCAGTGGCAGAAAATCCGACGTATCGGAGAAGATGGCGTCGAAATGGCCGCTTCGCAACGCCTCGACCGCTTCGTCGATCGACGAGATCTCCACGACCGTCGCCGCGGATTTCAGAGAATCAACGACTGCGGCGTTGTTGTCCGATTGACTCGAGAGAACCAGGATCCTGACCGACTCGCCGTCCACTACGCTCCTAGGAAAGACCCAGCAGCCTATGTTAACTCGTCCCGTGCGCACCGGTCAACAATAACCTGGAGGATCAAGGCTTTTCGCGCGGTCCGATAACAAACTGATACGCCGGCCCCGCCCGGTTGTTCACCACCGCCCCATCGCAAACCATAACCACCCACAATGCCCCCACTATGCCCTGAAGTGCTCCCCAAGAAATGGGCCCGCGATCCATCCTCCCTGCAACCGCAACCTAATCCGTTCGGGCGCCTGCACCTATCACGGAATTGGCAAGTCCTTGAACTCGACGGGAATCAGCACTTCCTTCACCTCCAGCGGAATATCCCAGACCAGCTTCGCGGGCACTCCCGGTTTCTGCCCATCCGGACTATATGTGCCGAATGACAACGTGTAATTCAACTGCGTAGGCCCGCCTCCGCCGCTCAGACCGTTGGTCGAGTACGCCTTGCCATTGGCATCCACAAGCTGGAGGCCCTGTTGCAGACCGCCTAGATTGACCATCCCATTCGCGCCGCGGCCAGGGGGACTGGTGATCAGGATCTGCGCCTGATAGCCGTCGCCCGCTTTCGTGAGGCCCTTGAAAACGTACTTCACGTTCTGCGGCATCAGCTTTTCCTTGTCCTTGGCGTTCAGCACCTCGTCAATCTCCCACCGTTCGCCCTTCGTCTGCACCAAAAAACGCGCCCTTGCTCGAAAGACCGAGATTCTCGACCCCTGGTCAGGCTGGTACTGCAACTGCGTCCCCATACTCCATATCCATGATCCCCACGAGTTGTAGCCTTCACCGTGATTCGTGTTGGGTATCAGTGAATTGCCCTTGTCGTCGGTCACCTCGTCAAGCTTCAGACTGCCGGGGCCTTGCACAACTCTCAGTTTCGGATCCACCAGCACCCTGAACTGCACATAGAAGTTGTTCTGGATCCTCTGCGGGTTTGAGTAGTCGACGCTGTGTGTGCGGCTGGCCGATTCGGCCGTCACGAAGAAGCACTCGTGCTGCCAGAAAGGCACGCGAGACCAGTTGTCCGATGCGCGTTGCAGCGTGATCTGTTTGCCTTGGCCCATCTGCATCGGCGAGTATTTCGCCTGGTCGCAGAGCTCCCGAACCACCATCCAGAACGGCTTGCGGTCCACGTCAATCGTCACCTTGACCCCCTCGTGCTGGTTGGCCATCGGCGGATACAGCGAGATCTCCGTCTTGGCCTGCTTCTTGAGCTCCGCCACCACCGCCGCAACAGGTGCATCCTTCAGATGCATCGTGATCAGCGTCGGCGCGTTCTTGTTGTCCAGCTCGATCTGCCTGAGCGCCGCCTCGGCTCGCGTGCGGACTTCCTCGTCCTGGCTGTCGCGAGCCAATTGCCGAAGCAGTGGGACGGCGGCATCGCCCATCTCCACCAGGCGGTCCTGCGCGTCCTGCCGAACCTTCCAATCATCGCTCGCCAACCTCGCCGCCAGCGACTCGATCGCTGCCGCCGTGGCCTGTGTCGCTGGCGCCTGCGCCAGTCCCCGCCCCCCCGCCGCCAGCGCCATCCCCATCACGGCCAAGGCAATCATCCTATTCATACCCGATTCTCCCGTGTCATAGTCCCCCCATGATACCGGTCTCAGACCACCGGCACATCACACAGACGCACTGTTTCCATAATGGTTCCGCCGCGGCAATCCCGCAGATTGGCCCCGCGCCGTCACAGACAGCGTCGCGTTCATCCTCATCGTCGTCCTCTTCGACCCCAACCAAACATAAGTCCGGCGCCGCGTCAGCGTCCTGCTCTCAGCCAAACCCGTCACTATGATCGCTATCATCCACTCACGCCGGATCCCGCGTACCTGGGAATCCCCTCTGGCACAACTTGTGCGTAACCCATTTCATGTGTACCCTGCCTCGCACCTCTCAGGCATGTTCCGGGCATGCTCCGCTGATTGAGGCCGCCACACTCCCGTGAAAACCTCTTCCCCTAATCCTCGACTCCGCCCTATCCTCCTCTCCGTTCCCCTGACCCTCGCTATCGCGATCTGCTCCATTCTCCCCCTGGCCTGGATGGCCGCACAACTGCTCCTGCACCCTTCAACAATCGCCCAACTCAGACTCTCCTCCTTCCGGGCCGAACTTCTCGGCCGCACACTCCTCTACAACTCCGCCGCCGCCCTCCTCGCGATCCTGATGGCCATCCCCGCCGCCCTTGCCATCGGCCGCTCCCGCGCCTGGCCCGCGAGACTCCTCCTTGCCCTGCTTCCCATCTCGCTGCTCTATCCCTCCATCGCCTACACCTACGGCTGGAGCCACGTCTTTCTCCTCGTCGGCATCACCTTCAAACCCGCCGCCGCGTCCGATGTCCTCCGCTGCATCTGGACCCTTGCCTGCTGGCTCTGGGCACTCCCCGCCATCGGCATCGGTCTGGCCCTCCGGCACCTCGACCCCCAACTCCAGCAACACGCCCTCCTCGACGGCGGACTCTGGCGCATCACCGCCCGTCTCCTCGCGGGCCCGGCTTTCGCCTGCTTCGCCGCCACCTTCGTCCTCGCCATCCAGGAATTCGCCGTCTACGAACCCTCCGGAATCTCCGTCATGGCTACCGAAATCCGAACCGTCTTCGAAACCGGCGTCCCAGGCTCCACCCCCCAGGCCATCATCGACGTCAGCCCGGGAGCCTCCACCGGCATCCCCAATCAGTCCCATCGCGCCGCCGCCGCCGTCGCCACCTCCATCCCGCTTCTCGCCATTATCCTGCTCCTCCTGCTCATCGCCGCCCGTGGCCTCAAAGGCTATACCGCAGCGGATGCATCGACCTGGCCCCCGGCCCTCGACGCCGGCAAAACCCCCATCCTCATCGCTTACCTGCTCCTTGCCATCACCCTCCTCACCCCCACCGTCGCCATGATCCTCTCGCTCAGCCAGGCCACCAGCGTCTGGAAACTCTGGCGA
This sequence comes from uncultured Tepidisphaeraceae bacterium, assembly GCA_964451955.1. GTDB lineage: Bacteria > Planctomycetota > Phycisphaerae > Tepidisphaerales > Tepidisphaeraceae > JAPLNB01. The sequence continues at coordinate 36,872 of CAYVKG010000016.1, forward strand.
GCCGCCAACCATCACCTCGCCGGCTCCATCTCCTATGGCCTCGTCACCGGTGCCCTCGCCCTCGCTCTCGCGTTCCTCGCCACCACCAGACGCTCTCGCTTTCTCTTCGCCTGCTCCATCGCCACCTTCCTCATCGGCGGCCAACTTCTCGCCATCGCCGATATCCGCATCTACAACCGCCCCACATTTCTCGGTATCCCCTTCGAATGGATCTACAACGGCCCTCTGGTCATCATCATCGCCTACCTCGGCCGCTTCGCCTGGCTCGCCCTCTTTGCCGCCCAGGGAAGCTGGTCCCGCCCCTTCGTCGAGCTGCGCGAGCTTGCCGCACTCGATGGCGCCGGACCTCTCCGCACGGCATCCCTCGTCGTCTGGCCGCTCCTCTGGCCAACCCTTGTCGGTTCGTCCGTTCTAGTCCTCATCCTCTCTCTCAGTGAGCTTCCTGCCACCGTTCTCCTCGTACCCCTCATCCCCCCCGCCCTCACCACCCTCCTCGTCACCTGGGTCCACCAACTTCGGTACGACGCGATGCTTGTCGCGTCCCTAATGTTGATTTGCGCAACTACGCTGCTCGCCATTGTCCTTGTGGTACTTGTGGCAATCGGTGCCCGCCTCGCCCGCTGGACCGTGCAGCCCCCATCCGCCAGCAATCAGTGACCTACCTCCTTCCTGTTTCCCGAGAAAAATCTCGGGGAACCCGCACGAACCAGCCCGGTTACCGAGGCCTCCATGCATTTATCGGACGCTGTTCAACCAGGCAAGGATTACCGACTATGTCGCCCCCTAAAGTTGTATATGAGCATCACCGATGTTTAAATAGGAAAGATGGCGAAGTGAGCTAAAGCTTTCCGGGAAGATTTGCCCTCCCGCTGTTTAACGAAAGCTGCGCTGCACCAAGAGGTCCCCATGAAGACCGTTTTCACTACTGGCGAAGCCGCTGAGATCTGCAAAGTGTCGCAGCAGACGATTATCCGCTGCTTTGATTCCGGTCGCCTTAAAGGCTTCCGTGTCCCTGGGTCTCGCTTCCGGCGCATCCCACGCGAAGCCCTCGTCGCCTTCATGAAGGAAAACGGAATCCCCGTCGACGCCCTCGACAACGGCAAACGCCGCATCCTCGTCGTCGACGACGATCCCGAAATCGTGGAACTCTTCGTCGACGTTCTCGAACGCGATGGACGCTTTGAAGTCAAGACCGCTTCCAGCGGCTACGATGCCGGCGTTCTCACCCATGAGTTCGGCCCTGACTTGGTCATCCTCGATTACATGCTCCCAGACGTAAATGGCAACATTGTCTGCCAGACGATTCGTCAGAACCCCGATTTTGAACACATCAAGATCATTATCGTCTCCGGTGTCGTCAATCAGGAAGAGATCAACGACCTGTTGAAGGCCGGCGCCGATGAGTTCGTCAAGAAGCCGTTCAATATCGAGAAACTGATTCAGCGGGTCGGCGAGCTATTGGAAGTTTAGCCGTGTCCGTCTATTACGGTCACTCATGGCTGACGCGAAAGAAAAACGCGTAGAGCTGATTCTCCAGCAACTGGAGCAACTGCCCACCCTCCCGGCAGTCGCGCTACGCGTGTTGGAACTGACAGCCAGCCAGGACACCTCGGCCAAACAGGTCGTCCAACTCATCGAATCAGACCCCGCGCTCACCGCTAAGATCCTCCAGATAGTCCACCGCGCCGACATCGGCGTCCGCAGCGAAGTCAATACCGTTGATCGCGCAGTGGTCCTGCTCGGTTTCGACACCGTCCGCTGTGCCGTGCTCGCAGTATCCGTCTTTGACGCGCTCACGCGCGATCCCTCTCTGCCCGCGGGGCGATTCAACCGCGAGGAGTTCTGGCGGCATTCCCTCGCCGTCGCCTGCTGCGCCGAGTTGCTCGCCGAAGGCCTCGATAACGCCGGCGACAGGATTGACCCCGCGGAGGCTTTCGTCTGCGGCCTGCTCCATGACGTCGGGAAAGTCGCACTCGATGTCGTCCTCCCCAAGAGCTATGACCGGGTCATCGAAGCCGCTGATCTCATCCGCTCCAACCTCGCCGACGTCGAACGATCCGTCATCGGCATCGACCATATGGTGGTCGGCAAACGGCTCGCCGAACGGTGGCAACTCCCCCTCGCCATCAGGGATTGCGTCTGGCTGCATGGACAGAATCCCCAGGCACTACCGGGTACCGTCAAGAACCGCCGACTCGTCAACCTCATCACCCTTGCCGATACGCTCGTCCGTGAGCAACACATCGGATACAGCGGCAACTACACGTTCCCCCAATACAAGGAATCCCTCCTCAAAGCCACCGGCACCTCCGATTCGGCACTCCGAAAAACCCAAGAGCAATTGATCCAGAGAATCGAAGAACGCGCCAAGAACCTGGGATTGGGCGTCGCCAGCAGCGGCCAAATCTATGTGTCGGCACTCGCCCAGGCCAATCAGGAACTGGCAAGGATGGGAGAGCAACTGGCGGCCAAGAACCGGCGGCTTGCCATGCGAGCCAAGTTCTTCGACGCCCTGGCGCAATTCCACGGCGACCTCCGACCGGATGCTTCCCCGGCCATCGTGCTGGCCGCCATCGGACACACCGCCGTCGCCGCCCTCCAGATCTCCCCCGTCGCCGTCTTTTCGCGCCAACCCGGCGAAGCCTGCGCCGAGATCATGGTGATCGATGCGCAAGGCGAGTGCATCGCCAGTTGTATCGCCGATTGCGCCGATCGACTCGATCGGCCACAGCCTGGTGATGGACCTGTGCTCGCGCTCGGCAATGAGATGGAATGGCTGGTGTCCAGCGTCTCGCCGCAGCTCACCGGCGATCGCCGGTACTGGATGAGCCTTGAAACTGAAGGGCGATGCATCGGCGGCATCGTCTGGGGCGCTAGCGCCGGCGAGTCGCAGCGACTAAGCAATCAGACCCATGAGCTGATGGGCCTCTGCAGTGGTTGGGGTCTGGCGCTGCGCACCGCCCAGATTCGCGAGGAATCCCGCACCCTGGCCGAGCAGTTGGCCGAAGCCAACCGCCAGTTGCTCAATGCACAGAATGAGCTCCTGCGAGGGCGGACGCTGGCCAGTGTCGGAGAAATGGCCGCTGGCGCCGCGCATGAGATGAACAACCCCCTGGCGGTGATCAGTGGGCGATCACAGCTGCTGGCCAGCCAATTATCTGACCCGAAGCTGAAACAGGCCGCTCTCACCATCGCCGAACAAAGCCATCGGCTCAGCGGCATCATTACGGACCTGATGGAGTTCGCCAAGCCAGTTCCGCCCAAGCCGGTAAAGACCGACCTGGCAGAGTTGATCGACCGGGCACTGTATGAGGCCAAGAGTCTCGTGGACCCGGGGCTTCGACGAATTGAAGTGACAATGGGCGAGGTGCCCGCTGTCCTGGTGGACCGCGAGCAGGTGCAGGCGGCTTTTGTCCAAGTCCTTCACAATGCCCTCCAAGCGACCGATGAAAGGAATGGACAGATCGCGATCCACGCAGCGTACGATTCGTTCTCGTCCCGCGTGGTCGTGAGTATCGCGGACAACGGCCGCGGGATGGATGAGGAGACGCTGAGACATGCCTTCGACCCGTTTTTCAGTGCGATGTCAGCAGGCCGCCGGCGAGGGCTGGGATTGGCCAAGGCGTCCCGCTGGGTCGAGAGCAGCGGCGGATCCATCCGCCTGGAGAGCAGGCCGCAGCAGGGCACCCGAGCAATGGTGCTGCTGCCGGCCGTGTGGCCCGTCGCGAAAGATGGAACGGCCGGCGAGCCGCGCAAAGCAGCCGAAGCCTGAACACACCCCACTTGATCTCTGACGCACCGATGGCGGGATGGGCGTGGTCACAGGCTTGGCACTGGCGGGCAAATGCCGACAGGCAGCAGAATCCCTGGAGCGGGAGAGGCACGCTATGGTGACAACGCAGAGCAAGCCAATCGCGCAGACCGGTCCGCGCGTACTGGTCGTCGATGACGAGCGCATGGTCATGGAACTGTTTCGCGACATCATCGCGCAAAACCTGGACTGCGATCTGCTCTTCGCGTCCGATCTTCATGAAGCCAAACGCATCCTCGCTGGCCAGCGGATAGACCTCCTGGTCGCCGATGTGCGACTCCCTGATGGCAACGGGCTGGAACTGGTACAGGAACTCAATCGTTGGCAGCCGGGGGCACTCTCGCTCGTCATCAGCGGCTCGCCAACCATCGACAGCGCCGTCGACGCCATGCGAGCGGGAGCCGTCGACTTCCTCGCCAAGCCGTTCGTCGCCAAGCAACTGGCCGAGCACATTCGTAAAGCCCTGCTCGCTCAACAGGCTCGCGGCCGCCGCGAGGTTCGCCTGCGCAAGCTGCGCGACGCGGTGCGCCGACTCAACCTCGCCCGAAAGACCGTCAACAAAAAAGTCGACCTCCTCTGCAATGACCTGATCGGGGCCTACAGCGAACTATCCCGGCAACTCGATCTCGTTCGCGTCCAGGAAGGGTATCGCCGGTTCGTTGAGGCAGTCCCCGATCTCGAACAACTCCTGTGTCACACCATGGACTGGCTCCTCCGCCAGCTGGGATACTGCAATATCGGAATCTGGCTGACCAGTGCCGACGCCGAACTACAGCTTGGCGCGTTCATGAAATACACCGTGGCCGCCGAACCGGAATTCACAACGGCAATCGAAGCCAATCTCCTGCGGTTGGTCTCCCGGCGCGGGTTCATCCGCCTCCAGGAATCCGATGGCACAGCAATGCTGACCACCACAGAATTGAAGTTCCTCAAAGGCCAGGACATCATCGGAGTCAATTGCACCTATATGGGCGAAAGCCTGGGCGTCCTCATCCTCTTCCGCGACCGGAAAACACCCTTCAAAGACGAAGATGTCAGCGCCGTGAAAACCATCAGTCCCTTGTTCGCCGGGGCGTTGGCGACGGCCGTCAAACGCATGGAGGCCGATGAGGATCCCGAAGACGACTCGAGCACGCCTGACCAGCCCAGGAAAAAGGGCAAACCCAATCCTGCCGACTGGTGGAAACGCGGCGAGGAACCGCCGTTCTGACATGCGCAACACCGCCCCAATTCAGTCAGAATCAACAAGGCCGTCGGCAACACCTCCTGTACAGCACGCCCGGCAACGCCCTTGTCCGCAAGCCCAGGTGCTCGCCGCAGACCTGATCGGCGGACCTTCAACATCACCCAAGTCAACCAGCCGGCATTCATCGACAACTTCTGCGTCGCGAAGGTCGAGGAAATAGAAGACAATCCCGTGGTCCCGCTGCCGGCGGCCGCGTGGATGGGCGTCGCCTTGTTCACCGCGTTGATCGGGAAGCGAGCCGGCAGGACCGGGCACCCCCTCTGACCGATTTTGGGTTGCCCGTCGCGCAAACCAAGGGTACTATTCTGGTGTACGGATAGTCTGCCGTGTGCGAGATTGAAAGCGGCGATTTTGGTTAAACCGATAAGCAACCCTAGGGGTTTGCCGCACGTTGGCCGCACGACCGCAGTGCCCGCTTGATTTATTTGTCGAGCGGGCCAAGACGGGAAGCGAAAGGCGTGAACAGACAGGAGAACCCTCCTGATCGGCACTCACCCACCTAATCATAGGGTTTGACTAAACAGCTTTCACACGACACAAGCGGATAGTCCGTATAAGAAGCTCGCAGGTACACGCCGGCGGGCTTTTTTGTGCGCAGCGAGAGACGCCTCCCGGCTGCATGAAGTCGTCTGCGCCCCCCCACCAACCTCGCCCATCATCATCCCGACGAAACCCCTCGACAGATGTCGCCACTGCATGATCAATCTACTCAGAAGAGCGCCCCGCGATTGGGAATCTTCGGAACAACGACCGGCCTGGCATCAAGGCTGGCTGAGCCGGAGAATCCGAACGGGACGGGCGCGAGAGGCAACGGGCTGCTCAAATTGCTCAAGATGCCAGCCCTGCGTGGTAATCCACGGAATGAATAGGTCGCCCGTCTGGCGCCCGGGTTCGCCGAGCAGAATCCGGCCGCCCGGCCTAAGGTGATCTCGCCAGAAAGGTTCCAGATAGACCCACTGCGAGCGATCGTAGAGTATGTCAGCCCCAAGGATCAGGTCAAACCTCTCGCCGAGCTGATCGCGACGCCAATCCAACCGACGCGCACGCACCCGATCTCGCCAAGGAATACTGTTCAGCGCCGCAAACAGCAATGCGGGTGGTTCCAAGTCCGCAAAAAGCACGCGAGCGCCCAGCGAGGCGGCCACCGTCCCCGCAAATCCCATCCCGCAACCCATGTCCAGAACGTCGCCCAGAGTCCCAACATCCGCTTGCGGGCCCGCAAGCGGATGAAAACGGTCAACAAGAAACTGCCCAATCCCCGTCGCGCTATCCCATAGCTCGGCCCAGTACGGAAGGTGCAATTCGTCCTCGGTCGAGCGGCGACCGCACGCCTGCTCGCGGCGGTCTTCTTCGACGGCAACCTCATCCAAAACGCGATCCGGGTCGGCAATCCGCGTGAACTCAAACTCCACAGGCCCAAGCTTCACTCCGTGCGTCCGAGTCTGATAGCGGCGATGAATACGGTGCAGCAGATGCTGGCGCGGGCGTTCAGGCGTCATTACATGTACCTGATGACAGGCGGTGCGGGTGGGGGCTGTATCTCAAACCAGGTCTGCCAGCCAAGCCACCACCATGCAGAACCTATCACCGCAATGATCAACACAATGGCACCGAACGCGATGATCGAACACGTAACCGCGCCCCGCATCGTAACCTGCAGACGCGATGTGGCGGCAACAACCATCAGAACCAGTATCAGGATGGCCGCCGCCCCCAGCCCGACGTAGGGAATCAACGCAAGCAATGAAGGCCCCAGACTGTAGGCCATGATGTTCGCAATCAGCGAACGCGGCACCTTGGTCTTCATCTCCGCGGTCAGAAGCGTGTGGAGCAGCCGCGTTCCCAGCCATGTCAGGACCACCGCCGCGGCAATCATGCCGATGGCAAGGGCGCCGTATTGAATGGCAAAAAGGCGAATATCAATGATGACGCGAGGACGCGTGCCCACATACGCCAACTTGATCAAACCCTGAAGAAGGATGCCCATCCCCCACATCAGCCCGCAGCCAAGGGCAAAACGCATGGCCTCGCCGCTGCTTTCGAGCCGGTGGATGGAATTAAAAAGCACTCTCGGAGTCTTCATGCTCATCACGCACGTTAGAACAAACGCTTTGATGGTCCCGACATTCCCGCGATCCTCCCAAGGTGTGCCTCCGCCGGGAACCATCGGATCAAAAGCAGCAACCTTCTTCGTCCGAAGAGCCGCAATGCGGACGTCTGCAGGAGGGGTAATCTTCGCCATAGCCTCATTTCTCCTGATCGTACTATACATCAATCCTGGGCCCGACAGGAGATCCCGACTGACCTTGGCTGCAACCTCATCATCGGATATAAACCACTGGTCGTATCGAGCGAACTGACTGGAGACGGCCATGAAGATCTGGACGATGCTGGCGTGTACGACCATACTCTGCGGCTGCACCATGAAGACCGAGACTGGATATGAACCGCGAAAGCTCGGAGATTCGGACACCGTACAGCGAGCCTATTACGCCACGCCTTTCAGCCCTGAAGCTCGACAGGCAGAACAGGAACGCGAGGTGGGTATTAGTAATCGCCGGCCGACCGACTGGCGACCCTGATCCCGTTCTGCCATTCGGCCGAACCCGTGCAGCGACTTCACACACAAGCTCCTCCGAGCAATCCGTCAAAACCAACAAGCTCGGTTGCTGGAAATGTCGGTAGGCAAGTGCATACAGTAACTCCGTGTCAGGCGTTTCAGTTGATCCGGGACTTTTCGTGGCGTCGGTCAAACCGCTCTTGGCAGCTAATGACCTGAAGGGGTTGTTGGCTCACCTGAAGGCCAACTGGACTCCGGACCAGATCACGGACCTCCTGCGCAGCACACACGAAGATGCGCGAAAGGTGGCCGCCCTCGCGCTGTCTCTTGTAGGTGGGGGATGTTGTATTCCGGCCATTGCCGAGCGACTCCGAGATCCAGATGTGATGACCAACCAGATGGCTGAGCATGCCCTCTGGTCCATCTGGTTTCGATGTGGATCCCAGGCGGGAAACGCCGAGCTGGCAAAGGGCACTCGATTACTGAACGATCGCGACTTTGAAACGGCAATCACACACTTCAATCGGGCCATCGAGTTATCCCCCGGCTTCGCTGAAGCGTATAACCAGCGCGCTATAGCGTATTACCTGATGGAGGATTACGAACGTTCCAAACGCGATTGTGAGATGGCAACTCAATTGATGCCCTGCCACTTTGGCGCGTGGGCGGGCATGGGACACTGCTACGCCCAAATGGAGAATCTCGCCGAGGCAGTGCGCTGCTATGAGCGAGCCTTGGAAGTCAATCCCCACCTGCTCGAGATCCGACAGATGGTCCAAGACCTGCGCCGACAGGCCGCTCGAGAGTCCGATTAGACGGCCGGACTCTTCGCTGCAATTATTGCGTTTCTGCAAGTCCAGCCGATAGCTTCGTGTAAACTGGCTGACCTTGACCGAGCAATGTCCCCAGCTTGGGCGGTTCATTCGCCGAGTCCATCGGCGGGTGCTTTGGTTGCGCACCCTGGAGGCCGGTGGCGTCGGCATCGGTGTGGCGGCCTTGTCGGCCATACCGCTCCTCCTGTTAAACGCCAACTCCGACTTCGGTGCCTCCCCGCCAATCGCACCCCTGCTGGGATTGGGTGTTCTTGGCGGCGGACTCTGGGCAATCCTGCGCCGCAGGCAACTCATACAGACCGCCGTGGAGATTGACCGGCAACTTGGACTGGCGGATCTGCTCTCCACCGCGTGGGCGATCAGAAAACAGACCGCCACCGCTCACGATCTCTCCACCGCCGTGCTGGCAATCGCGGAGCAACGCTGCAGTCGCCTCGGATTATCGGACGTCACGCTCGCAAGGTTCGGCCGGCGGGCATGGGGCGCGATCGGCCTGCTCTGTATCCTGTGCCTGTTTGTCAGCCTCCTCACAAACAATCCCCTTGAACCAACCGCCGTCAAGCAAACATCCGCAACGCAGCATGGCAATGGCGACCATCGCATGGCTGGCCCCAACATCGGCAGGTTCCAAGGCATGAGACAGAACTCGCCAACTGCCGTCAACGCGGACCATCCCGGTGGCAATGATGCCGGATTCGACCCATCACGCAGTACGACCACCCTGACAGAAACAACAGATCGCACAGGCGGCAGCACGGCCGCGGCCAATCCCCAGGGAACCGGCGCGGGAGCTGGACGCTCCAATAACTCCGAACGTGTCGATCCGTTGACGGCTGGCGGCACCAACGCCTCCGATGGCGGTCTCGGCCAGACCCCCTCTGCGGGAAGCGGCGCGCGAACCGCCGACGCAACCGGCGGCAAAGGACAGACCGGAACGGCTGCGGGAAACGCGCCGACAAACACGCCAACAACACCCGCCTGGAAGATGACCGGCTGGGCAAAAGCAGCGGAGCGGGCAGACGCTGCAATCCGATCCGGGCGCGTGCCCGCCGAATACCAGGATATCCTCCGCATCTACTTCGAGAGAGATTGATCAGTCAAATTCCACTCTCTTGACGTAAAGCAGGTCCTTAAGAGTCTGGCCAACGTCGCCTTTCTGACGCTTGTTGATCACAAACATCTGCTGCTTGTCGTCCTGCGACACGTAAAGTGGGGCGACGATCCCCCCCGTAAATGACTGCCCATTGATGAGGGTCACTTTGTACTTGATCTCCCGTGCCGGGTAAGTCTTGCCAGAATACTCCTTGATGTCAGACCCGGTTTCCTTGAAATGCCATTCCTTCTCGTCACGCTCCCAAATGACAATGGCCTCCATGCTCTTGATCAGAGCCAGCGGAACATTGCGGTATTCCTTGTCCTTCTCGTCATAGATGCGGATGGGCTTCTCGCGGGTGGTGTAAAGCCGGCCCTTGAAGACCTGGTCACCGGACAGTGTGAGCAAGCCCGGCCGGGCCTCGGGATTGGACTTTGACGCAAACGGTGCCGCGGGTTGCGTCGAGGGTTGCGTGGCAGCCTGCGTCGCAGACTGCTTGAGCAGCCAGTCGAGATCATCCGCGGCGACAAACGCCGCCGACAGGGCCACAACCATCACCACCAGCCACGCGCGCATCGCGGTATTCTCGAATCTCGACCTGCGATTTTCAATTGCAGAGCCGAATGACCGGCTAGCGATTACAATCAGCGGCCATGATCGACGAACGGCTCATTTCGGCCGTCAAAGCGGTGCCCACCGGGGCCTGGGCCGTCGGAGTCTCAGGCGGAGCGGACTCCGTCGGTCTTCTGCGCCTGCTGAGATTCGAACGCCGGGACCTGCGCCTCCATGTCGCGCACCTCGATCATCTGACGCGAGGCCCGGATTCCACAGGCGATGCCGAGTTCACCCGGAAACTGGCCATGCAGTGGCAGTTGCCTTGCACAGTGGCACGCCTGGACCAAATCGAACCGGGCATGCGCGAATTGCCGGCCAACAAATCCGCCCGCTTCAGGGCGGTGAGGTTCGAGCTCTTTCGGCAGGTCGTTCAGAGAGAACGACTCCTGGGCATCATGCTCGCCCACCACGCGGACGACCAGGCCGAGACCGTGCTCCATCGGCTGCTCCGCGGGGCCAGATCACCTTACGTCAACGGAATGTTCGCCGACAAAAAAGTGGACGGGCTGAGGGTCCTGCGCCCCTTGTTGGGCATCCGAGCACGCCTGCTTCGAGACTACCTGGATGCCGTGGGGCAGGACTGGCGAGAGGATGCTTCAAACGCGTCCATGGATTACTTTCGCAATCAGCTCAGAGTGGTCCTGCGGACCCATGAAGACCTCGTTGGCAGGCTATTGGATCTGCACGAAGCCATGGCAACCGTGCGACATTGGCTCGACCGTGTCGTGCCAACGTTGACCGAAAGCTTCAGACTGCACGACGTGGCCAATTATCCGCCCATGATAGCGGCTGAGGCGCTGCGCCGATGGCTGGTCGATCGCGGCTCACCCGTCGAAGAACTGACCGGCGAGGTGATCGGCCGACTCCTGGACATGGTGACCGATGCCGCCACTCCGCCACGGGCGGAATTCCCCGGAAGAGTCAGGGTAATCAGACGCGGAGGAAGAGTGCTGGCCCAGAGGGCGCAGTGAACCTGAAACGCTACTGCCTGACAACCGCAATCGCGCCTCGGCGATTACGGTAGCTCCTTGACGTAGATGTTCTTGTACTGCAGCAGGCTCGGGGGACCAACCCATTTGCCGGCTTGCATGGCCCCATGGTGTTGAAGGCCTATTGGCCCTTTCTCGGCGATTCCCGGAAGCCTGGTATTGTCGATCACCAGTTTCCCGTTCAAGTAAACCGTGACGCGATCCCCCTTCATCGTGATCTCAAACGTGTTCCACTGCCCCACCGGTTTGTCGGCTTGGGTCTTCGGCGTGGCGCCGGCGACAACGTCCGGCGGCATCTGCGGGTCCGTGCGGTAGCCGTAAAACTCGCCCGAGCCGATCGGCCAACACCAAATGTTCGCCTGGTTCTTGCCGTTCCCTCGCAGCATGATGCCCGAGTCCGAATCGGGCATCGCCATGCGTATCTCCTTGCCATTGATGTCACGCGCATGCGTGCCGTCCGGCAAGATGTACGGCACGTTCGGGTTGGTATACGGGGTTTCCTTGATTCGCCAGTCCAAACGCAACGTGAAGTTCGCATACGAGCCCGTCGTCCAGAGACTCTTGTCGCCTCGGGCCTCGCTCTGGGCATCGTAGTCAATCGCGCCTTCGACGACCTTCCAATGGCCATTGTCGCCGTCGGGAATTCTCCAACCCGTCAAGTCCTTGCCGTTGAACAACGCCGTAAAGCCCTCCGGCGCCTGGTTGTCGGCGGCACAGGCTAAAGTCGTCAGGGCGAGCACCAAAATCAACGCCAGCAAGTGTTTCATAACAGTCTCCTGAGAGTCAGCCACAGAGGCCATCGAGAACATATGCGTTCTCTCCGGTCGCGGCCACGGACAAGGCACAGATAAACACCGATCATGCCGTCTCTCTTTGTACCGCCGGCGCAAATCCGCGTTCACCCACGGCAAGTGCCTTGTCTGTGTTCCCCTCGCACACTCTGAGACATGCAGTGCTCCTATTTGTGGGACCTGGCATATTGGCGAAGAGCGTGGACGTTTTCCTTGGGTGTGTCGCGCGGCACTTCGCATCCCGCGCCCACAATGTACCTTGGGGCGGCTGCGGCGTGGCAGTCGCCAATGGCCTTCGTGATCGCCTCCGGCGCGCCATTCCGCAGCACCTGCACCGGATTGATGTTGCCCAGAAGCACCTGATCAGGACCCATCGCCAAACGTCCTTCCGAAATGGGCGAATAATAGTCGAGATCGACAATGTCGCAGCCGAGTTTGCCCATGCCGGCCAGAATCGAACGTGTATTGCCGCAGATATGCAGCCGCACCAGACAGCCCATCTTGTGAATCGCGTCCACCATCCGCTTCTCATACGGCCAGACAAACTCATTGTAGATCTCCGGACCCACAAGAGAGGCCGCCGCATCGCCAATGCCAATGATGTCCACCCCCGCCGAAATCTGGGCACGCGCAAACCGGATCTCAACCTCCACAACATACTCAAACAGCTCGTTCACGAACGCAGGATCCTCAAAGAAATCCATCATGATGTTGTTCATGCCGCGAAGATCAGCAGCCTCCGCACAGGGACCTTCAATCCAGCCCTCGATCAGCTTCTGATCACCAACCGACTTCTTGAACAGCGCGGCGGCGTTGACGCGGTCGGTCATCCGCCCCCCCCCAAGCGGGTCGGGTACCTTCAGGTTCCTCAGCGACAACTTGTCGTTCAACAGGGCGTTCGGCTCGTCAATCGCGGGAGGTGAATTGTCGTGGAATATAATGCTCGCGCCACAGTCGGCGGCTTCCCGCGCCGGGTCAGAGATGCACGAAACTTGGTCAAAATCATACTCCTCGGCCACCCGCAGCTGCGCCTCAACCAGCACGCGGTGGTCAGTCGCGTAATCCTTGTACGGCCGGCCAATCAGATCCCCCGCAAACATCATCGTGATCGGCATCAGCGGTAGCGAATCCACCGCCTTGCCCTGAATCATGTTGAGGACGCGTTGCCGGCTCGTCATGACTGTGCCTCCCAGCAGAAAAAAAGGCCGTCCAATCCCTGTTGATCTTAGGTCAGGACCGTTCTGTACCAGGCCAAGGTCACTTCCAGGCCCGATGAAAAAGCAACGATGGGCGAGTAATCAAGAATCGTGCGGGCCAACGCAAGGTCGGCATACGAGTACTTCAAATCCCCAGGCCGCTCCGGCTGATAAATCGCCTTCAGATCCGGTCGATCATAGAACCGTGCGATCATCACCGCCAGATCGTTTACCGTGATCTGAGATCCCGTCCCCACGTTGATCACTTCACCCCTAATGGCCTTTCCACAACGCGCCGCCAGCAAATTCGCGTGAACAGCGTTGTGAACGAACGTGAAATCGCGAGACTGCAGACCATCGCCAAAAATGGTCGGCTGTTTCCCCGCGAGAATCGCTTTCGCAAAAGCCGCAATCACCGCCGCATACGCCGAGTTGGCATTCTGACGCGGACCAAAGATGTTGAAATACCGCAGGGCCGCCGTGTCCAGCCCGTACGAATTCGAATACGCTCGCAAAAGCGACTCGCCATACTGCTTCGCCGCAGCATACGGCGAACACGGCCGCACCGGCATGGACTCCGTCCACGGCACCGGGTTGTCCCCGTACGCCGACGAAGACGCCGAGTACAACAGCCTCTGAACCCTCGCCTCCCTCGCCGCTTCCAGCACGTTCAGCGTGCCGGTCGCGTCAACATCGTGATACTGGCGCGGGTATTCGACGCTGGCAGGCACAGACCCCAATGCCGCCAGATGAAACACGAATCGCTTGCCACACATCACGCGGGAAAGCAACGCCATGTCCAGGATCGAGCCCTGAACAAACTCGACCGGCGAAAAGGAAGCAAGATTCTCCGTCGATCCCCCGGATAGATCGTCCAGCACCGTCACCTGTGCGCCCAGATCAACCAAAGCCTCGGCCAGGTGCGAGCCGATGAAACCCGCGCCGCCGGTCAGCAACACCGGGACAGACTCGAAATAGTCCCCATGAAGTCCACGCCAGTCCGAGAGAGATGTCCTGCCCATGGCGGCAAATATAACCGCTGTTCAGGCGACGCGAAACGACCCATGCCCATCATCCCCTACTACGCCCGACAACGATGATCGATTATGATGCCACCATGACACCCAAGGCACTCATCTTGCGAACAGCAGGCATCAACTGCGACGTTGAGACCGGATACGCGTTCGAACTCGCCGGGGCACGGTGCGAGTTCCTGCACATCAATCGGCTTCTCGAACAACCCGAATGGCTCCAGAAATATCAAATTCTTGCCGTGCCCGGTGGTTTCAGCTACGGCGATGACATCGCGGCGGGCCGCATCTTCGCCAATCAGATCCGGCATCACCTCGCCGAGACCTTTGCGCGATTCATCGATGCCGGCAAGCCGATCATCGGCATCTGCAACGGGTTCCAGGTCTTGGTCAAGACGGACCTCCTCCCAGGCAACATCGCAGGACTGCGCGGGCAAACCTGTACCCTCGCCAATAACGACTGCGGACGCTTCATCGACCGCTGGGTCTCCCTGGCCGGCCGCAAAAGCAAATGCATCTGGACCGCCGGAATCGAGCATATGGAACTCCCCATCGCCCACGGCGAAGGAAAGTTCGTCCCACGTGACCAGAGCGTCCGCAAGGCCCTCTGGGACAACGAACAGGTAGCATTGGTCTATGCGAAGCCCGACGGTTCCGCCGCGGACGGCGCATTCCCCGACAACCCCAACGGCAGCGTCGATGACATCGCCGGCATCTGCGATCCCAGTGGACTCGTCTTCGGCCTCATGCCGCATCCCGAACGACATGTCGATCCCACACAACACCCGGCTTGGACCAGGGCAGGTGAACTGGCCAAGGAAGGCCAAGGCCTGGCCATCTTCAGAAACGCCGTCACGCACGTGAAACAAGCCGTCGGATCCGGTGTGTAGTTAATCGTTCAAAACGCGAAAAGACCATCCCAGCTCCATAGACCTGGGTCCCGTCTCTTTCACTTCGCACCGATTCACATACCCACACCAAGATCACTTGCCCGAATCAAGCTTCGCCAGCTTGTCCAGCGGAAACGCCTCGGCAGTCTTCTTGATCTGCTCCGCGGGAAGGTTCTCCGTCTGAATATTCATGATGAAACGCCCGGCCACAAAGATGTGCAGGTTGCCGCTCTTGTCCTCCTGGTTCCAAGTCTCGAATCCAGGATGCCCGGAAATCTTCACTGTTCTCTCGTAGCCGTTGTCCGTCTCTTTGTCGATTTCCATCTTGGACCAGATCGCCATCCCCTGCGCCATTTCGCCCGCGCCGGAGTAGTCAATAATCTCAATCCGAATGTTCGGCGCATCGTCCTTCTCGGCCTCCGGTGCATATCGGGCCTTGGCCGTCGAAAGCGTCATCTCTCCCGCCTTGATCTTCTCGCCCGTGCACTCCGTTCGCTTCAGCCCGCCCAGCTTCTCCGGCATGATCTCCTTGAGCTTCCGAAAATCGACCACCTCCTTCTTGGCAGGCTTGTCGTTCCCCTTGTCGGACTTGCCGTCATCTGCCGCCCATCCAGCATTGAGCGTCCACGCCACCAAAACCGCCGCCAGCAAAACGCGACCTAAGTTCATAGCCACTCCTGTTGACCAAAGTTGCGCGACTCTTCCCGCTCCCAAGGCCGACCCTCTCGACACCGGGTATTCTTGATCCTAACAGCCCCAACATCCGTTCTCAACACGCCCACAAACAGACAGTACTAGGCAGTGGAGGGGTCTTGGTGTGCCCTTCCGTGGCGGCCCCATCGTGTTAAGATGGCCTCCGTTGCGTCTCGTCGCAGTACAACTCTCCAGGTCCTAAGGGAACATAAAATGCTCAAGCACAAAACAACTCGCAGACAGTTCATGGCCGGCGCGGCAGGGGCGGGACTCACTTTGTGGATGTCCTCCAACCTCCGCGCAGCCGGAGCGAACGACGATATCCGAATCGGCGTGATCGGTTTCAACGGCCGCGGCCAGGACCACATCAAGACCTTCCGGGCTATCCCCGGCGTACGAGTGGTCGCCCTCTGCGACTGCGACCAGAAAGTCTTGGACAAGGGCGCGGCCCTGTTCACCAAGGACAACCAGAAGATCGATACCTACATCGACATCCGAAAACTCCTGGAAAACAAAGACATCGACGCCATCACCACCGCCACCCCTAACCACTGGCACTCCCTCGTCACCGTCTGGGGCTGCCAGGCAGGCAAAGACGTCTACGTCGAAAAACCGGTCTCCCACAACATCTTCGAGGGCCGCAAGTGCGTCGAAGCCGCCAAAAAGTACAACCGCGTCGTCCAGGCCGGCACACAACGCCGTTCCGACTTGGGCTACCACAAGGCCTGGGATTTCATCCAGAAGGGCAACCTCGGAAAAATCCTCTATGCCCGCGGATTCTGCTACAAACCCCGAAATAGCATCGGCAAAACCGTCGGACCTCAGCCTATCCCCCCCACCGTCAATTACGACCTCTTCTGCGGACCAGCACCCCTCGATCCGCCTCGCCGAAAAAACTTCCATTACGACTGGCACTGGTTCTGGGCCACCGGCAACGGCGACATCGGCAACCAGGGAATCCACGAAATGGACCTCTGCCGCTGGGCCCTCGGAGAACAAGCTCTGGCGCCCCGCGTCTACACGTTCGGCGGACGCTTCGTCGTCGACGATGACGCCGAAACCCCAAATACCGAAATCGCCGTCTTCGACTACCCAACCGCCCCACTCATCTTCGAGGTCCGTGGGCTCCCGCGTCAGGCCGGACAAACCGCCATGGACAACTACCGCGGCGTCCGCATCGGCGTCGTCATCCAGTGCGAAAAGGGCTACTTCGCCGGCGGCGAAGTCGGCGGCTGGATCTACGACAACAACAACCAGAAGGTCCAGCAGTTCAAACAGGAAGGCGCTGAAAAACATATGGCCAACTTCATCAAGGCCGTCCGCTCCCGAAAGCCAGAAGACAACCTCGCCCCCATCGAAGGTGGCCACCTCTCCTCCGCCCTCTGCCACATGGGCAACGTCTCCTACCGCCTCGGCAAGGTAACTCCCGCCCCACAAGTCGCCGAAAAGGTCAAGGGCGACAAGGAAGCCATGGACAGCCTCGAACGCATGAAGGACCACCTGGTCAAGAACGGCATGGACCTTGACAAGATCGCCCCTATCCTCGGCCCCGTCCTCACTATGGACCCCAAGACCGAAAAGTTCACCGGCACCCTTGCCGACGAAGCCAACAAGCTCGCTACCCGAATCTACCGGGCGCCCTACGTCGTGCCAGAAAACGTCTAGCTGAACCTGCCAGCTCTTCACCGTTCATCCGCCCCCCGCGACCAATCCTCGCGGGGGCTTTTCTTTTGTGGGCACGCAGCCAGCCTGATGTATAATTGCAGTGGGTTCCACTGCCTGAAAACCCAGGAGCCGCCATGTCCCAGCTCACCCGCCATCCCGCTTACCTCGCCATCGAGGACCAACTCGACACCGTCGGCCAAAAGTACCGCGCTGTACAAATCACACGAGGAATGCTCCTCTGGGCCACCGCCGCCATTGTCTCCTGCTTTGTGGCGGCCATGCTGGCACACCTCCTTGGACCGGGCAAATTGGCGATCAGTGTCTTCATCCTCTGGTGCGCCTGGCTGGCAGGAAGCGCGATCGTCTGGGTCATCACGCCCCTCCTCTTCAAGCCCCGCAACGTCGAAATCGCCCGCCTCGTCGAAGGCCGCGTCGATGGATTGCACAACGGCTTGACCAACAGCGTCCTGCTGGCCAGAGCCGACGACATCGCCGACAGCCCCTGGATGGGCCAGATCTTCGATGAGATCGCCGGTACCGTCCGCTGCACCCCGCTCGGTCAGGCCTTCTCCCTTCGCGATCTCCGCGGCCTGTCGCTGCGAATCCTCATCCTCCTTGCCCCCCTACTCCTGCTCTGTGCCTTTCCTTCCATGCGCGCCCGACTTGGCCAAGGGTGGCGGCAGATGTTCAGCCCCACTGTCTTCGTCCCCAAGGTCGGGTCGATCAGAATCCTTGAGGTCGTGCCGACACAGATCACACTCGTCACCGGCCAGCCCCTGGAAATTACCGTCCTGGCCGAAGACCCCGCCAAAGGCCTGCCCATCGCCACCCTCCTGTTCGAAGACGCCAAACTCGCCAAAGCCTCCCTCACCCCGACCGCCACCGAAAACGAACAGCTTCGATATGCCTACCGCCTCGAACACGTCGACCGTCCGACGCGATTTCGCGTCGAGATCGAGGGAACCCAGAGCGAGTGGTGCGAGGTCAACGTTGTCCGACAAGTAAAACTGCAGGAGCTCGTGCTGGTGATCGACCCGCCCAAGTACACGGACAAGCCCCAGCAGACGCTCTCTCTCAAAGCCGACCAGATCGAGAAGACTCCCGTCGCTGTCCTCGAGGGCAGCTCCGTCAGGGTATCCGCCGTAGTCGATGTTCCCGTGAAGAGCGCCCTGCTCTCAGTCAACGACCTGCCCCCTGTCGCCATGTCGGTCGGCCAGGAAGGAAAACAGTTCACCCATAGCTTGATCGTCATGCAGGACGTCACCGCCTGTGCCCTCCTCAAGGAAGGCCAGCAGATCATCGCCAGACTCCCGGACCCGGGACTGCGAATCACCTGCACCAAGGACTCGGCTCCTTCGATCCACATGAAGTGGCCCGCAGCCGATGCCGCCGTCCCTCCCAAGGCTGAGCTCAAACTCCTCGCCACCCTCAAGGACGATCACGCCGTCAAGTCAGCCCGGGTCTTGATGGCCGCGGGACCCGACGCGCCGCTGCTCGTGGTCCATGAGGTTCCTTTCCCCGCTCCCACCAATGCTGCCGAACTGTCCTGCGTGCTCGAAGTGCCCTCCGCCCATCGCGTCCACGGCCAATCCATCCGCGTTCAGGTCGAAGCTACCGACAATCGCAGTATGGCGGGACTCTTGGGAACCGGCCTGGGTGCCCCGGAATCGGCCAAGGACCTCAATCCGCAAACAACCGCCTCACCCGTGTATGAGATCAAGTTCCGTGATCCGGAGATGATCGCCACAGAGCAGAAGGAACAGTTCGACAAGATCAGGGCGCTGATCCAGGAAATGATCAGGAAACAGCAGGAACTGCTCACCATGGCCGTCGCGTGGAAGCCATCCCTGAAAACCATGCCGACAATCCACCACGGGCAGGTCGAGCTGCGGAAGATGATGCTCCTCACCGCCGACACATTCCCCTTCGAACCGGATGACAAAATCATCCAGAAAACCCTCCTGGTGCTGGCGCATAACCCCGCCAAAGACGCAATCGGCCTGGCCATGGGAATCGACACCGAGCCGGTCGAGGCTGAAAAGCTCAAGCAGAACAAAGACCTCCAGGCCAAGCAGCGCCGCATCATCGACACCCTCGAAACCCTCATCAGCAGGCTCGCCGCCCCGACCAGCCCCGCCACCCAGCCCAGTAAGGCCGGCGGCGACTTGGACAACGAAAAGGAGAAGCTCAAGGAACTCAACGAGGCCCTCAAGAAATTCATCGCCGAGGAAAAGCGCATCCTCGACGCCACCGCCTCCCTCGCCAAAAAACCCGTCGATGATTTCGACAAGGACGACCAGAAACTCCTCGAAGAACTCAAAATCGCCCAGGAAAAACTCGACGCCTTTATGCAGGAAAAAATCAGCGACTTCTCCAAACTCGCTGAACAGGACATGGCCAACGCCTCCCTTCTCAAGGAAATGCTCGAAGTCTACAGCGAAGTCACCATGGCCAAGGACGCCCTCAAGAAGCAGGCCGTCGAAATGGCCATCCCGCTCGAGGAAATGGGCGTCGAACTGGCCAAGGAAATCCAGAGCAACCTGGAAAAATGGCTCTGGAACGAGGCCGACAGGCAGAAATGGAATCAGGAAGATCCCGTCGGCAAGACCGACATCCCCATGGCCGAGCTACCCAAAGAACTCGAGGACATGGTTGGCGAACTCCTCGAAGAGCAGGAAGACCTGTTCGAAGAAATGGAAGACACCGCCGCCAACTGGGCTGATTCCCTCGACAAAGGCGCCGGATGGGACGCCATGGATGGCCCCATCGCCAACATGTCCGCCAAAGGCGTCACCGGCAACCAGCTCCCTAATAACAACGAGATGAACGGCCGATCCGGCGAAGGCCGATCCGGCAAGTCCTCCGGCGAAATGGTCGAAGAAACCGCTTCAGGAAAAGGCGGCCGCAATACCCCAACCCGACTCGACCCCACCCCCTTCCAACAAGGCCAAATCAAGGACGAATCCAAAGACCCCACCGGCGGCGCAACCGGCGGCGGGAAAATCTCCGGCCAGGGCGGCGCAGGCCTCGAAGGCCCGGTACCCCCAAAAGACCTCCGCGACAAAATGCAACGCCTTGCCAATAAACAAGCCGAGCTGCGAAACAAGGCCGAGAAACTCGACCTCGACAAGAAGCTCGCCGCCTACGATAACTTCAAACTCATGGGCGCCGCCGCCATGATGCGCCGCGTCGAGTCCGACATCCATGCCAACCGCTACAACAACGCCCTCCGCCGCAAAGACATCCTCCTCGACAAGCTCGAAACCTCCCACTTGCTTCTCTCCGGCCAAATCCACACCCAGCGCGACTCCACACCTAAAATGAGCGACAAGCTGGAAGACCAGATCAATGACGTGCAAAACGGCCAACTCCCCGCGGCGTGGTCCGAAGCCCTCAAAGAGTACTACAGAAAGCTCTCGCAGGAGTAACCAAACACCGACTTGCCTATAACCGGCTTTTCAACCGGAAATACGCCCCCGCGATGCACACCGCCGCCGTGTCGATGCCCGTGTCGGGTTCCTTCTCGTTCAAATAGACCGCCGTCGCCAGCGGTGGCTTCGTCCGCATGACCCAGTCGAAAACCGGGTGGAAATCGCACTGAAAATACGTGCGAAGAAGCTTCCCGCGCAGCTTGTCCAGATCGGGAGCCACCAGACGGGGATGGGCCGCCGAAAGCAGAATCACCACCGCCCGCGTCTTGCCCCGCGTCAGATCCGCAATCGCCAGTTCATCCGTCACCGCGGCATAATCAACGTCAACCGGCGGCTCTTCCTCCACCGACAATACCAGCCTCGCCGCCCCGGGTTCCTGCGAGATCGTCTTGTGAACACTGTCGGCCAGTGCCGCCAAGTGCGGATCGACCTGGAGCGATTCCACAAGCTTCTGGCCCGTGCCGCGCGGCGAGCCGTCGGGATCATGGCTGCGAAACGTGAAAACAACACTCGGCATTCCGTCTCCTGTCCAGCCCCCTGCCGCGATGGCATTGTGGCGATGGCAACGCCGCCGGCAAGCAACAATAACCCGGCTATTCATGGATTTCGACCACGTCCCGATCATGAAGGGTCTCGGTCCGGTGAACCTGCTGCCCCGCGTGCCGGCCTTCACCCCACGCCCTGGCGAATTTCATCTTCTCGGGCAACTCGCGGTGAATCTCGCGTGCCAGATCCTCGACGGTGGACCCGATCTCGAGTGTGAACGGCCTGCCTGTGTCCGGCGGCTTCCCGGGCTGCTTCGTGTAGACACGGATAACCGCCAGCAACTCCCAGAACCGACGCAGAAGCTCCTCAAGGCCCTGCCCCGTCTCGGCTGAGACAAAACGAACCTCGAGGCGATCGCGGTATAGTTCGGCAAAAGTCGCCGTGGTCTCTGGATCGGCCAAGTCGCACTTGTTGGCAACCAGAACGGCGCTGCACTGAGCAAAATCCGAGCGATCGAGCTGATTGATAGGAACGGACCGCAGATTCAACCCTCGCTCAGTGAGCAGAGACAACACCATTTCGGCCTCTTCGAGCGGATCTTCCGAAGCGTCCACCACAATCGCAACAATGTCGGCCGATCGGATGGTGCCCATCAGCCCGCCGGGAATGTGCCCAGGGGTGATCGGCGGCGTGTCAACCAGTTCGATCTGCACATCCTCGTAGTGCGCCATCCCCGGCAACGGGATGGCCGTCGTGAACGGATAATCCGCGACCTTCGCAGGCGCATGCGTGGTTCTAGCAACAAGCATGCTCTTGCCCACATTCGGCGGGCCGATCAGCACAACCTGGCCAGCCCCGGATCGCGGCACATGAAAAGGATCGGCGCCTTTGGCCGGTTTCTTGGCGATCGTCTTGCGGAACTGGCTGATCTTGCGTTTCAGATCCGCTTGGAGTTTTTCGGTTCCCTTGTGCTTGGGAATCGTGGCGAACATCTCGCGCAGGGCCTCGAGCTTGTCCTCATCCGTGACGGCCTGCCGATAACGATCCTCAGCCCGTTCATAGTCGGGGGTCAGATTGGCTGGCATGTGCGGCCTCCAGTCTGAACTCTGAGTCGATTCCCAAGGCCATTCCACCTCACTGTCACTAGCCCGGCAGAGCGGCCCAGCCGGGACTCAATTGACGGTGAATGGCCCGAAGCACCGGCTCAATATGAAGATTGCGCAGACACCTGCTGTGCCCGCAGGTTCGCTTATAGCACGGGAGGCAGTCGTCAAAAGCATGAACGACGCACTCCGGCCGGCCGTAAGGTCCAGTGCGAACAGGATTAGTTGGCCCAAAAACGGCCACCAGAGGTTTGTTCAGAGCGGCGGCAATGTGCATGGGTCCTGAGTCATTGGCGACCACCAAGCTCGCTAGTTCAATAAGAGCAACGAGTTGTGGAACAGTGGTGCGATTGGTCAGGTTCAATGCGGACGAGATCCGCGGAGCAACCTCAGCTGCGTCACCGCCGCCAGCAATCACGCACTGAAGCCCAAAACGATCCGACAATGGGCCAACAAGTTCCGCGAAACGCTCCGCTGGCCATCGCTTGGTTGGCCAATTTGCGCCGGGGAGCAGAACGGCGTAGGGCCGGGCACCAACCGACTCTGTCACATAGGCTCGGTCGGCATCCGAAACGGGGAAAT
This sequence comes from uncultured Tepidisphaeraceae bacterium, assembly GCA_964451955.1. Lineage (GTDB taxonomy): Bacteria > Planctomycetota > Phycisphaerae > Tepidisphaerales > Tepidisphaeraceae > JAPLNB01. The sequence continues at coordinate 59,887 of CAYVKG010000016.1, forward strand.
GGAACTCCGCCGGGTGGATTTCGCAGCCAACGGCAGCCGCCAGTTTCATGTACCGGTCCACGGCGTGGATTTCCGGGTTCTCGACGGGTACGCGGTGTGTGTAGAAGGTCCATGCAAGCTCGCGCGCGTTGGCAAACCCGACGCGAATCGGGGAACCGGTTTGCCAGGAGAGCCAGCCGCTGCGAAAGAGACCTTGAACGTCAATAACGAGGTCAAATCGATGGGCGTGAAGATCGCGATGGAAGTGAATGAGGGATCCAAGGGCTTTGGGGTTGTACCAGGCGGTCCCAAAGCGACGGCGATCGAACAGGATCACTTCGTTCAGATCGGGGTGGTTCTGCAGGAGCCCGGCGCAGTACGGCGCGACCAGCCAGGAGATGTGGGCGTGGGGGTATTGTCGCCTGAGCAGATGAAGGACGGGCAAGGTATGGACGACGTCGCCAAGTGAACTGGGCTTGATGATGAGGATTCGGCGAGGGGAGGAGGGCAGTCGGGCGGGAGGGGTCATGGTTGGCCCTCCAGACGGCAGAGTTGTCGGAGTTCCCGCGGTGAGGCATAGGGTCTGTAGCCGCGGGCGAGCGAGAGGGCGGCGTCGGCGGTGAAGGGGACGAGAGGATTTTCGCGGAGGCTGCGAAGAAGTCGGTTGAAGCCGCCGACGGAAGCGCGGAATCGGCGAATGCCGTCCATGTCGATGAGGACGGGTGTTGGGCCGAGTATGGGATCGTCGCGGACCATCCAGTTGGTGGCTTTGGCGTCGTAGAGGAAGAGGCCGGTGTCCTCCAGTCGGCGGAGGAGTCGGCCGGCGCGGTGGAGGAGGTTGTGGTAGGGATCGGGTCCCATGGCGAACCAGACCGGGGAAGAGAGCGGTTGGCCGATGACGCGTTCGAAGACGACGAGGGAATCGGTGACGTAACCGAGCCGGCGTTTTTCCATGAGCAGGAGGGGCCAGGCGGTGGGGATGTTGCGGATGATGAGTTTCCAGGCATTGGCATAGGCGCGGCGTGCGCGGGAGCCGCGGCCGATTTCGTTGATGTAGCGGTACCAGTAGCGTCGGAAGGGGCGTTTGACGACGACGGGTACGGGTCTGCCGGCGAGGACGATTTCGCCGGCGAAGACGTCGCCGGAGGGGCAGCGTTTGAGGGATTCGAACTGGTCGGACGCGAGTTTCTGGAGGAGGATTGGCCAGGCGGATTGCCAATCCTGTTCGGAGATATTGAGCCTGCTAGCTGGGGCAAAGCGAAGGGGGAACTTGGCCTGCTTGAAGAAGTGACCTTGCCAGTCCTGACAGCGGATGCGGCCGAAGTAGCGATCCTCGTTGAAGGCTCGTGCCAGGAGTTGTCGCCAGATGATCGGGGCGCGGGGGTTGGAGGTTGGCAGAGGTCCGCCGGGTCCGAGTTGTCGCCAGGCGCGGTGGAAATCGGCATGTGTGGCGTAAGGGGAGGCGGAAAGGGCGAGGAGGAGGATGTCGTGCATATGGAGGCCTGCGCGGGTGATTTCGTAGCCATCGACGAGGAAGAGGCGGTTGTCTTTGAGGAGGAAGTTACCGAGATGCAGGTCACGGTGTCCGAGGCGTGCGCGGCCGAGTTTTTCGAGGAGGTCGATGAGTTGTTTGGCGAGTTGGAGGTGATTGGGGGGGATGCGGGCGTCGTTGTCGTGCTGGTTGAGGTACTGATCGAGGGGGATGGAGGGTTCGAGGGCTTCGAGGATGACGGCGTCGCCTTTTTTGCCGGCGATGGAGAATCCGAGGAGGGAGGCGATGGCGCGTGGGGAGGGGACGGCGGCTTTTTGGAGCCATTGGAGTCGCTGGAATTCCGTGAGGGCTCTTGATCCACGGAGGAGTCGGGTGAGGCGGTCGCGGAGGCCTCGGCGCGGGTAGAATTTGAGGAAGTAGGTTTTATCCGCGCATTGGAATCGCCAGACCTGTCGATAGGGGAGGTCTTTGATGAGTTTCCCGGAGTTTGGGAGATCTCGGAGGGCTTGTTCGAGTTCGTTTGGGTTCACCGGTTGCAGTGTAACAAAGTGAGGGGATTATCGCGTAGTGAGGAGTTTGTAGCCAGCGAAGGCCCAGAGGAGGAGGAGGGAGGATCCGAGGGCGATGAGGACCCAGCCGACGGGGCGGCGTTGTTGGGCCTGTTGGACAAGTTGGAGTTTTCGGCGTTGCCAGACGGATTGTCGAGCGCGTTCCAGTTCGCGTTCGCCACGTGCGGCGTTTTCGACTTCGACGGTGGTAGGACGGGTGGCAGGGGAGAAGAGTGCGACTTGGGACTCGGCGAGTTTGAGTTCGAGAGGCGTGAAGGGGCCTGTGAGGGGTACGCGGGGTTGGTAGGTTTGCGCGGCGACGGTGGTTGGTGCTCTGACGATGGTGATTCCATGGAAGATGAGCCAGGCGGCAAGGATGATGAGGGCGGCGGCAATGGCATACGTGATGGAAGAGATGCGGCTGGCAATGCGCATGGGCGTATTGTACGCGAGAGTCAACGAGGGGGTTAAGGTGGCCTGTGGTTGGGAGACCGGGCGTGCGGAAAGGGGCAGGAGGCGAGGTGGGGAAGCGGAAAGGGTGTGTGCGAGGGGGGTGGGGGTTGTAAGGGGAGGATTGGCTGGGGGTTGTGGGTTTTGAGGGGGTGGAAAAAGGGGCAAAAAGCGACGAAAAACGACAAAAACCGACCGAAAGCGACGTGAAGGGACGGGGGAGGGAGGTAAGGCG
>CAYVKG010000017.1:0-60034 GCA_964451955.1 uncultured Tepidisphaeraceae bacterium
CACGTAAGTCTCATCCCGCCCCGCGTCCCACTCCCCCTCATCCAACGCCCGCCGTATCGCGCAACCAGGCTCGCTCCCGTGCCCGCAATCCCGAAACCGACACCTCGCCGCTATCCGCTCGACATCCTCAAACGTCCCCGCAACACTCCCCCCATCATCCCACAACCGCATCTCCCGCATCCCCGGCGTGTCAATCAACATTCCTCCACCAGGCAACATCAACAACTCCCTTCGCGTCGTCGTGTGCCTCCCGCGACTGTCATGCCCCCGAACCTCCTGAACCTCCTGACGCGACTCCCCAATCAGCCGATTTATCAGCGTCGACTTCCCCACCCCCGACGATCCCAGTAACGCTACCGTCCTCCCAACCCCAAAATATCGCCCCAACTCCTCCATTCCACGCCCATCCCTCGCGCTCACCGCGTGCACCGCGACCCCGGTCGCTATTCCCTCCACCTCGCTCACCGCCCCCTCCACATCCTCACACCGGTCCGCCTTGTTCAACACCACCACCGGCACCGCGCCGCTCTCCCACGCCGGCGCCAAATACCGCTCAATCCGCCTCACACTAAAATCATGATCCAGCCCACACACCAGAAACACAGAATCCACGTTCGCCGCCACAATCTGCTCCTCCGTTGCCGCCCCCGCCACCTTCCTCGAGAATCGGCTCCTCCGCGGCAACACCCCGTGGATCGTCCCGGCACCCTCCTCCACACGTACCGCCATCGCCACCCACTCGCCCACCGCCGGGAAGTCCCCCCGTCCCCCCGCCTCGTGCCTCAACTTCCCCGATACCTCCGCCACGACCTCCCCCCCCTCCCAATACACCACGTAGCTCCCTCGATCTTCCCTCGCCACTCGCCCTGCCACACACCCCATCGCCGAGTAAACTTGAAATTGCCGCTCAAAACACGTCCCCCATCCCAATTCAATGAGTTCCATTGCCGTCTCGCTCCGATTGTCGTTCCGAAGAACGCCACGCCTTCAGGCCGGTCTCCCACGCGCGCAGCGCGGACCGTAATACAAAAGAAGAACACCGCGGACTCCTCCATCACGCCCGCAGCCGGAGACTCTCATTGGAAAATCGATTAGGCCGCTCCAATGCCCGCGGCCAGCCCGATCCAGTCCAACCAGCCGACGTCTATCCCCGGTCAGGGCGTGACATCCCGACAATTTCACTCGTGCTCGCCGTCACAGTCATGCCCCTTTCCAGGTAAAGACCACCGAACTCAGAACATCTCTGAACTCTCTCCTTACTCTACCTCACCCTACCTCCACCGCCAACCCCTTCGCTCCTCCCAAACCTCCCTCTACCGCTTCCCCGGTTACATGCAATCGCCCACCCCAGCGCCACCCGGCCAGACCCCTCCTCCACAATCTGCCCACCCGGATCCCCGTCCACTAAGCCTTGCCAACCTCCCCATGATCCCTTAGTCATCGTCAGCAACAACCACGCCCCATCCCCACCATGCCTCCACCCCTGGAGCCACGTCGCCCCTCATGCTATGCTCAGTGCATTACCCATGAGCCCAGAGGATGCCTGGGGTTCCTTCTCTCAGTTTTCGCCTAGTCCGACAGCATCAAAGCGCGTCCTGCCTCATCGCCGAACGTGCGAGTGAACCGCTACTTCATCTCAGATGCGGAAGCGGCCTTCTTCCGCGCTCTCCAGCGAGTCGTCGCGGGTCGCGCGCACGTCCTGGCCCAAGTGTCACTCCGCCAGTTGCTCTGGTTTCCGAGCAATAGCTACGCCAATCCACGTCGCGCCATCCGGCAAAACAAGGCCGCCGCAAAATCCGTCGAATTTCTCCTCTGCGAACCGGCAACCGTTCGCCCCCTCGTCGCCCTTGAACTCGATGAGCCCTCTCACGCCACACCCCGCAAGACAGTCGCAAGATGCTGATGTCGAGGCCATGCTCGATGCCGCCGGACTGCCACTGATCCGCGTATTGACCTCGCGCAACTACGACACCCGCGAATTGCACGCGGCAATCCATCCATATCTGCCCCCCACGCCCCCGCCGCAAACACTAAATGCCCCGCCCCACTGGCCTCTCCCCACGAATCATACCAATCCTTGTGTCAGCAAATCCATCCTCCTATGCTGCTGATTCACCCGCAGCGCAGCGGAGGGCGGATCAGCGCCAATCGCTCCGGCACATTATCGCTCGTCAACTTCCGCACCACGTTGCACCACGATGAAGTGGCCAATCTCCATAAAGCGAGAATCCCGCGTTAGTTCCGCGGGATTCCGCTCCATGCTGCCTGGTGCGACAGCCCATAGTGACCCCAAGGGGATTCGAACCCCTGTTACCGCCGTGAAAGGGCGGTGTCCTAGGCCTCTAGACGATGGGGCCATCTTCGCATTCCGGCAACCGACGCCCAGGACTCAAGAGGCGGAAGGATACGCGCAACAGGGGCACTTCGTCAATCACCCCAAGACTCACCCCGTCAAATCGCCCCGCTTCGCACGCTACACCACTTGCAGTAGAAACACCGCAGACCAGCTCTCGCCGAAATTCCCGTCGCCAACATAAGTTGCCGATATACGGTGCTTCCCCACCTTAAACGAATCGCTGCCCCAGGTCGCTTTTCCCGCCTTAAGCAAAACGCTCGCCGCCACCCGGTTCCCATCGTAGAACACCACCCGACCTGCGGGCAGCCCCCCCGCCGGCTCCTGCGCTCTCACTCTCACCGTGAAAGTCGCCCGCTCTCCCCCATTCAACTTCTGCCCCGGCCCCACCAGCTCCACGATCGTCCTCACCGTTCCCGAAACCGCTTGATTGCGATACTGCGACACCGCGCCCGCCGTCTCTCGAATCGTCCTTGCCACGTCTGATGTCCGCCTCGTCCCCGTATTCGCCCCCTGATATCTCACATCTGGATTCGAGAAGTACGGGATGATCTCCCCCGGCTCATACGCCATGATATCCCGATACAACACGCCCCCGGCCCAGAAACGATACCCATACGAATAAGCGAACGCCCCGGGATCGTCCGCATTTCGCAGGTCATGCACCGCCCCGAAATTATGTCCCAGCTCGTGCGCCAGCGTGTAGGTCGGCGCCGCCGCCTGCTGAATCAGAACCACCGAAAACCCCAACTCGTCGTTGCCCCGCAACCCAGGATACTGTAGCGTGTAGGCCATCCCCCCCACATCCCCCTCCCCCTCAAACACCGACACCAGATCCGCCCCATAGTAGTCCCGCAGACCCGCCACCTCATCCAAGTATCCGTCCCCATGATCGGACAGCCGCTCCAGGTCTATCTCAAAATACTCCGACTCCTCGTAATCGGTCAGACCATCGTAGACCAGCCGGATGCTCACCGGAACCTTGCTGTTCCATAACGCCCGATTTGTGTCCCGCACCGCCTCCACCACCGCCTCATGCGCCGCCTGCTCGCCGCCCGCTTCCTCCATCGCCAAGGGCGTGTACAACGCCATCAGGTCAACCACCGTCGCCTTCTTAATCGTCACCGTGATCGCCGACGACTTGCTGGCCGTGTAGTTCATATCCGAACCAAAAACTGCCATGATTGCATGTTTCCCCACCTTGAGCGAACTCAGCGTCAACCTGGCCTCGCCACCGCCGATCCTGCCATATCCCAGCAGTGTGTTCCCCTCGTGAAATGCGACCAGACCACTCGCCTCCGCCTCGCCACTTCCCACCACACGGGCGGTCAACGTCACCTCCTGCCCCACGGGCAACGTCTTGTTCGACGCGCGAATCTCAGTCTCCGTCCAGCCACGACGCACTGTCACCTCAACCCAATCCGATGCGCTCGGTGACCACAGTCCCGATCCACCGTATTCGGCCCGAATTCGGTGTATGCCCTTCGCCAACTGAGCCAAAACCGCCACCGCCTCTCCTCCCTCGCCTACCTCTGCCCGACCAAGTTCCTTCTCCCCCTCCACAAACCGCACTATGCCCTCCTCAGCTCCGTTTCCCACCTGCGCCCTCAATTCCACGCTATTCCCATACCTAGCCACTTCCATCGTCGGCATCAACGCCGTCGTCGTCTCAACAAGCCCCTCGATTACCTCTTCCGATTCCCCTGACAGCAGCCGTCGATCCTCGAGCCGCTCAACCCAAAACTGCATATGCCAGGACATCTCACACTTCCCTTTCCACCGAGCACAACACCGCGGACCTTACTATTGTACGCCCCTCCGCGCCAGCACACGCCAAGATTATCCCCAACCTCCCACCAATCGCCTATTTCAGCGCCAGCCCATCCAACCAGATCCGCAACGGCGGCGCGCCCCAAGAGTCAAACCCGATCGTAATCCAATTCACCGCCCCGATCTGACCACCTTCGCGTTTCCACTGCCCGTCCCCACCCAGGGGCACCACAAAATACGTCCAACCCTCCCTCGCCTCGTTATACGGCGGCTGACTCATCAAATCCCTCGCCGGCGACAACTTCACACTCCTCCCCTCCGCCTCATACAAGGTCACCAGCGGATTCAGATCCTGCCACGCTGGCACATTCTCGTTGATCGCCTTCACCCAGAACACCAGCTTCGTCTTGCCCGCCAGCGACCATCCCGCCGATTTTCCTCTCGGATACAACAGACTCACACGCCCCCCACCATAGGGCTTCACCAACGCATACACCGAACTCCCACCGCTGATCTTCACCTCATCATCATCCTTGAACACGACCTTGGACTGCGGATCAACCCAGCCCCACTCCGCACTCGCCCCCTCCGTGCCCAGTTCCTTCAAGTCCTCGACGACATAAAAATCCCGCCACCCCAAGTCGGACAACACGCCATTCGTTCCCGTCACCCCGACCCGGTAAAACCCAGGCTCCTTGAACACATGGGCCGCCCTGGCCCCACCGGCAATCGTCCCATCGCCCCAGTCCCACCGAAAGGTCAACGCCCGCCCCGAAGGATCACGGCTCTTCGATGCATCCAACACCACCTCCTGCCCAACCTTCCCCATCGCAGGCCCCGATACCACCACCCTCGGCGGCTCCCTGACCCCGGCCTCGTCCTTCCCCATGAGCAGATTCGTCACGCCCCCTGCATCCATAACGTCTTTCTCGCTATTCCCCCTGAATACATTCGCGCCTACGTTGATCCAATCCGCATACTGCATATAGATCCCCCACCGATTCCCCTCCAATCGGTTCTGCTCAATGATCCAGTGATATGCCCGCCACTTTTTCCCCTGGCTGTCCATGTCTCCAATCACCGCCACGCCCGCCCCGTTGTTCCCGACGCATACGTTCCCCCGCACTACCGTGTGACTCGACGGCCCAAACATGAAAACAATCCCCGCATGACCCGCCTCCGGCAGGTGCGGCGAATTGTGCATCCCCGTCGGCAAACCGTTGTACGACGCCTCGTTTTCGATCAACACCGTCTGGTCCGACGCGCCCAACCAGAACCCATAGCTCCCGTGATTCGCCTTGTTCCGGATGTACGTGTTCCTCGGCGACCACGCTTCCACACAGTTGTTGTTCGCGTACGAACAATCATTGCCCTCGAATACATTTCCCGTGCTCACCCACCCATTCAGCACCCGCACAAATATCCCATCACCGCCATGGGAGCAGTCGTTCCCGATCAGTCTATTGTCATTCGAGCCGCTCTCCATCAACACGCTCGTCGAGTCCCGCGCATGCACCTCCCCGGGCTTGATCCGAATCCCATAGCTCAAATTGCACTTGCTCACCACGTTCCGGCACGCCGTCCACATCTTCAAACAAGTATTCGACGCCCGCGAGAAATCACATTCCTCAATCCGGTTCTCATCGGAATCCACCAGCACACACCCGTCCCACACCCGGTTCGCCTTGCACTTGCTCACCACCGACTTCTTCACCTTCTCCAGCACAATACCCCCCCGCCGTCCCTGTTCGCCCCACCCAAACTCCGGATCGTGGAAATTGTCCGAGAAATCGCAACCCTCGATCACCCACCCCTCCGCCTCCTCCACCTTCAAGCCCGTCTCCCACCCCTTCGCATTCACACCCTTGAGCACTACGTTCGATACCCCCTTCCCCCACACCCCCACTCCCGTGAACTTGTTCGCGTTCCCCGCCCTGGCACCGATCACCCACGCCCCATTTCCCTCCACCTTCACGTTTGATGCCTTGATCACAATCGCCCCATATTCCTTCCCCTTCTCCAATACCGTGTCCTTCGTAATCTCCAAAACCCCTTCCGCCGCAAATGCCCCGCTCGCCGCCACCAATATCCCTAACATCATTCCCAGTCGTGTAATACGCATGATGTTTCTCCGCATCGGCCCACGCCCCAACACGTTCCTTTCCCCTTTACAGTTTCTTCACACGCCGCTCATCCCCCATTATCAGCCCAAACCGATACTCCCCGACATGATAAGTCAATGCCCCAGATGTTCCAACTCACTCACCTCCACCCGCCCCTTCTGTTCCCACTGTGGCTACATTCTCCACCGCCGCTCCCCTCAGCCCCCAGCCCACTACTTCTCCGATCTTTCCCTTCATGATTCCCCAAACACCCTCTCAAACTCTCCCTTCCAACCTGACAGATCCCTCCCCCTTCAGCGCCTGGCGCGCCGCTTTTTTCAAACCGCCACTCCCCAGAACTGACAGTCCCCGCCATCCTCCACCGTGACGCGGCCCCCGCCCCTGCGGTAGAATCCCCCGGCATGATCCTATCACGCGCCACACTCATCACCGCCATTCTCCTCCTCTCGGCCCCAACCCTCGCCGACAATTGGCCCGCCTTCCGAGGTCCCTCAGGCCTCGGCTACACCACCGACAACAACCTCCCCCTCACATGGGGTGGCCCCGACAACAAGAACGTCCTCTGGAAATCACCGCTCATCGGCCAAGGGCATGCCTCACCCATCGTCTGGAACGACTCACTGTTCGTCGCTACCGTCGCCTGGGCCGGCAACCGCCCTAACGACAAAGTCATCCCCGATCACCATCTGACTTGCTACCAAGTCTCCGATGGTTCGCTCCGATGGGACACCGTCATTCCGCCCGGACCCTGGCTGCGATCCGATTTTCGGTCCGGGCCCGGTGGCGGTTACGCCGCCCCAACCCCAACTACCGACGGCCATCTCGTGTATTGCCTCTTCGGCTCCTCTGTCCTCGCCGCCCTCGATTTCTCCGGCAAGATCGTCTGGCGCAACGAAATCACGCCCTTCACCTTCGACGTCACCATCGGCTCCAGCCCCATCCTCTTCCAGGACACCCTCTTCCTCTTCTGCCCCATGGCCAGACCCGCTGACTCCTGCCTCATCGCCTTCGACAAGACCTCCGGCAAAGAGAAGTGGCGGCAGAAGTTCCCTGAAATGGCCTTCGGACATTCCACGCCCGTCATCATCAACATCAACTCCCGCCCACAGATGCTCCTCCTCGCCTCCGGCATGGCCGTTAAAGACGACGCCCTCCGCTCGATCGACCCCACCACCGGCCAAACCCTCTGGACCGCTCGCGCCGCCGGCGACGCCGCGTCCCCGGCCTTCGGCAACGGCATCGTCTACGCCGACTCCGGCCGCGGCAGCCCAGGATTCGCCATCGACCCCACAGGCTCCGGCAACGTCACCAAGACCCACACGAAATGGACCATCCCACAAATCCCCGAAGCCATCGCCTCTCCCATCATCGTCGGCCAATATCTCTACCGCCTGCACCGCCCCGGCATCCTCAAATCCTTCGATACCGCCACCGGGAAACTGATCGACTCCCAACGCCTCGAAGGACTCTCCTCCGACTGGGCCAGCCCTATCGCGGACCCCAGCGGCCGACTCTTCTTCGCCAACGCCGGCATGTCCTACGTCATCCAGACCGGTCCCCAACCCAGAATCCTCGCCGCCAACGACCTCAACGACCCCAACCACACCTCCCCGGCTGTTGCCAACGGCAGGCTCTTCCTCGTCGGCCAGAAAAACGTCTACTGCATCGCCAACAAACCCTGACCCCCAAAAAACCATAAACGGCCCCGACTCCGCCGCCACTTCCAACCCCGCACGCGTCTCACACTATCTCGCGCACGCCGTTCGTCGCTCGCGACATCGCGCTCCGCACACTTGGCATTCCTAGATCCCTTGCCGAGTATCGGTCTTTGCGCCAACAGAGGCGGGCCTGACCACTCCATCCCATTGCCGTCGGCGACGATCAGGCAACTATCCGCGACCACCCCCACCACCGGAGCCCCGGTCCCATCCGGACAACTCGACAGCCGCAAACCGGTGAACCCGCGGCCTGCTCGTCCCCCGTGCTCGTTCGGCAGGGCCAGAAGCATTGGCGGATTACGACCGCTTCACGGCGTTCACGGTTCAGAAACCGGCGACCATCGCCCTATCGCGTTTCCTGGGTGGTCGGCTCACTCTCGCCGATTTCCGGAACCTCCCACCCGGGCAGGATTTCCTTTCTCAACTCATCAAACTTGGGACCCCATCTTGCTCCCCCGGGTTCGCCCCACTGGATGTAGAGCTGTTTCAGCTTCAACTGCGTTTCCTCAGTCAATTTCTCTGGCTCATATCCTTCCGCCCTTGCCTTGGCCAACTCGATGTTGCAGCGGAGAAGGCGATACATCGCATCCCAGTAGCTGTCGTTATCGACCATTCGCACGCCTTCGGGGCCCGCCACAGACCTCCTGGGCGTGCCCAGCTTGCGCTCGACGAGCAACTGCACGAGGACCGGCTGGGCACTCCGATAATCCTCGAGATCGAATTGAGCCATCGCCACGTTAAAGCGGATCTGGTTATCGTCAGGCGAGGCCTTGAGGGCCGCCTCATAGATGGTCAGGGCCCTCTGCAGAAAACCCTTGCGTTTTGCCTGATCCTTCTCGAGCACCGCCGCCTGCTGCAGTGCCCCGGCCTCGAACATGCGGTATTGGGGCAGCAGTTTAAGGACTTCCGCGTTCTTGCTCTTGCTGACGCGGTCCACAAGGTATCCGCTGACTTTCGCCCGATGGGCGGCGAGTTCGGCCATCCTTATCTCGTTCTTGTTCTGCTGGGCCTGGAGAAACTCTTTGTTGAGACTCTCCAGCATCTCATAGACAATCCGGACTCCGTCATCTCCGGATCGCGTTTCGAGGAATTTGCCGAGATTCTCCAGGGCTTCATCCGACTGCTTCAGCGACATCAGCGCGTTCACGCGGATGAAAAGCGCCTCGCCCAGCAGCCCGTTCGCATTGGGCATGCCCGCAACGTCCTTCTCGAAATTCGCCAGAAGCGCGATGGCGGTTCGAAGACTTTGCTCTCGCGTGGGACCGGTATCGTGCTTCGCAAGGTCGGCCGCCAGGAGGGCGGTCCTGACCCGGAACCATCGGAGTCTTTCCATCTGGTTCGCGTCCGCAGCGGCCATTTCCCGGTCAAGGATGCGGTTGACCTCGGCGGCAAGCGACTGGGTTTTCTGAACGCACTGGCCGAGTTCCGCCGAGTTTGTCGCCAGCAAATCAATCGCCTGGTTCCAGGCGAGCATCTCGAAATAGCGGGCGTGAAGCACCTTCTTCTCATCGGTGACTTTGGCAAATAGGCTGGCCGCCTTCTTGGCGCCGTCCAGCATCTGAGCTCGCTGTGCATCGTTGTACGCGGCCTGCATATAGGAGATATTGCGCTCGAGCAGGACGCGGGCATATTCAAACGCATACTCGTCACGGTTGAAAGGCGGCGCCGTCGCCACCGCCAGAAACCTCAGATAGGCCTCGCTGGTCGCGTGGTCATCGGGGCGATCCCTTTTCAGCCTGGCCACAGCGGCAGCGGCGTTGTCGAACGCTATGGCAAGCCGCCGGGCGTTGTTGCGGTAGTTCTCAGTGAAGTCAAGAAACTTGTTGGCGGCTTCGACGCCCTGACCGAGGCGGGCATAGAAAAGCCCCAGTTCGAGGGTACAGATTTCGGCATCCTCCGCCGTCAAACCTTCCTTGCCCGCGCGCCTGATCATTTCCTGGGCCGCAGCCACGGCCTGGCCGAGCACCTTCCGGTCAACGGATTGGTCTTCAGGCTTGCGTATTTCCTCGTCGCCTCTCTGGACCATGGCCCGGAGAAGCAGCGGAGTCAGGTCCTTAACCACGGGGTTCTCCGGAAGGCGAGCCATCAGCTGCTCATTGATAATCCCGGCCAAATCGGGTCGTTTCGTGATCATGGTCTGCAAGACCGCTACCGCCTCCTTGCCGGCGGTTCCGCCAGGGGATATCTCGGCCTCGGTTGCGAGAATACGGTAGTCCAACATCATGATCGCGGCTTCGGTTCCCTGCTTAAGCTCCTCGTTTGGCGGCGAGTTCTTCGCCAGCCAGGCCTTGATGCTCGCCAACTGTTTCCGGGCCCCGGCAGGATTCCTGGCAATCAGATCAGCCACGGCAGTGAAATACTCGGCCTCAAATCTCAGGTTCCACGGGGCTCCTGCATCCGCCAGCACCATGGCGAAATATTTCCGAGCCTCATCCAGGCTCTGACTGCTGCCAATGGCAAGGTTGAGCTTGGCAATTCCCCCCCATGCGGCGGCCTGGACTTCGTACTGGGGGTCTTCGAACTCCCTGAGCAGTTCAATTCCGGCAGCCGCGACTTTCGCCCGCTGCGGGTCGGCCTTGTCAATCGCCAGCGCCAAGGTGTACTTGTTAAACGCGACGTTGAACTTCGCCGTCGCCACCAGTTGCATGAGGTCTTCCCATTCCTTCACGCGCGGGTCATTGTTGTCTCTGAACTGCTTGGCAAGTTCGTCGCAGCGAGCCTGTGCGACACTAATGGCCTTGTCGTAGATACGGTCGATCGCCTCGGCAACCGGCCGCAACTGCCCCTGCGTCCTCGCATTCTCGCCCCAGTATTCCAGCGTGTTCAATGGCCGAACTGTTCCCGCCTTGATCAACTGGGCGCTGAGCTCCATCAGTCTTCTTGGATCTGCGGTGATGGCCAAGACCTGATCGATGCTGGCCGCGATGCCGGCAACAAGCTCCTGCTGTTGCCGCCGACTCAGGTTCGACCCTTCATGGAGCTGATTCAGCGAGCTGATAGTCAAAAACACCTTCTGCTGGGCTTCAGGAATGTTGTGCTTCTTGAACTGGTACTCCAGAAGCGTCTTCATTTGCCGCCGGCTCAACTCCGACATCAATCGCTGTTCATCCCCCGCGACACCACCCGCCGGCTGCTGTCCCCAGGCCAGAGTGGCCATGCCCAATACAATCGACCCGATGAAGCCGCTATACCACATGATCCACTTCCTAGTGTGCCGTTGAGAACGCAACCTTGGTGTATTTGGCGTCGAGAGCCGCCTCATACACCTCGATCAAATGCTTGTATTTGGTGTTCCGACCGGGATTAATCACCACCTGGATCTTGTCCGTGGGCGTGTTGTTGGCGTTCAGCGCCTCTCGCATTTTGGTCAACTGGCCCCTGAGCATCGCCTGCGAATTGCGCACCTGGAATCCGCCAGCCTGCGCGATCCATTCCTCGGCGGAAGTGCTGTCGACACGGATCTCCAGCGGCTCATCCAGCGGGACGTTCGGTGACGCTTCCCCTCCGCCCCCTTTTCTGGAGAGCGGCAGGTTGCTTGTAAGAAAGTGCTCGCCCACTGCGAATGTCCCCGTCAGCATCAGAAAGATCAATATGACCATCACGATATCCACGAGAGGGGTCATATTGGGCCCCGCGTCGTAATGCACCTTCGATCCAGCTCTGAGCTTCATATGTCCACCTATCCAGCAGGCGTGGCCCACTGTTACCGCCTCATTACTACTGGGGCTGCCGCGTCGCGAAATTGACGTCCTTCACCTGGGCCTCTGCGCAGACAATCAGGACCGGCTCCAGATATCGGTAATCGAGATTCTGATCGCCCCGGATAATCACCTTGAAGTTCTGGTTATTGCCTCGCAGCAGCTTCAGAAAAGCCCGCAAGGGGCGCTTGGCGCCGTCTACTACCTTCATCTCTTCGGTCTGGCCCGTGGCCGGGTTCAGCGTGGTGATCAAAGGCTGTTCGCCCGCCGCGCTCACGTTCAACGTCACCGTGTTGCCCATATCCTTCAGTTGCATTCCCTGAAAGCTCACGGGCAGGTCGATTTTGACATCAGCCCCCGTCTTGATGCCGATCTTGGCGACGAGCATATAAAAGATGATGAGACACATCACGATGTCGATCAGGGGGGTGACATTCGGATGCGTCACGGACGATTCCGGCATCCTGTGTCCTTTCATGGCATGGCTCCTTTCAGCGCCTCCGAACGTCGAGTCGCAAACTCCGAACGAGGCTTCTGGACCTGAGAACCGCTGAGGCGTTCGTTCGAAGATCAGGGGGGAGAATCGACGATCCGACTACGCGCCGGGAGGCGGAACCGCGGTCTTCCTGACCCCGCCTACTCCGGGCACTGCGGCAACGGCCGTCGCCGGGCGAGCGGAGATCGCAGCCGTCGCGGCAGGTTTCATTTCGGCCGGCTTGGTCAGCAACAGCAGTTCCTCCGCAATCAGTGCGCCCTGCACGGTCAACCGGTCCACCAGCGTTCGCAGAACGCCAAACGCCGCCAGGCACGGCAGGGCGAGCATCAGCCCCAGGAAAGTGTGCGCCAGCGCCTTGGAGATGCCCGCCGCCAGCACCTTGGGGTCAGCCTGACCGCCTGACTCGCTCATCGCTTGGAAGGAATCAATCATCCCCAGCACAGTGCCGAGCAGGCCAAGCAACGGTCCGAGGTTCCCGATGATATTCAGATACTCGATGCGCCGGAATTGCTCGGCTGTCTGCTCGCCAATGGCAGTCTCCATGGCCTCCTTCATGGAAGCAAAACTGGGCGCCCGCTTGAGAGCGGGGTTCAGCGCCCGGCTCACGAAGCTGGGATCGGTCTCCGTGAAATCCAGCAGTTCTTTGAACTGCTTCTGTGCCAGAAGCTCTCGGATGTGGTCCGTACTGCTTTGCGGGATGATGACTTCGCGCCTGGCCTTGATGAAGCCTTGAATGATGAGCGTCAACCCGATGACGGACAGCACCGCAATCGTGACGAAGACCCCGTCCTTGTTGTTCAAGATGATGCTGAAGACGCCCGCTTTCGCGCCCCTTGGTTCCGACGCCGCCGCAACCGGTTCCTCGGGCGCCGCCGCCGCATAGCCCACTCTCGCCAGAAACACGCACAATCCCAACACGGTCACATACAACCCGATCCGAATCTTCGAGTATGCTCGCATCGACCACACAACCTCTCTCCGACATTCGGAGACCTTTATGAAACTCCCCGGGACACAGAATGCCGGAGCCGATCTCTCTGCTCTTCCGTCCCTGCCGGGAGAACACACGCGACAAGTCGATTCGAAGTTCGCTGTCGGCCGGAATCCAGTCTCTGTCACCGGCAAAGACCTTCGGTCGCGCTCGTCCACGTCAATCTCACTCGCGCCTGCCCCGTTTCCCGGGGCATGTTCATTTCCCATCTTCCTCCAAGGAATATCAAAAATCAAAATCCGCGGGCCGGTTCTAGGGTCGGCCCGCCATCTCCTCCTCGCTGACCATCTTAAACTGCCCGCGGCTGTTTCGCGCGATTGCCTGCAGCGCCTTGACATAGTCGAGCGATTCAGCATTTCCCTCCCGCTCGGACTTCCTCACGAAGGCAATCGCATTGATCTTCGTCTTGCCGTCCGCCGTCTTCCGGCGGCAATACTCGACGACCGCCTCGTTCCCCTCCTTGTTGGTCGTCTTGTCCATCGCGTCAAAAAAGTCCCCATCGGTCAGCAGATAGATCAGGCCCGGCTTCAACTGAAAGGCCCTCTCCAGCGCCGGAATCGGATCGCTGCCATACTTCAGTTCGCGATCGCTCAAATATCGCCCCACCCGCTGCTTGTTCTGTGCCGTCGCGGCCAACATCGCCCGTTGCTCCAACGGTATTGCCTCCCCGGCCTGGAACAAGATGACATTGAATGCCTGCCCGGATGACAGACCGTCAATCGACTTCTGCAGGTGCCGCCTCAGCCCGTCAAATGCATCCTTCATCGACCCGGTCGCATCGCAGACAAACACGACCCGGGACGAGTATCCGGCCAAACCAATGAAATTCGTCTTGATTCCCACCCCCTGCCCCCCTGGCACGCCAAACGGAGCCAGCACGCCGGTCTCGCGACCTGCGCCACTACCAACCATCGGGCCTGCAGTTCCCAACGACAGCGAGCCCGCACCGATCAAGGCCGAACCGTCGTTGTTGCCCCCGCCGCCCAATTCGTCCGGCAATAGCGTCGTCCCGAGATGCTTGGCGATCCCCACCGAATCCGTCGGCACATCGGGAATGAGATCCTGTGCCGCGCTCCGGCGTGAATCGCCGCCCAGCCCCGGATTCTGCAGTCCCCCGCCGTCGCCCATCCCCTCCACCATGACCCCGGACTCCGCCACAATCCGCTGTTCCCTGCCCGACACGCTGATATCCCGGATAACCTCCATCGACAGCAGGGCCCCCGCAACAATTCCCACATGAACCCCCAGAGAGGCCAGTACTGGCAGCACGCGCTGGGCGAACGGCCGTTGCCAGAAGCCCGTCTCGTCACCCTCCATCCATCGCCTGGCCTTCAGGCCATCCTCAGGCGCGGCAAACACTCCGATGCCTTCCGCTCCGACCTCGTAAATCTCAACCGGCCAGGTCGTGCCCTTGAACTTGTACTTTCCATACGACGCCCATTTCAGCGTCAACGGCTTGCGCGCGTCGCCGCTTTGCCCTTCCTGGCCGTCTTCCGAAGCCCCGTTCTCAGGTCCGCCGTTGCAGTCGCCGCCCACATCAGGATGCTCGGTCACAAACAGCTTCGCCGCCTCGAACACGTCACCGGTCATCAGGATCTGCCCCCCCGCAGCCAGGCTCATCACCCTTGCCGCCAGATCCGCCGCCAGCCCCACGACTTTCGTTTCCTCCCCGCCATGCCATTCCACTCTTGCCACATGTCCAAGGTGCATTCCCACCCGCGTCCGCAACGGCTGCGTTTTCGACTCGGGACGACTCAACTGATATTGAAATCGCAAGGCCGCATTGACGGCGTCGCTCACGGCCAGAAACTTGGCGAAGAACCCGTCCCCGGTGTCGTTGACCACCTCCGCCCCGTTGTACGAGGCAACAATCTCCTTGAAGAGCACGTCGTGACGCAATAGGCGGTTTAGGTACTCGACAGGCCCCAGGGTGCTCTTGAGCAACGTGGAGTCAACGATGTCCGTGAACATGAGGACCGTCAATCGCGATGTCGCCGCCACCGTGCTCATAGAAGCCCGCGACAAATATAGCACACCCCCCCTGTTCGTGCGCCTCCGGGTTCCCGCATCAGCCAGCCTGCTGACTACCCCCCTTTCAGCACCCGTCGCAGAGTCAATGTCTTCTCCAACAGGCGCCCGGCTGCAGCATCATCTGAGGCGCTCCACCACCACCCAAAGCCCCGTCTTGCCCGGACCCTTCACATCATTGCTTTCCGGCCATCTGCTCCTCGTTCACCCCTTTGTACACCCCCCCGCTATCCCTGGCGATCGTCTCGAGCGCCTTCACAAACTCGCGCTGCTGTGCGAGGCCCTCTGATTCCTTCGGGATGAACGCCAAGGTGTTGATCTTGGTCTTGCCGTCCCGCGTCCGCTCCTGGCAGTACTTGACCACCGCGTCATTGCCCGGCCCTTCAAAATCTCCGTCGGTGAGCAGGTAAATCAGTTCCGGCTTCTGGGAAAAAGCCATCTCCAGCGCCGGTATCGGGTTTGTGGAACTCCGGACATACATCTTCTCCATGAACTCATAGGCTTTCCGCTTGTTGTCCGGGGTTGCCATCATCAGCCCGTTGCGATCCACTGCCGCCACGGTCGATTCCTGAAAGAACATCACGTTAAAGGACTGAATGGGGCGTAGTTTCTCGATGCTCTCCGTCAACCGCATCTTAAGATCATCGAATACGCTGAGCATGGACCCGGAGGCGTCACAGACGAAGACGATCTTCCGGGCATTGCCTCCCGTGCCGAGAAATCGGCTCTTGAGCCCGATGCCCCCCCCGCCACCAGGGATGCCGAATGGCGCCAGCCGCCCTTCGCCGGTGCCGCCCTTGCCGCTCCCGTACCCCTCGCCTCCGCCGCCCAGTTGCCCAGGTCCAATGCCGATGAGTTGAGGCCCGTCACTGTCGCCCGGCCCACCGCCAATCATGTCGGGCAAGAGAGACGGCCCCGCCTTCTCCGCGATGCCTTTGCTGTCCTTCGGAACATCCGGAACCAGGTTTTGCGCCGCATCCCGAGTCGGGTCACCCCCCAAACCCGGATGCTCCAGTCCCCCCGGCGGCCCGTCCGCGATCATCTCCGCGTCCGGTATGATGATCTGGTCCCGTGCAGGATTCGTCGTCACCACGCGTACCACTTCAACCGTCAGCAATCCGATCACGATCACGGCAATGTGCAGGGCCAGAGAAGTCAGAAACGGCAAAACATTCTGCACAAACGGATGCTGCCAGATACTCAGCTCGATCGCCGCTGCCGGCGCCGCATCCGGCGTTGGCACGCCCAGAGAGTCGCCGGCGACTTGCTTCGAGGCAGTTCCCGGGTTGTTCTCTGGGTCTTCCGGAAGGGGCTGTAGCTGGCCTGATTGCATGGTCGCTCCAGGAGTACAATCCTCAGTTGCCTGCCGATATCGTCGGCCTGCTCTTGTACGAGCCTCACGGCTGACGCGTTTGCACAATATCAGTATCTATAACCGCAGCCACCACTTAGTCAATCAAAACCCGGCAACTCAGAAATAATCTCGGCAGAAAGGCAGCGGACCCTCCGAAAACGCCTCCAGAACCCGCCAGCGGTCATCGCCGGTAACCTCGACAAGCCCCAGTCGAACAGCCACCAGCGCAGGCAGATCCCCGCAGACGATTGCAGCCCACACACGATCCGGGCATTCGACTTCCGCAGACACGTCCGTCGCTCGAGCCTCCGCGCGCCCACCATCAATCTCCAACCTGAACTTGGAAGTATGCCCTTCCACCTCGCGCACCCCCACAACCACTTCGCCTCGGTGACTCTCCGGCAACTTCAAGCCGCCAATCAGCTTGGCATGATTCAGAATCCTCATTTGCATGCGGTTATAGACGCGAGATTCCGCTGCCGGATGGCTCACGGGGCGGTGTGGAATCTGCACCTCTCGCAAAAGCCAGTTAAACCGGAAATCGATCGGCGTCGTGATGACCACGCCCCAGTACTGATCTTTGAGACTGGCAAGCAGATGCAGCAATCGCCGAAATGTGCCAAGATCATCGTAGGCCATATCCCCAACCCAGGCCAACACCCGTCCCGCCGTGCTCTGCGTCTTGACCGTCATCCAACCCGCGACGGGCTCATCCCATTTCCGACTGTACACAAATACAAATCCATCCTCATTCTGCGCGAAGAAATACTCCCATTCCGCCAGCGCCCGACGCATATCGCACTGACCAGCCAGTGCCATCCGGTGCTGGCACTGCATGACTGACGACCAATCCGCTCGTTGCATCAGTCTCACACCCGTACAATCTCCGGTCGGCAGAACGGCCATTGGCACGGTCCACTCACAACGCCGCTCCACCGAACCGTATCCAAATCGCTCGTAGAATGACGCTCTGAAAGGCATCAACGCACTGACTACTTGCTCGCGTTCTTGTCCCTTCCTGAGGACCTCCTTCATCAGGGCGGCTCCAACCCCGCTGCGTCGTTCGCTCCGTATCGCCCCCACCCAGGCAACTCCCTGACAATCGAACACTCCTCCACGCATACAGATCTTCTGCGACAGGCTGGTGGCCGTTCCGACAGCCTGCCCGTTGCGCTCTGCCAGCAGGAAATCACCCACTGCCGCCTTACGATCCGCCCGAATGATGTCCTTGAACCGCTGCAACTCACTCAGACCACTTGCGTAGCAATACAGCCGCGTCTCTGCCACCCGGTCCAGGTCCTCTTCGCCCGCCCAGCGCATCTCTAGACTCATCGTTCAGCCTCCGTAGTCCGCCAGCCTGTCCTCCAGCCGCCGACTGCTGTCGGACAAACCCCCAACCCGATTCCTCCCCAGCCAAAGCCGCCGGTGTTCGCCGATGATGCGCCGTAAACCCGCCTTCAGTTCCGCCGGGTTGTCGCTTGCCGAGTCCAGGTACCACCGCCCCCTTCGACAAGCGTGCTTCAGCATCGCCGCCGCATTCCGATACTCGTCGGCGATCAACCCCGCATCCACCCGTTCCATTCTCACCCCATCCAGCATCGCGATCGCGTCTTCCACCCGTCGTTCGGCTGCGTCATACTCCGCCCGCGTGACTCCCTCGAACTCCTTCGCCCGCTGTGGGCCGGCGATCAGCCTCCAAAACAGCACCGTGGCGTTCGACCGCTGCTTCCGAATCGCCTGATACACATTTCCCAAATCCCAAGCCAGTTTCCCCATGTCGCCCGCATTGTCGCGAAACACATGCACCGAGAGGGCCTCCGCCACATCCAGATCTCGGTTCGCTCGGAAGCTCCAGCTATACGCCGCACCTGCGGCAAACCCCAAATAGCTCACCGGCAAGTACTGCAAATGCCCCCAATCCCCCCAATCCGTATTCAAGTACCCGATCGCCCCGTGTCTTAATCCGTTCTCCGCTGCGCTTCTCAGGTTCCCGATCGCGTTATCCGTCCGCCCCACAATGCTCAGCCAACTCGACGTCCCCGGACATACATAGAAAGGCACGCCGGCTCTCGCAAACAACGCACCATCCTTCTCGAACGGATGATTCGCCTCATAACCCCACTCCAGCGCGATCGCGTCCTTCGGCAACTCCGGTATCAGCTCCGGCCTCTCCAGAATAATGTCCCCCCAGAACTGCATCCGACGCCCACGAGCCTTCACAAGCTCATAAATCTTCAGCAGGAAGTCGAGGTACACTCTCTCCCTCCCTCTCCGCAAGCATTGCTCCATGCTACGCCCCTGCCCCAAATCCCACGTCTCATCGCATCCGACATTGAATAGCCTGCTTGTGAAGTGCGGCAGCAGTTCGTCATACAGCCCTTCGATCAGCCGCAGGCTCTCCGGGTTCGTCGGACACAGACTGAACGGATAATCCCGATGATCCCAAGGCGTATCAAACCCGTTTGGCGCCTCTGCCAGCCCCACGTACTTCGGCCATTTCAGCCACCGATCCAAGTGCCCGAACGAGTTCTGGTTTGGCACCAGATCAATGAACCTCTCCCGGCAATACCGATCCAGCTCCAGTATCTCTTGCCCTGTCATCGGGCTGGCCTCGGCCCACACCTCCGGATGCACCCGATAGGCAAACGTGTGCTCGGTATACAACTGCAGTTGGTTGATTTTCATCGCCGCCAGCTCATCCACCAACGCATACAGCGTCGCCATCGTGGGCACTTTGTCCCGGCTGATGTCCAGCATCACCCCACGAGTTGGAAAATCCGGCTCATCCTCAACCTCCATCGCCGGCATCGCTTTCGGAAACTGCCGCACCACCTGCGCCAACGTCTGCGCCCCGTAAAACGCGCCGGCCTGACCGCCGCCAACAATCTGAATGCCCTTCGGGGATATCACCAGTCGATAGCCCTGCTCATGACGCACCTCGCCGCTCAGCGCGATGCTGACCTCCGTTTCAGGCCCACCTGCGACGATCGGATAGTGCTGGCCAGTTGCCTTCTCAAGAGCCTCCTGCACCACTTGCCCAGCCCGCAGCAGTTCCAACCCGCCAAGCCGGATGAACCGCCCCGCCCGAGGCAGATAGCAGCCATCGCGCCAGCGCACGAGCTTCGGCACAGGCAGCAACACCACATCGCCCAGCGGCGCGCTCCAGGTTCGACACAGCGTCGCCAGATCCGGCGCCGTCCAGTCCGCGCCACACTTCTTCAACTCTCCCTCGGAGAAACTGGTGGTCAACCCCAGGCACATCGCGCCCGCCGCCTTGGCCGCCCGAACCCCGTTCGGCGCGTCCTCCACAACAACACATTCACTCGCGTTCAGCCCGACCCGCTTGGCCGCCAGCAGGAAAATCTCCGGGTCCGGTTTCTTCTTCTCCACATCATTGCCGGTGATGCAGGCGTCAAACGTGGATGCGGGCACCCCGATCTCCGCCAAGTTCCCGTCCACCTTCACTTGATCCGCCGAGCTGGCCACCGCCAGCTTCATCCCCCGTCGCCGGCATCGCTCGATGAAATCCACGACCCCTGGCAGGGGTGGCAAACGCCCCTTGATGATCTCCAAATAGATCGCATACGTCCTCGCCTTGTCCGCCTCCTGGTCCCACTTGATCCCATACTTTTCCGCCACGCCCCCAATGTACCGATTCTCGCCCGCACCCACGAACGGCAGGAAATCCTCCTCCTTGACCTTCACCCCGTAGCGTTCCAGGAACATCCGACACGCCGCCTCACAGATGAAACGCTCGGAGTCGCACAACACCCCATCCATGTCAAAAATGATCCCTTTGATGCTCGCCATGGGGCGATAGTGTAATGGCCTGCCAAGAGATGGGAAGTATGCCGACTGACTCCAACCCCCCTCCGGAGATCACCTGGTCCTGGCCGATCGCAGTTGCCAGACCAGAGAGAATCGACGATGCTATTGTTCCTATGATTCGCGCATCCGCTCTTTTCGCTCTCGTCACGATCGTCCTCGTTGGCTGCACCCGTTCGCCCTATCCCGCTGCCACCCCCGAAGCCGTCGCCAGAGTCACCAGTGCGGTCTTCCCCGCCGTCGTCCGCATCGATGTGAAGCAGGAGACCTTCGCCGAAGGCAAGCGAAAACTCCAGGGCGGAATCGGGTCAGGCGTCATCTTCGATGACCAAGGTCACATTCTCACGAATTTCCACGTCGCTGGACGGGCAGCCGAAATCTACATAACCCTCGACAACAAGGAGCGCGTCCCCGGCAGGCTTGTCGGCGATGACCATTGGACGGACCTGGCGGTCCTCCAGATGGACATGGCCGCCGTCAAATCCAAGAACATCTCCTTCAAATACGCCGAACTCGGCACCAGCCGCAACCTCAAGCCCGGCCAGGATGTCATGGCTATCGGAACGCCATTCGGGCTGGCGCGCACACTCACCCTTGGCGTGGTCTCCAACACCGAGCGAACCTTCTACCCCGAACGCTACCGCATCAACCAATACGAAACCGGCGACTTCGCCAACTGGATTCAGATGGACACCCCCATCAATCCGGGCAACAGCGGTGGACCGCTCGTCGATCTGTCCGGCAAGGTCGTCGGCATCAATACCCGCGCAGCCGGCCAGAGCCTCAACTTCGCCATTCCCATCGACATCGCCAAAGAAGTCGTCGCCAAGATCCTCGCCTCCGCCACCGCCAATAAAAAAGGCGCCGTCGACCGCTCCGACCTCGGCCTCGACCTCAAACCCCTCCAAGGCTTCGAACAGTTCTACAGCATCGACATCAACCGGGGCGTCCTCATCGAAAACGTCGACCGCGGGTCCGTCGCCGACAAGGCCGGCGTCAAACCCGAAGACATCCTCCTCGAACTCAACGGCCTCCAGACCAACGCCCGCTTCCCCGAGGAAATCGCCGGCCTCAAGAAACGCATCGGCGACCTTCCCATCGGCTCACAGGTCACCCTCAAAATCAAACGCGGCAAGGACACCATCACCCGCACCCTGCAAACCGAAAAACTCGAAAGCTCCGTCGGCGAAGAAAAGGAGTTCACCGCCTGGGGCCTCTCCGTCCGCGATGTCACCCGCGCCTACGCCAATTCCAAACAACTCGAAAACGACAAGGGCGTCGTCATTACCAGCATCAATCCGGGATACCCCGCAGCCAAAGCCAACCTCGCCCCCGGCGACGTCATCACCCGCATCAACGAACAGAGCATTGACGATATCGACGCTTTCTCAAGACTCTACGATGAAGCCAGCCGGCGCAAGGACCCCGCCATCCTCGTCGACCTCGTCCGCCAGAGAACCATCCAACAGGCCGTCATGAAGATCACCTACTGATCCGCCACCCCCCTCGCCATCATCTTGCCACGCCCAGGCTCCGCGGATCCACCTTCAGCTCTCTCCCGTCCGAGAACCGGACGACACGCGACGCATCCCCCATGTTGTACACCACGTAACTCCGCTTTCCCCCCTTCGTAAACACCGCATACACCGGATAGTCCGCCGTCACACTCCGTTCGACCCGCCCTAGCTCCTCCAACGCGCAGATCCACTGATACGCGTTCGCCTTGGCCGTCCCATCCTCCCGCCGATTCGCCTTGTCATCCGCCTCAAATGCCCGCCTCGCCTCCGCCGCATCCGAAAGCGCGCGATACATCCACATGACCTCCCCCCAGTGCTTCCAAGGCTGCCCGCCTCGCTCCTGCGCACACTCCGCGTAGTTCCTTTCCGCATACTCCGGATGTCGCCCCAGATACAGCGAACCCGCATGCATCGGCAGCCAGTTGATCCCATGCACAAACTCCGGGTCGGCTCCGAACCAGGTTTCGTGGACGCTCTTGCCCCCCCAGACCATCGCCACGGCCTCCCGCGGATACCCTTTCGGGAAATTCTCGTCGTGCACGTCGAACCAATACTCCTCAATCGCTTCCATCTCGGTCGTATACAGCCAGACCCCCAGGTCGCGCAACGCCCGATCCCCCGTTGCCTCACCCCACAGAATCAGCCCGCACCAGGCATTCATCGCCTCCGACGATGACTCGTTGTTGTTCCCATCCGCAAACTTCGCGTGCCCCGCTGCCCAGGAATGTCCAGCGTAGGGATCGAAATTCCGCAGCCTCGGAAACAACCCGTCATTGCCGATCGCCGACGCAATGTCCCGCACCAGCATCTTGACCATCCCGCCCCAGCGCTGTTCCGTGGCCCACCCCGGCTCGTGCCTCGCCACCTCCGCCGCCGCCCTGATGTAGTATCCGTAGTGGAAGTGATGGTCATTCAGCTGATCGTCGCTCCCAAAACTCGCCGGATACCCGATCAGCGCCCCCCACTCGCTGTTGTACCGAAACTCGCCGTCCTTTCCCCCCGCCGTCAGCCACCCCTCCAGCCGCCGGCGCATTTCCCCCAGCAGTCTGTCCGCCGCTTCCCGATCCCCGATCTGTTCCGCGATCGGCGCCAGCGTCGCCAACTTGCCCAGGTACTTGCCTTCCCAATAGGTGTCCTTGGTCGCCGGCGCCCGCCGGTCAACATCGTCTTTGAGCATCGCCTGCAGTTTGGTCTTGTCATATGACCCGCAAAGCGGCATCCCCGGCAGCACCCCCGGAAAAGTCGTCCTCGTGGCAAAGCCGGTCCCCGCCGCCAATTTCATCGTCCCCCGCACACTCGCATACCCATACGCCGTCAGTCTCGCATCCGTCCTCCGCCATTGATGCGGATACAATGCATACAAGGTCCCCCTTTCCGTCCCTTCCATCGCCTCTGTCACGTATTCGAATTTCGTGGTCACCACGCAGTCTTTCGGCTCATACGCCCAACTCACCCGCGTATCCGCCACATGGGCGTGCGCATGCCTAGCGAACAAGGCCAGCGACTCATCCGACTTGTCCGGCAACAGCGCCAAGGAGAAATACGCTCGCCCCCTGCACGTGATCACCTTCGTCCCCAGCCCCTCCCAGGCGCAGCCGCTCGGCCCGAACAGGCCGTAGTGTCGCCCCCCCACCGTGACGCCCAGCGTAGGCGACTTGACGTCACCGGCCCAGACCTGCGGAAGATCCGCAAAGACCAGTCTCGCATGGCCTCCGCCGAACGTGGCGTAGACATACGGGCTGCCATGCCCGAAGGTCACCCGCATCCACTTCTCCCCGGCGGAGAACCGGGCGGCCACGAACCAGTCGCTCCACCCGTCCACTCGTGCATCGTCAAACCGGGCTACATCCGACATCCCCAACACTACATCTCGCCCGCCACCCGCCATCGTCGCCAGCACCCCCACCGCCGCCGCCGACATCGTCGCGCCGGGATAATACGCACGCAATCCACCCTCCTCGGCTCGCATCGCCAATGGATGCGGATACATCGCCGAGGAATACCGCTCCCACGCCAGCGAACTCCACCAGTCATTCGTGGGCATGTGGCCTTGGGCGCTCTGCGTGCGGTAGATGGTGCGAGGCGGCCCTTTTGCGCCAAAGGGAATCCCAACGTCATAGCTCCCCTCGCCAACCCGTTGCGGTTGTCCCGATCCGATGGCCGTAACCGAACAGATCGCGATCGCCACCAAGACATTGTTGTGCATCGACATCCTCACCTCACGTGCTTTCCACTCGCGGCGCCGGATCACCCTCGAGACCTCAGGGTAGTCATGATCGCACAGCCGACTCGACTTTCACGACATTTGGACGTCGGCTAGTTGTAATTCGCTCGCAAGCGTCTATTCTCCATGATCGCTGACCCGTGACAAGCAACGATGAAAGGCACAACCATGTGGCGAATTACGCTCTTCGTGACACTCATCGTCGGGACCTTCACGACTGTTCATGCCTTGCCTCCCGCCGAGGCACAGAAGCTCTTTGAACGAGCTCGGCAATCGCTGGTGGCCGTGCAATACACCGCGGATGGCGAATATGGTCGGCGCGAATTGACCGGCCAAGGCGTTGTCGTGGCCCAAGAGGGAGTCGTCATCACTCCGCTCAATCTCTTCCCGCTCGCACTGCCGGATGAGCAGATGAAGTCCTTCAAGATCATTCTCCCAGGGGATGACGAAAAAGAGATTGAGGCCGAGTTCCTGGGCCGCGATGAACGATCCGAGCTGGCATTCCTCAAGACAAAGGAAAAGCAGAACTGGCCCGCGATCAAGTTCGAGGATGTCAGTGTGAATGTCGCCGACCCGATCATCTCCGTTGGCCTGCTCCCAAAAGAAGCAGGATTCAAAGCCTACTACGCGGAATCGATCGTGTCGGCCGTCCTGCGCGGCCCGATGCCCAATGTCTTGGTGACGCCCACAGGTCTGACCGGCGTGGGCTCGCCCGTGTTCAATGCGGACGGTAAAGCCATCGGCCTGGTCCCGTTTCAGACCAAGCAGCCGATCATGCTGGCCGGAAACCCGGACGCATTGCAGTCGATCGCAACTCCCCCTCGCCTGTTCGTACCGGCCAGAGACTTCCTGGCAAGCCTTGCCGATCCTCCCGCAGGCAAAGCTCTGGCCATCCCGTGGCTTGGCGCTCAGCTCACCGGACCCAGCCGCGAGGTCGCCGAGTACTACAACCTGAAAGGTGTGCCCGTGGCCATGGTTGGCGACGTCATTGCCGACACGCCTGCCTCCAAAGCCGGCCTGAAACAAGGCGACAAGATCACCAAGCTCAACGGTCAGCCCCTCGAACGCGGCGATGAACCGGCCGAGACTCCCCAAATACTTATCCGCAAGATCCGCCGCATGAAAGTCGGCGACACAATCAAGCTCTCCCTGCTCCGCACAAAGGGCGAGCCTGAGCTCGAGGTCTCCGTGGTGCTCGAGGAGCAGCCGAAAGGGCCCAATCTGGCCAAGCGATTCTACGCGGAAGACCTTGGTTTGAGCGTCCGCGAAGTCGTCTTCGCCGACACCTACGTGAAGCGCCTGCCTCGCGACAGCAAGGGCGTGGTTGTGGCCTTCGTCCGGCCGGCATCCGCCGCGGCCTCCGCGGGGCTCAAGGTCAATGATCTGATCAAGGAGATCAATAGCAGCCCCATCGAGGACCTTCCACATTTCAAATCGCAATACACGGATTTCCGAAAGAACAGTCCGAAAGACGTCGTGGTGCTCGTCGTCGTCAGAGAAGGCGGAACCCAGGTCATCAAGATCGAACCCCCGCAATAATTGACGTCCAATCCTCCAACTCTGCCTGCGGCTGGCTGCTCCGCCTCCCAGGTCCCGCCGGAATCACTCCCGCCCCGGTCAATCCGGCCGATTCCTCGCCAGACGCCGACGTGTCACGACCACATTCGTCGTTCGGCAGGAAAACCATGTTACCGCGCCGCCTTCTTCGCTGGTGTTTCCCACGCCATGCCCCCCCACTTGCCCTCCATCAGGTCATATATTTCTCGCTCCGCCGTCTTCAATTCACCGCGATTGAACGGGAAAAAATCGTTCATTCCAAAATAGGCTTCGCTCATTTCGGCGAAAAACTCCATCTGGTTGGTCAATGCGTAGTGCCGCTGATTTCGTCCGGCGACATGGAGCACTGACTCCCCACGTTTGCTGTCCTTATACTTCTGCCAGGCGTGTTTGATCTCAGGTTCATCGAAGCCAAAAACTTGATCGTGGTACGCATGGGCCAGCTCGTGCAGAACACACCACGGCTGTTCACTGTTATGTCGCGGGTTCACGAAATCGGCGGCTTGCGGAATGTGAACGCACTTGGCCAAGTCCCTGGCATAACCGTGCCCCACCAGCCACTCGCCCGAAGGATGATACTGCATCGACCGAAGCATCCCGTGAGACAGATCCAGCACGATGGTGACGCGCTGCAATCTCTCGACCCGATCCGACGCCATCACCGACTTGATTGCTCCCAGCTTCTCCTCCAGCAGCCGAATGGCCCGGGTCCCCAGAACCGCATTCTCAGCCGCCAGCAGGCGATCATCCACGCGAACCACCCACCCCTCGATGTCCTTCACCGTGTGCGAAACGGGCTTCGAACGATCGGTCCCACCGGCCGCCAGGCACACCATCGCCGCCGCCATCGCCAAAACCACTCTCATCTTCACCTCACGCACTGGTGTCACACGCCGCGAATCAGGGAACCAGGGCTTTGTGAATCTCATCAACCCATTTGTTCTCGGCCATTCGATACACGACGAAATCCGAGTCAAACTGCCAGTATGCCCAGCTCCAGCCGAGGCTTTCCGCAGTTCGCGCCACGGCGGCGGTATAGCGGGCACGGGAGGGCATGTCGGCCTTGTCGTACGCGCCGAACTCGCCCAACAGAACAGGCCGCCCATTCTTCAAGGCCCACTCCTGTACCTTGCCAAAATCGCGTTTGATCTTCGCCATCTCCTCGTCCATCCCCTTCCACTCGACCCCCAACTTGTCCCGGTACGCTGGCGTCCACGCCGCCCCCTGATGAGTGAAAGCCATGGGCTGATAGTAATGAACCGTAACAATGAGATTCCGGTCCTCGTCGGGCAATCTCAGCTCGGACAGGTGATCGATGCTGTTCCAGAAGGCCGGCCCGACAATCACGGTTCGGCTGGGATTGCTCTGGCGGATGATGCTCAGCGCCTGCGCCAGGTAATCGTTCCACATTGCGGGCGTCAGCTTGTTCGCCGGCTCATTGAGAATCTCAAACAAGACTCTCTCAGGCGCGTCCTTGAACCTGGGCGCAACCTGCTTCCAGAATGCTAGGAACTTCCCCTTGTTCCCTTCCGGGTTATCCCCCATCGCGTTGAACTCGTGCAAATCGAGGATGATCATCAGATCATTGGCCAAGGCATGGGTCACAACCCAGTCAAGCGTTTTCAACCACGCGTCGCTGAGCGTGTGGTCGGGCGCGGGTC
The DNA here is from genome assembly GCA_964451955.1 of uncultured Tepidisphaeraceae bacterium. Classification (GTDB taxonomy): domain Bacteria; phylum Planctomycetota; class Phycisphaerae; order Tepidisphaerales; family Tepidisphaeraceae; genus JAPLNB01. The sequence goes on from CAYVKG010000017.1 coordinate 27,316, forward strand.
CCATGTGGCGAAAGGCGTGCAGATTGACGCGGACGGAATTGAATCCACCCTGTCGGATGATCTTGAAGTGCTCCTGCTTGAAGCGAGCGCGGTCCACGGACCGCCAGATCGGATCATATCCGAGCACGTTCACGCCGCGACCCAGGCGTTTGTTCTGCGTTGCGGCGTCCGCGCCCTGCGCCGCGGCCGAAACACCCGCCGTCGCCAATAGCACCGCGACAACCAATAAGCCCGATCTCAAGAGCAGACTCATCATGCCACCTTTCCTCATTTCACTGATCGGAATTCTCAATCCGATACAGGTGCCCCTTCGTCCGCACTATCAGGGCCCTGCCCACCACTGCCGGGCTCGCCATCATTTCGTCCTCGTCGCCGAGCTCGTTTGTCGCCAGCAGTCTGTATTCCCGGCCTGGATGGATGACGGTGGCCACGGCCTCATGATTGAAAAAGTAGATGCGGCCGTCGGCGTAGAGAGGTGATGCCGAATAGCTGCCTGGCAACCGTTGTCTCCAAACCAGTTGCCCGGTCAAGGCCTCCACGCACGACGCCATCCCGTCGGAACTGACCATGTAGAGCAGGCCCTCGACGTGGACCATGGAAGGACGCGATGGCGCACCACGATTCATCTTCCAGGCAACGTGGGAGGCCGTCACGTCGCCGTTTCCTCCCGGCCGAACCGCCCACACCTCAGGCCGTTCATAGTCGGTGACAACATAAACCAGGCCGCTCCCGAACACAGGTCGGGGCGCGATTGACCAGCCGTTGTAGCAGACTTTCCAAAGCTCCCTGCCCGTGGCGGGATCATAGGCAAACAGACCCTTGGCCGCAGAGCTGATCAGCTCGTTCCGTCCCCCCGCCTGTACTACCGTCGGTGTGCAGAACGCCTTTCGTTCGTTTGGTCCATAGCGAGAGTAGTCAACCGACCGATTCGTCCTCCACGCCGTCTTGCCGCTCTCTTTGCTCAAGCCAACGATGTACTGAACATCCCGGCCATCCACGTGAACAATCAACAGGTCTCGCCAGAGCACGGGCGACGACCCAGGCCCTTCGTGGTGATCACAATTAAGATCGCGCCGGCTCCATAGGACCCGCCCGGAACGCGTATCCAGGCATGCCAAGCCATACGTTCCATAGTGAACATAGATGCGTCCCTCTTCGATGACCGGCGTGGGCGACGCGTAGCTGTTGGTGCTGGCAACATGCTCGGGGGCCGGTGTGTCAAAGACCTTCACATCATGAACGACCTTGCCGCTTTTCAGATCAACGCAGACGGCAAACATCTGGTGGCCTTTTTCCGTGGCGGTGGTCACCCACACCTGGTCCTTCCAAACAACCGGGGACGACCAGCCCAGACCGTGGACAGCCGTCTTCCAAAGCACGTTCCGAGTGGCGCTCCAGTGCAGAGGCAGCCCCGAGGCGTCCGCATGGCCGTCGCCGGCCGGCCCGCGGAACTCCGGCCAGGTCTCGCCAGCAAAAACAGGCCCCACGATGAGAAACGCGGCCACAATGAACTTCGCCATTGCCATCTGCGACTCCGCTTCCGGTCTCTACGAGTGATACCTCGTTTGCTGTGCCGCGTTCGCACAACCCTACGCTTCGCCCCCCGCCGCAACTGGCTCTCGATAGCAAAATCAAACGTCACACGCCTTGACCGCCTGAATCAGCGCCTTGACGGCATCGCCTTTCGGACTGTATTCGTGCGAGACGTAGCCTCTGTACCCCGTTGCCAGAATCGCTCGCATGATCGCGGGATAGAAGAGTTCCTGGTTCTCGTCCAGCTCGTTTCGGCCGGGATTCCCGGCGGTGTGATAGTGCCCGATATAGTCCTTGTACTGCCGGATTGTGGCAATCACATCCCCTTCCATGATCTGCATGTGGTAGATGTCATACAGCAGCTTCACACGCTCGGAGCCGACCCCTTTGCAGACGGCCACACCCCAGGCGGTGTGGTCGGCTTGGTAATCCGGGTGGTTCCGCTTCGAGTTCAGCAGCTCAATGACCATCGTCACATTCTTCTGTTCGGCATAGGCGGCAACCTGTTTCAGGCCGTCGATGCAGTTCTTCGCCCCTTCTTCGTCCGAAATCCCTTGCTTGTCGTTCTTGTCCTTGTGGCGGTTTCCGGAAAAAGTTATGATGGTCTTCCAGCCAGCCTCGCTGGCCAAGTCGATGTTCTTCTTCATCGTATCAATGAGACTGGGGTGGTTTTCCGCACGGTTCCAGCCGGAGGCAATGCCGCCCGCGCCGGCGGCCAGCGAACACACCAAGCCGTGCTTCTTCAGAACTGGCCACTCATTGGGCCGCGCAAAGTCAATGCTCCTGAGCCCCATCTTGGCGATCATGGCGCACTTCTGCTCCAGTGGCATGCTGAGACCGACGCCGCAGATTCCCTGGTTGATCCGGCCATTCACGACCACTCTCTCAATGCTCTCCAGATCAACCCGCGTCGCCGCCCCGCTTGCCACCGCCGCCAAGCCCCCGATGACAGAGCCGGCGACTCCCTGCATCATCGCCCGCCGGGTAATGCTCGGCAGGATCAGTCCACCCGCACCGATCAGATCATCTCGATGGTTCATTGACATCTCCCTGTTTGCGGCCGATCCCCCCTCTCCTTCCAGCTTACGTGCAGAGCCGATTGCCGCAAGCGCCCTGCTCCGAAACGCGGACTATCGCACCCGACAGGTCTCCGCAGCGGCTACGCCCTCTGCTTGGAATCGAGGTATTCCCACCGGGCATAGAGCGTGCGGACAAGCTCCTGGGCCTCGTGCATCTTCTCGCAGCATTCGCTGAGTCTTTCACGGTCGGCCAACACCGCGGGGTCGGCCATCTCCTGCTGAAGAGACTCCACCTCGGCCTCGGCGCTCATGATTCTCGCCTCAATCTGTTCCCATTCGCGCTGTTCGGACCACGTCAGGCGTTTGATCCCCGCAGGGACCGGCTTGCGATCGCGCTTCGCGGCGGCAGCGGTAGGTTTCGAGGCGGGTGCCGCCTGACGGGCCCTTTCCTGCGCGCGTTGCCACTGGGTCAGATCGCCGTAGAGATTGGCGTTGCCGTTGCCGTCCAGGCCGAGTAGGTCAGTGCATAGTTCGTCAAGAAGGTAGCGGTCGTGCGTGACAAGGACGACCGCGCCGGGGTAATCGTCCAGGCTCTCTTCGAGAACTTCGAGCGTGGGGATGTCCAGGTCGTTGGTTGGTTCGTCCAGCATGAGCAGCTCGGCCGGCTGGAGCATGAGCCGAGCGATAAGGACGCGAGCCTGTTCGCCGCCGGACAGTTGCGAAACAGGCATGTCGAGTTGTTCAACTCGGAAGAGGAACCGCTTGGCCCACGAAGTAATGTGGGTGGATTGGCCGCGGTACTGGACGGTGTCGCTCTTGGGAGACAGCGCGTGCCGGAGCGTCTCATCGGGATCGAGCTGTTCACGATGTTGATCAAAACGAACGGCCCGAAGGCCCTCGGCTCGCTTGATGAGGCCGGCGTCCGGTTCGAGTTCGCCCGAGAAAATGCGGAGCAGCGTCGTCTTGCCGGACCCGTTCGGGCCCAACAGGCCCAGCTTCATGCCTGGGGACAAGATCACATTGAGATCTTTGAACAGCAGGCGATCGCCAAGGGTCTTGGACAGGCCTTTGACAACGAGAAGCTTGCGAGTCTGGCGATTCGTGGCGGAGAAGTCAATCGTGATCGAACGATCCTGGGCGTTGCGGATTCTCAGCTCGTCCAGTTCGGCCATCATCTGGTGGGCGGCTTCGATGCGGCCTTTCGCCTTGGTCGTGCGGGCCTTGGCGCCACGCTTCAGCCACTCGATCTCGCGCCGGACCCGGGAGGCAACAGCAATTTGACGCGATGCCTGGTTGGCCAAAAACTCCTCTCGCTTTTCGAGGAAGTCGGAGTAGTGCCCATTGACGCTGAAATAGCCCTCCGGGAACGCGCGGTTCAGCTCGATGACGCGGTTACAAAGCTCTTCGAGAAAATAGCGGTCATGGCTGACAACCAGACAGCCAAACGAGGCCCCGCCAAGCAGTCTCTCGAGCCACAGGATGCCATCGAGGTCGAGGTGGTTCGTGGGTTCGTCAAGCAGGAGCAGATCGGGCTCACGGACCAGCTCCCGCGCGATGGCCAGCCGTTTTCGCCAGCCGCCGGACAGGGAGCGGGCGAGTTGGTTCATGTCGGTGAAGCCGGCCTTGCCGAGCGCGATGCCGGCGCGGGCAATCCGCTGGTGGTCTTCGATGGGCTCATTGGCTAGCACCGCGGTAAGGACCTGTCCAACGGTGGCATCATCGGGAAAGGTGTCTTGTTGGGGAACGTACCCCAGAACCAGATTGCGGCGGACTTCGATTTCCCCGTCATCGCCATGTTCCACACCGGCGAGAATGCGAAGCAGCGTCGTCTTGCCCGAACCGTTGGGCCCGATCAGTCCGGTGTGCTCCCCTTCTTGAAGCCCGAAGGATATGCCCGAAAAAAGCTCTCGCAGGCCAAAGGTCTTGCTGATCGATCGACAGCTTAATAAATGGCTCATCTTGCCGTAGTCTACCCGCTGTGAGCCGGCAGTGTGACATTGCGATCGTGGGATTCGGGGCCGCGGGAATGGCGGCGGGAATCTTCGCCGCGGAGACGGCGCCGAAAAATGCCAGAATTGTGGCATTGGAAGGCGCACGGTCCGTCGGCGCCAAAATCCTGGTGTCGGGCGGCGGGCGGTGCAACGTAACGCATGAGTCCATCAGCGCCGCCGACTACAACGGGTCCAAAAACATCGTGCGGAACGTGCTGGCGGCTTTTGATGAACAGGCAGCCGTGCGGTGGTTTGATCGCCTCGGAGTCAAACTGAAGCGAGAAGAAACAGGGAAGCTGTTCCCCGTAACCAATAGCGCGCGGAGCGTGCTCGATGCGCTGCTCAGCAGGTGCCAGGAGGTGGGAATCCAGCTTCGGACGCAGTGTCGGGTTCGCAACGTCATGGCAGACGCCTCGGGCGGGTTTGTGATTGAGCATGAGAGGGGAAGTCTGGAGGCGAAGCGTGTGATCCTGGCGACAGGCGGACGATCCCTGCCGCAAAGCGGATCAGATGGCTTTGGGTATGAGTTGGCCAAGCAATTGGGGCATAGCGTGACCGCGACGCATCCCGCACTGGTGCCCTTGGTCCTCAACAAGCAATTCTTCCACGCGGAATTGTCGGGAGTGTCACACGAGGTGGAATTGACCACAACTTGTGGAGCGAAAGTGGTGGATCGGCGACGAGGAAGCCTGTTGTGGACCCATTTTGGCATTTCGGGGCCTGTGGTAATGGACGCCAGCCGGCACTGGGTAATCGGACAGTCAGCAGGGACGCCCGTACAAATGCTGTGCAGCCTGCTGGCCGGAGAAAAGCCGGAAGCTGTGGATGCAGAACTGATCAGGCTGGCAGCGGCGGGTGGGCCGACGGTCGGGCACTGGCTTCGGCGGCGTCTGCCCGAGCGCGCGGCCGCGGCCGTGTTGAACTACGCCGCAATCGACGGGGGAACCCCCCTGCCTCAACTGTCAAGGGATCGGCGGCGAACGTTGGTGCGCGCGCTCACGGGACTGGTGCTGCCAATCGTTGCCGACCGGGGCTGGAACCACGCGGAGGCAACAGCAGGCGGGGTGCCGCTGGCCGAAATTGACTATCGCACAATGCACTCGCGAAAAACGCCAGGACTTTATCTGGCAGGGGAGATCCTGGACTGTGACGGGCGAATCGGCGGTTTCAATTTCCAGTGGGCATGGGCAACCGGGTATCTGGCGGGGCGGGCCGCCGCACGCCCAATAGATCCCCAATAGGTTACTGCGCCGCGGGCAGTTCTTTCGGCAGCGACTCGAGACGCCGGCGGGCTTCGATGAACTGTTCCGGGAGGTTCTTGGCAGCCTCACTCGCCGTAACCGTCTTTGTGCCAAAGGTAATCTGGATGGAGGCGGCCTCGGGAGAATTCTCCGGCGCAGGATAATGGTCCTGCAGTCGGTCCCAGCCCTCAAACAGGCGAGCAAGGCGCATCATCTGGAATTCGCTCAGAGTGCCTTGGGCTTTGCCAAGCGATTTCCCGCTGCAAACGACCGCGCCATCCCGGGCGATGGAGATAGTGTCCTCCGAACCGCCCATGATGCGCTTGTACGTGACGGCCTGAATGGCGCCGACCACCGCCGATCGCTCCTGCTCAACCGCGACTTTCTCATGAGGACCACACGAAACCACCGCGAGCGCCAGACCGACGGCAAATGACCGAAAGAGCAAGCGTCTTAACATGAGGGTCAGAGGATAGCGAAAGGCACCCAGGAAGTGTAGGCCCAGGAACCGACCTCTGGGCGCCCTAAGAACGGCTCAAGGCGTGACGGTGTCATCGGGCAGATGGGTCGAAGTGCCCGTCGCCGAGTTGCCGGCAGGGTCTTCGTGTTGACGCTGTTCGCAGAAGAAGCGGAGGTGGTATTCGCCGATGCGGAGAGAATCCCCCGGCTGCAGCTTATGGAACCGGACCTTGACGCCATCGACATACGAGCCATTCGTGCTGTCCAAGTCCTCGTACTCCCATGCCGGGCTGTGCAGGTCGATTCGCAACAGCCGGCCGTGATCGCGAGAAACGCGCACGCCCGGCAGCAGAATGGGATTGTTCGGCGCCTTCCCAATCCCAATCGCCGAAGGTCCGCCGAGAAGGTATTGTTCTCCCGTCTTTCCGGGCCCAGACTCTACAACCAGACGGGCAAGGAAATCGCCCCCGGGAGTGCTGACAAACGGCGTATCGCCGGCAACCAACCGCAGAATGGCGCGACATTGGAGACAGCGAGCGCTCTTGCCGACAAACGTCTCTTCAACCCTGTATTTCTTGCCACAATGGCACTTAATCTTCATGAATCACCACATGATCGGCGGTCAGACATGGCCCACGGGCAATTGTGAGTTCACGTATGAGCAGGCGCCGATTTGAAGCGGAGACTATACAGCGCAAGTAGTCGAACGGCTACTGGTCTTCCCTCCCGGAAAACGGCCTACCACGGCAGCGACTAGCGGTTCGCCTCTGTACTTCGAAGCCCGTTCGCCTATATTTGTTGACTTCCGCGATTGCACGAAAGGACCCTATGGAATCCGTGATCACAGGCAAAGCATATGTCCTTGGCGACAACATAGACACCGATCAGATCATTCCGGCACATTTCCTGTCCTATAACCCGGCGGACCCCGCCGAGCGGAAGTACTTCGGCATGTACGCCTTGAGCGGTGTACCCGAGGCACAGGCGGGGCTGCCCAAAGGTCATCTTCGCTTTGTGCCCGAAAAGCAGTTCAGAAGCGAATACCGCATCGTGGTCGGCGGGAAAAACTTCGGATGCGGCTCGTCGCGAGAGCACGCGCCCCTGGCACTCGCCGAGGCGGGAATTCAGTGCGTCATCGCGGAGTTCTATGCTCGAATCTTCTTCCGAAACTCGGTCAACGGCGGGTATGTGGTGCCTCTCGAGTCAAAAGAATCCCTCATCGCCAAAGTCCGCACCGCCGACGAGCTGGAGGTCCACCTGAAGGACCAGTTTGTCTTGAACAAGACCACCGGCCAACGCCATGAGTTGCAGCCGCTCGGAGATGTCCTGCCAATCATCGAAGCAGGAGGAATCTTCGCATACGCGAAACACGCGGGAATGCTGAAGTAACCGGAAGCCAGCAACACCGGGCGGCGGCGAAAAAACTGAGGAAATGGCATGATCTGGATGTGGATCGGGTTCATCTCGCTTGTTCTGGTCCTGTTGTCTCTGGATCTCGGTGTCTTCCACCGCAAGGCCCACGCCGTGTCCATCAAGGAAGCCTTGATCTGGAGCGCCGTGTGGATCGCCACCGCGATGCTGTTCAACGTGTTCGTCTATTTCGCCTACCAGCACCACTGGCAAGGATTGGGGCGCACCGCAAGCCTCATGCACCCGGAGGGCCTTTCAGGCCACGCGGCGGCGGTGCTCTTCTTCACGGGCTACGTGATCGAAAAGTCGCTGAGCGTCGACAATCTGTTCGTGATCGCCCTGATCTTCGGATATTTCCGAATTCCGGCCATGTATCAACACCGGGTGCTGTTCTGGGGCATCGTCGGTGCCCTGGTCATGCGCGGCGGCATGATCTGGCTCGGCACCACTCTCATCGAACGATTCCACTGGATTCTCTACCTGTTCGGCGCGTTTCTGATCGTGACCGCAATCAAAATGCTCGTCGGGAGTTCCGACCCCGACCCCAAGAATAACATCCTGATGAGGCTGGCATCCAAGGTCCTGCCAATTTCCCACGAACTCGACGGACAGCGACTCCTCAGCCGGGTCGAAGGCCGTCTGATGCTCACCCCCCTGGCAACCACCCTCATCGTCGTTGAGAGCACCGACGTCGTCTTCGCCGTTGACTCAATACCGGCTATCTTCGCAATCACCACGGACCCGTTTCTCGTCTTCACGAGCAATGTTTTCGCAATACTCGGCCTGCGAGCGCTCTATTTCGCGCTGGCGGGCATCCTGGATAAGTTCCATTACCTCAAACTCTCTCTCGCGGTCGTGCTGGCCCTTGTCGGGGTCAAGATGCTGGCGGCACATTGGCTGAAGCAGAATGCATGGATCAGAGATCACCTGAGCTTCGTCACCCTGGGGGCTGTTGCGCTGATACTGGGAGTGGGAATCGTCGCGTCGATCATCCGGTCAAACCGGATGGCAGTTGAGCCGGAGGATGCGCCAGCAGCATGAGGCGTCGCCGCGGTCCCCTACCCGTGGACCCGACGAGAGGGAAATGCATAGGGCGATACACCCACCTGCGGCTCAAGAATCTGAAGCTCTCGACCCGGCGCGATGTCCCGAGCTGCGTTGTAGCGCCTGGCCAAGTCCAGCACCAAGTAGCTCTTCTCCCCCGGCGCCGAACCATAGCTGGTCGCAAGGATGATCTGACGCTCCCCAAAGACGCCAACACCATGCTGCAGCCAGCCGGGCAGCAGCGCGCTGAGGGGCGTGTGCCCGGAAATAAGCAAACCGGCGTTCTCCATCAGTCTCAGAAAGCCCGCGAGTTGATCGGAAGAGTAGCCCTTCCCGGGAATCTCGGCAATCTCCTCCGGGCGGCTCCAGACCAGCTCATCCACGACCGACTCCGCCTTCTGCGCCAGCTCCTTGCGGTTCTTGGCGCTCTTCGAGGGACCGGCATGGACGCCCACGATGCCGTTCTTTGAGAGCACGGCAACGGGCAGATCCTTCAGGTACGCGTATTGCTCATCCGTGATGCGCTCGAGAAAATTGAATTGTTGGTAAAACAGTCCATCCTGACTCGCATACAGGGCCGCAACCAGCCGGGCACGCGTTCTCGCATCAAGTGCAAAATGCTTCTTGAGCAGACCGTAAATCCGACACACTTCACTTTCGTGGTTGCCCTGTATGTAAATGAACCGCTTGCCCGCCTCGCCCACAGCGGTCTGGATCTGTCGAATTCTGTCGACAATCCGGGAATCACCGTCTTTCTCGGCCTGTGGATCGCCCGGTTTGATGTCAACCGCATCTCCAAGGATCAGACCGTACGTGTCCTCTTCGCTTTTGAGCCGTTCGACGATGCTGGTCTTGGTCAGCCACTTCTGGAAATCCGTGTGGCGGGTATGAAAATCCGACGCGACGTACAGAGTCCCTTTGGAGGGCAGTACGACCAGGCCACCGTCCTGGGCAAACTTGTCAGGATACGGAGCCGGCGCCGCATCCGCGGCAAGCGCCGACAAAGTCCCCGTCGAGCACCCAACCGCTATGGCTGAGGCTCGCACAAGCAACGCACGTCTCGAAATCCGTCCCTTCCGCATGACCAACCAACACTCCCTGGTAACTTCCGACTCAACAACGCGACCGAATCTTAGCCCGAAAGGCCCGCGTTTCCACTCGCGCCGTCGCCATCCCCTGATATCCAAGGAGCATACTCGCCTGCCGCCCGGTCGTTGATATCAGACCCCTTGATAACGCACGCAGACAGGGCCGGGCCGAATGCACAGGGGCAAATCCTTCGAAACCCGAATGGCCTGCATCATGCGCCGAGCCTCCGTCGGATCGCCTCCTGGCCAAGTCTGGAGCCGAGCCCTGACCGGAGGTGGTTTTGACACTGCCAACAGCATCAGATACACTGCCCCAGCCAACTTGGAGAGGTGGCCGAGTGGCTGAAGGCGACGGTTTGCTAAACCGTTATAGGGAGTCAAATCCTTATCCCGGGTTCGAATCCCGGCCTCTCCGCTGTCAGGGATAGAGAGCCCTTCAACCAGGCAGTTGAAGGGCTTTCTTGTTGAGATGACGAGGGTTGCGCCTTCGAGCACCAAGTTCAAACACACCAAGTCCAAGATCCACCGCTTCTCCGGGTAATCAGCCTTAACCCATTTGCGGCGCAGGTCCTGACCTTTCCCCCCCAAAAACCGATCCACCTGGGATGGGATATTCTTCGGGCGGATCAAGGAGGATACAGGCCATGATCGGCCGCTGGCGACGCAGGTGCATCGGTTGCGGGACGGTCTGGCCGTCCTGCATCTGTCCGCCGCTCTGTCGGGCATGGGCTTTAAACTCGGCGGTGCAATCCTCAACGTGCCCACGCATCTTCAGTCGCATACGGCTCCCCCATGCCCCGTTGAGCTGAAAGAAACGGACATTCTGCTACAGGCTACGCGGCCGCCGCTCGATGACGCGGAGGATGGCCCCGAGCGACGAATCGCGCGAAGTGGGGTTCCGACGGAAACGCTATACCTGAGCTATCTGCTGAGCCATCTCGAACCATTTCGCGCCTGTCTACGCGCCGCCGTTCAGGGCATGGAGCCCCGGCTTTTCACCATCCCCTTCCTCGTGCCGCAGTGGGTACCCTGGCCGCTGCTGAGCGTCAGCACAGATGCGGTTCGACCTCGTCTGAAAAATGCAGGCATCATTACGTGGATGCGGACCAAATCGTAAACGGCCCAATGGCGAGCGCCTCAATCGCGATCACCGCCGCGTGCTCGGGGAGTCGGCGCGATGTATGCCAGGAACCATCAGCAGGATCGCAACGAGACCACGCTTGCCCTGTTGAGAGCGAAACCGATCTCCGTGCGGGCTTCCGGACTTCCAGTCGCATCAGGTCCACCTCGTGACGCCCGGCGTGTTTGAACCATGAGCCAGCCACATGGTCGCGTTCAAGACCTCTGTCGAGCGTCACGATCACCCCGTTGATCGTCGAAATGATGCGCCATTCGCCTCCAATCACAACGCGGTCGCCAGGAGCAAAACCAGTAGCGTTCTCAATGACCACACTCGTGCCGTTCTTGTACGAAAACTGCGCCAGGCCGTTCTCGTTGTCGCCGTCGCGAGCGAACCGAAGTTCAGCTCCGCATCCCTTCCAGTAATAGGCGAGAGCTGATGCGCGCCGATTCGAAGATCACGGGCAGACCGCTCCCCGGGTGCGTGCCGCCACCAACAAGATACATGCCCTCAAATTCCTCGAAACAGTTGTGCGGCCGCAAGTGCAGCATCTGACCAAGGTTGTGGGCAAGGTTGAAAGTGGCTCCCCGGTAGACATGGACTTCGTGCTCCCAGTCGGCAGGCGTGATGATACGCTCAAACCGTATGCGCCGTTCGATGTCTTCCAAACCGATCTTGGCAAGCTGACGCAACACCACCGCGCGATAACGCTCTCGCTCCTTTGTCCAATCGACGTTGGGATGCTGATGCGTCACCGGCACAAGGACGTACAGTGCGCTGTGCCCCGTTGGCGCCATCGTGTCATCCGTGCGGCACGGATTGGCCACGTAAAACGACGGGTCTGCCGAAAGCACATGAAGCCGCTCGATCTCATCAAGGTTCTTTCGGTAGTCCGCCGCAATGTAAATGTTGTGATGGGCCAGACGGTCATATCGTCCCTCGATACCAAGGTAGAGCATGAACGTGGAGCACGAGAATCGCTTCCGAGCGATAGCTGCATCCGTCCATTTTCGGCGAAGCTGATCCGGCACCAGTGTCGTCATCGCGTGGCCGAAGTCGGCGTTCACGACCACGGCCTCGGCTCGCATCTCGCCGCTGGCAGTGCGAACCCCCACAGCACGACGCCCTTCAAACAAGATCTGTTCCACCGGCTCGTTGAGCCGAATAGCTGCGCCGAGTTCGGCCGCGACACGCCCCATGGTGCGAGTGATCGCGTTGCAGCCGCCCACGGGATGCCAGATGCCGTGTTCGTATTCGAGAAACGAGAGAATCGAGAAGAGACTGGGGCACTGGTACGGCGACATCCCCAGGTACTTCGACTGGAACGTGAACGCGAGCTGCAGTCGCGGGTCGCGAAAGTAGCCGGCCAGTTCGGCGCGGAGCGATTTCCATGGCTTGAGATAGGGCAGGACCGCCAGCAGCCGAGTCTGCAGAAGGCTCGTCCAACCGGAAAAAGGCGACTGCAGACATGGCGTGAACTTCTCCAACTTGACCCGGTTGTACGCCATGAACTGGCGAAAACGTGACGCATCCGACGGAGCCACCTTCGCAATTTCGGCCGTCATCTGCTCAACGCCTGGCCTGCACACCAATTCGCCACCCGTGCCGAAAATCAGCCGATACTGGGGATCCAGCTTCACCATCGGCAACTCGTGGCGCAGATCCCGCCCGACAGCAACGAAGATCTCCTCCAGAATCTGCGGATAGAGGAAAAAGGTGGGTCCCAGGTCAAAGCGGTATCCCCCGCCTTCCACCGCCGATGTGCGCCCTCCAACCTGCGACTGACGCTCCACGACCGTGACATCCAGACCAGCCCGGGCCAACAACATGGCCGCGGCCAAACCGCCCGGTCCCGCGCCAATGATCACCACGCGCCGCGACATGCTCTTCTATATAGGCCCAACCAGAAGAAATCGCAAATTCAGCGACCCAGAAGAAAGCGGTACGCTCGCTTCAGCGTCCTTAATCCGAACCGCTGCGGCGGGTACCGCATCCTCGGGTCAAACGCGAAGGAACGACGCAGCACCGACCGGCAATGTGAGAAAACGTCGAAGCTCGCCTTGCCGTGATAGGCGCCCATGCCGCTTTCGCCAAGGCCACCGAACGGCAGGCCGTGGCCGATCATGTGCGACACGGTGTCGTTGATGCAGACACCTCCCGACCTTGTCTGGGCAAGCACTCGCTCCTCCATCATGCGGTCCTGCGTAAACACGTACAGCGCCAAAGGCGTCGGTTGCCCACGAAGCAAACCCAGAACTTGGTCGATTTCGACGAACTCCAGAACCGGCAGGATCGGACCGAAGATCTCTTCCTGCATCACCGGCGTCTCAATACCCACTTCGGTCAGGATCGTCGGTGCAATATACAAGTCCTGCGCGTCGTGCTCCCCACCGCAGACGGCTCGGCCACAAGCCAATAAGCCGACAAGCCGGTCAAAATGACCGCGGTTGACAATACGCCCATACGACGTGCTAAGCCTGGGATTACTCCCGTAGAATTCCTTGATCACACGCTGCATTGCCTCCAGGAAGGGCTTGGCGATCCGATGGTCAACCGCCACGAAGTCCGGCGCAACGCAGGTCTGGCCCGCGTTCATGAACTTGCCCCAGGCGATCCGACGCGCGGTGATGTCCAAAGGCGCATCCGCGCAAACGATGCACGGGCACTTGCCGCCGAGTTCGAGTGCCACCGGCGTGAGATGGCAGGCGGCGGCGCTCAGCACGGCACGACCGACATGGCTGCTGCCGGTGAAGAAAATTTTGTCGAACTTCTCCCGCAGCAGTCCCTCGGCGACTTCGCGGTTGCCTTGCACAACGGCAATGTACTCCTCCGAAAAAGTCGCACCCATCATCTCCGCAATTGCCCCGGCCGTCTGGGCCGCAAATTCAGAGGGCTTGAGAACCACGCAATTCCCGGCGGCGATGGCGCCGACAAGCGGTGCCAGAAGCAACTGGACCGGATAGTTCCATGGGCCCATGATCAAAACCACACCGTACGGCTCGGCTTGGACAAAACCCCGAGCAGGCCACATTAACAGCGGCGAGCAACGACGCTGCGGCTTCATCCACGTGCGCAAATGCCGAACGGCGTGACGGATCTCGCTCAGCACCAGGCCCACCTCCGTCGCGTAGGCATCATGCGGCGATTTCCGCAGGTCCCCGTATAACGCTTCAAAAAGGACTTGTTCGCGAGATTCTAACGCATCATGTAGCTTGTGAAGTTGGGCAAGACGAAAATCCAGCGCGCGCGCCGCCCCCCTATCAAAGTAAGCACGCTGACGAGCAATGAGCTCGGCCAGACTGGTCATCGGCTTGGCAAAGTGTCGGCTCCCCAATATAAACTGTCAAGTCCGGACCCTGATCCGTTAGCGCCGGATCAGCCTCGGCCCATGAGCCGCACATGACCCTGGCGGCGGCTGTGACTGGTGCGGGGGACGGGAGCACTGACGACGATGAGAAAAAACGTCCTGGTCATCGGCGCGGGGCTCGGCGGATTGTCCGCGGCAATCTCCCTGGCCCAGGAAGGCTATGCCGTAACGATCCATGAGAAGAACGCCAAGATTGGCGGGAAACTCAACGTACTCAACGAACGCGGGTACAGCTTCGACCTCGGACCCTCTATCCTGACATTGCCCCACGTTTTTGCTCGTTTGTTTGAACGGTCGGGCAAGAAGATGGGCGACTATATCCCCATGCGCCCACTTCGGCCGCATTGGCGCAATTTCTTCGAGGACGGCACGGTCCTGGACCTTCATCCCGAACCCGATCGGATGGCCGAGGAGGCACGCAAAGTCGGCGAAGATCCTCATAACGTGCAGCAGCTCCTGAATTACTCGGCCAGGCTGTACGACCTCATCAACGCCGGCTATTTTGAGCAGGGCCTCGATACCTCAAAGGAGTTCTCCCACTTCTACGGCCTCTGGAAATTCCTGCAGTTCGATCTCTTCCACAGCATGCACGGCGGCGTCAAAAAACGCCTCAAAACTCGGTATCTGCGCGATGTCTTCGACTACTTCATCAAGTACGTCGGATCATCGGCCTACCGCGCGCCCGCATTCATGAATTGCCTGCCCACTATCCAGTTCCGCTATGACCTCTGGTACGTCGATGGCGGCATGTACAACATCGCCGTGGGCCTCAAGACGCTCATCGACGAACTCGACATCCGTGTATGCCTCAACAGCGAAGTCACCGAGATTCGCAAAGGCGGCGGCCGCGTTAGCGGCATTGTGGCCAGTGCGCAGTTCCACCCGGCCGACATTGTCGTCTCAAATATGGAGGTCATTCCGACCTACGCCAAATTGCTTGGCGAGGACGAATCGTTCATGCGGAGTCTGGCCAGGTTCGAGCCGGCATGCTCCGGCCTGGTTCTCGACCTCGGTCTCGACATCCAGTACCCCCAGCTCGCGCACCACAATTTCTTCTTCTCCAACAATCAGCGCGAGCATTTTCAGACGGTCTTCCGTAAACGCCAGCTGCCGACCGACCCCACGATCTACCTCGTCGCTGCGTCCAGAACCGACCCCACCGTCGCGCCGGCCGGATGCGACTGCCTCAAGATCCTGCCCCACATCCCTTACATCGACGACGAGAATCCCCTGACCCGCGAAGACTATCTGGCCTTCAAGGAACGTGTCGTCGCCAAACTCGAACGCATGGGCCTCCGAAACCTGCGCAAACACGTGGTCTTTGAGCATTTCTGGACTCCGCTCGACATCCGCCAGCAGTATTATTCCAACAAGGGGGCGATCTACGGCGTCGTCGCTGACCGCTTCAAGAACCTGGCGTTCAAAGCGCCCAAACAAAGCACAAAGTACCCAAACCTCTTCTTCGTCGGAGGCTCAGTCAATCCGGGCGGAGGTATGCCCATGGTGGTGTTGTGCGGCATGAATGTCGCCCGCAAGGTGGTGACATGGGATCGGCACTAATCCTCTCCCTGATCGCGCTGGCGCAGTGGCCGGCCGGCTTCCTCGTCCTGGGCCGGCTTCTAGGCCGACAGACTGTCCCGGAGAAAGCTGCCCCTGCAGATGCCGACCCTGCCTCGGTTTCGATTATCATCCCCGCACGCGACGAGGAGCCAAACCTGCCGGCCCTGCTCACGTCGCTCAAATCGCAGTCAACTCAGGCCAACGAAATCATCGTCGTCGATGACGCCTCCTCCGACCGGACCGCCGAGATTGCCCGCGAGCACGGCGCAGCCGTGTTGACCTCCCAGCCCCTGCCCGAAGGATGGCGAGGAAAAACCTGGGCCTGCTGGCAGGGCGCGCAAGCCGCCACCGGCGATCGACTCCTTTTCGTGGATGCCGACACCTGGTTCGGCCCGGACGGGCTCCAACGCATCATCAACAGCCACACGCGCGGTGCCCTCTCCGTAGGACCTTATCACGCGATGCGCCGTCCTTACGAACAGCTCTCGGCGTTCTTCAACCTGATCATGACGGCAGGCACGGGCGCATTCAAGCTGCTCGGCGGCGAACCCAACGGCCTGTTCGGACAACTGCTTCTTGTGGGGCGCGAGGACTACCGGCGCGTTGAGGGGCACGCCGCCGTCCGCGACCGCATCCTCGAGAACTTCTGGCTCGCCGAGCGATTCCGGCTGGCCGGGATTCCGCTCAAGTGCCTCGCCGGCGGTGACGCCTTGGCCTTCCGAATGTACCCCGATGGCCTCCACCAACTCATCGAGGGTTGGACCAAGGGCTTCGCTTCCGGTGCCGCCAAGACGCCGCGACTGCTCATGTCGCTCATCGTTGTGTGGCTGGGCGGCTTGGCAATCTGCACGTTCCTGCTTGCCCGTACATGGCTCGGCAGCTTCGTGTACCTGCTGTACGCGGCCCAGCTCTACGCCATCCTGCGCCGCATCGGCAACTTCCGCTGGTACACCGCGCTCCTCTACCCCATTCCCCTCGCGTTCTACTTCGTGGTCTTCACTCGTTCCATCCTGCGCTCGGGCAGATCGGTCAATTGGAAAGGGCGTACAATCCATGCCCATTGACCTGCCCGTCCCTTGGATCATCGTCCTCAACGTCGGCGGCTGGTTGCTGATCCAGCTCTGCCTGGCCTGGGCGTTCACGCAGATGCCGGTAATCTGGTTCAACCCTGTGCCGCCGCACCCCTGGGAGGACGACGGGCGATTCTACGAGCGCCTGTTCTTCATCAGGGCGTGGAAGGGCCTGCTGCCGGATGCCGCCAGCTGGTTCGCCGGCGGTTTTGGCAAACGCACCCTGGCCGGCCGCCGACCCGAGTACATGCAACGCTTCCAGCGAGAGACCCGCCGCGGCGAAATGTGCCATTGGATCGCCATCGCTTTTGCCCCGCTCTTCTTCCTGTGGAATCCGTGGTGGGGCGATCTCATCATCGTCGCCTACGCCCTCCTCGCCAACCTCCCGTGCATCCTGGTCCAACGCTACAACCGCGCCCGCATGTTGCGGTGCCTAAGCCAAAACCGCCGCGCTTGAGCCGCCGAATACGCCTCTGCTGCAAGTTGGCCATCAGTGGCAGCTTCCCGGCAACACGACCGATCCCGGCGACAACGTTCGAAAAGTAATCCCGTAGCCAATGAACTGTCCTCCCAATTAGTAAACCGTCCGGTCATCGTTCAAGAAAAAGAAGTCGTCCATGTTGTCGCCCCGTAACCGTGCTGTCCCCTCCGTTCTGCGGCTGCGCGGAAATCCCGGCCAACGTCAAAGCAATTCAGAATTTCCACATTGGCCAATTCGTGGAGACATGGTACGAGAAGCGAAAGACCACGGCTGGATGGCATGTCGGCAACATCCTCTTCCTTCCAGAAATCTAGACCTCACACTCATCCCCACCCAACGCCAATCGCAGAAACACACCGCCCCGGCTCTCAGGCCGGGGCGCGATACCAAACCTCATCCGAAAAATCCCATCACCCGTGTTTGCCAAAGTACTCTTTGGACTTCTGCCAGTCCGGTTTCATCGAATCCTGACCCGGCTTCCAATTGGCAGGACATACTTCCCCGTGCTCACGCACAAATTGAAACGCCTGCAACACTCGAAGCGTCTCGTCGACCGACCGGCCAACGCCAAGGTTGTTTATCGTCGCATGCTGCACAACCCCATCCGGGTCAATGATGAACAGCCCCCGCAGCGCAACGCCTCCATCCGCCAAAACGCCATATTTGGCGGCAACCTGCTTGTCGAGGTCCGCGCCAAGCGGGTATTTCAAACCCTGGATTCCGCCAAGGTTCCGCGGACGCTCTGTCCACGCAAGGTGCGAAAACTTCGAATCAACGCTCACGCCCAGAACTTCCGCGTTCAGTTTCGTGAAATCACCCAGACGATCTGAAAAGGCCAGGATCTCCGTCGGACACACAAACGTGAAATCCAGCGGGTAAAAATACAGCACAAGCCACTTGCCCTTGTAATCCTGCAGCGATACCGACTTGAACTGGCCGTTCAGTACGGCATCCATCTTGAAGTCCGGCGCGGTTTTGCCAATCACGGTCGACATGTTTCCGATCCTGTAATGTGCCGAATCTGCACCGGCAGCCCCAAATTCCGGCCACAGTGCATTCGGCTGGGCCTTGATAATCCGACCAAGCTGCACCTGAACACGACGCTCTCCTCCAGCACGTCTGCCCGGTCGCCGTAATTCTTAGGACCCGCATCTCGCGTAATCAACTCAGACCCGAAATTTCACCTTCCCCAAAACGCTACACCTCTATTCGTTCGAGAGTTATGCGAAGCACCGCTCATGAGGACACAATCGGATTTTTGCACTTGTGAAGCCCCTTTCCTTCTGCTACCGTGAACGCCGGTCGGTTCGCGGAGCGAGTTAGGCCCCGACAGGTTTTTCTGCCCGGACCGGAGTTCCTCAATCGCATTCCTACCACTTGGGCCGAAATGTCGGCCTCTTTCACACAGACCCATGAAAGTAAAAGACAGCGGGTCGCTGCCCAGTTCAAATCAACAGGAGACCGTTATGGGCAAGAAGTTGTATGTGGGAAATCTCAGCTACGACGTGGACAGCTCCGCCCTTGAGCAACTGTTCGCGCCCCACGGCACGGTTGAGAGCGCTCAGGTCATTGCCGACCGCGACACCGGCCGCAGCAAGGGATTCGGCTTTGTTGAGATGAGCTCGGACGCAGAAGCCCAGGCGGCAATCGCGGCCATGAACGGTCAGGAACATGGCGGCCGAACACTGACCGTGAACGAAGCCAAACCACGCGAAGATCGTCCCCGTGGCGGCGGCGGTGGCGGACGCGGCGGTTACGGCGGCGGCGGCGGCGGCGGTGGACGCGGCGGCTACTCGGGCGGCGGACGCGGCGGTCGTTACTAGATCCTCCTCTTACACGAAAACTCGGCGGAGCCCGCCACTCGCGGGCTCCGTTTCCGTTTCTCCACGAGACCTTCAATACACCCGCCGAACACGATACCTCCCCGCAATCGCCAACGCCACCCTCACAATGCACTGCTCGCCAGGTTCAAGAATGACGGCAAAGTCCAACTTCCTCGCAACCCCCCAGACCACTCCCCCACAACCGTCCCGGTGTAAACCGTCGCCGTCAGCCGGTAATCACCAGCCGGAAGCCATCCGATCAACTCCCAGTGCTCCCGCGGCGCAATGGAGCTCAACTCTCCCTGATGCACAAAAATGACCAGTTCCAGTCTCTCCCCATCTACCACGCAACCCGACTTCCATCCCACGCCGCCCCATCCGTCTATTCGACTACTTGCCCTTGACAAGCTCGTAAAAGCCCCCCGTGTCACGCTTCAGGTAGCCTTTGTCCGCCAACTCCTCCCAGATTTCACGACCAAAACCCGCGG
The DNA here is from genome assembly GCA_964451955.1 of uncultured Tepidisphaeraceae bacterium. Classification (GTDB taxonomy): domain Bacteria; phylum Planctomycetota; class Phycisphaerae; order Tepidisphaerales; family Tepidisphaeraceae; genus JAPLNB01. The sequence goes on from CAYVKG010000017.1 coordinate 47,010, forward strand.
GAGGCTGAATCGCCACAACCTTGTCGGCGTGACCTGTCTTCAATGGACCGACCCCCAGGCGGGATTCGTCGTCCAGTTGAGTGAGCTTCAGCCGCTTCCGAAAAGCCCTCAGCGCCTTGTGCAGTTCCTCTTCCGTCGCCATGATCTTTGCTCCTGGATGGTCCACAACTGAGTATACCGCGACAGGACGATCCCGCCACTCGTCTGTGACGGGGTCACGCCCATCCCGGCAAACAGGCGAGGCAAACATGTGGATGCTCGTGATCAGAGGGCTGGCGGCAGGGTTTGTGGTCGTGGCCATATCCGAAATCGCACTCAAGTTCCCGCGGCTCGGAGCCCTGATGCTCACAATCCCCGTCGTCCCCGCCGCAGTCCTGCTGATGATGTACCTCAAAGCCGGCAGTCTCCCCGCCGTCTCGGCGTTCTCACGCCAGTGCCTGATCCTCATCGCCATCGGACTGCTCGGGTTCCTGCCGTTGGCAGCCGCCCATCGCTTGCATTGGCCCTTCTGGGGCGCCTATGGCGCCGGAATCCTACTGGTGATCGTCGGCGTCGCAGTCTACCTCTACGCCGGAACCTCCTCGACATAAACAACACGCAACGTGGCGAATCCGCTTCGGTACCATATCCTGACAGCAATCACTTTTCGCGGGACGCGGGAGCAACAATGAACACCCCAACTGTCTCTGGCGGCGTCGTATTGGGTCTGCTCGTGCTGACAACGGTTCGCGCGGCCGAGCCGCCCGCAAATGTCGTGTTCCATCGCGACATCACCTATGGAACGGTTGACAACGTCGATCTGAAACTCAACCTGGCAATGCCAAAAAACTCAACCGGGAACTTGCCCTGCATCGTGGTGATCCATGGCGGGGCTTGGCGGGCCGGCGATCGCGCAGCCCACGACGACCTCACCTGGAAATTCGCCCAACGCGGCTATGTGAGCGCAACCATCGGATATCGCTTCTGCCCGAAGTTCATCTTCCCCGCCCAAGTGCAGGATGTGAAATGCGCCATTCGGTTCCTCCGAGCAAATGCACCCAAGTACCACATCGATCGAAACCGCTTCGGCGCGGTCGGCTTCTCCGCCGGCGCCCACCTCTCCATGATGCTCGGCACCATGGACAACGACGATGGCCTCAACGACACCGGCGGATCCCCGGGACAATCCAGCAAGGTCCAGGCCGTCGTTTCGTTCTTCGGACCCACAGACATGCGCGCCACTTTCCCCCCCGCCTCCGTCCCCCTCCTGCGCGATTTCATCGGCGGTACGCCTGCCGAAAAACCCGACGCTCACAGACTCGCCTCACCCGTAAACTACGTCACGCCGGGCGATGCGCCGATGCTCCTCCTCCAGGGCACCAAGGACCCCCTCGTGCCACACGCGCAGGCCATCCTCATGCTCGAGGCCATGACCAAAGCTGGCGTCCCCGGACGCGTCGAACTCCTCGCAGGGGCATCCCATGGGTGGGGCGGAACTGAACTCAATCGCACCATACTGGCAATGAATGCGTTTTTCGACGAGCATTTGATCACCAAGCCGGCCGGAAAATAGCCCCGGCTTTCGAAAGGAACCAAACATGTCGCAAACACTCGGCACCAACGTCGCAAGACGCGGCTTCTTGAAGACCGCCGCCGTCACCACCGGACTCACCATCGTCAGCCCCTCCGCCCTGCGGTCAGCCGTGGCAAACTCCAAAATCCAGATCGGACTCATCGGGTGCGGCGGTCGCGGAAAATGGATCGGCGAACTGTTCCAGCAACACGCCAATGCCAAGGTCACCGCGGTCTATGATTACTTCAAGGACCGGGCCGACGCCGCCGCGGATCAGCTGAAGGTCGATCCGAACAAGCGATTCACCGGCCTCGACGGATACAAGACGCTCCTCGCCAGCGGCGTCGATGCCGTCGCCGTCGAAAGCCCCCCCTATTTCCACCCGGAACAGGCCGTCGCCGCCATCGATGCCGGAAAACACGTCTATCTCGCCAAGCCCATCGCCGTCGATGTCCCAGGCTGCATGGCCATCGTCAACGCGGCCAAAAAGGTCAAGAACAAGCTCTCGGTCCTCGTCGATTTCCAGACCCGCGCCAATGAGTTCTATATCGGGGCGGCACAACGCGTCCACGATGGCCTCATCGGCAAGCCCGTCAGCGGCCAGGTCTACTACGTCGCCGGCAGGCTCGGAAAACAGGCCGAAGGCGACTCGCCCATGGCCAGGCTCCGCAACTGGGTCTTCGATAAGGCATTGTCCGGTGACATCATCGTCGAGCAGAACATCCACGTCCTCGATGTCGCTAACTGGTTCCTCAACGGCCATCCCGTCAAGGCATCCGGAACCGGCGGACGAAAGGCGCGAGTCGATGTCGGCGACTGCTGGGATCATTTCCTCGTCCACTATTACTACCCCGACGACGTCCTCATGGACTTCTGCTCGGCTCAATACACCCAACGGTATGACGATTTGTGCTGTCGCATCTTCGGCACCAACGGAACCGTGGATTCCCATTACGGCGGGAACGTCAACATCCTCGCCAAAACCGGCGGATATCGCGGCGGAAACACCGGGCCTATCTACCAGGAGGGCGCAATCACCAACATCAAGAACTTCTGTGCCAGCATCGAAAATGGTAAATATGTCGATAACACCGAGGAAAGCGCCAACAGCAACCTCACCGCAATTCTCGGACGCATCGCAGCCTACGAGCAACGCATCGTCACCTGGAATGAAATGATGCAGGCCAACACCAAATTGGACGCCAAGCTCGACCTCCCCGCCAACGGTTCCGAATGGCGAGGGTAATAACAGTAGAAGCGGCGTGGACCGGCAGAAAAACCCGGAACACATGTGAAGCCAACCCCGGCACGAGATGCAAATTGGCAGTCGCGCCCAGGGGGATTGCTCACCCGCGAAGAATCGCTATTTTTGTCCGAGCCTGAACCGAATCGTCAACGTAACGCTATCGAAAGGAAATACTCATGCAACCAGTTGCCTCCAACTCTTCGTTCACTCGGCGGAACTTCCTCAAAACCTCCGCCGGCATCTCCGTCGCCGCCATGGTCTCCTCCCTCGGTCTTAACGCCGCGCATGCCGCGGGCACCGACGAGATCCGAGTCGGCCTCGTCGGTTGCGGCGGCCGCGGTCGCGGCGCTGCCGCAAATGCCGTCGACGCGGCCAAGGGCGTCAAACTCGTCGCCCTCGGCGACATCTTCCAGGATCAACTCGACGATGCCGCCAAATTCTTCGCCACCCAACCCAAAACCAAGTACGACATCCCCAAAGAAAACTGCTTCGTCGGATGGGACGCCTACCAAAAAGTGCTGGCAACCGACATCAACTATGTCATCCTCGCAACCCCCCCTGCATTCCGACCCATGATGATCGATGCGGCTATCAAGGCCGGCAAACACATCTTCGCCGAAAAGCCCGTTGCCGTCGACCCCACCGGCGTACGCATGATCATCGCCGCCGGCGCAGAGGCGCAACAGAAAGGCCTCGGCTTTGTCGTCGGCACCCAGCGCCGGCACAACCCCGCCTATGTCGAAGCCATCAAGCGAGTCCATGACGGCGCAATCGGAAAAATCGTCGCAGGACAGGTCTATTGGACTCAGGGCGGCGCTTGGGTCAAAGAGCGAAAGCCGGAGTGGACCGACATGGAATGGCAACTCCGAAACTGGATGTACTTCACCTGGATCGCCGGCGACCACATCGTCGAACAGCACATGCACCAGCACGACATCGCCAACTGGGTCATCGGCTCCACGCCAAAGCTCTGCATCGGCGTCGGCGGCCGACAGGTTCGCACCGACCCCGCCTACGGACATATCTACGACCACTTCGCCGTGGATTACGAGTACCCAAACGGCGCACGCGTCACCAGCGTCTGCCGCCAGACCGATGGGTGCTACAACCGCGTCGGCGAAAACTTCATCGCGACCAAGGGCTCCGTCATTCCAGAGTCAAAAATCATGGACGAGGCCGGAAAAACCGTCTGGAAATACGAGGCGCCCGAGGATGGCGAGGTCAATCCCTATGTGCTCGAACATGCCGACCTCATCAAGAGCATTCGCGAAGGCAAACCGCTCAATGAGGCCAAAACAGCGGCCGAAAGCACCCTCACAGCCATCATGGGCCGAATCGCCGCCTATACCGGAAAACTCGTCACTTGGACCCAGGCCATGAACTCTAAGCTCGACCTCATGCCCAAAGAACTCAAATTCGGGCCCATCGCCACGCCCCCCGTTGCCATGCCCGGAAAAGAGCCTTGGCCCGTCTAGCCTATCGACTCCTCTACTAACTACTACCTGGCCCACGGCAACTCGCCGTGGGCCCTTTCTTGCCACGCATGGATCGCCCCTACCGCAACTCAAAGCTTCAGCCGAACCACGTCATTCCCTTCATCGTCTCGGAAGACCGTCACGTCCTTCTCCACCGTCACCTCAGCGTGATTCTCCAGATAATACAGCGTCGGCTCCACAATGTGCTGGTTGTTCAAAAACGGCTCGGTGTACTTGATCGCCCCATACTTCTGACCGTCTATGTGATGCTGCTGACCAACGTGGTTGTTCCAGTCCACACCCTCCGTCAGAAAACCATGAATGCCGTAGTGGTGCTTCGCCGCTGCACGCAGGATCGTCAGCCCATCGTTCAGATAATCCGGTCTCCGCGTGTCGGTGTACGCCTCAAGATACGCCAGCGACGCTTCCGCGTTCTCCCAAAGGTAGGCCGTGTCCCAGGATTCCTCCATCCATAGCAGCCCCCGTGTCGCCACACCGTTCCGATCCTCCTGCATCTTGAACCGGTCCAGGTTCGGGAGAATCTGGCCAAGAGCATATTCATTCAGCGACGCATCATTCAATACCTGCGAACAGCGGCGAAAAACACGGTAGGCAACCGAGTACGAGACGTTCTCGTGCGCATCGTACGTGTCGTGATTGATGCTGGCATAAAAGCCCCTCCCAGCCATGAACGCCTTTAGTGATCCCCTGAGCTTCTCCCGATAGTCGATCAACCCGCGATCCAGCAATTCCGCTCGCAGTTGCACAATGAACAACCCATCCGCGCTGCTCGCAAAAAACTTGTCCTCGCCACCCTCCGCTGCCTTCGTGTAGCTCCCGCCCGTCACCGTGCATCGACGAGGAAACCAGCCATTCGGCAGCGGCTTGATGTTCGCGTCAATCCACCTCGCATACCCGATCGCGGCCGACTGCAACGCCTCCCGACGATGCGGAACAAGGTCGGCGCAAAGAAGCATCTGAACGGCAACCTTGGCCGTCGAGCCCGGGCAAAACCACGCGTCGTTGTGCTTGAAATTCAACACAATCTCGTTCCGGGGCACGTGCCTGTAGCCGCGAATCAGCCCCGTCGACCGATCAATAAAACCGTTCTCCAACACGTGATCCAGAACAGACACGGCCGTACGCTCCAGCTCAGGCTGACGCGCAAATCTCGCAAACTTGATGATCTCATACGCACCCCCTACCGCGTTGGCGGCCCAGCCAGGACCCTCAAGCGGGCCAAAGTCGTGCCAATCCATGACCCGACCATCGGGATCAACAAAGCTCGAAGTGGCGCAAGCGTGTCCGCGATAGCTCGTCATGCAACGCGTAAGCGTGAATCGCAAAGAGTCCGCCGAACTGTCAAATATCGTGTACTTCGGATTCTCCGGAATGTAAAACCCGCTTCTCTTCGCCTTGTCCACCCCCACGCTGACATCCCGCGACGACGACCGACCCCCACAGCCCGACCCAAGAGACATCGCCGCCAGCGAAGCCGCACCAATCACAAAATCCCGACGACTAGCCTGTTTCGGCGTTTTCATAGTGCGAACCACCCGACGCCGCTCCATGAACGGCACCTCTACCAGATCACCACGAGCCTAGAACGATAACAAAAGCTGCCAAATATAGACGTACGCGAGAAAATCATTCTCCTCCCACACTCGCTTCACCAGTTCCTCGTCACCCACGATCGCCGGCAGTTCCTTCTTCTTCTCTTCCCAAGGAATGCACACGCCCGGCGGACGGTTGATGACGTTCGATTGATCGGACATGACTCGCTCCATTCTCAAGGATCGCTTAGTAAGCGCCAAACTCCCGCGCCGCCTCGGTCATCGCTTTCATGTTCTCCACCCTCGCGTCGTTCTGCACAATGGCGCTGGCGTCGCAAATGTAGCTGCCGTTCTTCGTGACACCCTGAATCACCTTCCTGACATGATCGCGCACTTCCTCGGGCTTGCCATAAGCAAGCATAACGTTCGGAATCCCGCCACTGATGCAAAACTTGTGGCCAAGCACCCTGCTGACCTCAAAGATGTCGTCGCGGTCACAATGGAAAATGATGCTCTTCTCAGGCAACTCGGCAAACGTCTTCAGGTGCGCCGCCCATTTGCCCTCCGCATAGAAAAGAACCTGTTTGCCTCGCTTCCATAGCTCCAGAATGATCGGCTTAAGCGTCGGCCAGAATATCCCGTTGAAATGCTCAAACGAAATGAATGGCACGCACCCTCGGTGCATCCAGAAACCGATCGGAACCGTGTTCGACGGATCCGAACTCGTGGACGCCACGTGCAAAAGGTGCGGTTGAAGCGCTTCGCACGCCTTCTTCACCTTCTCCGGACGCTCAACCAGATCTTCGCACAGGCCCAGGTAGCCTCGAAGCTTGTCCGCAAGAATGTCCATCGGCGCCTTCAAAATGCCCGCGATCGCCGAAACCGTCCCACACTCGCTCCGCATCGCCGCAATCTGCGGGCCAAACGCGCTGAAGTAGCTCATCATCGACATCGCGCCTTTGACAAACGACAGGTTGTTGCGGAATGACGTCGCTTCGCCCTTCGCCGAAACATCCCCCGAAACGCGCGGCAACCACGTATTGTACAGAAAACCCGTAGGGTCAGCGATCAGTTCGTCATAAGAACCCGCCTTCATCCAAGGATCTTCCGGCTCCAGATAGTTGAAACCAACATTCTTGTCCAGCCCTACCCCGGGAATCTGGTAGTACTTCAGATTCACCGCCTGCGGAATCCCGGCCCACACGTACACCATGTTCGCCACCGCCGCGTCCCAGTCAAACTCGGCACAGCACTTCCGCGTCGCAATAAACGCCTTGTTGAAATCCTGCGTTACCTCCTGGCACGTATAACCGGCATACTTGGCAACAAATTCCGCCACAAACGGCCGAATCGGTACCCGGTCGGGTTTCTCGTTCCGCATCGCCGTCGTGTATCGCTTCAGCCGTTCCTGGTAGAGCTGTTCTTTGTCGCTGGCCATGGATGTCCCATCCCGTACGGTGCCACAACTGATCAGAGCCCACTGCCGCGCGTAGTCTACCCCGGACAGTATCGACCGGGCAATATGCCCGGCCTGATCACAACGTTCTCGCATTTCGGTTGTCTATAACTGTGGAGGCCAGCAGCCTCCCGATTACCAGGTACAGCGAAAGGAGCGGGCCATGATCCGCATCACATCCCTCATCGCTCTTGTTGCGCCCATGCTGATCGCAGCCGCGCCGGCAACCCGGCCAACGGTCCTGCGAATACCCGGGACAACCGTCGAGTTCACAATGGTGAAACTGCCCGACGGAAAGATCGATATCGCCATCCCGAAACAGGAACCCGCCGAGGTGCAACTCAAATCCTTCTGGATCGGCCTGACCGAAGTCACCTGGGATGAATTCGACGTCTTCGCCCTCGGATTGGATTTCACCGACAATAACGCCAAAATCGCCGAGATCGGAAAAACTCGCCCGTCCCCACCCTATGGCGACCCCGGTCACGGCCAACGACAAAGCGGTAACCCCGCAATGTCCGTCCATCCACAGTCCGCAGAAGCCTACTGCAAATGGCTCTCAGCAAAAATGAACAGAAAGTTCCGCCTGCCAACCGAGGCCGAGTGGGAATACGCCTGCCGCGCCGGCCTGCCACCAGCCAGACTACCCGAGCCCCAACTCGGCCCCCTGGCCTGGTACGCCGCAAACTCCACCGGCGACGATGACGAGCCGATCGTCCGGCCCGTCGCCAAAAAGGCCCCCAATGCCTTCGGCCTCTACGACACGCTCGGTAACGTCGCCGAGTGGACCATCGGCGAGAATCACGCGCCCTTCGCCCGCGGCGGCGCCTACAAAGACGACGCCGACCGAGTCCATTGCCGCTCCCGAATCCCCAATAACGATGGCGTCCTCCAACGCGGAAACCCCCAGAACCCAAAAAGCCAGTGGTGGCTCAGCGACGGACCCCACATCGGCTTCAGAATCGTCATGGAAGAATAAACCCCATCCCCCCCACGCCGCCCACCACGAACCTCATCCACCCTATCCACCCATCCTCCACCCCCGGGCGCGCCACCATCACCCCACTCACCCCGGCTGCCTTCTCCGGCCAAGAGCCCCCCGATACGCCTCGATGCACTGCTCCGCAACCCGCGGCCATGTGAAACGCGATTCCACCAGCGATCGCCCCGCATCCCCCATCTCCTTCGCACGCCGTGGATCACTCAGCACCCGGAGAATCGCCTCCGCAATCTCCTGCGGATCCAGTTCCACCACAAATCCGGCGCCGGATGTCGCGACCTCGGGAAAACGACACTGCCTCGAAACTACCATCGGCACACGACACGCCAACGCCTCCGCTATCGCAACACTAAAGCCCTCCTGCCGACTGGGCAAACAGAAGCACGCCGCCCCAGTCAGTGCGGCCAGCTTCGCCGGTCCGTAGATCGGACCCACAACATGCACTCGCGAACTCAAGCCGGCTTCCGAAATGCGACGCTCAAAATCCCCTTGCGCGCCGCCGTCAGGACCCACCACCACAAGACGCACTCCAACGTCCCTCCTCGCCACAATCCGAAATGCCTCCGCAAGGTAATCCAGGCCCTTCACGTAGTGAAGACGCGATAGAAAAAGCACGTATGGCCGCCCCTCCAACTCCGGGTGCTGCGAGTGAAACGCCGTCCCGCCAGGCAGTGGTTCGAGCTCCTCAATAAACACCCCGTTCGGAATAATGACCGTCGGCGATTCAAGACGCAGCGGCGCAATCAGCTCCGTCTCTTCCGTGTTAAAGGCCTGAAGCGCCGCCGCTCCGTTGAGCATCCTCCTGTACCCCGCCACCAACGCCATCTTCTTCTTCCACCGCTTCTGCAAAAGACTCCACGGATTAAGCATCCCGTTCAAAAGCACAATGTAAGGAATCCCACGACACTCCCCCGCTCTGGCGGCCACCCGCAGGATCGGATCCCATACGTTGTGAAGATGAATAACCTCCGGACGTATCCGGTCAAATAGCTCTCCAATTGCCGCCCGCGTCCTTCGCCCCACCAAACGCTCCACCCGCGATGGCGCCGACAAACCATGAAACCGAATTCGATCCCGGTACGGCAAAGACGCCAACATCGCCCCCACCCGTTCCTCCGAACCCGGCATCTCATAATGCAAAAGATGAACCTCGTGCCCCAACAGACCCTGCGCCGCGGCAATCCGACACGCAACCATCGGCGGCCCCCCGTCTGCGGGGTCGAGCGAACGAATCACGTGCACTATCACCATCGAATAACCTGCCTTCTTCCTGATGGACCACTTCTCTTCTCTTGTCCCCGCGACCATTATGAAGCGTCAATATCCCAACCGCAATCCATCAACCTCGCTGCCTTCCACCTCAACCACAACTCTTCGCAATTGCCCCAACACCGGTGATAACTTCGCCGCCCTTGCTGCCGCACAGTTGCGATCCAAACCTCTCATCTCATCCCGCCACGATCCCCCCAAAAACCTCCCGCCTCACGCGTCTTGAAAAGACCCCGGCATGCAGATATCGTCTCACCCGTGTTCTATGATCCACCGCCCAAACGCCAGCCCCGTCCGCCGGCTTGGGTCCGGTGGTCTCGGCCGGGTCGACTCAGCATGAAACGCTGGGCCGCATAGCGAGGACGTTATGGCCAAGGCGAGAGCCATCCTGAAGCGACGTAAGGCAGTCCGAAACATCCGCAAAATCACCAAGACCATGCAGATGATCGCCACCGCCAAGTTCCAAAAATCCCTCAAACGCGCCGTCGGCACAAAACCCTACACCCGCACTATCTGCGAAATCGTCGCGGAATTGGCCTCAAGCCTCGGCGACGTCGAGCATCCGCTCCTGCGACGCCCCGACCAGAAAACCTCGGTCAACCGCATCGCCCTCATCGTCATCACCAGCAATCGCGGCCTCGCAGGCGCCTACAATGGCAGCATCCTCCGAACCGCCAACCGCTTCATTCGTGAACAGGAGGCCGCCGGCAAACAAATTGAACTCTTCGTCTCCGGAAAGAAGGGAATCGCCTTCTTCAACTTCCAAAAGCGACCCATCACCCAACGCTACGACCAGTTCTCCGACGTCCCACGCTACGCTTCTGTCGAATCCGCAACAAACGCCTTCATCAATCGCTTCGTCAATGGTGAACTCGATTCCGTCCACGTCGCCTACATGAACTTCATCAGCACCAGCACGCAAAAAGCCGAAGTGCTCACCCTCCTGCCCCTCGCGGGCCTCCGCGAAACCGCCGCACACATCGCACTCCAGACCGAAGAAAAGGAGGCCCAGGCAAAAGCCGGTATCGCCGACTCCACACGAACCGGCCTCGATGTCCGGGTGGATACGCACATCCATGAAGAGGTGGTCTACGATTTCTCCCCGTCGCCCCACGAATTGCTCGACGAACTGCTCCCCCTCGCCGTCAAAACCTCCTTCTTCCAGTGCTTCCTCGACGCCACCACCAGCGAAAATGTCGCACGCATGGTCGCCATGAAGAGCGCAACCGATAACGCCGATAAAATGCTCAAGTCCCTCACCATGCAGTACAACCGCGCACGCCAGAGCCAGATCACCACCGAACTCTCCGAAATCATGGGCGGCGTCGAGGCCATGAAAGCCTGACCAGACCCGGCCCACCCCACTCCATCCGACCAAGTCCCATAATCCTCCCCAATAGACCCCCAATTCGCACCCATCACATGTGATTCATGGGGCACACCGTGCCGATACTCAAAAAGGAGGTGCTGTGTGCGCAATATAACCCTCTGCTGTACTATCATTTTATATTGCAGCAATTGTTTGTATGGACAGGCGACACGCCCGGCAAGTCATTGGGAACAGATGGTGTCCCAGTTCGCTTCAGCCGTGTCGCAAAGCGATACCGCCACCCTCGCATCCCTCCTCGCCGACGATGTCCGCGTGCAGCCCTTCGGCAACGGTCCCGCCGACGTACTGAGACTCCTCTCACGCACCCAGGGTACCACAGTCATTGCAGCCAAGGCGTACCTCCACCCCCCCTCGCAAATGGCCTCAGACATCGCCGAAGCCGTCGCCGCCTCCTCACTCCCAGATGACATCAAACGCTACATGACGCCTCAGACCGAGGCCAAGACGACCAAGGCCAACGAGGCCGCCTCCCGCTGGCTCGGTGAAACCCTGACCGCCAAGCCCGGCGATCTCGTCGGCGTCTTGCTCCTCTGGTCCTCCCCAACCCACACAGTCGAAACCCAGCAGGCGGCCCGGCCAGAAATGATATTCGTCCTCCTGAAAGCCGCCACCACAGAACACGGCACACGAATCACCACCGTCGCCTATGGCAACCCCGGACGCCAGCCCGTCGGCTCTAACTGACCACACGCCAGCCCCCCACTACAACAACAAATCCGACAACATCACCACCCCTCCGCAACCGCATCCCCCTACCGCCTCGGAGAAACCGCCTCTCTCGGAATCGCCAGCACGTCCCCAGCCTTCACACCCGCGGCGGCGGCCGCCCCGGCGTTCAACTCAATCGCATACTGCGCCGGCCCGGCGCTCGCAACGCCCTCCTCATCAAACGGCTCCATCCGGTGAATCGATACAACCTTCCCAACAGAATCAACGTAGACGATGTCCAATGGAATCCGGGTATTCCTCATCCAAAACGAAAGCGGCTCCTCCCGCGAAAAAACAAATATCATCCCGCGGTCCAGCGGCAGAGAATCTCGGTTCATCAGACCGTACTGCCGCGAAGAATACGTGTCGGCAACTTCAAGTGTGAACGTCTTCTCCCCAATCCGCATCCGCACCGTCCGAAGCCCACTCACCGAATCTCTCCTCGCCTGGCAACCAAACGGTGGCATGCTGACCGCCATCACAGCCAGAATAATCGCAACTAGCAACAGCACCATCTTCGTTATCGATTGCCGAGTCATACGTGGTTGCGCCGACTAAGTCTCCGCGTCATCAACAGATCGGTCACTCCAAGCACAACAATCGCCACGAGCAGAAACAACACGATCGTCCAGATCCAATAGAAACCCACGCCAGGGTGATCCGCATCAACCGCATAAAACCCGGCAAAAAAGAATACCGCCAACAGAAACATACTCCCCCCACCCACACGCCTCAACTTCGCTCGCATCCGATTCAGCCGCGCGTCTTCTAGCCCCGCCAACGCACTGGCCGTCCGCGAGTAGAACATGTAGTACCACCCTGCCACGGCCACTATCAATGAAAAACACGTCGGCAGCATCCCCAGACAATAAGCCACAACGCCAAAAGTGCAAATGCCCGATCCAAAAACCTCCCGCAACCAACACCACCCTGCTCCACCCAACCCCGCCCATCCTCCCCCCTCACCACCCCCCCCGCCACCGTTAGCACCCCCCCCGTCCCCGCGGGCGCCCCCACCCCCGCCACAAACAGCCCACTACGCCTTGTTCTGCCCACCCCGAATTCTCCCCGTTCACCCAGCACGCCGCCCTCGCATCGCGGCCGCCATCGCCCGAATGTGCTCAGGCGTCGTCCCGCAGCACCCGCCGACAATCCGCACCCCAATCTTCAATAACGTCGGCACGGCCGCCGCCATCTCCTCCGGGCCCGCCCGGTACACGAGCTTCCCGTCAACAAGCGTCGGAGAACCCGCGTTCGGCTGAACGATCACAGGCACGCCGCCGGCCGCCTCAACCAGTTGCGACGCCAGCGATATATAATCCTCCAGACTCAGCGAACTCCCGCAATTCGCGCCCACAACATCAGCTCCCGCTCCA
>CAYVKG010000018.1:0-59621 GCA_964451955.1 uncultured Tepidisphaeraceae bacterium
GTCCCTTCACGTCCCTTTCGGTCGGTTTTTGTCGCTTTTCGTCGCTTTTTGCCCCTTTTTCCACCCCCTCAAATCCCACAACCCCTGGCCAATCCTCCCCTTACAACCCCAACACCCCCTCGCACACACCCTTTCCGCTCCCAATCCCCCCGCCAACGTTCCTCCAGCCCCAAAAAAGAAGGCCACGCGAGTGGCCTTCCTCTGCTATCCAAATTGCGCGACCTCAATCCCGGCCACGACCGCCGCCGTATCCGCCGCGACCGCCGCCGCGACCGCCACCAAAACCACCGCGCCCACCACCGCCGCCGCCTCGCTCTTCTCGCGGCCGGGCTTCGTTCACAGTCAATGCTCGGCCATTGTTCTCCTGACCGTTCATCGCCGCTATCGCCGCTTGAGCCTCTTCATCCGTGCCCATTTCCACAAATCCAAAGCCCTTGGATCGCCCACTATCCCGGTCAGCCACCACTTCGGCGCTCTGAACCGTACCGTAAGCCGCAAACAACTTCTCAAGATCCGAGCTCGTCACACTGTAGCTCAGATTCCCCACATACAATCTCTTGCCCATCGGATATCTCCTTACAAGGGCACATGGACCCGCTTTTTGCTTTCCGGGTCACAACCGAAAGAGGCCATACCGTTCTGGCCCAGAAGGTAGGAAGGCGACTGAGATGGGCCGAGCTGCGTATTCACGACGTGCCGTACCTAACTCCTTCGACGAACCAACCAATGAGAAATTGTAATCTCCTGACATCCGATTGCAACAGATGGACAATACAGCGAGATGAAACCACGGGCTGGTCGGGGAAAGACCCGTGGTTCCAACCTCGCTTAACCCCGGAAATAGCAACACCCATGCCACCCCGCCCCTACCCCGCGCCGTATCGTCTCACGCGGCTTGGCCGCTCCAAACACGCCAAGCACAATGCAATTCCTGCGTACCCGGATTGCCGGATTTTCACTACCCCCTTCCACCCCGCACCGGTCCCCAGCCACCTTCAACAAACCCGTGCGTCCAATAATCCGCTCGATTTTCCCCGCAGTACAATTCAGCTCGATCGCTTAAAATCAGGGTCCTGTCGGGGCACTTGTTACGGAGGTTGGCCATGAATCTGCGTACTTATCTGGACCAGAGCGGCGTGCGGTACCAATGGCTCCACCACGACATGGCGTACACAGCCCAGGAACTGGCACAACGCGAACACACCTCGGGCCGAAAGGTGCTCAAGCCCGTTGTGGTCGAGGCCGACGGCAAACCGATGCTCTGCGCTTTGCCTGCCTCATTCCAAATCGACCTGGAGCGCCTGCGCGAACAACTGCATGCCAAGGCCACACAACTCGCCGACGAACAGACTATGCAGCGACTCTTCAGCGACTGCGAACTCGGCGCCGAACCCCCCATTGGAGGCATCTTCGGCTTGCCTACCCTGCTGGAGGAATCCGTCAAGGCCGAAGACGAAGTAACATTCCAGGCCGGCACCCACCAGGACGCCGTCCGAATGAGCGTCAAGGACTACCTGCGAATCACACAGCCTCAAGTGGCCAGTTTCCGCCGTTAGCATCCAACGCCCACCGCCAGGCCACACGCCCTGCCATAGCCTGTCGTGCAACGACTCCAACCGTCGTGATCCAATCCAGTACCACGATGCACGCCATTCCCGTATCATCCCCACCTCTGTTCGTATGGTCTTCTAAGAAAACCTTGAGGCACAGACATGCGTTTTGACTTCGTGAAATCCCACGGCCTTGGCAATGATTACCTCGTCGTGGACGGCAGCCAATTGAACTTCGAACTCACCCCATCCCGCGTGCGCGAGATCTGCCACCGCAACACCGGCGTCGGCTCCGACGGAATCCTCGTCCTCGTCAAGTCCAACAACGCGGACTTCGGATTACGCATCTTCAATCCCGACGGCTCCGAGGCCGAAAAGTCCGGAAACGGCCTCCGCATCTTCAGCAAATTCCTCTTCGACCACGGCTACACGACGAACCGCGCGTTTCGCATCAGCACCCTCGGCGGCCTGGTCTCCGCACACCTCCTTCCGGACACGGGTCCGGTCAATGCCGTTCGCGTCGAAATGGGCCGCGCCAGTATCAACACCGCCCTCCGCTCGCTCGATGTCGCAGGACAACGGCTGAACGTCACGGCCCTGTCCGTGGGCAACCCACACTGCGTTGTCATCGTCCCCGATCTGTCGAAGGTCGATCTCCGGCAGCTCGGGCCCCTGATTGAAAACCACCCGGCCTTCCCCAGCCGCACCAACGTCCAGTTCGCCCAGGTCCTGACCCGGACGGACGTCCGGGCCCTCATCTGGGAGCGCGGCGCCGGGCACACGCTGGCTTCCGGATCAAGTTCCTGCGCCGTGGCCGTCGCCACGTATGCCGCCGGTCTCGTCGACTCAGACATCACGGTCCATATGGAAGGCGGCGACCTGAAGATTCAGGTCAGCCCCGACCTCGACCTCATCATGACAGGCCCCGTCGAAGAGACGTGCGCCGGTTTCTTCTCCAGCGACCTTCGCAAACGCCTCGAAACCCTCCGGTGACATCCTCCGGATCATCCCGGCGTGCTCGTCCGCCCCGATCTTCCTTGATTGTGCCTATGTTCTGTTTATAACTGTTGCCATGCAGAGCGGTCCCGAGAACTCGGGCACCGGGCAATCGCAACCGGCGCCCCATCAGCCTCCTCAGGACGAAGACGTTTCCAAACGTCTGGCACAACAGGTCTCCGCCAAGCTCCACGAAGGCCATGCCAAGGACGCCGCCCGGCTCTTCATAGAAGCCCACCACCGCGGCATCATCCCGAAAGGCCCCCAGCTCCCGCAATGGATGCTCGCGACGCTAGGCCGCGATGATTCGACCAAACTGATCGCCGCATTCGCCCACTTCCCGTGCGTCTGCTGCAAAGGCGGTCTTGAGTCTTGCGAAGCCTGCGGAGGGCAAGGTGTGCGACCCGAGGGCCCGATCTGTGAAACCTGCGCCGGACTGGGGACGGCGAGTTGCGAATTCTGCGATGGAACCGGGCTGGCGACCTACAGTTTCTTCCCCGAGGAACTCTGGCTCCCCATCCTCGTCGAGCGCTCGCACATGGCGATCCATCAATTGGGCCTGCTGATCCAGCAGCCGATTCCGCGCATCTCGGACCCTGCCGCGGAGCAGAATCACACTCACCTGATCCTCAATCTCAACAAGCTGATGGGGGTGCTGGAGACGTCGGTTTCCACGGCCCAGGAGACCGTTCACCGGGACTCGCACCAGGAGACATTGGAGCGTCTGGTCACCTCCGGCAACCACGCCGCCGGGTTGGCCACCCAGTATATGCGCCAGGTTATCCGCTCACTCGCCGCCGCCATTCGGCAGACGGCCAAACCGCTTCCGCACGACTCGGCCGAGGCGCAGTTTCGTGAAGGGCGTGCGGCCTTTTATGATTCGCTCAGCCACTCTCACGCATTCGAAGGCACCTGTCTGCATCACCCGTTCCTGAAGATCCAGTCCGATACGAAATAAGGCCTTGGGCGTCTATCGCCAAAGGCCTGTATCGGTGGGACGGATTGGAGGCGGGTCTACACCACTCCTGCTTGGCCGGTTTCGATTCGCTCGCTGACGAATTCGCGTGGGTCGGTCACACGACCGGTCAGGGCGCTAGCCGCCACGGTCAAGGGGCTTGCCAGGTAAACGGCGGACTTTGGGCTGCCCATTCGGCCCGGGAAATTGCGGTTTGTGGTGCTGATGCAGACTTCGGTGTTCTGGAGGCGGCCGAAGGTATCCGCGGGACCGCCCAGGCACGCGGCGCAACCTGATGGACCCAAGGTGCAACCGGCATCCTGGAGCACCTGTTCGATGCTTTTCTCGCCGGGCGATTTGGGGATTCCTCGCAGGTTGAGTTGCCGCATATCCGCGTGGACTTCCGTTGAGCCGGGCACCACGAAGGTCGGTATTTTGACGCGACGGCCGTTGAGGATGTTGGCCGCGAAGATCATATCCGTGATCTTTCCGCCGGTGCATGAGCCGATATACGCCCGATCGACGGTCACATTTCTGCAGTTGCGGGCCGTGTCTTTGTTGTCGGGGGAATGGGGTTTGGCGACCATCGGCTCCATGGTGGTCAAGTCCCACTCATGGGTCGCGAGGAACTCGGCATTGGCGTCGTCGCGAACGACCTCCCAGTGTGGGAGTTTGGACCTTGCCCGCACGTACTGGAGGGTTTTTTCATCCACATCGCAGATGCCGTTCTTCCCGCCGGCCTCTATGGCCATGTTGGTCAAGGTCATCCGGTCTTCGAGGGTGAGGGAGGCGATGCCATCGCCCGCGAAGTACATTGATCGATAGGTAGCGCCATCGACGCCGATCTGCCCGATAACCGCGAGGATGAGATCCTTGGCGGTGAGGTACGGGGGGATCTGGCCGTGGAAGACGAACTTCATGGTTGGCGGGACCTTCAGCCACAGTTTACCTGTACCCAGGACAAAGCCCGCATCGGTATTTCCGATTCCCGTGGCGAACTGACCGAAAGCGCCTGCGGTGCAGGTGTGGCTATCGGTGCCGAGCAGGATTTCGCCCGGCCGGACGTGTCCCTCTTCGGGAAGTGTTTTGTGGCAGACGCCCTTGTAGGTGGTCTTGGTCGGGTCCCTGTAAGGACTCGGCATCGTCGGTTCCATCGTGACAAAATCGGGGTCGTAGTAGTACTTGATACCCTGCTGCCTGACGAAATCACGGAGGATCTGCACATTCCGGTGACACTTGAGGTCCGCGGTGAAGATGTAGTGATCCGGGATGATGACCACGCGATTGGGATCCCAGACTTTGGCATTTTTCCCGAACTTCTCGTGGAAGATGCCGATGGTACCTGGGCCACAGACGTCATGGGTCATGAGGACATCGATGTTGACCCAGATATTCTCTCCGGGGGTCACGCGACTCTTGCCAGCGTGTTTTGCGAGAATCTTCTCCGTCATCGTCATACCGGGCATAGGCTTGCTCCTGCTCTGCCAGAACGACAGAATTGGTTAGTATAGCGGGAGCAGGGGCAGGATTCTATTGATACGCGTCTTCAGCCAGTGCAACCGTATGGCTGCCAGCAATGCGGCGGCATTGATCTCGGCAGGCGGGATGGGCTTCGTGGGCGACGTGTGGTTCGCCACGTTGTTAAGCTGGATCGCGGCGGAGTGGAACTTGGCGTTCGCTAGATTGACTGCGTCCGAACCGGCGGCTAATGTCGCGGCGGGAAAGGCATAATCCGTTGGAATCTCCGCGCAGCCAGATTATCGACGCCAGTCGCTGCCCGATCATGGATCCCGCAGCTGACAATCTACTATTGTACTGGATTGTACGTCTTCGGATTCCGATTTTCGTGTTGGTCGCGATCCTGCAGATCGCCGCGTTCAACGGCCGCTGGCGAATTGGCCGCGACGGCTCTCTCTATCGGGCTGTCGCACACAGTCTGGCGACAGGTCAGGGATACACATTCCGCGGCGAACGACATACGCACGCGTATCCTGGTCTGCCCTGGGTTCTCGCCGGGGTCGAGAAGCTGTTTGGGACGGAGGACATTCTCCGGCCGGTCATATCGCTTTCGATCATGGCAGCTCTTGGCGGAGTGACGCTTGTCGTGATCTATCATCTCATTCGTCTGCATTTTTCGCTGTGGATTGCGGTGTGCGTGACCACGGGGGTGGGGATAAACGTCGAGTTTCTTGAAGCTTCGCATGACTTGATGACCGATGCGCCATTTCTGCTGGGTACCAGTCTGACCCTACTCGGGATCAGCAGACTTCCCCGCGACAGGGACTGGGTCCATCAGTCGTTTTCGGTGTTGATGGCAATCACCGGGGCCATTATCGCGATAACCACTCGCCCCACTTTCTGGGCATTGGCAATTCCGTTCATCGTCTGGTGTGTGATTGGCCTGTTTCGCTCTCGCCGTCGCCGATGGTACGCCGCCGCCGCAGTCGCTGTGGCGGCGATGGTTCTGGTGTATCTGGTTCGTGACCCGCGGACAGGCGGGCTTCATCCGCTTTCGGGGAAGTACGAGAGCATGGTTGTCTCGCGCCTGAGCCAATTGGAGTTCATCCGATCGGCAGAGAACGTGGTCAACACCTTCGAAGAACAGATTCCCGTCGGGCTTCTTGGGATCGAACTGCTCTTTCCGCTTGGGACCCTGCTATGCATTACGATCGTGGCATGGTGGGTGAGGCTGATGCCCCGCTTGCCACTGTGGGGGCTGTACGTGATGACGACGATCGCGATGATGGTTGTTCTTGGCAGCCGGCCCCGCTATTGTTTGATGATTCTCCCGATGATGCTCGTTGCGTGGGCATTAGCGGTGCATTGGGCCTCGCTCCGGGTTCGCCGGTGGGCCTATATTCCGGAGCTTGTCACGGTGCTGGGGCTGGGCATGGCCACGCTGCCGAACCTGGTGCGGTCGGTCGGGTTCATCATGGAACAGCATGGGATCGACCGGCATTTTGATCGCCGCGGGTTTTTGGATGTTTATCGAGGGGGCGACATGCTGCCTGTTTACCAGATGGCCCAGTTCATCAGGCAACATGTTCCGCCCGGCAAGATCGTCGTTGGACAGGAACCGCGAATCACTTCGTTCATCAGTGGCCGATTCGTCTTCAGTGCTGCGGAAGCGACGCAGGGCGCCGGTCCCGGCGAAGCGATACGATTTCTCCGGGCGCTTGGTCCTGATTACGTGGCATACGGCCGGCGGGTGGCGCGGGATCGGCCACTGGACCGTCTGCTGCATGCGAAGCTTCTCCGCATCGACTGGCGGACGGTGGTGGGCGATCCGGAGATGTTCGTGGTCAAGGTCGCAGTTCGCGAGGATCTTCGCTCGCCGGCCACGGGCGGCACTTCGACCACGCTCCCAAGCACGCGTTCTGGCAGAGTGCGAACCGCCGATCGTTTCCTGCCGCCGCGTCAATAGTGCCAAAGCGGGGGTGGCGTTTCACCACGGTGATTGCGGCCCCGACATCATTGGCTATACTCCCCGCCTTGTCCTCAACGCGACCCTGGATCGACTCTGCAGGCGTTTTGTCGATTCGCAACCCGCGGAGCCATTGGGCGATGATCACTCCCGAGCCGTTGTCAACCGATCGTGCACCTGAGTCTGCCGCTCGGTCACCAAGCTGTTTGCCCGGCCGGCATTCGACCTTCGTGTCGCAGCCAGGCGAATGGAAGTACTGTGTTGCCGCCGTCTTGATGGTGGCCTTGGCCTACTGCCTGATTCTGAATGCGTTCTGGCATCCTGGCCCGGATACTGCTTATTACATTTCGGTCTCTCGGAGCCTGGCGAGACACGGTGAATTCACGTTCAACGGGCTTCCGGTGGGGAAGATTCCCCCGCTGTGGCCGCTCGTGTTGGCCGGCGCGATGAAGTTCTCGGCCTCTTTTGCGTTCTTGAACGTTGTTCCGGCCGCCTTGCTCATTGGTTCAAGCGGATTCTGGTACTACGTTGTTCGTCGGTTCGCATCTCGCGGCCGGTCCTTTGCAGTGGTGGTCCTGAGCGGGACGCTGTTCTATTGGTACTCAGCCGCGTTGGACTTGCGATCGGAGGGGCTGTTCTGTTTTCTGTTTGCCGGTACGCTATTGCTAGCCATGCAGTTTGGCGAGGGCCGCCGGCAGGTTTGGCGCGTTATTCTGGTTGGGTTGTTGTGCATCCTGATGATTTGCGTGCGTTGGGCCGGGCTGATCGCGGTACTGCCGGTGGCGGCCGCCATGGCCGCGGGGCAGTTGAAGCCTCGCCGCAATCGCCAGTGCATCTCGGTGGGTGCGGTGATCCTCGCGGCCATTTGCGCGTTTTATGCACTGCGTCTAATTCTGACGGTTCTTCCGGGCATGAGCGGCCGCCCTCTTCGCGCCGGCGATCCGGAGGCTGGTTTGGGCGAGGGCATGGACTCGGCTCCGGTTGTCAGCATCCAAGCCGTGGTTGACGGAAGGGTTTTTCGGGAAATGGGTGTCCGAATCGTCGTCTCG
The DNA here is from genome assembly GCA_964451955.1 of uncultured Tepidisphaeraceae bacterium. GTDB lineage: Bacteria > Planctomycetota > Phycisphaerae > Tepidisphaerales > Tepidisphaeraceae > JAPLNB01. The sequence goes on from CAYVKG010000018.1 coordinate 7,975, forward strand.
GGGAAATGGATCTCCAGCCTCGTTTGGATGCCTATGTTTCTCGGCGTGACGTCAGGCCCCGTCGGCTGGCTCACGAACGCGCTGGGGTGGTTTCTCATCTTTCTGTTTAGTTGCTGTCTCTATGAACAAGCCAGGAATCGGCAATGGCTCTGGCTGGGAGTTCTGCTTTACTGCGGTGCGATCATCGTGCGCTGGGCGGTGGTCAATCCGCGGTACCTTGTTCCGATCGCGCCGCTCGCACTTTTGGGCATCTGGATAGGATTCGAGTCCGTTGCCAAGCGACTGCCTCGCCTGGCCGGAGGCTGCAGGATTGGGGCGATGATCTTCGTTGCTTCCATTGGGTTGTGCAATGCGACGCTGTGGGCGATCGACGTCTACATCGCTCGGTGCCCGGGCTTCTACGCCAAGTATCTCGCCGGTGAGACCGAGCAGTTGATCGCGGCCGCCAACTATTTGAATGATCGGAACGTTCAGGACGGGCAGATCTCAGTCAGCCCTTACTATCTGAACCTGGGTCGGCAGCGACCGAACGGGCAAGGCTGGCGCTGCATACACCTTCTGACGAATCGGGGTGTCCATGTGATCAACAAGAAGATCTGCACGGGCGAGCCCAACGAGGACCTTCTGAACTTCGCCGCCAAGAAAGGAATCAAGTACTATCTCTACCGTCCGCCCGTTTCGCCGTGGCGTGCTCATCACTTTCGGATTGCGTGGGTGCAGCGCATCCTGACGGGCCAGAGGGAAATCGCCGAGAATCCGAGTTGGGTTCTGTATGAGCTGACCAGCGACGCCGCGACCGTTGTCGAGTTGCCCGTGCCCGCTCGATATCCCCGGCGGGTGCCCGGGATGTGACCCGGGTCGGCTGCCAAGGTAGACTGGGAGGTTATTCAGGAGCGAACTGTGTCTGTATTCGGCGGAAGATTCGAACGCGTGGTTTTCATTGTTTCATCGGGCCGGACAGGAACCAAGGCTCTGGCCCACCATCTTGGCAAGTGCTACGAGAGCGTTTTCGCCGTACACGAGCCCCGGCCGTCCTGGCGTCTCCGGCGAGCCTCCGGGAGAGCGATCTGCGGGCGCATGTCGGCCGAGCGTCTGGCCTCGCTGCTTGCGCGTTCGCGGCGTTCACTGGTATCCGGGATCTCGCAATCCATATACGTTGAATCGAACCCATTTCTGTGGGGTTTTCTGGAGGCGTTTGCCGAGGTTTTCGATCACCCCCTTGTTCTACACGTGGTGCGTGATCCGCGCACGTACGTTCGGTCGGCGATCAACTGGGGAGCCTGCCGCGGCATCAAGAATCTGGCCAATACCTATCTCCCTTATTGGCATCCTCATCCCGAACAACTCTCGGCCAGTGACATTCCCTGGAAGCAGATGACGGATATTCAGCGCATGGCGTGGTACTGGAAGATCGTGAACACCGAGCTCAACCGCGGCGAGATTATTCACGGCAGCCGTTATCTGCGCATGCGATTTGAGGATCTGTTCAACCGCGACGGCTCCGGTCTCAGGCAGTTCGCGGCGTGGGTTGGAATCCCCTGGAAAGATGATTTGCTTTCCTCCGCCAACGCCGAGAAGGTCAACGCCAGCCAGGGCGTGTCGTGCCCGCCATTCAAGCAGTGGCCGGAAGACCAGCAGGAGGAGGCACTTTTCTACTGTCGCGAGCTCATGAGACTCTATGGCTACGAGGTCTTGCCGGCAGCGAGATCGGAAGGTACGACGGCATGAGTGAAGCAATCGCGGGAACCGAGTCGCCGGCAGTCCCGTCATCGCGTCGGCGCTGGATGCGTGTGTTCATCGGCGTGCCGCTATTCGGGATTGTCTGCTACTTCGTTGGTCGATCGCTGGCATCCGATTTCGGGCAAATTGACTGGTCAAAGCTGCGCCTCAACTACCTGGCCCTAGCCGCCGCGTTCGCCTGTCTGGTTCTGAGCCGTTTCATGAACGGCCTGAACTGTTCGGTTCTCCTAGCCTCGCTGGGGCATCCGATTTCGGTTCGCCGAGTCACTCCGGTGATCTGGCTCGCATCGCTCGGTCGCTACGTGCCGGGCAAGATGGCGGTTGTGGCCGGGGCGGCGATCATGCTCAGTCATCTGGGGGTTCGCATGCCGGCGGCGCTGGCATCGCTGTTTCTATCCACGGCGTTGATGATCATCATGAGTCTGATCACGTGCCTGCCCCTGCTGGCGATGCCGGCGATTCGTGAAGCCATGCCGTTTGGCTGGCTGCTCGGCCTGCTGATCCTGCTGGGGGGCCTAGTCTGCCTGCACCCCCGCGTGTTCATGACCTTGGTCAACTTCGTCCTTCGCCGGCTCAAGCGTCAACCGCTCCCGTCGCATCTGGCAAGGGCGCCACTTCTACAAGCCGTTCTTGTCAGCCTGTTCCGCAGCCTGTTATTGGCTGCCGGTCTCTGTTTCACGGCTCAATCGATGGCCTGCGTGCCTGCGTCGGCTTTCGCGTTGTTCATAGGTTCGGCGGGCTTGGCTTCGGTTGCCGGGTTCCTCGCGGTTTTTGCACCCGCCGGTCTGGGCGTACACGAAGGCATCTATCTCCTGACGCTCTCACCGCTGCTCGGACCGGCTGCAGCACTTCTCGCGATTGTGTTTCGACTGCTGCACATCGTTTCCGACATTGTCACCGCCGCTGTCGCCTTGCCCTTGGTGTCTCGCTCGACCGGATATCGGGCAGGCATCCGCGAGACGGAATCCGGGGCGTCACCGCACTCCGGCTGACGGGATCGAGGTTTGGGTGTTTGCCTGGGCTACCTTGTGTACTTAGGCAGCGTCTTTTTGGTCGCCGCCCACGTTTTGGCAGCAGCTTCTTCCGCCGGCATCTTCTTCAACTCATCGCTGAACACTTCAACCGACACGGGCCCGGCATACCCCGCCCGCTGCAATGCTCCCATGAACGCGTTGAGGTCCATAACACCTTCCCCAGGCACCAGGCGTTTCGAATCCTGCTGAGCCGTTAGCGGTCCCGGAGGCGCATCGTTCAAGTGCACGAGCACGATTCGGTTCGCGGGCAGAGTTGCCAGGTAGTCAAACGGCGTTCCGGAGGTATAGGTGTGAAACGAATCCACAAGCAATCCCACATTCGGCGCAATCGCATCAGCCAGTTCGAGCATCTGGCCCGGGGTGAACACAAATTCATGGGCGCCGCTGCGACGAAGATGGAACGGCCCAATGAACTCCAAGCCGAGGCGCAAGCCGCAATCCGCCAGCACTTTCGCAGCGGGTTTCAGTCTCGCCACGTGGAACAGCCAGTTCTCGATGAACGGCAGTTTCGAGGATGGCATGAGCCAAGTTGCGCAGGAGTCGATGCCGAGTTCGGCGGCGATTTTTGCCTGCGATTTCAGAGCGAGTACCCCTTCCTCCCATCTTCCCTGGTCCCCCCGGAAATCGGCGGGCAGCCCCCAGCCTCCGTACTTCAGCTTTTTTGCCGCGTACAAATCGCGCAGCGCCGCCGCGCCGTGTTTCTGGCCGTACCCCATGTCCACATCCGCCCCCGCAAACCCCGCGTGAGACGCCAGTTCCAGAAAACCCTCGAACGGCAACCCCCCGCCCGCCGTCACACGATTCAGGCAAATGTGCATTGCGTCTCCTGTTCGTATTCTCTCCGCCATCGTAGCCGCGTGGCGGGAAGAGTAAATCCCGTCGACAATTTCAGCCATCCGCTTAGCGCAGATTTCGAGGCTTGGCATTTGACCGGGGGGCTTCCCCGCGCCATATTGCACTCCAGCGGCGTCGGCCATCCACTTGCCAGGGAGAGCACACTGGACCCAAAACTCCAACAACATCTCCTGCGGCTGCTGTCCCATGCTCCCGACGCGCCCGGGACTCGGCTTCTTGAAGAGGCCCGCCGCCTCTGGCGCAGGGTTCAACGTCTGATCGAACTGAATCTCGCGCCTCCAGAGATCGATCGTGATGCGCTGGAACTTGCGTGTCACGCGCTTCAACTGCCCGAGCGCGGCGCCCGGCCCGCCGGGAAGCTCGGGCAAATCAGCCTCCGCGACCGCGCCGAACAGGCGGCCGAATTGCTGGTCTCGAGTCTTGAAGGCCGCGCGGACGAGATGCTTATCGAGCGAGCATCGAAGGTCCTTCGAGAGCTGCCGCTGCGATCGCCACCTCTGCCGGAGACGAGAATCCTCGCCGACGCGGTCAATTTGGACGATTTCGGCCTTGTCGGTCTCATTCTGCAAGCCATGCAGCTGGCCCGCCAGCAGGACACCGTCGTTGCCGTGGCGCAGGGATTCGTCAAGCGTCAGGAATATGGTTACTGGGATGCGCGCCTCAAGGATGGGTTCCACTTCGAGCCGGTCCGGCAGATGGCTCGGCAGCGACTTCAAGCCGCCCAGCATGCGGCCGGTTTACTTTTCGACGAATTGCGGGAAGATCGGGCGTTGTGAAGACACTTCTGATCGCCGAATTCGTCGCCCCCATGACGTCGCCGATTGTTCGCGAAGCCGGCGTTGTCTTTGACCGATCGAGAATCCTTGCCGTCGCTTCCGCCCGTGCCCTGCGACAACAACACCCCGACGCGACGCTCATTGACGCGGGTTCCGCGATCATCCTTCCCGGCCTCGTCAATCCGCATGTGCATCTTGAACTTAGCTGGAGTCACCGCTTCTCGGCGTCATGCGTGAGCTTTGTCGATTGGCTGGAGGGGATCATCCGAGGTATGCCCCAAGACCCCGAGGCCCGTGCGGCCAAGGTTGAGCAAGCCGTTTCATTGGGTGTCGGCCAGTGTCTTCGCTTCGGCGTCACGGCCGTCGGCGACATCAGCCGCCAGTCGCATCTCACTCGGTCCCTGCTGCGCAGAACGCCGTTGCGTGTTGTCAGCTACGGGGAGATCCAGGCCATGGCCCAACGCCGGGGCCTGCTTGAAGCGCGGCTAGCCGCCGCCATCGACACGACGCACGCCTCCGATCGTCTGCAAATTGGCGTCTCGCCGCATGCTCCTTACAGCGTTGAAGAGGCCGGGTATCGCCGATGTCTCCAGATCGCCATTGACCGCCATTTTCCCTTGGCGACGCACCTGGCCGAATCCGCCGATGAGGCAGCCTTTCTTGCGACGCACACCGGACCGTTCCGCGGACTCTGGGATTGGTTAGGCGTCTGGGACAGTAGCGTCCCGACTTTCCCGGCCGGTCCGATCCGCTTTGCCAAGTCGGTCGGGCTGCTTGATCACCCGACGCTCCTGGCGCACGTGAACTATTGCGATGACGAGGAAATGGGCGCCCTGGTTGGGAGTCCGGCGTCGGTAATCTACTGTCCCCGCACGCACGCCTTCTTCAATCACCCGCCCCACCGATTTCGGCGTCTTCTTGAACGTGGCATCAATGTCGCTGTTGGCACCGACAGTTGTGCCTCCTCACCCGACCTGAACCTCGTGGACGAGCTTCGCCTGGTTCACCGCATCGCCCCTGAGATGGCGCCGCAGGACATCTGGGAAATGGCGACGTGCCGCGCCGCTCGCGCCGTCTTGGCCAGGAACCTCGGCGTTATCGAGACCGGGTGCGCGCCCGACTTTGTTCTGTTTGATGTCACAACGGCGGACCCTCTGCGCGAAATCCTCGAACGTCCCGACCTCCTGCCCACCTCGGTCTGGATCGAAGGCCAGAGAATCACTGCAACATGAACGCCTGCACCAGATTGGGTCCTTGCCTGCCCTTATCTCCGGCCGCTCCGGACTCCGCGGGTCTTGATGGGCCGGTGACAATGGTCATCGGGTTGGGGATCCTTTCCGTCGCGAGTCTTCCGAACAGATCCAACAAGTCTCCCACGAGTCTTGCCGGCTCGATCACCGCGACGTGCACACGTGGGAGAAGCCAGACGCCCTGCTGATGCTTTTCCGCCGAGCGCATCACCATCCCCCCCACTTCCGCCACCGCAAGCGACACGTCGGTCAGCCCGCAGTCGATATTGTGCATTTCGTTCAACTTCACTTCAGCACTTCGCCACACGTCGAATCCTTCTGATCGCAACGCATCGAGCACATTCAACGATTCGAGAAACCTCGCTTCTGCCACAGCGACTGTCCGGCAGCCTAGTTTGCGCAGAATCGCCGCCATCCGTTGGAGGATCTCGTCAACTCGTGCGAACTGCACACCCATCCCATTGGCCGCGGCCCTTGCCGCAAAGAGTTCGGGCAGACCGACATCGATATGCACCAGCCTAGCCACCGGCTCATCAACCTCCGGTGGCGACGGCGCCGCGTCGCTTGCCGGCCGGCCCAGCGCATGCCTTGCGAGTTCGATCATCCGGTCACCCATGCCGCACATCCTGTGTGAGGCGGCGTCTGCGTTTCCACAGGGTCCGGAAACTCCGCTTCACCGATGGGACCGGACCATTGACCTCTGCTCTTCGCCTATGCCACCACCACATGCGATACCCCCAAACCGAAGTCATTGCATGCGCCCAGAACCAGTACCACAACCGTTGCCATTTTCCTTCCAACCGTTGGAGCACGACCTGGCGTCTCAATCTGACCAGATACTGCGGAATATCCACCTTGACCGGGCAGACCTCATAGCACGCCCCGCACAGGGTGCTGGCAGCCGGCAGATGCAGGTGATGTGCCAGCCCATCCACCAGCGGAGCAATCACCGCCCCAATTGGTCCTGAATAGGCCCGGGCATCCGCTGGCAAGAGATCGCGGTGATTCACGGGGCACACATCCAGACACGCGCCACATTGGATGCACTTCAGCGCATCAATGAATTCAGACCGCAGCACCTGTGATCGGCCACCATCGACGAGGACCACATGAAACCCTTCGCGGCCGCCGTACAAGGACGTATATGCGGTCATCGCAACGCCTCTTGATGATCGCCCCAGCAACTTCAGCATCACGGCCAGATCCGCCAACCGGGGGACGACGGCGTCCATTCCGGCAATGGTGACCGTCGTCCGCGCTGACAGCATCATTTTCTGCACCTTTCCCGTTTCGCACGAGAAGCATGCCTGCCCCGTTTCGGCCACGAGGAAGCTGGCAGTCGCGACTGCCAATTCGGCCGGCGAACCTGGTTCCATGACGGCCGGTCTAAGCTCGATCTCGTGCAACAGCGGTGATTCCGCCATCACCACCCGCCCACAACCCGTCCGCTCGGCAATGTCGCGAACGATACGATTTGCATCCTTGGCATCCGTGGCGAGGTGCACCCGTCCGCCATGTGTTTCGACAGTCCGCGCAAACTGTTCCAGGTAGAAAAGGAGGTGCTTCAGCGTGTGCGACCGGATCCGCGACGCCAATTCCGTCAATTCCCGAGCGTTCGGCAACTCCTGCATTGCCGCTCGCCGCGCCGCGGCATACCGGCTGATCGCCCCCGTTTCCCCGGGTGCGGGTTGTGCATCCGTCTCACTCAAGTCCATCCCCCGATTGTAGCGATAACCAGCAACCGACCAAGGAGAACCGACGGACGACTATTTCAGCCGCAAGACCCCGTTTTCAGAGAAACTCTTGGCGGGCAAGACGTGGCGCATGGATTCGATCGCGATCATCAGATGGTTGGCGATCAACACGACTGAGACGATGAACCGCTCGCGGCAACTGCACCCGTCATCAGGCATCATCACGCGAATCACCTGCAGACTCTGGCACTTCCCGGAGATCTCCGGCTGCTCAAATGTCGTCGGCTGCCGATGCGCGAAGTCATTGCGGATCTCGCGAATCATGTTCATGTCGTGGTAGATGTCCTTCCCCAGCAGACCGATGCAGTAGGCCAAGTGTGTCCGGGCGCCGAAGGACTCCAAAGGGCGCCCGGGATTGATCAATTTGTTCGCCACGTCGCCATCTTCGATGAAGTGGGCCCGCAGCATCACGTCCAGCACATCGTCGAGGAACGCCGCCCCAAGCAGTGCCACCCCGCGGTCCGTCTCCCTCTCGAGATCTTCGACCAGTCTCGCCACGTCCGCCCGGAGATTCGGCAAAGTTGTGACATTACGCTTGCCCATGCTTCATCAGCAGTTCCGCTCTCCGCACCCGCTCCTACCTACTATACAGGATGTCCAGTCCGCGGACACATCCGTTCCGCCCATCTTTACCATTCATCCAGATTCAGCCGCAGCGCATCGGCGATAAGCTCCACCACATGCTTTACCTCCACAGTGACGCCCATTCGCTGAGACATCGCGGACAGGTGTAGCGAGCACCCCGTTTCGTTGCTCACGACGACATCCGCGCCCGTTTGCCCGATCGCTCGAACCTCTTGTGCCAACAGTCTCTCACTCATCTTCGGGTATTCCCGCGGGAACGCCCCGCCGAAGCCGCAGCATCGCGACGGACTCTCGGTCGCACGGTATTCGACATTCCCTATTCCTTGCAGGATTCGCATAGTCTCGTGTGCGGTTCCCGTGCGGTTCGCTTCGCAGCTCTGGTGATACGTCACCTTTCGCCGATGTGGCAGGCGGAACCTCGTGACATCCACCTTCAGAACCTCTCTGAGGAATGCCAGGACCTCATACGTGCTTGCCGCGAGTTTCCGACACCCGCTGCCCCAGGCAGGATCGCCCGCCAACATCTCCGGAAACCCCAGCCGCACCATCGCACAACAACCGGCACTCGGGGTCACCACGTAGTCAAAGCCCTCGAAGATGGCGATCATTCGCTTGGCCAGCATAGCGGCCTCATCGCAGTGGCCGTCGTCGTATAACTCCTTGCCACAACAGGTCTGGTCGGCAGGGAAGCGCACATCGCACCCGAAATACTCCAAGACTCTGGTAACCGCCACGCCGACCCTGGGGTGGAGTTGATCGGTCATGCATGGCACAAACAGTCCAACGGTGCATCTCATCGTCAAACTCTCGACAGACCTCGCCACCGACTACCGTCAGACTTGCCGTAGTCGATTGCATCATTACATTATGTTCCTGTGCTCAGAGACACAACCGCTTATGAGCACGAGGAATCGGGATGACACACCAATCTGGACCAGCGTCAAAGCGCAATTGGATCGCCCGATGGTGCTGGACCCGCAAGCATCTCTCGCGACCCTGGAACACGTATGTTTATTTCCGCCGAGTCGTCGAGCTCCCCGACAAGCCCCAATCGGCCATCGTTCGTGTTTCCGCCGACGCTCGGTATACGCTTTACGTGAACGGCAAGCGAATTCACCAGGGTCCGGCCCGCTCCTACGCCCAGCATCAAGCGTACGACACGCTCGACATTGCTCCCGCACTGATCGCCGGGAAGAACGCCATCTGTGCGATTGTTCATCAGTTTGGCGTTCCCACTTTTCAGTCGCGTTTCCAGGACATCAGCGGTTTTCTCCTTGACGGCGCGATTGACGTGGCCGGTGCACCGATATCGGTTCATACACCCGAGGGATGGCTTTGCCGCACCGCCGCCGCCTGGCGTAAAGACGTTGCGCGGACCACGATTCAGCTTGGCTTCCAGGAGCATTTCGACGCGAACAATGACCCGATCAACTGGATGGCGCCCGATTATGTTGCCGCGGAGGACCAGGGCTGGCAACCTCCATTTGAAATCGGCCCCGTGGGGTGTCATCCCTGGCTGTGCATGGAGGACCGCGGGATTCCCCTGCTTGCGCAGCACATCGAGCCTTTCCAAGCGGTCCTCGCCCAGTTCTCGGGGGAGAATGCGCGTGGTTACAAGATCGCCGAGGATGTGTACCACCTTCCCGTGCAGGAGCCGCGCAAGCGAGAGAAGAATCTCCTGGAGAACCCCACCGCCATGCTCCGCGACGATGGGGATCTGACCACGGTCCCCGCGCCGGCCGACGGCCAGTTCGCCATGGTGGTTCTTGACCTCGGCCAGATCCGTACCGGGCACCTTATGCTGGACATCGCAGAAGCAGCCGGGGACGAGATCATCGACGCGATTTTCACTGAAGAGATCGACAAGTCCTCCGCGCCTTTTGTTGTGCAGAGCAGCATCTGCGAAGAAGCCACCGCGAACCGCTACCGTTGTCGCCCGGGCCCGCAGCAATGGGAACCGTTTCATTTCATCGGTTTTCGCTACGCAACACTCGTCTTCCGCAATCTCAGCAAGCCTCTGAGGTTGCGTCACGTGGCCCTTCGCCAGATCCACGCCGACATCAAGGACGTCGGCTCCTTCGAGTGCAGCGACGAACGGCTAAACAAGATCTGGCGTGTCGCCCGCGAGACCCAACGCAATTGCATGTTCGACGCCTACGTCGATTGCCCCTGGCGAGAACAGGCCCAGTGGTGGGGCGATGCGCGCGTGCAGTTCCGCGTCAACGCATACGCATTTGGTGATGTGTCGCTCTTTGAACGCGGAATTCGACAGGTGGCCCAATCCCAGGCGTCAGACGGTTCGCTCCACTCGCACCCCCCCGCCGACGCGCCGCTTCACCGCCTCCCGGATTACATGATGACCTGGGTGGGGTCACTGTGGGATCACTACTTCCATACAGGCCAGATGGATATCCTTCGCGAATGCGCCCCGGCGATGCACCGTGTCTTCGATTTTCTGGCCTCCCACGAAGTTCGCGACGGCCTCGTGGGCAATTTGGACGGTTACTGGGTCTTTCTGGATTGGCAGGACCTTTACAAGGGCAACTTCAGTGGAATCCTGAACCTGATGTACCTGCAGGCTCTGCGCTGGGCCTCGGCCATCTGCTCGCTCATTGAAGATCCCGAGGCCAGCGACTCGTACAGCCGCAAGGCGGCCACATTGCAGGCCTCCATCGAGAAGCATTTCTGGAATCCCAAAGCCAAGCTCTGGCGCGACGGCTTTGACGCCGCCCGAAACGAGCCTGTCGAAGCGACATCCCAGCAAATGACCGCCTTGGCCATGCTTTTGCGGCTCAAACCCGAAGCACATCCCAACCTCGCCAAGGAAGTCCTTCTGAAGTCTGCCAAGTCGAAGCGTTCCAAGATCTTGGGCGCCTCGCCGTTCTTCTATGCATACGTCTTGGATGCCTTAGTAGAGTCGGGGTTTCGCTCTGAAGCCGTCGAACTTATTGCGGAGAAATGGGGCCAGATGATCGATCAGGGTGCCACCACCTTCTGGGAGATCTGGGAACCGACCGCCACGACCAGCCGGTGCCACGCATGGTCAGCCTCACCGCTGTATCACCTCAGCCAACAGGTTCTGGGCGTCATGCCGGTCGATGTCGGGTGGAAACAGGTGCGGATTGCGCCGCTTGCCGGGAGACTCGAGTTTGCGAAAGGCACTGTGCCCTCGCCGCACGGCCTCATCCGGGTGGAGTGGGAAAGAGCCGCCGAAGACCAACTCGCCGTCCGCGTTGACCTTCCTCCCGGCATGGAGGCGGAGTTTGTGAGCCCGTTGGGCGAAATTCGCTCGCTTGAATCAGGGAGCCACGAGTTTCACACGTAGTCTTGCGCCGTTTCGCGTCACGTATTTCGCCAGTTTGTTGTGCAGCAGATCCTCTGTCGATCCGGCGAGGTTTGCCGATCAATGATCGGCTTGCTGCGTCTCCCCGTCGCCGCCGGGTTTGATGCGTTTCCGGTCCAGCAAAGCCCGTCTTAGAATCCACTCGATTTGCCCATTGAGACTGCGCAATTCATCGTCGGCCCACTTCTGGAGCGCCTCCAGCACTGCCGGGTCCATCCTCAATAGAAACGGCTTCCTCTCGGCCATGGTCGATCCTTCGGTGGCTATCCCTGGTCCAACCTAATGATGAAGCGTGCCTGCATTCACCACTGGCTGCGCCGAATGTTCGCTGCACAGTACCACCAGCAGATTGCTCACCATCGCGGCCTTGCGTTCCTCATCCAAGGCCACGATGTTCTCCCGCGACAGCGAGGTCAAAGCCATCTGGACCATGCCAACGGCTCCCTCAACGATCTTCTGCCTGGCCGCCACCACTGCGGTCGCCTGTTGCCGTCTCAACATGGCCGACGCTATCTCCGGGGCATAGGAGAGGTTAGCCAGCCGCGCCTCGAGGACTTGGACGCCCGCCTTGGTGAGTCGGCTTTGGACCTCGGCCTTGAGCTGGTCGGCGATCTCCGCCGTGCTGCCTCTGAGCGAGAGTTGCCCTTCGTTGTGGGCGTCGTACGGGTAGCGGGTAGCCAGGTTGCGCAGTGCCGCCTCACTCTGGACACGAACGAAGTGCTCGTAGTCATCGACCTCGAAACAGGCCTCGGCGGTATCGACCACTTTCCAGACGACGATGGCGGCAGTCTCGACAGGGTTGCCGTCGTGATCGTTGATCTTGAGGAGCGACGACTCGAAGTTTCGCACGCGTAGCGACACCTTCCGCCTCTGATAGAACGGGTTGGCCCAGCGCAGGCCGGGAGTCTTGACGGTGCCGACGTAGGCTCCGAATAGTTGCAGCACCTTTGCCTCGTTGGGGTTGACGACGAACAGGCCCCTGAGACAGATAATCAGCACGAACTCAATCACGATTATCCCGATCAGCCATGCCACCTTCCATTCTCTACTGAGGGCACCCAGAGGGACGGTCCAAGTAAACTCGTGGGCGGCGTAGTAGTGATGCTGATCGATGGCGACGATAGTCGTCACGAACAGCCATGCGCAGATGAGGAACGCCGGAACTAATAGCAGCAGCATGCCCCAACCCGAAGCAACCGCGCGTTCTCTTTCAACGATCATAACTTCTCCTTCCGGTTTGATATTGTTATGATATCATATTGAAATCTTCCTGTCAAGTGGCATGACTGAACATTCGAGGATGCCCGGCACGAATGTTTTGATTCGGTTAAGACAGCCTTTAGGACTTGTTACACCGGAGCCAGGGAATAAGATCGCTCGCATGAGATGGTTTCTGGTCGGTGTTGCCGCGATTCTGGTTGTCGTGGTGATTTCCCTCAGATCAGGGAGATCCAAGAGCAATGCCATCAACGTGATAGGATCCACTTCCGTTCAGCCGTTTGCTGAGATGCTTGCGGAGGAATTCAACAGGGAGCACGCACATAGCGAGCCCCACTTGGTAGCGGACATACAAGGCGGCGGATCGACAGCGGGCCTCGAGGCTGCCCGCAACGGCATGGCCGACATCGGCATGTGCTCCCGCGAGTTGAAGAATACGGCTGAAGAGGCAGGCACTTTCACTCCAATCACCATTGCCCGCGATGGCTTGGCGATCGTTGTGCATCCGTCGAACCCGATCAGCCATATCACCAAGAACCAAATTGCGAGGATGTTTGCGGGGCAGATTACGAACTGGAAAGAGCTTGGGGGCCAAGACCAGGCCATCCGCCTGATCACGCGTGAAGAGGGATCGGGTACCCGCGAGGCCTTTCAGAAGCTGGTCATGGGCAAGAGCCGCATCTCGCGCAAGGCCCTCACTCAGGAATCGAACGGGTCGGTCAAGGAGCTGGTCCGGCACGACCCGGCTTCGATCGGCTACATGTCTCTGGGGCTGGTCGGACATGAGCTCAAGGCATTGATCGTCGATGGCACGCCCCCGACTCGAGAACAGGTCATCGCGCATCATTACTCTCTCGTCCGCCCGTTCCTGTTCGTCACGAAAGGCCCCCCCACTGATAAGGCCAAGCTCTTCATCGATTTCGTTCTCTCACCGGATGGTCAGAAGATGCTTGAGAAGGAAGGGCTGATCGGCGTTGCCGCGAAGACGGAGAGATCATGACCGTAATCAGCAGCCAGCTCGCCGCGCCGACACGACGCAAGGCTCGGCGGTTCAGCAGCGATTCCATAATCCGATTCGTGCTGATGTTGCTTGCCCTGTCGGCTCTCTCGGGTCTGGCCATCATCACGATCTTCATTTTCAAGGAAGGCATCCCCATCATCGCCAAAGTCGGCATCAAGAACTTTTTGTGTTCCAGCGACTGGTATCCGCTCGAAGGCGAATTCGGCATCTTTGCCATGATTGTGGGGTCCTTGGCCGTCACCGGCGGGGCGATGGTCATTGGTGCGACCTTCGGCCTTGGTCTGGCCATTCTGCTCACGCAGTTTTGCCCGCCTCGGTTGGTATCGACTTTGAAACCGGCCATCGAGCTGTTGGCCGGCATCCCCTCGGTCGTTTACGGATTCATCGGCGTCGCCATCCTGGTCCCCCTTATTCGAGATCACCTGGGGGGCCCGGGCTTGTCGGTTCTGGCGTCATCGATCGTCCTGGGAGTGATGACCCTGCCGACAATTACCAGCATCTCGGTTGACGCACTTCAAGCGGTTCCGCGCACGTATGGCGAAGGCTCCATCGCTTTGGGCGCGACGGAGTGGCAGACAACGCACATGGTCATCCTCAGGGCCGCCCGATCCGGAATCGTCGCCGCGGTGATTTTGGGCATGGGCCGGGCCATTGGCGAGACCATGGCAGTGATCATGGTTGCCGGGAACACTCTTGACATTCCGCGGAGTATTCTTGATCCCGTGCGCACCCTGACCAGCAACATTGCGCTGGAGATGGGCTATTCGGCCGGCGACCACCGCAAAGCCTTGTTTGCAACCGGGGTCACTCTCTTTGTCATCATTATGATTCTCAACACCATCGCACTGTGGGTTTCGCGACGGCGGGATGGAAAGGTACTGGCCAAATGAGAATCAGGCCTCGATACTCGCAGCGCTTCGCTGTCGCCGCCATGTGGGCGCTGGCGGGCATGACGTTGTCGGTCTTGGCTTTTATCATCGGCTACATCCTCTGGAACGGGCTGAGGCATGTAACTTGGACATTCCTGAGCGAGCCCCCGCAGTCCATGGGTCGTGCCGGCGGCATCCTGCCGATGATTGTCGGGACGATTTGGGTCACGGGCTTGGCGGTTCTCATCGCGGCGCCGATCGGTGTCGCGGCGGCTATCTACTTGACCGAGTACACTCGAGAAGGCCGATTGACGGCGATCATCCGCTTCGGCGCAGACTGCCTGGCGGGCATTCCATCCATCATTTTCGGTCTATTCGGATTCGTGTTCTTCGGCATCACGCTGGGAATGGGATTCTCCATCCTCTCGGGATCCCTGACGCTGGCACTGATGGTCCTGCCGACCATCATACGGACGAGCGAAGAAGCCATCCGGGCGGTCCCCCGATCGTACCGCGACGTGAGCTTCGGCCTGGGCAGCACGCGATGGCAGATGGTGACCTCGGTTGTGTTGCGAAGCGCGTTGCCGGGAATTTGCACCGGGATTGTGCTCTCGATAGGCCGCAGCATCAGTGAGACTGCTGCCGTGATGCTGACGGCCGGTTCGGCGCTCGGCTTTCCACGATCGTTGTTCGAGTCATCGAGAACCCTTTCGTTGCACTTTTATATCCTGTCCCGGGAAGGGATTTCGATGAGCAATGCCTACGCGACGGCATCGGTGCTGATTCTGACGATCCTGGCCATCAACCTGTTTGCCTACTGGCTGATGAGGCGGTTTGTCGCCAAGGCGGTATGAAAGATGACACAGGTTTTCAACCCCAGAATGTCTCAGGGCGCGCGCGTCGCAGGGTCAGGGATGTTCGTTCGCAGTTTCCGTGCCGCGTTCTCGGAACATGAGGTTCTCACGGGAATAGACCTTGAGATTCGTCCGCGTGAACGCTTGGCGATCATTGGCCCCGCCGGGAGTGGCAAGACCACCTTTCTGCGCAGTCTGAACCGCCTGAACGATCTGGAACCCAGCTTCTCTCACGACGGCCAGATACTGCTCGACGGACGGGATATTTACGGCGAGGACACCGATGCAGCCGACCTGAGGCGTCGCGTGGGGATGGTTTATGCCGTTCCCATTCCTTTGCCCTGGAGCATCTACGACAATGTCGCCTATGGACCGAGGCTTGCAGGCATCCGGGATCGCCACAGACTGGACGAGATTGTGGAGTCGGCGCTACGAAGCGCGATTCTGTGGAGCGAAGTGAAGGATCGACTGCGAACATTGGCGACGAACTTGTCGGGCGGTCAGCAACAGCGGCTCTGCGTCGCAAGGGTGCTGGCTTTGGAGCCCGAGGTGCTTTTGCTTGATGAGCCTTGCTCGGGCCTCGATCCGATTTCGACAGCCAAAATTGAGGATGCGTTGCTGGAATTGAAGAGCCAGTACTCGATCGTACTGGTGACGAACAACACCAAGCAGGCAGCGAGAGCGTCGGATCGAACCGCGTTTTTTTACATGGGCCAGCTCGTGGAATGCGGGCCCACAACGCAGCTGTTCACCAACCCGGTGAACCGGCGAACCAGCGATTACATCACGGGGCACTTCGGATAGGCCCCTGAGCCTCGCCAGCGGAGATCCAACAACCAGGCAATGCTCCTGACCGTGACGGCCGTATGGACTACAAGATTCAATCCTCGTCGCTGAACCTCTTTTACGGCAGCTTTCACGCGCTGAAGGACGTGTTCATTCGGATTCGTCCGCGGATGATCACGGCGATCATCGGGCCGTCGGGCTGTGGAAAGTCCACACTGCTGCGATGCTTCAACCGACTGAATGAGCGGATATCCGGCACGCGAATCCGCGGGCACATTCTTCTGGACGGCGTAGACATTCACCGGCCCGGCACCGACCTGACGCTGTTGCGGAAGCGAGTGGGAATGGTATTCCAGCGGCCCAACCCCTTTCCGCTATCGGTGTTTGACAACGTGGCCTACGGACTGCGCGTGCATGCGATGAAAACGGGATCCGATGTTGAGGTGGCGGTCGAGTCGGCATTGCGGGCAACCGATCTGTGGGATGCGGTTAAGGACAAGCTGCATCGGTCGGCTCTGGAGTTGTCGGCGGAGCAGCAACAGCGGCTATGCATTTCGCGGCTGGTGGCAGTCGAACCGGAAGTGCTCTTGATGGACGAGCCTTGCTCGGCACTGGATCCCATCGCCACCGAGCGGGTAGAAGAACTGATGCGCGGACTGGCGGCGACGTACACAATTGTCATCGTCACGCACAACATGCAGCAGGCGGCCAGGGTCTCCCAGGAGACGGGGTTCATGCTGCTGGGCGAGTTGGTGGAGTTTGGTCCGACGGAGCAGATATTCACGACTCCACAGGATCGGCGGACCGAGGACTACGTGACCGGGCGGTACGGGTGAGCAGCCACGTGAAGAAAGAGCCCCGGAACGGCGTCCGGGGCTCGGATCAGTCTTGTCCCGGCACGAGAGTCTACGCAAAGAGGCCGGCAAGGACTTTTTGTGCGGCGGCAACACCCTTGCCGAATTCCACGGGCTTGCCCAAGGCTTTGAGGGCGTGCTCGATGGCCGCGACGGCCGCGAGGCAGTCGTAGGCGTCGGTGTAACCCATGTGATTCACGCGGAATATCTTGCCTTCCATCGTGCCTTGGCCGCCGGCGATGTGGATGTTGTGTTTGCTCTTGAGGTGGCCGCGGAATCCCTTGTCGTCAACGCCGGCGGGGTACTTGACGGCCGTGACGGAGTCGGCGGGGTACTTGCTGAAAAGCTCGAAGCCGAGGGAGATCATGCCGGCGCGGAAGGCTTCGGCGATGAGGTGGGTCCGTTTCCAGACACCTTCAATGGTCTCCTTTTCAATCATGCGAAGGCTGACGACCTGGGCTTCGAGGAGGGTATTGGCAGGGGTGAACGGCGTGTCGCCGTCGCCCATGCTCTTCTTGTATTTCTTGATGTCGAGGTAGAAGTCCTGCCGCGTCTTGTTCCTTTCGACGGCGGCCCATGCGCGATCGGAGAATGCCACGTAGCCGAGGCCGGGCGGGAGCATGAGCGCCTTCTGGCTGCCGGTAATGGCAACATCAACGCCCCACTCATCCACCTTGAACGGCAGCGCCCCAGCGGAGGTGATGGCGTCGACAATCAACAGGGTATCGCCGGAGGCACGGACCGCCTTGCCGACGGCTTGGAGGTCGCAGACGGTGCCGGTTGACGTCTCCGAGTGAACCAGGATGACGGCGTCATACTTGGCGGTCTTGAGTTCGGCTTCGATCATCGCGCCGGTGGCGTGATCGCCATATTCCAGCTTGATGTCTTTGTGTTCGATGCCATACGTGCCGCAGACCTGTGCCCACCGCTCGGCGAACTTGCCGTTGACGACGCACAGTGCCTTCTGGCCCGGCGCCAAGGCGTTGACAATGCCCGCCTCGGCGGCAGCGGTTCCCGATCCCGTGATCGAGTAGACGGTACTCTTGGTCTGGAAAACGTATTGCAAGAGCTTCTGCACCTCGGCGAACATCGCGCGGAATTCGGCGGTGCGGTGATGGTGCACCGGCTTGGCCAGTTCGATCAGGGTAGCCTCCGGAACGCTCGTGGGACCCGGAGTATACAGGCGATACTTCATCATCATGTTCATATCCTCGGATATTGTCCGGCTGCCCGTGCTTGCAGGTCGCATGCTCGCGACAGGGGATACAAGGCGGGCAACTTCCGGCTTTGGTCGTCGAAATGATAGCAAAGGCGCACGGCAACGCCAGAGCACCCAACCTGCTGCCCGCACATACGAACCGTCCTGAGCCCCAATGGCCGAACCTCGCGGCATCTTGTCCGCTGGCGCAAAGCACGGACAAAGCAGGCGACGCCCGGCAGAATGTGGCCGATCCGCGGGACCACAGCCGGACAAACGTTTTTTGCCGACGATACCAGTTGTCGCGCGATTGGGTATGTCTTGACACATGGATCCCCGTAGAGGCCGGTAGTTCCACAACATGTCGCACCGGCATCTCGTCATTGTGCTCCGCTCTCCTCCAGCTAAACTGGAGGCCGTATGTCTCAGCCGACCATACTCGTTACGGGAGCCGCCGGATTCATCGGGTCACATGCTGCCGAGGCGATCGCCAGAACCGGCGCTCGCGTCATCGGCGTTGACAATTTCTGTGATTACTACGACCGATCGTGGAAAGAAGCGAACGTCCACGCCATCACAGCGGACAGCAACATCACGGTGCAAGAGTCGGACATCACGGATGGCGGCGCGATTTCGGAACTGGTGCGAGCAGTCAAGCCGAGCATAATCGTCCATCTGGCCGGCATGGCAGGTGTTCGGCCGTCGATTCAACGTCCCGCCTACTATGCCAAAGTGAACATCGAGGGCACCGCACATCTGTTGCAGGCGGCGGTCGACAACAAGGTGGGCAAGTTTCTCTTCGCCTCGTCGTCAAGTGTATACGGCAACCAGCGGAAGGTCCCGTTCAGCGAAGAAGACCCTGTGGACGAGCCCATCAGCCCATACGCCGCGACCAAGCGAGCGGGCGAACTGCTTTGTCACACGTTCTGGCACCTTTATCGTCTGCCCGTGTTCTGCCTTCGGTTTTTCACGGTTTTTGGCCCGAGGCAGAGGCCCGACCTGGCGATCCAGAAGTTCACCCGCCTGATCGACCGGGGCTTGCCCGTGCCGATGTTCGGGGACGGCTCGACGAGTCGAGACTACACTTTCGTGGAGGACATCGTCGCGGGGATTCTGCGAGCCATGGAGCGATGCGATCGTTTCCGCATCTACAACCTTGGCGGTTCTGATCCGGTGACACTGCGGCGGCTGATTTCCGAGATCGAAACCGCGTTGGGCAAGAAGGCTGTCATCGATCGGCGTCCGATTCAGCCGGGGGATGTCGAGCGCACGTACGCCGACCTCACCCGCTCCACCGCCGAGTTGGGCTACCGGCCACAGACGCCGCTGGCGCAGGGGCTTCGGAAGTTCATCGCATGGTATCGGGAATATGGCGACCTCTACAAGCTGCCCGAGTCATCGGCCCGCCTCACCCACTGACGGTTGCGTGGATTCGTAGCTACTTCTGCGTCTTGGCGATCTTCGCCCAGGTGTCTTTCAGAGATACCGTGCGATTGAAGACCAGGCGTCCCGACCGTTCGCTGTCAGGGTCAACGCAGAAATACCCGTGGCGTTCGAATTGATATCGCGTGCCGACAGGGGAATCCTTTACGCCTGGTTCAACGAACGCGGCAAGGATCTCCTCGGAACTGGGATTGAGGTTGACCTTCCAGTCGGCGCCTTCGGGGTAGTCATCGGGGTCCTGCTTTGAGAAGAGGTGATCGTAGAGCCGGATTTCGGCGCGAATTGCATCGGCAGCGGAGACCCAGTGCATGGTGCTCTTGACCTTGCGCCCATCCGGCGAGTCGCCACCGCGTGTCGCCGGGTCATAAGTGCAATGAACTTCCGTTACATTTCCCGCCGGATCCCTGACGACGTGGGTGCACTTGACGAAATAGGCATATCGGAGCCGGACTTCGTTGCCCGGGAACAGCCGGTAGTATTTCGGGGGCGGTGTTTCGCGGAAGTCGTCCTGCTCGATGTAGAGCACCTTGGAGAAAGGCACTTTGCGGGTGCCCGCCGCGGGATCTTCGGGGTTATTGACGGCGTCGAGCTGTTCGACTTGCCCTTCCGGGTAGTTGTCGATGATGAGTTTGAGAGGGCGAAGCACGGCCATCGCACGCGGGGCCCGTTTGTTCAGGTCTTCGCGCAGGAAGAACTCGAGCAATTGGATTTCGCAGGTGCCGTTGACCTTGTTCACGCCGATGTGTTTGCAGAAGGCGCGGATTGCCTCCGGCGTGTAACCGCGGCGTCGGAAACCCGAGATGGTGGGCATCCGAGGATCGTCCCAGCCACGAACCACGCCCTCTTTGACAAGGGCAAGGAGTTTTCGCTTGCTCAAGACGGTATAGGTGAGATTGAGCCTGGCAAACTCAATCTGTTGCGGGTGCCAGATCTTGTCTGCATCGGACCGCCCCTCATTGACGGCATCGATGAACCAGTCATAAAGAGGGCGGTGGTTTTCGAACTCGAGCGTGCAGATGGAATGCGTAATTTTCTCGATCGAATCCTCAAACCCATGGGCCCAGTCATACATCGGGTAGATGCACCACTGGTCGCCGGTGTTGTGGTGCGGCGCGTGAAGCACGCGATACATGACGGGATCGCGGAGGTTGAGGTTTGGCGAGTTCATGTCGATCTTGGCTCGCAGTGTTTTGCTGCCATCGGGAAACTCGCCCTTGCGCATGCGTTCAAAGAGGTCGAGGTTTTCCTGGACAGAGCGATCACGATAGGGACTGGGTTTTCCGGGTCGAGTCGGCGCGCCGCGCATCTGGCTGACCTGTTCGGCCGTCAGATCACAGACGTACGCCTTGCCCTTCTTGATGAGTTCCACAGCGTACTGGTACATCGTCTCGAAGTAATCGGATGCCCAGTACCGCCCCGCCCATCTAAAACCAAGCCAGCGGACATCCTGCTCGATGGAGCGAACGTATTCCTCTTCTTCCTTGGCAGGATTGGTGTCGTCGTATCGGAGGTTGCACGTTCCGCCATATTCCTCGGCAATGCCGAAGTTGAGGCAAATTGACTTGGCATGGCCGATGTGCAGATAGCCGTTAGGTTCAGGGGGGAAGCGAGTGGCAACTCTGCCGCCCCATTTTCCGGTCTGATTGTCCTGGTTGATGATTTCGCGAATAAAGTCCGTACCCGGGGGGGAAGGAAGATGTGGCGTATTGCCGGCGGGTTTCTCATTCGGTGTGGGATTCGGCGTGTTCATCTGCTTGATTCCTTGGTAGCGGGTTTGGTTTCCCAATGATTTACCCGATTTCGCCGTGTTTGTCTCGGCGCCGATGCCGCGCGATCATCGGGCCGCTCGCATCAATCGCGCAACCGTTGCCGGCCGGTCCGTTATGATCGTGTCAACCCCCATGGCCAGCATGCTGCTAATATCCACCTCTTCGTTGACGGTCCACGCCCCGACAAACCTGCCGGCCTCGTGCAATTGTCGAACAACCAGGCCATTCAGCGAGCGATAGTCCGCATTGACGGCGGCGTAGGGAAGATCAACGGTCGCTCCGTAGGGAACGGCTTTTCGAACATCATCCACCAGCCATCCGGTCGGGATTGCCGTGTCACACCGGCAGACCAGGTCCATGATCTGGGCATCAAAGGCCTGGAGCATGCACCGGTGCCCGCGAATCAGGCCGAGGATTCCCTGCACCTCGTGCCACCGCATCTTGGCCTTGATCTCGATAAGCAGGCCACCATTCGGGGGCATAGCCACAAGCAGTTCTTCCAGTCCTGGAATCGGCTGGTCCGTGGGCATCCGCGACTTGCCCCGCAGTCGGAATCGTCTCAACTCGTCCCATGTGTGCTTGGCCACATCTCCTTTGCCGGTGGTGGTGCGGTCGAGGGTCGAATCATGAATCACCACAGCCTGACCATCGGCCGAGAGATGGATATCGCACTCGCACCAGTCTATTCCGTCGTTCCAGGCGGCTTTCATGGCCGCGAGGGAGTTCTCCGGCCACTGGTCGTGAAGGCCACGATGGGCCACGAGTCTGGGGATGTGATTGGCGTTGGTCGGCATGTCACAGGCCATTTTCCGGCATGCTACTGCCGCTTGTTCATGATTCGTCTGAGTTCCCTGTCCTGTTCTTTCCGCCGAATGGTCTCACGTTTGTCGTACTCCTGCCTGCCCCTGGCGACGCCGATTTCAATCTTCGCGACCCCATCCTTGAAGTAGATGGCCAGAGGGATCAAGGTGGTGCCTTTCTGTTGAGTTTCAGTGGCAAGCCGCTTCAGTTCCCGTTTGTGAACCAGGAGTTTGCGGTCTCGCGTGGGCAAGTGGTTGTGAAGGCTGGCCTGATCATAAGGCTCGATGTGGCAGCCATGTAGGATCAGTTCGCGATTCTCGATTCGCGCAAAGGCCTCGTGGAGATGCGCCCGCCCGTATCGCAGCGATTTGACTTCGGAGCCGACCAGGACCATTCCACACTCGATTTTCGCCGAGATGAAGTAGTCGTGGAGCGCTCGCTTGTTGCCGATGCGAGGCGCCATGTTCGCTCTTTTCTTGTCATGACCGCCCATACAGTTTCATCATACGCCGCGTGCCTCGCCCTTGGAAGTGACGGACATCGCAAGGCCGGAACAGGGTCGCATCAGACATTCGGACAATGGCATGATGGAAGACGTTGGCCGACTAATATTGGCCTCTTCACCGAATGTCGGCCATGCGGCGGCTGGACGTTTGTGGCTGGCGGCATCAGACGCCGCCTGTTCTGTTGGGCACACTGAACCCCAGCCGTGTGGCGGGGCATTGCCAACTCGTGTCCGCTCCAGTCCAATGGACTTTTGAACATGGCCACGCTTCCGATCCAGGGCATCCGAGACGACATTCTGTCGGTGCTGCGGTCATCGAATCGACTGGTTTTGACGGCGCCGACGGGCTCCGGCAAGACCACCCAGGTTCCGCAATTCCTGCTCCAAGCTGACCTGCTTCCGGTCGAACATCGGCAGATTGTCGTGCTCCAGCCCAGGCGACTGGCGGCTCGGCTTGTGGCCAGACGCGTGGCCGAGGAAATGGGAAGCAAGGTCGGCGACGTTGTGGGATACCAGACCAGGCACGACAGCCAGGTGTCGAAACAGACGGTGATCCGATTCCTGACCGAAGGTCTCTTCTTGAGGCAAATGCAGTCAGACCCGGTGCTGGCGGGGGTAGGGGCGGTGATTCTGGACGAGTTTCATGAACGTAGTCTGGCAAGCGACACGGCACTGGCACTGGTGAAACAGTTGCAGGAGAGCAGGCGCCATGACCTGCGGCTGATCGTCATGTCGGCTACGCTGGAAACCAAGCGGGTGAGCGAATATCTGCAGTGCCCGACGCTCGAGACGCATGGACGCGCATATCCCGTGCAAATGCGATATCTGCAAAGACCGTCGGATGCCAACCCGTGGGAGCTAGCCGCCGACGCACTGGATGACATTCTCGATGCGGATTCAGACGGAGATGTGCTGGTGTTCATGCCCGGGGCATATGAGATTCGCCGAACCATCGAGCTCTGCCGCGAGCATGCCAGAATGGGCCAGGAGTTGGCAATCTACGCGCTGCACTCGGAAATGCCGGTGCGCGAACAGGACGCCGCCGTCGGACCCAGCGAACATCGCAAGGTCATCGTATCGACGAACGTCGCGGAAACCTCGATCACCATTCCGGGGATTCGGCATGTGGTTGACTCCGGCTTGGCAAGGGTCAATCGGTTCGATCCCCGCCGGGGAATCAACGTGCTTCAGGTGGAGGAAATCAGCCGCAGTTCCGCGGACCAGCGCGCCGGTCGTGCGGGGCGCACAGCGCCGGGAACCTGTACGCGGCTTTGGACAGAGGCGGAGCACAGACGGCGCGCAGCGCACGAGACGCCGGAAATTCAGCGGCTGGATCTGGCTGAAGTGCTTCTCCAGTTGTTCGCGATGGGCGTAACGGAACCGGAACAGTTCCCTTGGCTGCAGGCGCCAAGCGAGTTGGCGCTGGCGCAGGCCAAGCATGCGCTCCGGACGCTGGGTGCGTTGACGGCAAGCGGAGAGCTGACTTCGACGGGCCGGCAGATGTCGCGATTGCCGATGCATCCGCGGCTATCGCGAATGCTGATCGAGGCCGAAAAGCGAAACTGCCTCGCAAGGGCCTGTCTTTGGGCGGCCATCATCA
This sequence comes from uncultured Tepidisphaeraceae bacterium, assembly GCA_964451955.1. Lineage (GTDB taxonomy): Bacteria > Planctomycetota > Phycisphaerae > Tepidisphaerales > Tepidisphaeraceae > JAPLNB01. Next base: position 32,230 of record CAYVKG010000018.1, read on the forward strand.
GCGAGCGAAACATCCTGATCCGTGGGGCAAAGCACCCTTTTGCCGATGACCTGGGCGAGGGCATCGGCTCGGATTTCAGGGTGCTTGAGAACGCTCTCGACGCGGCCAGGAGGGTCGAGTTTGACCCAGTTCGGTGTGAACGAATGGGCGTCCACGGGCTGGCATGTCGCGAGTTGGACAAGACGCGGCAACTGTATATGGATGTGACCGGCGCGAAGTCGGGCCGCCAAGGCGTCGCGGCGGAGGTGATCAAGTGCCTGCTCGTGGCGTTTCCAGATCATCTGGCCATACGAAGATCAGAATCCAACCTGGCCTGTGCGCTGGTGGGACAAAGGCGCGGAAATCTTGACGCGGCAAGCGTCGCCAAGCGAGTGGGATTGGTTCTCCCGGTGGAGATTCAGGAAATTGGAGTGGGCACGGGACTGAAGACCGTCTTGTCACTGGTGACGGAGATCGAGCCGGACTGGCTGCGAGAAGTGCACGGCGACCGGGTTGTGCATCGGCGGGAGGCCATTCTCAATCCGGACACACTCGTCGTGGAATCGGTTGATCGAGACCTGTTTGACGATCTCGTGATCGAAGAGTCGGCACGGCACGATCCGGACCCGGTGGCCGCCGCCGAGATACTGGCGGAAGAGATATTTCGAGGTCGTCTGAAGCTGGAACGGTGGGACGAGTCCGTGGATCAGTGGATCGACCGCGTGCGATGCGTAGCAGAGTGGTTTCCCGAGCGGAACCTGATTACGTACAGCGAAGACGATCGGCGGGTGGTCTTGAGCGAGATTTGCGCCGGGGCAACGCGGTACAGCCAGATTAAGGATCGGCCATGCCTGCAATATGTGAAGGATGCGCTATCGTGGGAGGACCAGCGGTTCGTGGAGAAGATGGCGCCAGAACGGATCGAGCTGCCGCGGGGATGGAAGATGCGGATAGAATACACGCCAGGGCAGAGCCCTCGGGGCCGGGCCAAGATCCAAGACTTTTATGGCATGGCTCAGTCGCCCAAGGTAGCGGGTGGAAGACAGCGCGTGGTATTGGAGATCCTGGCACCCAACATGCGGCCGATCCAGTTGACCAACGACCTGGCGAATTTCTGGAAGAACCTCTACCCGACGGTGAAGAAGGAACTGTCACGCCGATACCCTCGGCACGAATGGCGGTAGCGCCTTGACTGAAAGGTGCCGACGGCGAGCATATTGAATAGGCAAACGGGGAGCACTTGCGCGGAGGCCATCCAATGAAGTCATGTATTTCAGTGTTGTTGGCGGTGTTGCTATGCGTCGCCGCGAAACCGACCGGCCCCGTGTCGCCACCCGATGACGGACACGGCTGGACGCTGATCTCTGAGCCAATCATCAAGCAGCTTGAGGCGGAGAAGAAGGAGATCGCCTGGCCAGGGCAGACAACGGGCAACTGCGTCAACCGGGCAAACGGCGATGTGTGGGTCATTCCAGCGGGTCAGGGAGTCTGGCGAAGCGCCGATCGGGGAAGAACGTATCAGCGGATCGATGGCGGCATCATCTCGGGGCGTTGCGAAACAGGGTATTCGATCAATGCGGACCCCGAAGGCAACCGCTTCGCCTTCTTTATGCTCGACGGCAAGTGCGGGATGACCCTGGATGGCGGCAAGACTTGGCGGCAGTTCAAGGATGTGGGCCGGAACTGGGATTACGCAGCCGTCGATTGGTCCGACCCGGACGCCAAGACGATTTTCGCCGCCAGACATGAATCCGACGGCGAAATGTACCTGTCCACCGATGCCGGCGGTTCATGGAAGCAGATCGGGAAGGACCCAAAGTTCGCGGCGGTAGGCATTTTCGATCCAAAGACACTCGTGACGACCAAAGGGGAGGGGATCCTACGCAGCACTAACGCCGGGATCACCTGGACCAAGGTTTCAGACCTTCAGCCAACCGGGCGGGTAATGGTGGTAACGAAAGGCGCAGCGTGGTGGGTGGCCCAGAATGGCATCATCATCAGCCGGGACAAGGGACTGACGTGGCAACAATGGGGCTCGCCCATTGACGGCGCCGGATGGGGTCCCTGGTTCGGTAAGGACGAACAGTCGATGATGGTCGCGACCAAGAAGGCATTTGTCGAGACTCGCGATGGCGGGAAGACGTGGAAGACGGTGACGGCGATGCCCGCGATCAAGGATTTCACGCCGTACCACCTTGGGTGGTTCCTGGTCCTGTCATGGGATCCGGATGCGGGTCTCCTGTACGCATCGCGGATGGGATTTGGAACCTACAAGTTCACCCTTAACAAATGACCCAAGAGGTTCTTGAACCGCACAAGCGAAAGGGCATGGCGGAGTGCCATGCCCTTGCGGATTCGAGACCGTGTTCTTGGCCGTCAGACCGCCTCGGAATAAGGCTGAGGCGGGTTCTGTGGGTTGACTGGCGAAGGCATGGGGATCGTCGGCGAATTGGCGCGGGGATGCGCGGTATCGTAGACCTGTTTCATCCGGCTGGTGGTCAGATGCGTGTAGACCTGGGTGGTGGAAAGGCTCTGGTGGCCGAGCAGTTCCTGCACACTGCGAAGGTCGGCGCCGTTGTTCAGCAGATGCGTGGCGAAGCTGTGGCGCAGGGTATGGGGACTGATACCCGGGTCGAGGCCGGCCATGACCAGGTACTTGTCGAGCTTGCGGCGAACCGAGCGGGTGGAGAGTGATGAGCCGTGCTTGTTCAGGAAGACCCGACCAACCATCGGGGATGTGAAATTAGGCTCGCGGGAGCGGAGTTCAAAGTACCGCTGAAGAGCCTTGATCGCCTGGCTGCCGATGGGAGAGAGGCGATCCTTGCGGCCTTTGCCGCGTACGCGAAGGACGCCCTCCTGCATGTCGAGATCGGCCATCTCGAGTTCGACCAATTCGCTGACGCGGATACCCGAGGAATAGAGGACTTCGAGCATCGCCTTGTCGCGCGCGGAGAGCAGGTCCGCGTCGCCGGGGGTATCAAGGAGCTTCTGGATCTCGTCGAGTTCAAGGCAACGCGGCAGACGCTTTTCCTGTTTGGGCGTGCGGATCGTGGAGAGGGGGTTGACGCTGATCAGGCCACGCCGCATGAGGAACTTGTAGAAGCTCCGAAGGGTGGCCAGTTTGCGGGCCGTCGTGGACTTGGTGTAGTTCTGGCCATACAGATAGGCCAGGAACTCACGGATGACGAGCGGCTCACAGCGAATCTGTTTCTCGTCGATCTGCTCGGCAGTGAGCGCGGGTTCGGGCGCGGGATCATTGGGGTGGCCAATGATACCGGCGAGGAACTGGCCGAACTGCACCAGATCCGCCCCATAGCTTTTGATGGTGTAATCGCTGAAATGGCGTTCGAGTTTCAGATAGTCGAGGAACTGCTGCACCAGCGGGGTGAAGGCTTTGGCCTGCGAAGCGGCTGGAGTAACAGGAACGACTGGCGCGACAGATGGGGGGGTTTCAGCGTTCATGGGATCCATTTGGCGTGGCAAGAGCCCTTGTTTGGCAATCCCGTCGGCGGTGCGTAGAGTTGCACGCGCAACAGGCTGCTGCGACATGCCACGCGGGCGGCGATACCGGTGGCCCAATTCGCGCGACCTTGGGCATATCCTACGCCTCTGGCCTCGCATTCCGATCAGACGACCGACCTCCGTCGCGTCCGCATAACATCTTATGCTACTTTTTTCGGCAAATAGCCCTTCAATTCTTTTGCCAAATGTCGTCCAAGTTGGTGGGAGAGGATCGCGGCATCAAACCAATCGAACTGCAGGTCGCCCTTGTGGACCATTTCGATGAGGGCATCCAGGACCTTGACTTCCTGCCCCACCTCGTATTTGAAACAGAAGTACTGGTCGCCCTTGACCAGGTTTAGTGTTCTTGTCTCTGCCATTCTTCGTTACTCCCGGAACCCCAACGGCTCCACGCCCGAAACAACCCGCGGTCAGGGCGCTAATTCAGGGCGGGTTTGGCCAACAACTGCTCCAGCAGCGAGTGGTAGACAAACCCGCAATATCGATCCATGTCGACCAGATACGCCCGTTCTCTGTAGGGGCTGTCCGGATCCATCCGGCCCTGAGCGTACCGCGTCAGGTCCGCACGCACTGAGCCGTTGGCCGCATCGAACAGTCCCACGGCCTGGACAAAGGCCGGCCGCGAGGTCGGCATTTGACCCGGCAGCGGCGTGGCACGGCGAGCCAGCACGTACGGATCGACGTTCGGCGGTCGCCTGTAGTCGCCCTTGCGGAACAACTGCAATGCCGCCCCCATTTTCGGGGGTTCAAACGGATCGAAATCCGTCACCGCCGCCACCAGCAGACCATCGCACTGCAACAGGTCGCACACCAGCGCCGCCTGCTCCTCCGTCTCGACGCGGTCAATCCGCAGAGCCCTGTAGACTTCAACAACGCGGTTCACCGGCAGTGGATTCACGCCCGCTACGTCTCCGAGTTGACGGTGAAGCAGGTCGGCTTGGAGAATCGGGTCCACTTGCTTCTGGCCACTGAGATTGATCACGGGCGCCACCGCCCAAGTCTGCCGCGTCGCGCTACGCAGAAAGAGCTGCCGCTCCATCCCGTACTCGGCCTTGCCGCCCTGACAACCCAACGAACCCAGGACGACGACCGCCATCAGCCTGTACATGATGCTCCGCATCGGAGTCCTCGCTTCATCCGTGAAGTCGATCCACAGTCAAACGGCCCGCCCCCGCGCCGGGGCGGTACGATCATCACCGGTCAGTGCGCCACTTCCTTCTGCTCCGCACTGCCTACAGTCGTGGGCTCGCTTGGCGCAGCGGGTTTCGCAGCGGGGGTCACCGGCGCCGAGACCGTCGCGGTCTTGGTGGCGTCGACATGGACCGACCAGATGTTCTCGTGGCCGCTGCGATCGCTGACAAAGTAGACCCGGTTGTCGACGGCCCAGACGGGTCCCAGGTTGTTCCAGGCCCCATCAGTCAGCCGTTGCCGGCCGGATCCGTCGGCCGACGCCATCCAGACATCCTGCAGGCCTTGCGATCGGCCCGCATTCGGTCGATTGGGCTCGAGGATGGTCGTGAAGACCAGCCGGTTCCCGTCCGGACTCCACGCGGGGGAAACCACGGCGGCGTTGGAACTGACCGCCACTTCCGTCAGACGCGTCGGCTCCCCGTTGACCAGATCCACCGTCCAGATGCTGAACCAACGAGAACCCCGCTGGCGAGCTCGCTGAAAGGCAATACGATCCACGTCTTTGCGGGGCGACCATGCGGGAAAGAGACCCTGGCCGATCATTCGCTTCTCGTGCGAGGCCAGATCAATCACCCACAGTTCCCACTGGTCGCTGCGCGCCGAGAGAGCGCAGTAGACCAGCCGGGCGCCGTCAGGACTGAAGCTGGGGTGCATCTCCTGGGCGGGCGTGTGGGTGATCTGCTCGGTGTTCTTGCCGTCCGTGTCCATAATATAGATGTCCCACGTGCCCGATCGCGTGGAGCAGAAAGCAATTCGCTTGCCGTCGGGGCTGAACGCCGGCTGGACGTCCGGCGCCGGGTCGCTCGTCAGTTGGATCACGCTGGAACCGCCAACACGCTGAAGATACAGGTCCGGTCGTTCATTATGGCGGGTGCTGGTGAAGGCCATCCACTTCCCCGTGGGATCGATCGCCACATCGGCATCATAACCCTCTTCGCACGCGGTGTGCTGTTGTAAGCCAAACTCGATGCCGACCGGACCCGATCGACGCTCAATGCCGTCAAGCTCCCCGAACACGTTCACGGGCGAAGCCATGCCCCCCCCCGACGGCGCCGCAGCGGCAGAAATGGACTCAGGGCGCATTGTCGCGGCATGATCATCGGCTGGTGCGGCCGGGGAGACAGTTTGCCCCACCCCTTCCGAAGGCGACGACGAGCAGCCCGACGCGCAGACTGCGGCCAGGAAGACCACGCCCGAGGCAAACCATTTCAGCGTTTGGTAGTTCATGCGCATAGGTTTCTTTCGTTCCGGAGAAACCGGAGCGGCAGGCTCCGAATAATCTCTTCCTCCGGCGCTATCGGCACAAACGAACCTCGGAGTGAGACCACCCGCACTCACAATGCCTTCAGTCAGTTATCGGACGATCAGGGGCGACGGGAAGAGAAAATCCCGCCCCGACCCCCGCTCTGACCCCTTGGAATTGTCAACTCGCGCGGCGATAAGTCTAGCTGGCCGGCTGGGTGGCGCGCTGGCGAGGCCGTCGGAAGTCGAACATCTCCGCCATCGCGGTCACGCGCCAGACGCCGTCGCGCGACTTCTGAAACGACATGGTCAAACGACGATCGCGATAGTTCTGGAAATGGAGAACCGCCGCGGTATAGGCCGTTAGACCGCTATCCGCGGTCGCGGGCGCAAACTGCACGCAGCCATTGCCGTACATCTCCTTCAACGGGCCAAAATGATCCGGAGACTGTTGGTTAGTCCAGGCCAGGGAGAATTGTTCCACGGTGAGCTTTGATCTGAACTCCGGATCAAGCACGGCGTACACGGCAGCGTACCGACCCGCGACAATGTCCTGGCCAATCTGTTTGATGAGCTCGTTGATCTGGTTCGCTTCGGCCGATTCGGCTCGCTGTTGGCGAACATGAGCGCTCACAACCGCTGCAGAGAAGGCCAGCGCCAGGACGATCCCCAGCCACGCCAGGCCTTTGCCGCCCTGGGTGCCGTTGCTCGTGTGAATCTTCCAGAGCGCCCAACCGCCGCACGCCAACGCCAGGACACCGACCGCCAGAAACAGGATTCCCACGAAGACCAGCGAGGTGGCCAATCCGAGGACCGCGGCGGCAACGGCGAAGCTGTTGATCGCGACGTAGTCCTGCGTGGCGACACCAGCCGTCGTGGACATCTTGTGCAGCGCCATTATCGGGTCAGCGGATTGACTTTGCGGTTCAAGTTCGGACATAAGGAATTCCGATTCTCTACACACGGACCGGAATGCAGAGCCGATCCGACATCTTCGCCGCAGTGAAAGTTAACACCCTATGTCAAAACGTCAACTGATTGATGATATTCGCCAGCTGAATCCAACCGCAGAGCCTCAGTTTCTGGCACAGTTCGACGAGGCGGAGCTTCAGCAATACCTGGAGCATCTGAGAGGGGCTGCGAGCAACTGCATCTATATTGACAGCCGTTCCAGAAGAAAAGCGGACCTGAGGAAGGTATCGTAACCATCAGGGTCGCAGACAACCCGCAACATCAGAGCATGGGGAGCTTTGCACTCTGGCTCACAGAAGCCTAAGTTGTAAGGCCATGGCAGACCGTATGGACATGCTCGCGAGCGGTCTGGCGACACTGGACCGCGAATTGGGGACCATCCAAAACGCAGGACCTCTGGCGGCAACCCTCTTGCGATGGCGGGCAGACTGCCTGGCGGGCCTCTTTCACCTGCGGGACAAGGAACCACATCGGCCTCTTGTGGCAGTGCTGGGCGGCACGGGGACGGGTAAGAGCACCCTTGTGAATCGGCTGTTGGAGGCCACCGTGTCGGCGACTTCGCTCCGGCGAACGTTCACCGCCGGCGCCATCGCCGTCGCTCGCAGTGCGGCCGACGTGCCTCAGGGGTGGCTGGGATTGCCCTGTGAGATCAAGCACGATGGGGCACAACGCGGGGAAACGGGCCTGTTGGTGATCGTCGAACTGGATCGGCCGCTCACCGGCGCGATCTCGCTGATCGACACGCCCGACCTCGATGGCGACCAGCCGGCTCATCAAGCGGAGGCGGATCGGGTCTTCCGATGGGCACACGCAGTCCTGTTCCTGGTAACGCCGGAAAAGTACCAGATGACCGAGCTGCTTCCCTACTACCGGCTGGCCCACCGCTATTCCCTTCCAACGGTATTTGTGATGAACAAATGCGAAGGTGAGGAGATCCTGGAAGATTTCCGGCGACAGCTGGAGCAACGAGAGTGGCCGGATGCGAGGGTATTCGCGATCCCACGCGATGACGCCGCCTATGAACCTCCAGACGATTGCTCTCTGGAGAGGCTGCGGAAGGCGCTGGCTGAATTGCCCCGCTTCATCGCTGCCCAAGAGACTGTAGTGCGTCGAAACGCGATCGGGGTGCGATTGAAGGACCTTCTGGGCCGCTTGGATGATCAAATTCTTGAACCGATGCGACGGCAGCGTGCGGAAGTGGATCGATTGACGGCGACACTGAGGGCGATGACCTCGCCGGAGCCGGGGCTGGACGTCAGCCCTGTAACGCGCCAATTGCACCGTCGGCTTCAGGAACAGAGCGTCCTGTACCTGATGGGACCCCGGCGCGTTCTCGACCGCGTGCGACAGGTGCCCGGAATGCTGATCCGACTCCCCCGCTCGGCCTGGGACGTCCTGGCAAGAGGTCGTCGCCTGCATTTCGCAGAACCGGCCCCGACCGGCGAGACGCAGAGCGCGGTCCCGGATTTCCCGAAACTGTTGGCGGATCAATTCGTGGTTCTGCAGAGCCGGGCCGAGGATCTGCTTCTGAGCAGCCCGATGGCAGCCCGATGGATGAAAGACAGTGAGTCTTACCGGCAGGCAAGGATGCCCGCAGCCGAGGCCGGGAAGATCGCCAGTGAGGAGTTGGCGGAACTGAAAGCCTGGCTGGAGCAGCGGTGGCATGCTACACCGCGAGACACGGCCGTTCTGATGAAACTCCTGAGACTGCTGCCGGGCAGCAAGAAGCTCACCAAATGGTCAGAGGCGGCGCCGTATCTGCTCGCGGCAGTCGTGGCGGCACACCACGCCTTCTTCGGGCCCGTGGATCTTATTGTGCTCGGCTCCTTCAGCCTGGCTATGTGGCTGGGGGAAAAGCTCAGCAATGAGGTGACGGGCCGAACACGCCAGGCCAATCGCCGCATCGGCGATCGGTTCGCCGAACTGTCCGCGGAGCAGATCAGCCGACTGTGTGACTGGCTGGAGAATCAGGCCCCAAGCAACCACGAAATCCGCAAGCTCTCGTATCTGGCAGAGTCGGTTGCGGACCTGATTGACAAAACATTGGTGCCGGCATGATCCATCCGTACCGCCAACTCGTCGACCAGATCGCGCAGGAGACAGGCGTCGAGCGGCCCAGTCTGCTCGAAGACGGTTCGCCCACACTGCAGGAGTCCGCCTTGCGAGCAGGCGCCGAGATGTACCTCATCGGGCTGATCGGCGGAAAAGAGGTCGGGAAAAGCTCGCTGGTCAATGCGTTGGTGGGGCAGGAAATCACCGCAAAAACCTCCTATGGACCCGGGACGGAATGGGTTATCGCCTACGCACACGAGGCGCAGGCCAAGCCGCTCAGCGAACTATTGGAACGGGAAGTCAAGGGCCGGTATCGCGTCGTGACGCATCGGATCGAGCGGCTTCTTCGGCAGGTTCTGCTCGATCTGCCCGACATCGACAGCCACTACGCCCATCACATCGACATGACGCGACGAATGCTCCGGCACATGCTCTTTCCGATCTGGCTGCAGAGCATCGAGAAATACGCGGACCGCCAACCGCGGGAACTGCTGGCAATGGTGGCCAAGGGCAACGCGCCACGGAACTTCCTGTTCTGCCTGAACAAAGTGGACCAGGTCATCGATCGCGAAGGCAAAGAGGCCCTGCGCGACCTGAGCGACGACTACGCCAGACGAATTGCCGACCAGTTGCAGCTCGAACAACCTCCACGGATCTGGTTGATCAGCGCAACGCATCCCGACCAGCATGATCTGCCCGCCTTACGGTCCGCGCTCGGCGACCAGAAATCAGAAATGGCGGTGGAGGCGTCGCAGCAATGGGCCGAACGCAGGCAGGGCGAATCCCTGGCAGAGTGGATCGACCGGCAGGACCTGCCCCAGAAGCTCAGTGCACTGGCGAGAATCGAAGCCGCCGCCGAAGAGGAGTTGGCGTCCCGCATCGGCGTTGGACTGATCGAAAGCGCCGTGCCGGCCATTCTTAACGATCCCGCGTATCGCAAATCGATGGGCGATGAACTGACGGAAGCCCGCGCATCGCGGTGGCCGGTTGTGAACGCGCTGCACGGGCTGATCGGTCCCATCTTGACAATGTTGCGATTGCCGATCGAGCCGCAGCACGGCCTGAGGCAGGCAGAAGATCTGGTCGATGCGCATCTGCAATCAGCGGACCCAACAGCCTCAGGACGCTCGATCGCGGAACTCGTCCAAACCGTTTTCGCCACATTGCAGCAATCCTCGCCGCTCGTCAGCAGAGCCTACGCCGGACACAGACTGTGGGAGCCGGCCGAGGCCCACCAAGCACAGGCCGATCTGAAACAGCGGCTGGTGACCACTCTCGAAAGGCAACGGTCGGTCATTCGCACACAACTGCTGTCGGACACGGTCATCGCCACAATCCTGCGCATCCTCCTGACGTTCGGCGCAATCCTGTGGTTCCCATTCGCACAACCCATCCTTCAGGCATGGATGGAGCCGGGCCATGGGAATCTGCCGCTCTTGGTCGTACAGGTGTTGGGGGTCAACTATCTGCTGAAGAGCGTGGCTTTTCTGGCTGTTTACTTCCTGGTGCTCTGGCTGATCCTGAAATGGGACACACAACGGCGCGTGGACCGCTCGCTCGCCCGATGGCAATTGGGCGGCAGTCTCGATCCGACGCTCAATCTCGCAGGACAGGTGGCCGAGTGGAGCGAGACGATGCTCTGGCCAATTCGGCAGTCCAGAATGAGAATGGAGGAGTTCGTGAGCCGGGCCAGCCAACTGCGCAAGACCTTGGCAAAGACTCCGCCGACATGAGGCACAGCCTCACCGCCCCACAAACCGGTTCAATCCCGCTGGATGGTCGGCCAAAGCGCAACGGTGCATACGGTGTGCCCGATTCGGTCGAGAATGGGAATGCTGCGCACCTGCCGGAAACCCGCAAGGACTTCCTTCTGCGCCAGAACCGTCTCGAAGAGGTCCAAGTCCTTCTCCAGGATCTGTACAGACTCGTTGAAGACAATCAAGACAAGGGCGGCCTCGCGAATCAGCGCGTCCTGCTCCATCTTGCGAACATCCTCGACAACCGCCGATCGCCATTGGGGTGAATACCCGCTGTGGCATACGCCGGGCGATCGAAACTGATACGCCGCCTTGACTTCCAGCCATAGCGACCCCGAAGCATCGCACTGGTTCGCCGGGTCAAAGAGCGTCGGCTCCCCCGTGTCTCGTTTCAGCGGCAACCCCTTTGGAGTCAGCACCAGGTCGCATCGCATCCGGTGAGACCGCTTCGCGGACGCCGCGGACGGGTAATGAACCTCACGAGCCACTTCGTAATAGCTCCCTAAGTACGATGCCAATAGTCCCTGAAGCGCCACCTCGTCCATTGAATCCAAGCCATAGACGGCCTGCTCAAGTCGCAGGGCATCCTCGGCAAGCCGAATCGATTCGGCCAAATGGTCGGCAATAGTCGAGAGGTCGTACAGCACGGCGACCTTCAAGGTAGCAGAAGGTACAACGTCAGCCACGCCAGACCATACCCCAGGGCACATCCCGCGAAGATGTCACTGGGCCAATGCGCTTCCATGAGGTATCGCAACGAGGCGCAAATGATGGCAAGCGTCCAGAAGATGGGCGAGGCCGCGGGGTATAAATGGGCCAAAACCACGCTCATCGCAACGGCACTTGCGGTATGCGAGGATGGGAAGCTCTCTTGCGCAGAGATATGCCGAAACGTCGGACCAACAAACCGGCCGGCATTCTCCCGGTTCGGCCGGACCCGCCCCAATAGCCGCTTCACCACCACCGCCACCAAGCCCGTGGCAATGACGGCAACCAGCACCGGAACCCAGACAGGCACTCCATTGTGGCCTCGACGGCCATCCAGCCGCCAGAGAATCAGCGACACAACAACCGAACACGCGCCCTGACCATACTGCGCCAACCAGCGGCTCTCTCGCTTCAGGTCGCCCTTGAATGACAGTTGCACCGTCACCGGAACACCAACACGCTCGATGAACATCATGACGGCCGTGGCAACAAGGAAGATGATCAGGACAGTCCAGTCCATAGTCTCAGGTGCGGGAAAGCTAAGAGACGGAATAAAAAAAGTAAACTGCCCGTTCCCCGAAATCACGACTGGCGTGGATGCTCCGTCCCCGCCTCATCCTGTCAGTTCGGCCGCGGGCTTCCCATCACCGGCACGCGATGCCCCGCCACGGCTTGACAACATCATCCGGAAACGTCGGTTGGCTACGGCGCGGCTCGGAACGACCAGTGGTTCGGGCTTCGCATCCTCTCCCCGCAGCATCGGCAACAGCTGCCGCACACAGCTCTCGGCCAACAAGGGAACATCCTGCACGCTGCAGACGATCGGAATCGGCAGCAGATCCATCATCGCGATCTCATCAAAACACCCGATTATCGGCGGGTCCTCCGCATCGACAATCGAATCGATCACACCCTGCCCAAGGAAACTGTTCGTACAGACAATCGCATCCGGTTCGATTTGAAGGAACTTGATGTACGCCTGTCGACCCGTGTCTCGCTGCGCCGGGCCTTCGTGCCTGGCAATGACTTCAAAACGCGCCGAAACCAGTTCGCTCCGCCGACGATGCGTCACAATGTGCTGCGGGCCGCACACGACCGCAATCTTCTTCACCCTCGCGACAGCGAGCGAGTCGCAAAGAATCGAGGCGGCTTGCTCCTGGTCGCTGCTGACGCTCGCCGCGATGCCGGGAATCGGTCGGTCCAGAATCACAACCGGCAGGTCCGTGGGAAGAATGTCCGTCAGCCCCTTCTTGCTGCGCAACACGGGAACCACAATCAGGCCATCGATTCCCTTGCTCGGTAGCAATCGCAGATACTCCTGCTCAAGCCCGGGATCTTCTCCACTGTTGCAGAGCATCATCGAGTAACCATGGTGACGCAGGCTTTGCTCGATGAGGCTGGCCATCTGCCCGAACCAGGGGTTCGCAATATCGCTCACAAGCAACGCAACCGTGTTGGATCGACGGGTGCGCAGCGACCTCGCCACGAGGTTCGGCCGGTAGCCCAGCCGGTTGGCCACCTCAAGCACGCGCAAGCGCGTCGCCTGACTAATGCGAGCCGAACTGCTCCCCCCCGCCAGAACCCGGCTGACCGTGCTGATGCTCGTGTTCGCTTCCCGCGCAATGTCATGAAGGGTCGGCAGCACAAGGGCTCCATTCGCAGACGACCGATACACGCATTGTACGCGCCCGCTCAGCGGGAACAACGGGAACCGCCGTCATTACTCGCACGATTGGACGCTACTCCGCCCCAACAACACCCCCGCAAGCCAAGTCGTCCCCGACACATCACGGAAACTCCTCGCAGCTGCCCCCCGGCACGCGAGGTCGCCGCGGTTTTCGCCGTCCGGACTCGCCGGCTGTTTAGACCGGCAAGCGGGTTTGACGATGGCGGGCATCCAATGCTATTCTCTGCCGCTGCTTGGCACCCGAAGTGCAGCGTCAATCGGCTCGTTAACGCAGGAGCTTCTGTGAATAGACACCAGTCCGAGTCTTGTGGCAGACGTTTGGTGACACAGCGAATCGGCCGGAAATCGTGGAGCAGCCTTGTTCTGGTTTTCTGCCTGCTGGGCGGATGCCGCCAGGATGCCGAACCGGTCGCCGTCGCCGGAGCCGTCGAAATACCTGCAGGCAGTTTCGCCGCGATCTGGAAACTCGATCTGCCCCTCGGCGGCACGTCATTGAAACGGCTCTGCCTCAATGAGAACACCCTCTTCGCCTGCAGAAGCGACAACCAGGTCTTCTGGATCAACCGAAACACAGGCCACACCCTGACCCTCGCTAACGCCGCCACACCCACTTCCACTCTCTTTCCTCCGATCACACTGGCCGACCGCGTCGTCTTCCCCTCCACCGGCCAGCTAACCGTCTTCAGCCGGGAAGGGCGATTCTCCCATGGAATTCCGCTCCGTTACAGCGCCTCCAGCGGTGGCGTCGGCGACGGGCGACTCGTCTTCGTCGGCGTCGATCATGAAAATGGCGGCCGGCTCACCGCCGTCGATACCAGAGAACAGCCCTACCCCATCTCCCCTTGGTGGGAACTGATGACGCGCGGCCAGATCTCGGCTAACTCGGCCATTTTCGCGCGCGATCTCTTCGCTGGAAGCCGGGATGGCTGCGTCTATGCCGTCCGCGCCGATAGCCGTGAGATTCTCTGGCAAAACCTCGCCACAGGATACTTCCGCACCGGAGGACAGATCCTCGCCGACCTCAAAGCCGACAAAGATGGCGTGTATGTCGCCTCAATGGACACCAAGCTCTACTGCCTGCACCTGGACAGCGGCCGGATCAACTGGGTCTATTATGCCGGCCGGCCCCTGCGCGATGCGAGCAGTCCCGTCGTGACCACCGACGCCGTCTACCTCTATGTCCCCGAGACGGGCGTTGTCGCGATCGACAAGAGCGGCAAGATCGAGGTCCGCAACCACCTGTGGGTTGTCCCGGAGGCCGAGCAGATACTCTCCTATGACGCCAAAACTATCTACCTCCGCACCAACAGCAACCAGATCATCGCAGTCGACAAACAGACCGGCGCAATCAGGTATCGCTCCGCTCGCAAGGATTTCGCCTTCTTCGTCACCAACGAAAGCGATAAGGATAATACCATCTTCGCCGCAACGGCAGCAGGCGAACTCTATGCCATCCGCCCCGTACCCAACGCCGGTGCCGTCGGCGAATTGGTCTTCGACGCCCGTCCCCTCCCGCTGGCCGTCGCGAAATAGACGAAATCGACCGTTGCGCGTTGCGCGCCGTGTGATCGGCAACCCCGCCTGTCTTCCGGCACGCATCGCTTCGGAGTCATCACAACAGGATCAACATGGCTAATCTCGTTCCCATCAGGCGGGCTCTTATCTCCGTCTTCGACAAGACCGGCTTGGCCGATTTCGCCAAGGCGCTCCACTCCGAGTTCGGCGTCCAGCTGATCAGCACCGGCGGCACCGCGCGCTTCCTCCGCGAGCAGGGCCTGCCCGTCCTTGATGTCTCCGAAGTCACCGGTTTCCCCGAGATGATGGACGGCCGGGTAAAAACGCTCCACCCGAAGATTCACGGGGGACTGCTCGCCATCCGTGACAACGCCGAGCATCGTGCCGCCATGGAAAAACACGGCATCGGCGCCATCGACCTCGTCTGCATCAACCTCTATCCGTTCGAGAAAACGGTCGCCAAACCCAACGTCCCCTTCGAAGAAGCCATTGAGAATATCGATATCGGCGGACCGTCGATGGTCCGCTCCGCGGCCAAGAACAACCACTACGTGCTCGTCCTGACCTCGCCGGACGCCTACGCCGGCGTCTTGGCGGAGCTTCGACAGAACAAGGGCTGCTCCAGCGGCGAGCTACGCCTCTCGCAAGCCCAGCAAGCGTTTGCCCACACCGCCGCCTATGACGGCAAGATCGCCGAGTACCTTGCCGGCATCGTCCACGGCAAGACTGCCGAGGTCTCCCCCCTGCCGCCAAGTATGACGTTGCCCCTGCGAAAGGTCGCCGATCTCCGCTACGGCGAAAACCCCCACCAAAAAGGAGCTCTCTACATCGATCATCCGACCACGGAGGCATCAGTCGCTCTCGCCAGGCAATATCACGGCAAGGAACTGTCCTATATCAACCTGCTCGACGCCGACGGCGCCCTGGCGGCCGTTAAAGAGTTCGCCGGGCCCGCCGCGTGTATCGTCAAACACACCACGCCCTGCGGCTGCGCCGAAGCGGCCGACCTCGCCACCGCTTTCCGACGCGCATTCGAGGGCGATCCCCTCGCCGCATTCGGCGGCATCGTCGCCCTCAACCGCACGATCGACCTCCAGGCCGCTCAGGCGATCACCTCCATCGACAAGCTCCTCGAAGTCATCGTCGCCCCCGGCTACGATGCCGATGCCCTCGAACTCCTCCGAACGCGATGGAAGAACGTCCGCCTACTCGATGTGGGACCGATCAAGAGCTTGGACCCCACACAACTGCACATGCACAAGATCGTCGGCGGCTACCTCGTCCAGCAGCGAGACCTCCTCGGCATCGACGATGACCACTGGGAGGTCGCCTCCAACCGCCCCCCGACGACCAAAGAAATGGCCGACCTGAAATTCGCATGGCTCGTCTGCAAACACGTCAAGAGCAACGCCATCGTGGTCGCCAAGGACGGAATGCTCCTGGGCGCCGGAGCCGGACAGATGGACCGCCCCGCCGCCGCAAAACTCGCCATCGCCAAAGCCGGAAACCGCGTCAAAGCTGCCGTCGCCGCCTCCGACGCGTTCTTCCCGTTCCCTGACGGCCCGCAGTTGCTCATCGACGCCGGCGTCACCGCCATCATCCAACCCGGTGGATCGCTTCAAGACCAGTTGACCATCGACCTGGTCAACAAGACCGGAACCGCAATGGTCTTCACCGGCCAGCGGCATTTCAAACACTAGCGGCAAGCTCTGACCGGCTTGCCCAACTCTCGTTCAGACGTGGCCCGGGCCATCGTCTTTGGCAACCTGTTGCGTCATGGGCGTAATCAGCACCTGCCCCACTCGCTTCTGCGAAACCGTAAGCACCCGCACAGTGTATTCCCCAAGCAGAACCGTGTCCCCTGTGCGGGGCCACCGGCCGAGTTGCTCAATGATATAGCCGTTGATCGTGTCCACGTCGGTAGGCGGCATATCGTTCAGCGCCAATCGCTCTCGCAACTCGTGCATCGGGAGCATCCCGCTCACTCGATAACTCTCACCCTCGGGCACAAAGCTGGGCTGCGAGCCCGTGTCAAACTCGTCCTCAATCTCGCCCACAAGCTCTTCCAGCACGTCCTCCAATGTCACAATCCCGCGCGTCGTGCCGTACTCATCAACAACAACCGCCATGTGAACGTGGCTTTGCTGGAACTGCCGCAACAGCTTCGGAACATCCAGCATCTCCGGTACGAATAGAATGTCCCGGCGAATCTGCTTCAGGTCGATATCCCCGGAACCGATCACGTGCACCGCCGATCCCGGCAAACCCGCCGCAATGGCGATCGCCTCGCCCTCGGGCGTCTTCTCGTCCGCGAATTTCAGCCGCCCGGGAATCAGCTTCAGGTGATTGAACAGGTCCTTCATATGAACCAGCCCCACCACGTGGTCAATGTCTCCTTCACACAGCGGAAAACGCGTGTACGCGTTTCTCTGAACGATTCGCAACAGCTCGCCTACCGGCTGATCAACCGCCAGGTAATCCACCTGCGTCCTTGGCGTCATGATCTGCCGAACCTTCAGCTGGCTGAACTCGAACGCCGACGTGAGGATCTGTCCGCTGCCCTTGGCAATTACACCTTTGGCAATCGAGTGCGCCAACAACGCCTGCAGTTCCCGCTCGCTGTGCGGCAATTCGCCATGCACGCGATCGATCTCAATTCCCGATACACGCAGCAACCAGTTGCTCGCCGAATTCAGCACCCAGATGCCCGGATAAAAAACATACGTGAAGATCACCAGCGCCGGCGACAGGATCGGCAGCAACCGGTCCGGGTAGAAGATCGCCCAGTTCTTCGGCGCAATCTCCCCAACCACCACATGCAAGGACGTGCTGACCGCCAGTGCAATCCCAACCGCGACAGCATGCGGCTCGTACGGAAAGTGAATCCAACTGAATACCGGCCGAATGATCGCCACCAACGCGGATTCGGTGACGTAGCCCAGCAGCAGCGATGCAATCGTGATCCCCAATTGGCAACTCGACAGGTACAGGTCAACCCGCCCCTTCACGATCAGCGCAAAGCGAGCCAACAGACTGGACTTGGCTTCCAGCTCCAGCCGTGACGCGCGAGCCCCAACCGCCGCGAACTCCGACGCCACAAAGTACCCGTTCAGTGCCACCAGACCAAGCGTGGCCAATAGCTTCCAGACAATGTCCACAACAAGTCCTCTCAACTTGACCGAAGACCCACACGCCGCCTCACACGGCATCGGCCCTTTCTTCTCGCCGCTTCGCCCCTTCTTCCTGCCCTTGCCTCCCGTCCGCTAATCACGGGCGACTGAAATAGATGCGCCCTTGCCCCCAACCTAACGCGATCGCAACGCCAAGATCAACTCGACCTCGCCTTGCGGGCGACCCAGCTTCTGCGCGATTTCGAGCACCGTCTGGCCTTCATCGGCCATCGCATATACCTCCGCATACCGCGGGTCTTCCACCTGCGATGGCGATGCCGGCGCCAGGCTCGCTTCCTCCTTCGTGGCGGCGGTCGTGCTCGTCAACTGCCGCAGCTGGGCAATCTTCTGTTCCGCCTCCTGTATCAACACCTCCAGCTTGGCCGTGCGAGTGTCAAGCTGCGACGTCAGTTGTCGAACCATCTCCGATAACTCCACCAGCAGATTCGACATCTCCCGTTCCACCGCTCTTTGCTGTGACAGACTAAAATTGAGCGGCTTCTCCAGCGGGTCCTTCTTCTTCCGAAACATCGGACGGATGACCACATACGCAATCGTCACGCCGGCCAGCAAGTACACCAGCCACGTCTGATTCTCGCCGACGGCCAATACCTCGCACGCGTCCATCTTCGCTCCATGCCCAAGGCAGAGCCATCTTCCGCCTGCCGCAATACTCGTTCAACTCTCCCCACGCTGCAAGCGCCCTATCCCACAACCAGGAACTCCACCGTGTCCGCCACCGAGTCCAGCAGCGCCACGGTCTTCGGATTCGCCCGATGAAGCGCACCAGGGTTGATGAGGCGAGTACGACCAACCCGGGTGTCTTCCTTCGCGTGCGTATGTCCCTGGCAGAGATAATCGTGCTCTTGCGATGATATCAACCGCTGCTTGAGCCTGTGATCGTTGCCATGCATCACCGCGACTCGCTTGCCGTCCAGAACAAGATCCCCAAATGGACCATAGCAGCAGATGCCCAGTCGTTCGGCGCAGCGATCCAGTGCAAAGCGGTCAAAATCGCAATTCCCCCACACAAATGCCGCAGACAACCCCCCAAAGCACTCAAGCACCCGCGGCCCGCCAATGTCGCCGCAATGAAGAAAGAACGTCGCACCGCGGCTTCGCAACATCTCCACCGCCAAGCGAGCCAATTCCGCCCTGTCGTGCGTATCACTGAGAATGCCAATGAGCATCGACGCTGATCCTATCGCAAACCGGCCCGCTCGGCTCCATTCCACTGCGAAATCGCCAGTGCTAAAATGCCCCTATCGTGCCAGATAAACGCCCCAATCCATCGATCAGAATCCGCAGCTTCACCCAAGCCGACGCCGAAGTGTGCAAAAGCCTCTATATGACCGGCATCATCCGCGGGAAGATCGCCGACAACGACACCGGCCTCGACATCGACGATATCGCTTCGGCCTACATGAACTCGCCCGGCAACCACTTCTGGGTCGCCGAGGAACCCGGCGGACAGGTCGTTGGCATGATCGGCGTACAACAACACGACTCCGGCGAAGGCGAGATCCGCCGACTCCGCGTCCACAAAGACGCCCGCGGACGCGGCATCGGCAGTCTGCTGCTCGAAACCGCCATCCAATTCTGCCGCGAAAGAGCGCATCTCAAGGTGACTCTCGATACCGGCATGGATTTCGAACCGGCCCTCAGACTCTTCGAGAAATTCCGCTTCAGGCTCTCCCGCAAACGCGAAATCAGCGACCGAATTCTGCTCTACTTCTACCTCGACCTCTATTCCGGCGACCCCTCACGAAAAACCAAATAGCCCACCGCCCTTTCTCACTTGCCCACCGGCAGACGAGCCGCCAGACGCTTCGCCAACTCCACCACCACACCCTCGTACACCGTTCTCTCGTTCATCTTGTCCGTCGGCACCACACCTTCGCTCGCTCGCGGTGGATACACCGCCGTTATACCCTTCTCTTCAAACACAACGACCGCTCGGCCTTCTGTGACCTCGGCCACACGCAGGGTCGCCTTGGCAACACCCTTCAGCAACAAAACCGACCGTGGCGACTGGGTCTGTAGTTGCTCTATCTCCACATATATCACCCGCGGAACCCCCAAATGCGGTGCGACTTCCACAACTGTAAGACCATCTAACTCAGGATGTTGCCGCTGATACAGCACCACCGATCGCGGATCGACAAACTGTGGCTTTGACGCATCACGCTTGGCCGACGACTCCTCGGACGATTGTGGCCCAACAATCTCATTCTGCAACACCCGCGCCAGATCAATCTGGATCTGGTTGAACTCGGCCCGAGTAAAAGTGTCCGCCCAAACTAAGACGGCACATTTCTGACCCGTCAACCCCCCATACGTAACTTCCGGCTTAACAAAGCCTTCCGCGCCATCCACAGGTTCATCGGCGGCGCAGCCGCCGATCCCCCACAATACCGCCCCCAGAACCAATACCATCCATATCCCGGACGGCTTCATATCACACGAAGCTCGCAAATCCATAAAAACTCCAAAACGTTTTATTACCATAACTTAACGCCATCCATCGCAACCCCCTAAATGAATGGCGATCTTCCAGATCCACGCCAGTATCGCAAGCATGAAGAGCGGCACCACAAACCACCGCCAAGACGCCAAATACAGCAGCCGATGCACTGATCGAGCGCTAACTGCCACGTACAACGCCCCCCAGAACGTCATCCCTGCCAAGAAAGCAATCGCGAAGCCCATCGGTTGAACATAGACGCTGGCCAGAAGCCGTCCACGCACAAACCATGCCACGCTTGTCGTCATACCGCATGTCATGCACGGAATGCCGTAACGGCTAACCATTCCGCAGGGCGCCAGCCCCAATTGATGGTGTGTTCCGACGCCCGACGGGTCGGGATTCACCAGCAACCCCGTCACCAACATCCCAAGGCAACCCGACGCCACCACCAGCGCAACCACTCTTCCGAGGCACGCCACCCGCGTCAAACTCGGCCGAGGAAAATACATCGGCGGCACATGCTGTTCCACACCGCCTAGTCTACCCCCCCGGGTCCGCTCCGCAAATGCCCGCCACCCGCCTGACGTTCTTTACAGGTTCACGTCCGATAAGAATATCACTAACCGACTTCCTACCCGCTATCGGGCACCGCCTTGGTACTGGCATACTCGCAGTCCAGCTGACCAATCGCCACAAAAACCGAAACGGCCACAGTATTTCTTGACAGAGCGTCTATGCAGACGAGCCATCAGTTGTTAAACTGGGGGATTGGTATTGAGAATGCCGGTCAAAGGGCGACTCTTGGTCACCTGCAATGCTTCGTCTGGTGGTTTGGTGGCGCTCTCGAGTACTACCATAGGATGCGTTGGACAAGTGGTTCCCGCTGCCGGCAGTGGGTCGACGACACCGATGGAAGATCGCATTGCTCGACAGTTCTAGCTGTGTCGGGCCTATGATGATCCGGCCGACTCGCTCCAGATGTAATGGCATGTGGGTGAGTCTGGGCTGCCAGCACCCTTGGCAATGTCGGAAATGCCATGCGGCTCTTGGATGGAGTCCGCTAGATACGCGGAGAATTCAGTTGTCTTGATGCCTTGAATGGACTCAAGGACAAGGACGGGCAGGCTCCTAAGTCAGAAAGTGCGGCTAGATATGCGAGTGTTCATGCTTGGGTGGGAATTCCCGCCGTTCATCAGTGGTGGCCTCGGCACAGCATGCTATGGCTTGACCAAAGCCATGAGCGGACTCGGTACCGATGTGATGTTCGTGCTTCCCAGGCCTGTCTCAACTCCATTCTCCACTCACGTCCGCCTCGTTAGCCCTCGCCCAGAATCGCCCCTGGCAGCGCCATCCACAGAGTTCCGTCTTGACGAATTTGAACACGTGACCTTCCGAACCGTCAGCGCACAAATCGGCAACCCCTACCAACGGCCCGAGCAATACCAGCAGCAGCCTCAAAAAACGCCCCCGAAAACTGTCATCGCCGAGCGAAAACGCGTCTCCAAAGCCACTCTCGTCGCCACCACCGACCCCGCGCGCGCAGCCGCCGCGGGGGTGCAGGTGCAGGCCGCCTCCTCCGCACCGGCCGCCAGTTCTCCCTACGCCGGCGACCTCTTCGCCGAAATTCAGCGATACGCCGCACTGGCCACCGAAATCGCCCGCCAGGAGTCCTTTGAACTCGTCCATGCCCACGACTGGATGACGTTCCCCGCAGGCCTGGCCGTCGCCGCCGCCAAAGGCGTGCCCCTCGTCGTGCATGTGCACTCCACCGAATTCGACCGCTCCGGCGAAAACGTCAACCAGCGCATCTACGACATCGAACGCCGTGGCATGCACGGCGCCATCAAGGTCATTGCCGTCAGCCACCTCACCCGGAACATCTGCGCCCACCGCTACGGCGTCGACCCCGCCAAAATCGAGGTCGTCTACAACGCCATCGACATGAACGGCAATGGCTTTGACGAGGAACAATACAAAATTCACAAAGACGAGAAAATCGTCCTGTTCCTGGGTCGAATCACCATGCAAAAAGGACCCGAGTATTTTCTGGCCGCCGCCAAAAAAGTCCTCGAGGTCATCGACAACGTCAAGTTCGTCATGGCCGGCTCCGGCGACATGATCCGCCGAATCATCGAAATGGCCGCCGCTATGGGCATCGGACACAAGGTCCTGTTCACAGGATTCCTCCGTGGCGCCGACGTCGAAAAGGTCTTCAAAATGGCCGACCTCTACGTAATGCCCTCCGTCTCCGAACCCTTCGGCATCGCCCCCCTTGAAGCCATGAGCCACGATGTCCCCGTCCTCATCAGCAAACAGTCCGGTGTGAGCGAGGTCCTCACTCACGCGCTCAAATGCGACTTCTGGGACATCGACGAAATGGCCAACAAAATCATCGCCGTCCTCCGCCATCCGCCCCTGGCCAGCACCCTACGCCAGCACGGCGCCTTCGACGTCCGACGCCGCAGTTGGGCCGATGCAGCCAAACAGTGCATCCAGGTCTACGAGGCAGCTAGGGGCATCATGACCTCGCAGTCGGCCGGTGTCTGACACGCCATGCCTCACAACACAACCGTCCGAGATCGGCCCCCTCACGCCTTTCTTCGACGCTTTTGTTCCACCCGTCCATTCACCCGGCATATCATTGAATCCATCGTCCAGACTGCGAGAATTCCATGACCTCCCGCCCCATCATGATCATTGCCGGCACCAACCGCCCCGAATCCAACGCCATGCGACTGGCACACGCCATCGCCGCCCACTACAGTCGGCAGAGCGTCGCTGCCGACCTCTTCAGCCTCTCGCAGATGCCCGGAGAGACCTTCGATCCCACCGCCTACGCACAAAAACCGCCCGCCTTCCTCGCAATCCAACAACGAGTCCTGGATGCCGTTGGATTGCATCTCATCACGCCCGAATACAACGGCTCCTTCCCCGGCATCCTCAAGTACTTCATCGACATGCTCAAATTCCCCCAGAGCTTCGTTCACAAGCCTGTCGCCTTCGTCGGTGAAGCCGCCGGCCAGTGGGGCGCGCTGCGGGCTGTCGAGCAACTCCAGATGATCTTCAGTTACCGCAACGCCCATACGTTCCCAGACCGCGTTTTCATCGCCGCCGTCCGCGAGAAATTCGACGCCGCCGGTAACCTAGACCCCACCATCGACGAGCGACTGGCCAAGCAGACCGCCGGTTTCGCCGAATTCTGCCACCGCCTCGCCCGGCCACCACAATAGGCCGTCTTCACGCCCCGTTCCCGCGCCAACCAGCGACTGTGCCGTGACCCTTTTTCCTTCCCCTCCCCGCAGGTAGACTCAGCCCCGTTCACTCAGGAGCAGCCTTGTGAATCGGCCAGTGTCAGCCATCGCCAGCGTCCTCGGAAAAGACCAGAAAGGCGCCGTCGCCAATCCATGATGGATCATCCGCAATCATTCTATGGCGTCCCGCGCGAGTCGCAGTCGCTCCTGCGCGAACTCGGCCTGACTGACCTGCATCAGGTCTTCACCGATCCCCGCATCAGACCCTGGAGGTCTCTGCCCGATCGAGAAAACTGCACACTCGATGCCATGCTCGCGAACGGCCGGACTATCCGCCTGCATGTCAAACGCCACCAGGCCACCGGCCGCTCCAAACCGCCCGCTGAACAGGAGGCCGACGGCATCTTCATGCTCCGGCAGGCCCATATCCCCACCATGAAACTCGTCGCGTGGGGCAAATTGGCGGATGGCCGCAGCTTCCTCATGACCGAAGACCTCGCCGAATACAGACCGGCCGACAAACTCATCGAGTCCGGCGTCCCGTTCGACCGCCTCCTCCAGCCCACCGCCGACCTCGCCGCCCGACTCCATTCCGCCGGCCTTCGTCATCGCGACCTTTACTTATGCCACTTCCTCGTAAAACGCGACTGCAATGACATCGACATCCGCCTGATTGACGCCGCCCGAGTCGCGCCGCTGCCAACGTGGTTATTCCGCCAACGCTGGATCGTCAAGGACCTGGCCCAGTTCTGGTACAGCGCTGCGCGTTTGTCAGTCCCCACCGAACAACTCAATCAATGGCTCCATCGCTATGCCCAGCAGCGGGACATTTCGGCGGTCGACGGCCTTCGCAAGGCCATCGAGCGCAAAGTACGATGGATCGCCAGACACGACGCGAAGCTAAACCAAAGGCAGCCGAAGCGAAACATCTCGCTGCCGGGATCGTGAGATCGCCTTGAAGATCGCATTGGTCATCCTCCATGCCGATTCCCGCCGCGGCGGCGCCGAGCGATACACCATCGATCTCGCTCGCGCGTTGTGGGATGCCGGTCATGAAGCGGCGATTCTGGCAAGCAGTTTCGGGGAGTCTTTGGCGTGTGTGGAACAGGTTCCACTGGGGCGAGCGAAGGTGACGCGTACCGGGCGATACGTCTCGTTCCTGGATTGCCTGGATGAACACGTGTCGCGGCATCGATACGACATTGTGCACGCCATGCTGCCGGTGCGACAGTGCGACGTATACCATCCGCATGCGGGAGTGGCGGCGGAGTCGGGGGGGGGATGGTGGAGTCGGCGGCGGCGCTATGCGGAGGTTGAGCGAGGGTTGCTGACGGGCCCGGAGCCGCCGTTGGTGCTCTGTCTGTCGGAGTACGTGAAGCGGGACTTTCGGAAGCACTACGTGATGGACGAGCGGCGGCTGGTGGGGCTGTTCAACGCGGTCGATCTGGAGCGGTTCGATCCGGCCGGGTTCGGCGGTGAGGACGGAGTTCGGGCAGAGCTTGGGATTGGCGGCGAGCAGGTGATGGCGTTGATGATCGCGCAGGACTTTGCGCGGAAGGGACTTCGGGAGGGGATCCGGGCGTTGGCGCAAGTGAACGACGGTCGGTTAAGGCTGGTGGTCGTGGGTGGGGATGGATCGGGCCCCTACCGGCGCCTGGCGAGGCGGCTGGGGGTTGGCGGGCAGGTGATTTTTGTTGGGGCAAAGGCGGATCCGGTGGGGTATTACGCGGCAGCGGATTTTTTTCTGCTGCCGACGCATCACGATCCCTGCAGTCTGGTGGTGCTGGAGTCACTGGCGATGGGTTTGCCGGTGATCAGCACGGCGCAGAACGGAGCGTGCGAGGTGATGCGGGATGGGCAGGAGGGTTTTGTGCTGCCCGAGGCGTCGGATGTGGTGCGTCTGGCCGGGGCCATTCGCGCGATGCTGGATGGGGCGACGCGGGATCGGATGAGGGCGGCGTGCCTGGCCCTTCGGCCGAAGCTATCGCAGGAAGAGCACATACGGCAGCTTTTGCGGGCATACCAGACGGCTCGGCAAGGCCGAGGTGCTGCTGGAGGAGATTGAGATCGGTTGTCTGGAAGGAGGGCATGGCGCGGAGGAGGGTGATGAAGGGATCGTTATGCGCGATCGTGATTTCAGTGATGGGGCATGACATTGGTGTTCCTCAGTGAGCCTCAAGAACTTGCTGGAAGAAGTCATTGCCTTTGTCGTCGACGATGATGAAGGCGGGGAAATCGACGACTTCGATTTTTCGGACGGCTTCCATTCCGAGTTCTTCGAAGGCGACGAGTTCGACCTTTTTGATGTTGGACTGCGCGAGGACGGCGGCGGGCCCGCCGATGGAGCCGAGGTAAAAGCCGCCGTGTTTTTTGCAGGCGGCGGTAACCGCGGGGGATCGGTTGCCTTTTGCGATCATGACCAAGGAGGCGCCGTGGGACTGGAAGAGGTCGACGAAGGAATCCATGCGGCCAGCGGTGGTGGGTCCGAAGGAGCCTGAGGGCAAGCCTGGCGGGGTTTTGGCGGGTCCGGCGTAGTAGATGGGGTGGTTCTTGAAGTAGTCGGGCATGGGTTGTCCGGACTCGAGGAGTTTTTTGATGCGAGCATGAGCGGCGTCACGGGCAACGATGAGGGTTCCGGTGAGTTCGAGGCGGGTTTTGACGGGGAAGCGGGTGAGGATTTGGCGGACCTTATCCATGCCGATGTTGAGGTTGATCTTGACGGGTGGGGCCAATTCGGGTGGTTTGGCGGGGAGGTATTTTTCGGGGTGGAATTCCAGTTGTTCGAGGAAGATGCCTTGGCGGGTGATTTTGGCGTTGATGTTGCGGTCGGCGGAGCAGGAGACTCCGAGGGCGATGGGGCAGGAGGCGGCGTGGCGTGGGAGGCGTATGACGCGGATGTCATGAGCGAGGTATTTTCCGCCGAACTGGGCTCCGATGCCGGAGCGGAAGGCCGCGTGCAGGACATGGGATTCCATTTCGAGGTCGCGGAAGGCGCGGCCTGAGGGGGAGCCAGTGGTTGGGAGGAGGTCGAGGTAGCCTGCGGAGGCGAGTTTGGCGGTTTTGAGGGTCATTTCGGCGCTGGTGCCGCCGACGACGATGGCGACGTGGTATGGAGGGCAGGCGGCGGTGCCGAGGTCTTTGAGTTTGGAGGCAAGGAAGTTGGTGAGATCGATGGGGTTGAGGATGGAGGGGGTTTGCTGGTAGAGGAAGGTTTTGTTGGCGGAGCCGCCGCCTTTGGCGATGAAGAGGAAATGGTATTCGTCGCCCGGCTCGGCGAGGATG
The DNA here is from genome assembly GCA_964451955.1 of uncultured Tepidisphaeraceae bacterium. GTDB lineage: Bacteria > Planctomycetota > Phycisphaerae > Tepidisphaerales > Tepidisphaeraceae > JAPLNB01. Next base: position 59,025 of record CAYVKG010000018.1, read on the forward strand.
TCGATCTGTGCGGGGAGGTTGGTGGCGGTGTTTTTCTCATCGAACATAGAGAGGGGCGCAATCTGGGAATATCGGAGGTTATCTGTCTGCCAGGTGTTGTAGATGCCTTGGGAGATGGCGGCGGCGTCATCGGAGTCGGTGAGGACATGCTGGCCCTTTTTTGCGAGGACGATGGCGGTGCCGGTGTCCTGGCAGGAGGGAAGTTGGCCGGCGGAAGCGACGACGGCGTTGAGGAGGTGGGTATGAATGACGTAGCGGTCGTTGTCGGAGGCTTCGGGGTCGTTGAGTTCGGAGGCCAGTTGCTGGAGGTGGGCGGGTCGGAGGAAGAAGGAGACATCGTGGAAGGCCTGCTGTGCGAGAAGGGTGAGTGCTTCGGGCGCGACGTGGAGGAGTTTGCGTGAGCCGAGTTGGAGTTCGGAGACACCATCGCGGGAGAGGAGGCGATAGGGGGTGGCGTCGTGCGCGAGATTGAAGAGCGGCTCGTACGAGAAGTTTGGCATTGTATGATCCTCAGAGCGTCAGGCGGGCAATTGTAGCAGCGAAGTCGCGGCGAGTTGGGGTGGTGGTTCGTGAGCGGGCAAAGGGTGGTGCTGGGGG
>CAYVKG010000019.1:0-52209 GCA_964451955.1 uncultured Tepidisphaeraceae bacterium
GGCGGGGCCCCGCGGCGCGCCGGCTATTGTGGGGTCGTGGCCGGGGCGCAGGGTCGGCGGGGTGTATCGGGGGTTGGCGGTGGGGTATTTGCGGGAGGCGTTGGGTGAGTTGGGGGAGCATGCGGAGCAGTATGGGGTGCCGCTGATCTATGAGCCGCTGAATCGGTATGAGACGGATCTGGCGAATACGATCGAGGCGGGGTTGAGGGTGATCGAGGGTTTGGGGAACGTCAAGTTGCTGGCGGATTTGTTTCACATGAACATAGAGGAGGCGGATCTGGGGGCGGCGATTTTGCGAGGGGGAGCGCAGATCGGGCATGTGCACCTGGCGGACTCGAACCGGCGGGCGGCGGGAATGGGGCATACGGATTTTGGGAAGGTGGCGGTGGCACTGCGGGGGATTGGGTATGAGGGGTTTTTATCGGCGGAGGTGCTGGCGTGGCCGGACTCGGAGGGGGCGGCGAGGCAGACGATTGAGGCGTTTGGGAAGATGATGAGTGGCGAACGAGGAGACTGAAGGAGACGGGTTATGTTGAGGCACACGCTGATTCATTCGAAGATCAATGAGATTCTGGGGCGAGCGGGGCATCATGCGAAGATATTGATTGCGGACGGGAATTACCCGGCGTCGTCGAAGATGGGGCCACGTGCGGAGTTGGTGGCGATGAATCTGATGCCGGGGGTGGTGAGTTGCGAGCAGGCGCTGAAGGCGGTGTTGTCGGCGATTCCGGTGGAGGCGGTAAACACGATGATGTACGAGAAGACGGGCCCTTATGCATTGAGCGAGGACCCGCCCGTGTGGGCGGACTACCGGAGGGTGATTCGGGAGGCAGGGCTGAAATTGGAGTTGGAGCCGATCGAGAAGTGGGCGTTCTACGATGCGGTAGCGACGGGGGATCATGTGCTGACGATCCAGACGGGGGATCAGCAGCGGTTTGCGAACGTGCTAGTGCGGGGGGGTGTGGGGTTGGGTTGTGGGGTGGGGGTGGGGGCCTGTGTGCTCAGCGTACGGGGCGGGCGGGCGGGGGAGTTGGGCGGCGGCGGCGGACCCGGGGACGTTGTAAGGCGTTGAATGTCTGGCGGGGGCGCTGATGATGAGGCGAAGGAACAGGGAGGGTCATTGGGAGATTTTCGCTTTGCAGTGGGGGCAGACGGCAGCCCGCTGAGCGCGCGAGATGAATTTGGAGCAACTGGGACAGCGTTCGGCACCGACGGTGTTCTGTTGCTTGCACTTGGGACACATGACGGGCTGGCCGTAGTGGGTCTCCTGGAACTTGCCGAGTTCCTTGACGGAGAGGACAAACTCGTGGTTGCACTGGGGGTTCTGGCAAATCCAGAATGTGCCGTCGGGGTGATCGGCGTTGTTAGCGGGTCGCCAGTTCCACATGAAGTAGCCTGCGGCGACAACGACCACGACCCCGGCGATCCCCATGATCAATCTTTCTTGTGTGCGGCTCATTTTATTTCATGTTGTCGTCGAGGTTGTCGCAGTTCCACATCCGCGAGACCTGTACCCAGTTGGGGTTATCTCGAACGGTACCATTGTCCTCCCGGTACTTCTGCGAGATTTCTTTCTGGGCATACCAAGTGACATGGCCATCGCAGAAGAGGACATTGCATCCCCGGTTGTGGATTCGTCCGGGGATTTGCTGTGGGTCCTTAGGGTCGAGGTTGAAATTCCAACCACTGAGGGAGGTGGCATCGGCCAGAGCGATCATTTCGGAGGGTTTTCTGACGCGAGAGGCTTTCTGTTCCCCGGTGTTGAAGCCACCCTTGACATCGGCACCAAGGCCGCGTTGATAGGGAGTGGTCTGGCAGTTGTTGGATCCCCAGTCATTGTACGCGTAGCTGGCTCTGATGGTCTGGACGTCAAGGAGAAGTTCGCCGACGTCATAGCCCCATCCGGCGTCACCGGCGGTGGCAAATCGCTTGCCAGCGCCCGGGGTGCGGTCATCGCGCCAGGCAAAGCTGGGGTCCTGCGAAGGGCAATAGAAGACGTCACGTCCGATTTTGGCGATCTTTCGGAGTCGGGAGGGGAAGATGGCGACGGCGTTGCCGCCGCCGCCAGTCCAGGCACAGTGACCGGGGTAGTATTTCCAGTCTGCGACATAAAGGGTGAGGCCCTGTCCGATGCTGCGGAGGTTGGAGGCGCAGGCGATTTTGTTGGCCTGTTCTTTGGCCTTCTGGAGTGCGGGGAGGAGGATGGCGATGAGGAGGGCGATGATGCCGATGACGACGAGGAGTTCGACGAGGGTGAAGCCGCGAGGGGGATGAGTTAGGCGCCGCATAGGTGACCTCCAGACGATCTTCATCTTTAGACAAGCAAGGCTTCGGGCCCGGATCGGATATGAAACGTGCCCGATCGGAATTGCGATTTGCCGCCAGTGGGTTGGATTATAGCTTTGGCGGTGGCGGGGCTGCTAGTAGGAAATGGGTTCGAGTTTGTAGAAATCGGGTCAATCCGGGAAACCGGGTCGGCAGGGGGAAGGTGAGGGGAATTACGGGGTAAAGTGGTTTGGAGCGGGCGAGGTCAGCGGTGGGTGTTACGGAATTGGCGGGGGGTTTGGTTGAGTCGTGCGCGGAAGACGGCGCCCATGTATTCCTGGTGCCGGAAGCCGGCTTTTTCGGCGACGAGGTGGAGGGGCAGGTCGGTGCCTTGGAGCAGGTCCTGGGCGCGGCGGAGGCGGACGCGGAGCATCTCGTCGTGGAGGGTATGGCCGAGGGCTTTTCGGAAGCGGCGTTGGAGTACGGAGCGGGAGAGGGCGACGTGATCGGCGACTTCGTCGATGCCGAGGCCGAGGCAGGCGTTTTCGCGGATGAAGCGTACGGCGGCAGCGATGTCGCGATCTTCGATAGCGAGCACGTCGGTGGAGCGGCGGGTGACGACGTGCCTGGGGGGGATGTAGATTCTGCTTTGGGGTTTTGCGGTGCGGTTGATGAGTTTGTGGAGGAGGGAGGCGGCCTCGTAGCCGACGCGGGCGTGGTCGGGCCAGACGCTGGAGAGAGCGGGGTCGGCGACTTCGCAGAGGGGTTCGTCGTTATCGACGCCGATCACGGCGACCTCATCGGGGACGGCGGCGTCGGCGCGGCGACAGGCTTCGAGCATCGCCGGGCCGCACTGATCAGAGCAGAGCATGAGGCCGAGGGGTTTGGGCTGTTTGCGGAGCCACTGGGCGAGGTCATCGGCATAGTTTTCCCACATTCGGGTGTGGTGGATGTGTCGTGGGGTTTCGTAGACGGTGCAGGGGCATCCTGCGGCGTGGACGGCAGCGGCAAAGGCATCGCGGCGGCGGACGGACCAGTTTTCGCCGACGAGGCCGAAGAAACCGAAGCGTTTGAATCCGCGTTCGAGGAGGTGTTCGGCGGCGAGTTCGGCGATGCGGATGTCGTCGGTATGGACGAGAGGGAGGCCGCTGGATTCGACGACGCCGAGGACATCGACGGTGGGGATGCCGGATGCGAGGACGGCGTCGGCGATGCGTTGATTTTGGACGCGGACGATGATGCCGTCGCCGCGCCATTTACGGAGCCAGGCGGGGACGGATTCTTCGAGGGAACGGGGTTCGAGGAAGGTGGACCAGGGGCCATGCTCGCGGATGTATCGTGAGACGCCGCGGAGGATATCGCGGCCCGGGGCGAGGGAGGTTTCGATGATGAGGGCGACGCGGGGGCGGGATGGTCGGGGCTGGGGGGGCATGGGGAGATTTTAGGGGTGACGGGAATCGGGGGACAGGGGAACGGCCGAATCTGAACGGGGAAGCGTGCGGATGGTCGCAGGGTGGAGGCGGCCGGGCGGAACTCTCAACACGATGCTACGGCAGGGCGGCGAGGCGGGGGAGCTAGTCTTTCTGTTTGGCGATGCCGAGTTCTTTAGCGATTTCGCTGTCGAGCTGGTCGAGTTTACCGAGTTCGGCTTTTTCGTTGGCGATGACGTCGGCCTGGATCATGCGGTCGATTTCCTCGTCGCTGACGAGTTGTTCGTTGGGAGTGGAGGAGGCGGAGACGGCGGACTGTTCCATGGATTCGAGGAAGAGCTGCATGCGTTCCTCCATGGAGCCGGCCTGGGCGACGGCTTTTTCCCACTGGGCCTGGGTTTTGGTGAGGTCGATTTCGCCGAAGGCGCGGCCGATTTCGGCGGCCATGACGTTCATGGACTCGGCGAAGGTGCGGGAGGCTTCGGCCTGCTGGTGGATGAGCATGGCGTTTTTGATGGCCAGGAGCTGGCGTTCGAGCATTTTCTTGATGGCGGCGGTTTTTTTGAGGGCGGAGCGGATGAAGAGGTATTGGCCCTGGTCGCCGATGCGTTTGGCATTCTGGGCGTTTTTGATGAAGTCCTCGGCGAACTTCTCCTGTTGGCGGATGGATTTTTCGATGGAGCGGATGCCCTGGCGGATTTTCATTTCGCTTTCGATGCGACGCTCTTCTTTGGATTTGAATAGGCCCATGGTATTAGTTGGTAGTTGAGAGCAGCAATCACACGTCTTTTTCGGGGGTGGCGGAGCGGCGTTTTACGGCTTGGTCGGCCTGTTCGAAGGCTTCGTCCTGTTTGAGGGCGCCGCGGTCCATTTCATTCCATATGTTCATGAGTTCGGCGCCCGGTTCTGAGAGGGTGGTGCCGGCGAGGGCGTCTTTGTCGGATTGGGCGCCGATTTCGAGGATCTGGTCGAGGCGTTCGCGGTACATGTCCTGGGAGACGGAATCATCTTCGATCCACTGGGAGATTCGGGCGACATCCTTGTCGGTGACATTGAGGCGACCGAGGACGCGGCCGCGGTCGGTGTTTTCCTTGACCATGCGGAGTCGGCCGACGGTCATGAGCTCTTTGGCGCGGAGGTTGAGTTCACGCGAGGCCATGAGCTGTTCCTGGGTTTTCATTTCGAACTGCAGGGCGAGTGCCTTTCGGAGTTCGGGGGATTTCTGGGTGGCGCCCTGCTGGAATATTTTCTGTTTGTCGATGGTGATTTGCTCGATCTTTTTGAAGAGGCGGTCGCGTTGTTTTTCGAGGAGGATTTCCTCGCGGCGAAGCTCCTGGCGGTTGAGCTCGGAGAGGGTTTTCTTGGAGCCGAAGATTTTGTCAATCAAAGCCATGGTTTTTCCGATTGCCGATTACCAATTGTTGATCGCCGATTAGCCGGGTTCGGCTTCGCGGGGCTCCTTTTGGGGTTGTTGGACGACGCGGGGTGGTTCGGGGGTCTGCTCGCGGATGGGAGTTATGAGTTGGGGGGTGGCGGCGGAGGGTTCGGACTTGGCGGGGCCTGCGAGCTCTCGTTCGAGTTCTTCGTAGAGGGCTTGTTCTTCGTCGGAGAGGGCGGAGGCGGCGCCGGTGGCGACTTGGGTGGCGGCTTCGGTGGAGGCCTGGAGTTCGGCGAGGACTTCCTCGGCGGCGGCGGCATCGGTGGCGAGGTCGTCGGAGCTTGGAAGCTGGGCGGACTGGCCCTGCTGGACGAGTTCGATGTTATGGAGGTGGGTGGAGACGACGTTGATCTGCTGGTTGAGCATTCCGAGCAGTTGCTGGCGACGTTCGAGGTCTTTGCGGAGTTGGACGAGTTGGCTGGTGACGCGGCGGCGGGTGAGGGTGCTGGTGGTGTCCCTGAATTGTTGTCGGAGTTCAGTTTCTTTCTGTTCGAGGACGGCCATGTCTTCGAAGGCGCGGTCGCGTTGCTGGGTGAGGGCGGCGCGGCGTTCGGAGAGGAGCGCGAGTTTTTTCTCGTTGTCGCCTTTGCGAGAGAAGAGAGCTTTGACGCGTTGCATGAAGGGCATATTTGGACCTCCCGATTGATTGGCGGGGTTGTTGGAGAGGCTGCCTTCGCGGAAGAGGACGAGGCAGCCATCGAGTCGCTTGGCCACGAGGGCGTTTTCCTTGGCGAACAACTTGAGTTCATCTTCGACGAGGGGCAGGGGGAGCTTGGTAACGGCGGCGAGTCGGTCGGCGGCGAGGCCGCCGCCGAGCAGTTCGGCGCGGCGGCGATCGAGTTCGGCGCGGAGGCGATTGCGTTTTTCGGCATCGACTTCGGGGTCGAAGAGATCGACGAGGGCTTTGGTTTCGACGGGCCCGGTAACGGTCCAGCCACCGGCGTCGTTAGGTTCGACGAGGATGAGGGTGCGGTCGGCGCGGCGTTCGGCGAGTTCGTGGGCGTCGAGTGTGAAGCCGCTGGTGGAGAGGACGACGATGGTGGAGGGGACGTTGGCGGGGTCGTCGATGCCGCGTTCGGCGAGGGCTCTTTTGAGGTCGTGCTGCGTGAGGGGGCGGGGCTCTTTGCCTTCGAGGAGTTCGCGTTGGGGGGAAAGGCAGAAGGACCTCAGGCGACCGACGGTTTTCCTGAAGACGAAGAAACTCGTTCGGGCGAGGGTGACGGTGAGTTCGCGGCCGACGGGCATGCGGGATTGGAGCTGGCGGTCGGGGAGGTCGAGTTCGGTCATGAGCCGTTTGAGATCGACCTCGCGGTCATCGGTCTTGACGGAGATGCGGAGGGAGGAGACGGGTCGGCGTCCGGCGGTCGTATCGACGCGGAGGCGGTCGTCCTTGAGCAGTCGCTGAACGTGGTCGAAGAACTGTTGTTCGCGGAGGCGATGGGTGGTTGGATCGGTGCTGTTGGTCATGGCGTCAAATCAGAGCGGACAACGTGGCCTAGCGATGCCGACCGAGGAATCGCAGCCGGGACCAGACGAGGACGGCGGCGACGAGGAGCCAAACCCAGCCGGTGGTCGCGAGAATCAGATAGAGGACTTTCATGCGGATAGACGGCTATTCGGTCCCGGGTGGGGATTGTAATGCATGCGGGCGCAAGTCACCACATGTTGTCCTGGGGGACGACTTGAGCGCTGCTGAGTTCGTGTCCACATCGGCGGCAGAAACGAGCGGTGGCGGGGTTGAGGGCCTGGCAGCCGTGTCGTAGGCAGCGGTGTGTGGGTGGCGGCGAGGGGTCGCGTGATGCGGGGTCCCATTTGAAGAGACCGACCAGGCCTCCGAAAACGAAGCGAAGGACGCCAACAAGGACCCAGCCGACAAAGACGACCATGCCGACGGCGATGACGCCCATGAAGACAAAGACGATGAAGAACGATTCGGTCATGGAAGCCTCAGAGGCAGACGGCAGCATATGGGGTCGACGGGCAGGTCATGCGACACCTTGTGGCGGTCCGACGGCGGTACCGCAGAAGATACAGAAGCGGTCGGCGGGGTCGGGGAAGGCACCGCACTGGGGGCAACGGAGGACCCATTCGACGAGTTGGGTACCGCAGTACATGCAGAACTGGTCAATAGAGGCGACGGGTCGTCGGCAACTGGGGCAGAGTTTTCCGGGTTCGCCGGTGCGGGGGAAGGGGACTGGGCGGTGGTGGGGAAGCGGAGGCGGCTGGTGCAAGGGAGGCGGGAGGACGGCAGCAAGGCTGTCGAGGAACTCATCGGCGGAGGCATAGCGTTTTTCGAGGCGTGCGTAGGATCGGCGGAAGACCTCATCGAGGTGGCGAGGGCAGTTTTTGTTGAGATCGCTGGGGACTTCGGCGCCAGCGGGACGTTCGCCGGTGAGCAGTTCGTAGAGGACGACGCCGCAGGCGTAGAGGTCGGCGCGGGCATCGACTTCGTCGCCGGCGCGTTGTTCGGGGGCCATGTAATCGAGGGTACCTGCGATTCGTTTGGCATCGGCGGCGGCGAGGGAGTTGGAGCAGGCGATGGACTGGCCCATGGAGACGGAGGCGGCCTTTCCGAGGCCGAAATCGGTGACTTTGACGACGCCTGGAGAGGCATAGCCATCTTTGGCGGCGCGTTCGTGGACGAGTATATTTTCGGGCTTGATGTCGCGGTGGATGACGCCGTTCTTGTGGGCGTGGGCGAGAGCAGCGAGGACCTGGCGGAGAATGGCGAGAGCGGCTTCGGGGGTGAGGGAGCGGGCGTCGATGATGGGGCGGAGGCTGGTGCCGGGGACGTACTCCATGACGAGGTAAGGGGGATCCGCGTAGGGGTCGAAGCCCTTGGCCTGGACGATATTCGGGTGATTCAGGCCGTGCAGAGCGGAGCCTTCGCGTTGGAGGTTGCGGATATAGGAGGGATCGGTGGGAATCTTGATGGCAACGAGTTGATCGCCCCAGACGTGGTGTCGGGCGAGCCAGACCTCGCCGAACGACCCGCCGCCTAGGCGTTGTTCGAGGACGTACTCGCTGATGCGCTGGTTTGCTGCGGGCATTCTTGCTCCCTATGCGAGTTTTTCTGCAATCCAATCGCAGGTGAAGAGATTATACACAGCGGCCAGGAGGGTCCCGAGGAGGACGAAGACCCAGGCAGCGGGGCCGGGGAACGACCAACCGAACAGCCAGAAGAGCAGGAGAAACTCAAGGAATGTGTAGGCGAAGACGAGGAGTCCACCGGCGAGATTGCTGTCGAAGCGCGCGATGCGGGTGATGATGAAGAAGGTGGCCCAGGGGAGCAGGAGGACGCACCCGAACCAGGCAATGATGCGCCCGGTGGCAGAGACGAGGCTCTGGCGGGTAACGGGATCCATTTGCCACCAGGAGATAGCCCCAGCGACGACGGCAAGGGCGACGACGCCTACTGTGACTTTTCCAGCGATGGTCTTGAGGAAGTCCATACCCCATTCATTGTAACGGCTTATGTGAGAGATCACGTTATAAAATGGGGGCATTCTCATCATCGAGTGGCGCGGCGGCGATGGTTGGCGCGGCCGTAAGGAGATTCTCCACATGCAGATAAGTGCTGGTGGCGCTCTGACGAGGAGATATGGCGGGAATCGTATTCTTGCCGACAGAAAGGCTGGCCATAATGTCGCAGCCTGGGCAGAATGTCATGGGCGAGGTCGGCGGAAAATACAGTAGCTTTTTTGTACAATATTATAGTCGTAGGGCTAAGACTATTAAAAAGATGGGGTTATAACCGAACAGCAGATTGTTCTTGGCGAAGGAATGGCGGTCAAGTGGAATTGGCATTAGGGTTGCTGTCAGAGGCGAGTCCTGCATGTGACGCGGATCTGATTAGAAAAACGCCGCGTGCAGGACATGAGATAGCCCATTCTTCCCCCATGTGAAGAGCTCCTTCTTCCCACAACCCCGAAGGACTCTTCAGAAGCCCCATTCGAAGCCGTCCTTGCCCGGGACGGCTTTTTTTGCGCGCATCTCGAAGCGAAGTGGGTCGGTTCCTACAATGCTCGGCTTCCATGGCAAAGAAGATCCCCTTGTTTGCGAGTCATCCGCGGTCGTGGCGTGAGAATCATTACGTTTACGCTGTGATTAGCCGGCGGAGCAGGGGGCTGTCGATTGGCATCGAGCTGAATCCGGATAAGGTCTGCAACTTTGACTGCGTCTATTGCTGCGTGGATCGGACAGTGCGGGCATCTCGGAAGAAGGTGAATGTGGAGGTGCTGGCCGGCGAGTTGGAACACATGCTGGCAATCGTGGCGAAGGGGGAGATCTGGGGAATCGATCCGTACGACAGGACCCCCCTACCGTTGCGGCGGCTGAATGACGTGGCCTTCAGTGGTTCGGGAGAGCCGACGTCGTGCCCGGAGTTCGGGCGCGCGTGCGAAGTGGCGGCGCGGTTGTTGGCCAAGCACGAGTTGTCCGCCGCCAAGATCGTGTTGATCACAAATGCGACCTTGCTGCACCGGGCGGAGGTGAAGCGGGGGCTGGAGTTCCTGGATCGGCATAACGGGGAGATTTGGGCAAAGCTGGACGCGGGGACGGCGGAGTATTACCAGCTTGTGGAGCGGACGAGTGTGCCTTTCGAGCGGGTCTTGGAGAACATCGCGGAGGCGGGGCGAGTCAGGCCGATCGTGGTGCAGTCGTTGTTCATGAACGTGCGGGGGACCCCCCCTACCCAGGCGGAGATTGACGCGTACGTTGTGCGGCTGAAGGAACTGACGGATCAAGGGTGCCGGATCAAGCTGGTGCAGGTGTACACAACGGCGCGGCAGACAGCGGAGGCCTTTGTGACGGGGGTCTCGGAGGAGTTTCTGGAGGGAATTGCCGCGAAGGTGAGAAAGCTGGGGTTGGCGGCGGAGGTGTATCCATAGTCAACGGTACTCAATATCGGCCGCGACGACGGCGTCGCCTGGCTTCGGGGTTGGCGTTGGATGTACGGGTGGTGAAGACGCTGCCGGGTGGTTGTTTGCGGATCCACTTGAGGAAGGATCGAATCCGCGGGGCGGCGAGGAGGGACTCGATGGTGGGATAGATGCGGGCCAGTTCGGTATTGGAGAAGAGGGCGTGGAGCTGTTTGTGGCAGGGTTTGCAGAGGGGAGTGCGGTGTTCGGGTTTTCCGCCTTTCTGTTTGGGCGTGAGGTGGTGGAGCGTGATGAGGTGGGCGGGGATGGGGCGCCGGCAGAGGGCACATTGGATCGTTTCGGGGCCCGATGAGAGATTGGAGTCTGTGCGACTCAATTTCGAAGTCCCAGGCACGAGGGCCGAGCCAAAGAGGAGCTGCCGGCACCCGGTTTTCGGGTGCGGCCAAGCGGAACACCGGGAGATCATTCCTTCGGGAGTATCAAGGGAAACGCGGGAGGGGGATTGGCTTTCCTGGAGGAGGCGGGGTTATTGCGGGCGCCTACGCCGGTGAGGTCGATGGATTTGAAGCCGATCTTCTCGGCGGGGGAATTGGGCTTGAGGCGGAAGTCGCCTTTCTCGGGATCGACAAAGAGGGGATCGGCGATGAGGGAGTTTTTGTCCTGGCCGCGTTCCTGCCATTGCTGGAAGGTCCATTTCGCGAACTGGAAAGGCTGGCCATCGGTACGCCAATAGAGGTTGTAGTCGAGTTTGTATTTGTCGTCGGTCCAGTTGGAGCCGAGAAGGGTGGCGGAGGGTTTCCAGTAGACGATATTGCGCTCGAAGGTGAAGGAGAGGTGGGGTTCCATGCGGGTGCGTTGGAGCTGGTCCTTAATGGTGAAGGCGAAGATGTTGTTGCGGAGGATGTTCTCTTTGCCATAGTGCTGGTGGAAGCCGCCGGTCTTGGTGCGGTAGACGATATTGTTTTCGGCGATCTGATTAGTGGTGCCTTCGTCGAAGTAGATGCCCCAGCCGCCGTAGTCGAAGGCGTGGACATCGTGGATGAGATTGTGGTGCAGGACGGTGCCGTCGGCGAGGCCGAGGGTATAGATGCCGCCCATATCGGAGAGGACACCTTGGCCGATGTTGTGGAGGTGGTTGTAGGCGATGGTGTTGTGGTGTGATCCGCAGGGGTTGTAGCCCCAGGACCACCCGACGGAGATGGCGGTGTAGTAGAAATCGAAGACCTCGTTGTGCTCGATGGTGTTGTAGGGGGTGTGGCCGAGCCAGATACCGATGGCGGCGGGGTGCAGTCGGCCGCCGTGAGCGATGACGTTGTCGCGGACGGTGTTGTGGCTGGTGATGAGTTCTTCGTTGGTTTCGTAGCGAGTGAGGCCGAGTTTGATGCCGCCGGCGCCCATGTCGGTCAGTTCGCAACCCTGGATGGTGATGTTCTTGCAGGCGGCGGCGATGTCGATGGCGTAGGTGGAGACGCCGAGGATTCTGCATTGGTCGAAGGCGCAGTTGCGGGCGCCATTGGCGAGGATGCCGCCTGCGAGATTGACCTCGGCCTGGGGAAAGTTGTTGCCTTCGGGGGGAGTGGCCCAGTTGGTGTAGGCGAAGGTGAGGCCGCGGAAGGTGATGTTGGAGACCCATTTGCGGTTCTGGATGTCGCCAGTGAGTTTGAGGAGGGTTTCGGTCTTGGGGACGATGACCTGGGCATTGGCGGGGTCCTCGCCGGGCATGGGGATGTAGGTGAGGACGCTGGTTTTGCGGTCGTAGTAGAATTCGCCGGGTTCGGAGAGAGCTTCTTTGACATTTTCGAGGATGTAGCGGTGGCCCTTATTGAAGGTGGAATAGTGGTCCAGAGAGCGGGAGCGGCCGGTGAAGTTGACGATCTTGTTGGGGGCATCAACGGACTCGATGCGCATACGTGCCATGGTCCAGATCTGGAAGATGAGGGCTTCGACGTCGCCGAGGTTGGCGAAATCGGGGCGGATGTCTTGGCCGGCATATTTGAAGCGGTCGGAGCCTTTGCCTTTGTTTTTTTCGGTGGGATCGAGTTTATCGGCGATGGTGTAGTAGCCGGTTTTGGGCAGGCGCGGGCGGTAGCGGGGCTGGCCATTGACGAAGATGCGGACGAAGTCCCATTTGGGGTCGAAACTGGGGAGTGAGGAGAGGTTGAGAGTCCAGTGGCCGTTAGGTTGTTTCTGAAAACCGGTGGCAACGACGCCGCCGGAGAGGACGGGGGATTCGTCGGCGTAGTTGGAGTAGAGGGTGGGGGAATCGGGTGAGGCGGAGTCTTGGGGGGTGAGAGAGAGGGGTTCGGGGAGATAATAGGTGCCGGCGCGGATGAGGATGGTGAGGGGCGACTTGCGGTTGGGTTCTGCGGCGCGGAGGTCGCGGGCGGCCTTCTGGGCACGGGCGACGGTCGCGAAGGGGCCATCGGATTTGGCGGCGTTGGGCGCGGCGAGTTTGCCGGTCCATTGGTCGTTGCCGTTGGGAGCGACGTAGAAGTCGCCGGTGGTGACGGCGGCGAGGGTAAATTGAGTGGTCATAAGGAGGACGGAAGCCAAGAGCCAGCGAGTGGACATGGATGAGCCTCTGTAAATGCACCGCGGGGGTGCGACAATGGTAATATCGCGGGGCGAAGTGGGTGTTGTGCAAAGCCCCCGATCGGCCGCGAGAATGGCTTGGCGATATCGCAACCCAGAGCTAGAATCTGCTTGAGGTGTCCGCTATGAAACTCCTGGTAACGCTGGAACGGGACGAGACGGGGATGATCGTGGCGGAATGCCCGGCGATTCCGGGGTGCATATCACAGGGGAAGACGGAAGACGAGGCGATGGAGAACATCCGTGAAGCAATCGCCGCATGCGTTGAGGCAAGAGCCGAGAATGGCATACCGGTCACCGTTTCAGTTCGGGAAATTGAGGTCCCCGTTTGATGGCGAAGCTGCCGGTCATTTCGGGGGCGGAGGCTGTTCGCGCGTTTGAGCGAGCGGGCTGGCGCGTGGATCGGCAACGAGGAAGCCATGTGGTGATGTTGAAACGGGCCACATAGCGAGCTTGTCGATTCCCCAACATCGAGAGGTTGCGCCAGGAACGCTGCGGGCGCTGATCCGCGCGGCGGGGATGACGGTCGAAGAACTGGTGCAGTTGCTGTGATGCCAAAGGTAGGGGCCAAATGGGTGCTGTGGGAGAGGCGGGGAGCTGACGTCACCTTGCCGGAACCGTTGCGGGCGAAGCGTGCGGATTCAATTGCCCCGTCCGGAGCTTCTGGACATTCTCATTGAACGTTCGCTGGAATTCGGCACGTCTTGGCAGGCTTTGGGCGACAATGGCCAACAGAATCAGATGTCCGATCAGGATGCAGACCGCCAATGCGCGGCGAGGACGGTGCTGGGACTGAAACGCCAGTGGCACCCACGGCGCGGAACTTGCGACGCAGAAGGCAAGGAACACTATCGCGTTCGAGTACGTCTGCCCATTGAGCACGTTCAGCACAAGGGTACCCACCACCAAGAGCAAGGCGCTGATTACTCCTCGGCGCGCAATGCTCAGACGCCCCCGACGGTCTGTGCCGTTAACGCTTCGCATACTGCGTTTCGTAGTATTTGAGGTATTCGCCGGTTTTGATGGCGCGCCACCAGGATTGGTTTTGGAGGTACCACTGGATGGTGGATGGGAGGGCGGATTCGAAGCGGTGTTTTGGGGTCCAGCCTAGTTCGCGGTGGATTTTGGAGGCGTCGATGGCGTAGCGGCGGTCGTGGCCGGGGCGGTCTTTGACGTATTGGACGGATTCGTCCCAGGTTTTGTTCATGTGCTGGAGGATGAGTTCGGTGATTTGGCGGTTGGGGATTTCGTTGTTACCGCCGATGTTGTAGGTTTCGCCGGGGGCGCCTTTGTTGAGGACGGTCCAGAGGGCGTCGCAGTGGTCTTCGACGTGGAGCCAGTCGCGGACGTTCAGGCCGTCTCCGTAGAGGGGGACTTTCTTGCCTTCGAGGAGGTTGGTGATGAAGAGGGGGATGAGTTTTTCGGGGAACTGGTAGGGGCCGTAGTTGTTGGAGCAGCGGGTGATGAGCACGGGCGTGTGGAAGGTGTGGAAATAGGAGCGGACGAGGCAGTCGGCGGCGGCTTTGGAGGCGGAATAGGGGCTGTTGGGAGCGAGGGGGGTTTGTTCGGTGAATTTGAGGTCGGAGCGATCTTCGGGGAGTGAGCCATAGACCTCGTCAGTGCTAACCTGGAGGTAGCGGTCGATGCCTTTGGCGCGGGCGGTGTCGAGGAGGACCTGGGTGCCGACGATGTTGGTCTGGACGAACGGACCGGAGTCGAGGATGGAGCGATCGACGTGGGATTCGGCGGCGAAATGGACGACTTCGCGGATGGAGTACTGTTGCCAGAGGTGGGCGAGGAGTTTGGCGTCGCAGATGTCGCCGCGGACGAAGATGAGGCGGTTGTTGTCGATGAGGTCGGAGATGTTGGCGAGGTTGCCGCAGTAGGTGAGTTTGTCGAGAGCGATGAGGCGGAGGTTGGGCTGGCGCTGGAGGAGGAACCGGACGAAGTTGGATCCGATGAAGCCTGCGGCGCCGGTGATGAGGATGGTTCGCATAGGAGTAGCCGGTAGTGAGAATCAGGAGTTTTGAGGGGGTTCTTTGTTGGCGCCGGATTGTGAGACGGTGATGCAGGCTTGGAGGTAGAAGTCGATGTTTTCGCCGGCATCGGCCCACCAGCCGGTGATTTTGTCGGCGGTCATTTCGCCGCGGTCGATGTAGGCGTTGTTGACGTCGGTGATTTCGAGTTCGTTGCGGGCGGAGGGTTTGAGTGTTCGGACGATGTCGAAGACTTTGGCGTCGTAGAAGTAGATGCCGATGACGGCCCAGTTGGACTTGGGCTGGGCGGGCTTTTCGACGATGCGGACGACGCGGTCGCCGTTCATTTCGGCGACGCCGTAGGCTTTGGGGTTCTCGACCTGAGCGAGGAGGATTTTTGCGCCCTGGCCCTGGTGACGGAATCGGCGGCAGGCTTCGCGGATGGAGTATTCGACGATGTTGTCGCCGAGGACGAGGCAGATGGAGTCACCGTCGGCGAAATGTTCGGCCAGTGCGAGGGCCTGGGCGATGCCGCCGGCGCCTTCCTGGTAGGTGTAGTTGAGGTTTCTGAAGCCGAACTCGCGGCCGTTGCCGAGGAGGCGGATGAAGTCGCCGGAGTTGTTGCCGCCGGTGACGAGGAGGACCTCTTCGATGCCGGCGTTGGCGAGGCATTCGAGGGGGTAATAGATCATGGGTTTGTTGTAGACGGGGAGGAGATGTTTGTTGGTGACTTTGGTGAGGGGGTTGAGCCGGCTGCCGGTCCCGCCCGCGAGAATGACGCCTTTCATGGAGCAACTCCTGCTTAGCCCACCGCGCAGTTTTGGATGTCGCCGCAGAGGGAATTCTAAAACGAGCCGGGGAAAATAGAAAGGCAGGCGGTAGACGAGAGGAGCTGCGGGACCGTATCCCGGAGCCGGGTGGTTATGTTTGGTCGATCTGGGGCTACTTGAGGGTAATCCGATAGGGTGAGACGAGCATGACGGGGCGTTCCTGGAGAAGTTGCAGGAGCTGAATCTGCTGGCGAACGAGTCGGCCAAGGTGTGGAGAGAGGGTGTGGAGGACGCTGTTGGGGGAGATCTGGTAGCTGGGCTGGAAGGGGAGGCGAGCATCCATGCCTTCGCCGGTGAGCAGGTCGGCCAGCGTGCGGGTGGGAGGAATGACCTTGATGATGTAGTCGCCGTCATCGAGGTCGGCCTGATCGGCGGCATGGGCGATGGCCTTTTTGAGGCCGCCGATTTCATCGACGAGGCCGAGGTCTTTGGCTTGCCTGGCGGCGAAGATTCGGCCGTGGGCGACCTGGTCGATGTCTTTGATATGGTGCTTGCGCGTGGTGAGGATGCGGTCCGTGAACTGCTCGTAGGTTTGCTTCATCCAATTGGTGATGAGGCGGCGTTGGGAGTCGGTGAAGGGCTTCGTGGAGCTGAAAAGGTCGGCATTCTGGCCACGGGAGAAGGTAGCGGTGTTGAGACCGATCTTGTCGAAGAGGTCTTTCATGACGAACTTTCCGCCGACGACGCCGATGGAGCCGACGATGGCGGTGGGATCGGCGAAGATGTAGTCGCCGGCGGAGGCGACGTAATAACCGCCGCTGGCGGCCATGGAACCGACGCTGATGATGAGGGGCTTGTCCATGGCAAGTCGCCGGGCGGCCTGCCAGATGACTTCGGAAGCGAGTGCGCTGCCGCCGGGCGAGTCGATGCGGAGGACGACGGCCTGGACGTCTTCGTCGCGGGCGGCGACACGGAGGGCTTTTCGGAGGTCCTCGCTGCCGGCGCCGCCGTCGGTGAGGATGCCATCGCCGCCTTCGCCATCAACAATGACACCGTCGAGGTAGATCAAGGCGATGGCGGGCTTGTCGTGTGTTTCGGCGGGTTTTCGGGTGAGCGCGCTGAGGAAGGCAAACGGGTTGGAGAAGTCCATTTCGTCGCGTTTGGGCAGTCCGTAGTCGTGGATCAAGTTGATGTCGCGGCCGAGTTCGTTTTTCAGGAGGGCGCGGAGGCCGTCCTGGTCGACGAGGTGATCGACGAAGCCGCGGTTTTTGGCGATTCTGCCGCTGATCATGACGCCGTTGATCATGTCTTCGACCTGGGACCTGGGGAGGTTGCGGTGGTAACTGATGCCGTCGACGATCTGGGAGAAGAGGGAGTCGACGAGGCGGTCAAGTTCGCCCTTGAGTTCGGCCGAGGGTTCGGAGCGGGTGTACATTTCGTCGGCGCCCTTGTATT
Source organism: uncultured Tepidisphaeraceae bacterium (assembly GCA_964451955.1). Taxonomy (GTDB): domain Bacteria; phylum Planctomycetota; class Phycisphaerae; order Tepidisphaerales; family Tepidisphaeraceae; genus JAPLNB01. The sequence continues at coordinate 16,807 of CAYVKG010000019.1, forward strand.
GGCCGATCTGGATGTAGTCGGCCTTGACGCCGACCTTGTCGAGCAGGCCCTTGGCAAAGAGGGGCTGGACGCCGACGCCGGGGATTTCGATTTCGCCACCTTCGAGGATGCAGATGTCGCTGGCGCCTGTGGCGGCGACGTAGGCGGGGGTGTCATAGGCATCGGCGTAGACGAAGGTGCGTTTGCCGGCCCTGTTGAGGGCGCGGAGTGCGTCGCGGACTTCCTGTGCCTGGGCGAGGTTGAGATCCGTCTGGCCGATGTTGATGAGGACGGCGCGGAGGTCTTTTTGTTTTTCCGCGGCATCGAGGCGGGCGAGGATGGACTGGAGGGTCATACTCTGGTCGGTAAAGATGACGAAGGCAGCGGGCTTTTCGGAGACCGGCTTGTCCAGGTCGATGTAGGCGACCTTGAGGAGTTCCTGCTCAGCCTTCTTCGTTTCCTTGAGTTTGGCGATGGTGTCGCGGAGGGAGGGGAAGGCGCTGCTGGTGGTGGGCTGTGTGGTGGGCTGTCTGGCGGCGAGGGCCTTGGCCGGCTTCGCGGGCCTGGTGGAGGGCTGTGTGGTTTTCACGTCAGAAAAGGCAGACCCGGCAAGCAGAGCAACCAGGGCGAGAATGCGGAAGATCATGAGGCTCCTTGGCTATGGAAAAGGCATCGCCGCAATAGTATGTCGGCCAGATCGCATGATCCATTATACCTGTAGCAGGCACCTTTCAGGCACGGGGGATCAAGGTTGGGGCGTGGGGGCAGGGAGGTGGGGAAGGAGCCGATGACGTTGCAGGCGGCGGAGCCCTGGTGGGCGGGTGATTATAGGAATGGGGGGTAAGATCAAGCGGTAACGTTGACGCGGGGTCCTATCCGGGGTTTGACGGTGTGTGGACCCCATCTATAATGCGGCCGGTCTGGTCGTCTTGGGTCAAGTGGAAGGAGTAACCGGGTGCGAGTCCGTTGGGCCGGTCCGTTCCTTGTCGTTGTCTTCGTGTTGGCGGGAGTCACACGAGCGCAATATGACAGTCCGATCGAGTCGCTGGTCGTGACCGCCTCGAAGGCGACGACTTGGGTCAGCGGGGGGACGGATATTGCCCTGCTGGAAGGACCGATCACGGTTGAAGCGGACAAGAACCACATGACGGCGCAATGCGCGGTGATGTGGATCACGTCGGTAAAGAAAGCCGTTCTGGACCAGGATCGGGTGGAGATCGCGCTGATCGGCGACACCAGACTGTGGCAGGCCGACGGAGTGACTCGGAGCGGTCCGCGGCTGTATGTAGATGCGCGAGTTCGGGGGACAATCCGTCTGGTGGCGGAACGTGTGGGTGGCGACCGGAGCGGTTCGGAGATGTATCGGCTGGCGGACCTGATGCGGCCGAAGCTTTTGAAGGGCGGATTGCCGAGCGGTCAGTGGATTGTGGAGGCGGAGGCGGGCCCGACGAGCCGGCCATCGACGCGGCCGGTACGGCGGCTGTCGCCGGTGTCAATTTCGGCGGAGAGTTTCATCACCCGAGAGACGCCGGAGGGGGTTGTGGCGGCGGTATTGACGGGGAAGGTGGCGTTGTTGCAGAAGGGGGCGGAGGGGGATGTGATTGAGTTGCTGGCGGATCGTGCGGTGGTGTTCACGCCGTTCCAGAGCCTGATGAACCTGCCGGTGACGGAGCAGATCAAGACGGTGGAACAGGCGGTGACGGGAGTCTACCTGGAAGGGGATGTGCGGGTCATTCGCACGCCGGCGAATCCGGGAACGGAAGCGGAGCAGCGGTTAACGGCAAACCGGGCGTATTACGATTTCACGACGGATCGCGCGGTCTTGACGGACGTGGTTCTGTACACGCACGATCTGAAGGCGAACATACCGATCGTGGTTCGGGCGCAAGCCTTGCGGCAACTGTCGAGATCGGAGTCGATGCAGGAATTCGAGGCGACCAAGACGCGGCTGAGCAGCAGCACGTTCCACACGCCGTCGTACAGCATAGGAGCGAGCAGCGCGTACATCCGGCAGACGGAGACGGGCAGTGAACTGTACGGGACCCAGACCGATATCGTGGCCAAGGACGCGACTTTTCGATTTGGGGACCTTCCGGTGTTCTATCTGCCGGCGGTTGGCGCGACGGTGACGGAGCGAAGCGCGTTGTACGGGGCTCAGTTGCACAACTCGAATGCGTTCGGTTTTGGCGTGAACACGGAGTGGGGGTTGTTTGAGTCCATGGGGCGATTACCGCCCAGGGACCTGAGCGCGTCGTACAAGGTGGACTATTACAGCAAACGAGGCCCGGCGGGCGGGATTGACGCGAAGTACTCGGGCGGGTTCATCGAGCGGACGCTGGAGCCCTGGTCGTTCACCGGCGACCTGACGGCGTACGGGGTGTACGACCATGGTGAGGACGTGCTGGGGCGTCGGCGTTTTGACCTGGAACGGGAGGAGGACGAATTCCGCGGTCGGGTATACTGGCAACACCAGCATTTCTTTCCCGGGGACTGGCAGTTGCAGTTGAGCGGGGGATACATTTCCGACCCGACGTTTCAGGAAGAATGGTTTAACCGGGACTATCGAACCTTGCCGCCGCGGGAGACATCGCTGTATCTGAAGAGACAACGTGACAGCGAAGCGATCACGTTCTTGACGAGCTGGCAGCTAAACGATTTTGTGACGGCCGCGGACTTGGCGCAGGAACAGTTCGAAGTGGAGAGGCCGTTTGAGGTGGGTTATCGCCGGGTCGGCGACAGCGTTCTGGACGACAGCCTGACGTTCTTCAGCGCCAACACGGTATCGGCGTTGCGATTCCGCCAGAGCAATGCAGACCCGCGGGAGGACCTTGGGCTGCGGTATTCTCCGGGGTTGCCGTCGCTGGGCACGCCCTATGACATCGGCCACAGCTCGGCGTCGGGCGCGGTTTCGGAAGACGTGATTTACCGTGGCGACTTCAAGCAGGAGATCGACTGGCCGTTCAGCATCGGGAAGTTCCGCGCGGTGCCGTACATTGTGGGACGCTACACGCCTTATTCGGAGGGGATCGACGGGAGCGGCGTGGAGCGGACGTACGGCGCGGGCGGTCTGCGGTTGACGACATCGTATTGGAAGGTTGATGACACCGTTCGTTCAGAGGTATTCGACCTGAATCGGCTGCGGCACGTGATCGAGCCGACGTTGAATCTGTACGCGGCGGCGCAGTCGTCCGATCCAACGGATCTGTATGTGTACGACGAGCCGATCGACAACATTCGGGACATCAGCGCCATGCAGTGGGCGTTGTATCAGCGATGGCAGACGAAGCGAGGGGGTCCTGGCGCCTGGCGGAGCGTTGACGTCTTCACGTTGAATCTGGAATGGAACTACTTCTTCAACCAGCCGCCCGAAGTGGAGATGAATCCGATTGACGCCCGCGGGATGTACTTTGTGACGATGCCGGAGGCGTCGATTCCGCGAAGAAGCGTGAACATGAGCGCGGCCTGGCAGGCGAGCAACGCGGTGCGAGTGCTGGGGGACGCGTATTACAACACGGAACACGGCAATGTGGCCAGGGCGTCGATCGGGTTCTTCGCCAACATGGCACCACAGGTGACGTATTACGTGGGACTGAGGCATGTCGATGCAGTCACGTTCGAGGACCGCGACGGCAACAGGGCCAGCGACATAACAATCAACGGCATGCCGCTCATCTTCGACAAGCAGGACCTGCTGATCTTCGCGGCCGACTACGCGTTGACGGCCCAGTATCGCCTGCGCATTGCCGAGAGCTACGACTTCGCGCAAGATCGCAATGCCCGCTCGGCCATCAGCCTCATCCGCAAGTTTGACCGGTTCTATATCGCGGTGGGAATGGCGATGGACCATATTTCGGACGAGAATTCGGTCTACGTCAATTTCTGGCCGGAGGGTCTGCAACCGGCCGCCGGCTCGCAGTCGGTCAGCACCTTCTCGAGCACGAGGGAGTGATTGCCGCGAGAGCGGTGAAGCAAGGGGATGAAAAGGGGCTCCGGACGATGTGTTCCAGGGCCCGTTCCGCGAATCTGCGGCCGGTCACGGGGCAATCAGGTAGTAGAGGGTGTCGGGGTCGAGCGAGATCGAATCGGCGGCGCCAACGGTCTTGACGGGGTAGCCGCTGAGATCAAGGGCGATCACTTTGAGTTTGGCGGCGTCGGGTCGCCTGAAGCGGACGGCACCGGCCATGGACTTGACCAGGAAGGGGTCCTGGCCGATCGACTTGATGCGCTTTGTGAATTTGTCGACGGGCTCGGTCTGGAAGTTGTTGTTCTTTTCTTCGGACATGACCTGGAGGAGGATGCGCTGGCTGGTGGCGATGGGACGATCGTCGAGGCTGACCGCGATGATATGGCCGAGGTCCAGCGGAGAGGAGATGGCCAGGTTCGTCAGTTCGGTGTTGCCGGCGGCGGCCAGGTTGCCGCTGACGCCTTGGGCGGACGGCGCATTGATGATGACGATACCCTTCCCGTAATCGAGTTTGAGCTCTCCGGTGCTGCTGGCAACGGTTTGCTGGGAGTGGTTGATGAGCGGGCGGAGGTCGGCCAGGGTGGGCGGGCCGCCTTGGGCGGTGAAACGGACGTGGGTACGGCCGGCAAAGTGGACGAGGGGATCAATGACGTTGCCGGGCCTGAGCACCAGCCCCTGGGGAACGTCCTTGAGTCGAAGTTCATCGAATGCGGCATCCTGGGGCATGGGGGTGCCCTGAAGATTGAGCAGGTCGTCCATCTTGAGATTGAGATCGACCAGCGTCGCGCCGGGAATGATAAGGGACTTGCGATAGATCAGAGCGGCGGCGGGAAACTGCCCCATCATGGCGGGAGACATGATGGTCCACGGCTGCATGAAGAACCCCGGTTTGACGGCCCACGTGGAGCTATCGAGGGCAAAATGGACAATCGCGTCGGTGTCCTGGAGGGCACCGTAGCAGGCGAAGAAGAGCGGGGCTTCGGATCGGTATCGGTTCGGCCGACAGAATGTGGTTTCGGAAATCATGGACGGTTTGTCGTCGTACCGGATATCCATGACGGGGTGCATGAACAGCCTGGGTTTGCCGGGGGTGGGGGCCTCGAAGCGAAGGGCGCTGCGATCGAAATAGGTGTGGCCATTGCGGATGGACCAGGCGGCGTTGTCGCCCGCGAGGTTGCACTGGAAGTAGCCGTGGCGGTCGATGAAATCAGTGGCTGTATAGGAATATTTCTCGAGGGGGCCGAGAACCTGGGGGCTGGCGGTGGCCCAATTGGATGCAGTGATGACGCCTTTGAAGCCCAGGTCGCGGAGGAACTGGTAGGTCTCGCGGTAGAATGCCATCTGGGTTTCGAGGAGGAATCGAGCGGTGTCTTTGTCTCTCGCGGTCTTTTCGTTGAAGATGTTCCAGAGGGGCCGGAAGGCGACGCGGCCTTCGGCGGGATTGTCGCGAGCGATCCTTCGAGAGTTCCACCGGGTCATCGCGGCGTCGATGGAGCCGTACTTGCGCTTCAGCCAGTCGCCGAACTGAGTTTCGAGGATGCGGAGTTGGGCATCGGGGATGTTCTTGGAATCGAAGGTCCAGAAGAAGAAGGAATCCTCGTTGATGATCTCCAGGCCAGCCAGGGCAGGTTCGTCAATCAGGCGTTTGCCGGTGCTCTGGCTGGGAGTCAGGAGCACCGCTTTCCACCAGTCGCGATAGACCTTCTGGAAATCCTTATTGAAGTAGAGGGAGGCAAAGGGATGGGTCTTGCCGTCATAGCCTTGCAGGAAGGGGGCGTCGGGTTTGGGCGTGAGCCAGAGGGGAAAGTAGATGGACAGATGGCTGTAGATACCCTCGGGTTTCATGCTTTCGACGATGTCGATCGCCTGTTTGACCTTGGCGGGGTCGACGGCGCCGTCCTGGTTGAAGTAGCCGCCATGGATGCGGACCATATTGACGCCGTATTTTGCAAGAAGCCTGGCGTTCTTCCGGAGCGATTCGCGGTCCTTAAGGTCGTGGCTGGGACCGTTGACGGCCCAGAAGCGAATCGTCTTGCCGGTGCCGGAGTGGACAAAGTGGGCATTCTTGACGGCGATAAACCCGCCCTCGCCCGCGAACGACTCATTGAGACTGCGTAGATCGAAGCCACTGGTGGATTGGAAGGACTCGGCTTTTGGAACAAAGGGGAACCAGCCCTGGTTCTGTTCGGCGATCTTCCTGGCGTTGTCAGCCAGCTCATCGGGTTTGGCGATGCCCTGAGGCTGGAAGGGCTCATTGGCCAAGACGAAGCAATCGAGGTAGCCGTGGTTGTTGTTGTCGCTGTCCATCCGGAAGCGGAAGGCATTGACGCCTTTGTTGAGGGACACGCTGCCGACTTTGATCCAGGCGATGAAGCGAAGGTCAGGTTTGTCGTCAGCGGCGATGTTGGTGTTGCCGACCTGGCCCTTGTCCATGTCGATGGGGGTCCACGGTCCGGTGTTGAGGCGGTAGGATAGCTTGGCCTTAAGGGGATTGGCGCGGACCCAGAAGTCATAGGTGCCGGCTTCCGGGACATTGACGAGGTAGTCGGCGAAGCCGACCTTGTTCGGGTCGAAATTGCTGATGAAGTCTCCTCCGGAGAGCTGATTCCGCTTGACCCTGTCATACCACGGATGCCGAACCATAGTGGCCTGGGCAGGCTTTTCGCCTTCGATCCAGAGCCAAGCAGCGCGCGCAGTGGAACCGACGAGCGTTGCCAGGATAGAAGCGAGGAGGAGTGTTGTTTTCATGACTGGGTGGGGGGTGAATGGAACCGGAACGGCCCCGAATCACGCTTCGAGGCTCAGCAAATCAAGTCGCTCATATCACACGGCCATGCCGACGAGCAGGCCCCTGACGTAGCCGACGCTCTCGGCCAGACCCGGGATGGGATCATTCTCGTCCTTTTCGTATTCGAAGCCGGCCAGGCCGGTGAACTTGATCTCGACGAGGGCTCGCAGGATGGCCTTGAGGTCGAGGACGCCGCGGCCGGACTCGACGCAGCCGCCACGGGCTTCGGCAACGTTAATGTCCTTGAGGTGGACGTCGTACAGTCGGGCGCGGCAATCGAGGATGGATTGTGCGGGATCCACCTTCATTCGGCCGGTGTGACCAACGTCTATGCAGAGGCCGATGCGCGAATCGAATTTTTCGATGAGTTTCATGGCGTCATAGGGTGTGGCGTACTTGTTGTCGCCCGGGCCGTGGTTGTGGATGGCCAGTTTGATATCGTATTCCTTGACCATCTTGTCGAGGATGGGCATGGAGTCGGTGGCGGGGCTGCAGACGATGGTGGGAATACCGGCATCCTTGGCATATTCGAAGGCGGCGCGAATGTTGTCTTCCTTGTTGGACATGGTGATGACGCCGCAGCTGAGGGGCGTGATGCCGGCGTCGCGGAAGGCTTTGACAACGGTTCGGCGTTCATCGGGAGTGCTCTTGAGGGGAAGGTGGAAGTCCTTGATGGAGACATAGCGGAGGCCGACGCGGAGGATGGCCTTGATGGCGTCGTCGAGTTTCATCTTCCGGAGGCTGTAGGACGCGACGCCGATCTTCAGACCACCAAAGCGGTCGCCCGCCGGGGCCAGGGATATGGCGGCGGATTGGGCGACAGCAGGGGTGGCCACCAGGGGCATGGCGGCGGCCATGGCGGCGGTCTTGATGAGGCGGCGTCGCGAACAGAGACTCTTCAGGTCCACGGGAAGCTCCTTTCAGGCAACAGAAATCCAATCACCTCTCCATACATTCGCGGAAGCGGAATGTGGCGGCTGCGGGGGCACATTGTCTCCGCCGCCGGCATCTCTACAATCATCGGCGACGATCGACGATGTCAAATCAATCGCCCATGCCGGCCGGTTCTGTTTTGCGGATGCTCGACGCCAACGCCAACCGCGCTCGCGAGGCATTGCGCGTGTTGGAGGACTACGCGCGGTTTGCCTTGAACCACGATGGACTGTCGGCGGAGTTGAAAGAGATTCGGCATGGTCTGGCGGACGTTCTTGGGCCAATTCTCCCAGAGGCGATCCTGCACCGCGACACTCCGGGCGACGTCGGAACGGACAACAAGACACCGGCCGAGGCAAGGCGTGAGGACTTGGGAGCGGTGGTGACGGCGGCAGGCAAACGCCTGGGCGAAGCATTGCGGGTCATTGAGGAATCGCTGAAGATTCGGGATGCCGAGCGGGCTGGGGCGGTCGAGAGGCTTCGATACCGCTTCTACGACGTGGAACAGAAGACCGCGAGAACGCTGGATCGTGGGCGGCGGTTCGAGGCGGTGCGGCTTTACGTGCTGGTTACCGAGTCGCTCTGTCGGCGGCCGTGGCTGGAAACGGCGGAGGAGGCAATACTTGGAGGAGCAGACTGTCTGCAGCTTCGCGAGAAACAGATGGAGGGCGACGAACTGCTGAGGCGAGCAAGGTTGCTGGTGGGACTCTGTCGGCGACATGGCGTTCTGTGCATCGTTAACGATCGGGCGGACGTGGCGGTGCTTTCGGGCGCCGACGGGGTGCACGTTGGGCAGGATGATCTGCCGGCGGCGGAAGTTAGGAAACTGGTCGGGCGGCGGATGATCGTGGGCGTCAGCACGCATCGCATCGAGCAGGCAGAGCAGGCCGTTATGGATGGTGCGGATTACATTGGCGTCGGGCCGATTTTCCGATCAATGACCAAGCCTCGGGACTTTCTGCCCGGGCCGGAGTACGCCAGGAAGGTGGCCCGGTCGATCCGGATTCCGGCGGTTGCGATTGCAGGCATTACCGAGGGGAATGTCGATGAAGTTTTAGCGACGGGAATATCGGCGATTGCGGTCACGAGCGCGGTGATTGGAGCCGACGATCCCCGGGGCGCCGCGGCGCGACTGAAGAAGAAGTTGACGGCCGGGCAATAGGAGGCCCCTGGCCAGAGGCAACCGCACGAACCGATGTGGGCAAGGGCCGACCGGAACGTTGTGGCTTGCTGGTTGAAGGCCGCAATGGCGTAGGAAACGGATGTCCCAGAGCACTGTGCAATTTTCCCCCCCTACCGGATCAGCCAAGCCGGCCAAGACGTTTGTGCACCACGCCAAGCTCATCAGTGCGATGACGTTGCTGAGCCGCCTGCTTGGGATGCTCCGAGAGAGCATTGCGGCGAGGTATTATGGTGCCGGGCTGGTCTCAAACGCATTTGCGGTGGCATTCACAGTGCCGAACCTGTTTCGGCGGCTCTTTGGAGAGGGGGCATTGTCGGCGGCGTTCATTCCGCTGTATTCCCAATCGCTCAAGAGCGGCGACGCGACGGAAGCCAGGCGATTTGCGGCGGCGAGCGTCAACCTGCTGATCGTCATCCTCCTGGCACTGACGATCGCGGGCGAACTGATCTTGCTGGGCATCGGGCAGCTTGAAATGCGGCCGGAATACCGTTTGGCGGTGCGACTGACGGCAATCATGCTGCCCTATGTGCTGCTGGTCTGCGGAACGGCGTTTCTGGGCGCGATTCTGCAAGTGCACCGGCGCTTCGGCCTCGTGGCGGCGTGCCCGATCGTTTTGAACATCGGGCTGATCGCCGGGACGCTGCTGGGCGCGTGGTTGTGGGACATGCGCGAACCGGCGGGGCAGCAACGAGCGATCTACCTGGTGTCCTGTCTGGTTCTCGTGGCCGGAATAGCGCAGGTCGGGATGCTGGCGCCGTCGCTCTACGCGATCGGGTTCCGTTTTGATCTGCGGGCGACATTCTGGACCCCCGCGGTTCGGCGGATGCTCAGTTTGTCCATCCCAGCAGCGCTTGGCGCGGGGGTATTGCAGTTGTCGGTGTTGTTGGACCGGGGACTGTCGTTTTTCCTGGCACAGGGGTATGACCAGCAGAAGCAGTTGATCACGCATTTTGACCTGTTCGGCTTTTCGATCCGGTACCCGATGGAATACGGCGCGGCGGCCAGGCTGGCATGGGCGCAGTATCTGTATCAGTTTCCACTGGGGGTGTTTGCGATCGCGCTGGCGACAGCCATCTTCCCAACGCTCAGCGCTGACGCGATGGAGAAGGACCACCAGCGATTCCGCGAGGGACTGCGGCGGGGCATGCAGGTGACCTTGTGGGAAGGACTGGCGGCCGGGGTGGGTTTGATGATCGTGGCCTACCCGGCCGTTCAGCTCTTGTTCGAGCGAGGGCAATTCACCAGCCACGACACCGAATTGGTGGCGCGTTCGGTCCGGCTGTATTCGATCGCCATCTGGGCATTCAGTCTGCAGCAGATCCTCAATCGCGCGTATTACGCCTTGCACGACACGATGACGCCGATGCTGATGTCCCTGGCGGGACTGGTCGTGGAGATGGTGATCAAACTGCCGCTGTTGTGGACGGGCTTGGGCGAATCGGGCATGGCGGCTGGGACAGCAGTCAGCTATTCCATGCAGTCATTGGCCATGCTGTGGCTGCTGCAGCGTAAGAGCGGCAGCCTGCAACTGAAGCAGATGCGGAGCTTTGTACTGAAGCTGCTTGTCGCAGCCGCACTCATGGCAGGGGCATGCTGGTTGGTGCGGCAGACACCGATCTTTCCCGATCCTGACAATCGCACGCGTCTGGGGGCACTGTGGCAGCTGGTCATCCTGGTCGGCACGGGCGCGGTGGTTTACCTGGGAGCTTGCTCGCTGATGGGAATCGGCGTCTGGGAGCACATCCGGCCGAAGAAAAGCAAGCCGGCGGTCAGCGGATGATGTTCACCAATGCCGCCAGTGCTCCAGCGGCAATGAGCATGACCACGATGATGAACACGAACAGCACCAGAGCCTGCCTGGGCACCTGCTGCATCGAATGGCAGCGGATGGATTTGTAGACGATGGCGATGGCAAGACAAAGGGGCAACAAAAGCAGATACCAGTAGTCCCACACCGGGGCTGCCTTCAGGAAGGGCCCGTACGTGTAGTCTGCAAGCAAGCGGGGTACATTCATGAGTGGCCCCCTCGACTGGCGCGGTAGGTCGCGTCAATGATCGCCAGCAGGTTGAGCATTCCTGCGACGGCGGTGTAGAGAGTGCCGATTTCGTTGGACCGGGCATGGGAAGCGTGAACCGGCGAAGACGGGCTGTCTTCGGCGTTTCTAACGACGGCGGCGGTGGCGATTGTGATGGGGCCGGCCAGTATCTGCCCGACGAACCATGGCTTGTCAAAAACGATCCGCATGGGGTTGCCGGCGTAACTGGCGGGCGGGTCAACCACTTTCAGACCGCCAATAAACAGGCCGAGGATGAACAGGAGGATGATGGTGAGGGAGATGGTCAGCGCGCGGGCACGTTGCCCAAGGAGCAGGTACCCCGACCCTGGCAGGAGCCAGGATGCCAAGGCGACCAGAGGGGCAGGGGCTGCCATATTGTCAGAGTGTCGCGACATCAGGCCGGATACTCTACCCGGCGTGTGTCACAATGCAATCTGATCCGCGGAAATGGAATCTGGCGCGGACTGGATCATTGTCGCCTTTCCCGCGTGATTCGTCGCCGATGGCCAGAGGCCACGGTCCCCACAGACGGAAGCGGCCGGGGAAGTTGGCGGCAATTCAGATGCGTTGCAGGGTTTCGTTGAAGGATCGGATGCCGGCGGATGCGCCCAAGGCCGTGCAACAGTCTGCGGCGACGCGGTTGGCAAAACGCCCGGCCTTCTCAAGAGGCATGTTGTGGTGTAGGGCCGTCAGGAGACCGCCAAACCACGAATCGCCGGCGCCGGTGGTGTCGACAACCGAGATCTTGCATGCGGGAACAACGACGGCGGCAACTCCGTCATCGAGATAGCAGCCCTCCGCGTCAAGTTTGATGCCTATGAGTCCGTCTTTCATGTGTCGTCGGAACGTGGCAACCATCTTGGCGGGAGACGATTCGCCGGTCAGCGCGGCCGCCTCCGTACGGCTGGGAGCAAAGATGTCCAGGTGGGGCAAAATGGGCTCGAGTTGTTCCCAACGCCCGGGAGGGTTGACGGTGTCCAGCGCGATTCGGGTCTTTGGGGCTTCGTCGTGCAACTCGCCAAGGACGGCGGGCAGATCGGGGGTGAGCGTGGGCAACAGGCCAAAATAGCCCACCTGCACAAAGGCACACTGGCGAAACATCGGGAAACAGCGACGGAAGGCAGCGGCATCGAGCAGAGGCGTGGCGCCGGGGGTATGGAAGAAGCAGCGTTCGCCGCCCTTTTCCACTGCGACCACGGTTGCGCTGGTCTGCGCCTTGTCCGTGGTGAAAACGGCGGAGGTGTCGACATCGCATTCGCGGAGGCGGTCGATGACGGCGGCGCCCAGGACATCTCTGCCGACCAGGCCGGCGGCGGCGACTTTCATGCCGAGTTTCGCCATCGCAACTCCCGTGTTGCAGACGTTGCCGCCCGTGGTCAGCGTGATGGAATTGACCAGGTGAAGCCCGCCGGGCGGGGGCGGCTGGCGGACGTTCATGGGTTCGGCGATGAGGTCCGCGACGATAAGTCCGAATATGGCGGCATCCATGGTACCGGATAGCGTACCGCGGCACAGGCGGACGGGACAAGGGGACGAAGGTCAGTGGCCCCGGATGACGTTGGTGATGCCCGAGCGGATGAAGTTCACCGCGATCGCCGCCAGCAAGACCATGACCAGTTTGCTGAACGCTCGCAGGGCGTTGAGCCCCACCAGACGTCGAATGGTTGCCGAAGCCAGCAGCACGCCCAGGAGAATTGCGAAATTGGCGACAAGGCTCACACCGGTCAGCGCGTATCCGTATTCGGCGCGAGCGGAGAGCACCAAGGCGGTGGTCAGCGTGGCCGGGCCGGCAATCAGAGGCATGGCGAGGGGCACGATGCCCACCATCTCCGGTTCGCCAACCGTCGGCCGTTCGGACTGGAACAGATCGAGCATGGCCAGCACGAGCAGGAGCAGCCCGCCCGCGATGCGGAAGTCGTTCTCGGTGATGCTCAGGAAGAAGAAGATCTGCTGGCCGAGAAACATGAAGGCGAAGGAGACCAGCGTGGCGACGAAAACGGCTTGAATGGCGACCTTCTTGCGTTGCTGCTCGCTCAGTCCCCCGGTGATTCCCAGAAAGACAGGGAGGAGCCCGAAGGCATCGATGGAGACAAACAGCGGGATGAAGACTTCGAAGAATCGCTGGATCATGTGTTCCATGGGTAGTGGTCGTCCTGAAACACCGCGTCGGGGCACACTCGATTCCGCCCACGCTCAGGGTTTCCCGATCGTCATCTGTTGTCGAACCTGGTCGAGTTCCTGCCAGAGTTGCTCGACCGCCTGGGGAACAACACGGACTTCGCCGACGACGCTCATGAAATTGGTGTCCCCCCCCCACCGGGGGACGACGTGCTGGTGAAGGTGGCCGGGCAGTCCCGCGCCGGCGCACCGGCCGAGATTGATGCCGACGTTGAAGCCCTGGGGAGACATGGCGCGTTTGAGAAGCCGGATGGCGTCGGTGGTCTGGACCTGGAAGTCGGCCTGCTCGTCGGCGGTCAGTTCTTCGAGGTCGGCCTTATGGGCCCTGGGGGCGACGAGCACATGCCCATTGGTGTAGGGAAATCGATTGATCAGGACAACGCAGTGTTCACTGGTCCAGAGGACCAGGCGGTCGCGACGCAACTGGGGCGTCAGCGCGGCGGCGGCATCGCAGACGAAGCAGCGATCCTCCCCGGTCTGTCCCAACGAGCGGATATAGTCCATGCGCCAGGGCGCAAACAGATTTGGGCCTTGCATCGACCGCAATCCTAGCGCTTCTCGATCCGACATGCAATCAGGCACTGCCTCAACCCGCTCAGCACACTGATGGCGATGACGACGCCGACCACGTCGGCCAGCCAGTCATAGATGTCACAGGATCGACCCGTCAGGGGCTGTGTCCATTCGTCCAGCGCCGCATAGGCCAACACGATGCCGGCGGTATACAGCGGAATCGCACGCAACGTTGGCCTTGTCGCCCACAGGGACAGATAGGTCAGGCTGCCGAGGATCCCATAGCCGATGAGGTGTGCCTGCTTATCGCTGAACACCGGCCCGAGGCGAGGGGGCTTTGGCATGTGCGTCAGGACGATGACGAACAGCCAATAGAGGATGGTGACGATGAGCACGGTGTAACGGAGGGTCTTCATGCAGCTCGATTGCCCAGGTGTGACGACCAGAGGGGGCGATGTCTTCTCCAAGGCTTCCTATGCTATGCGACGGCCTCGGCGTCGGTTTTGGCCTGGGCAGCCGCCAGATTGGACGCGTCGATCGGGTTGAGGGTCACGGAGACAACGGGCTTGTCGGTTTTTGCGCCGCCCAACGCAAGCACTTCCCTGGCCAGCGCCCGATAGTCAGCGGCGCCGTTGCTGGCCGGCTCGTATTTGAGGATGGTCTGGCCAAAGCTTGGGCTTTCGGCGAGTTTGATGTTGCGGCGAATGCGGGATTGGAAGATGACCGCATCGGCCCACGGGACGGGCTTGCCGCGGGCCTGCTCAAGAAAACCATTGAGGTCAAAAACGACTTCGTTGGAGAGCTTGGTCTGGGAATCGAACATCGTCAGGACGATGCCGGCAACCTTGAGCCTCGGGTTCATCCGGCGACTGACCAGCGAAACCGTCTCCAGCAGCTTGCCCACGCCCTGCAGGGAGAGGAAATGCGGCTGCATGGGGATGATGACCTCGGTGGCGACGGCCAGCGCGTTGACGGTCAGCAGCCCGAGGCTCGGCGGGCAATCCATGAGGATGAAATCAAAGTCGTGCGTGGCGGCCTCGATGCGCTTCTTGAGGACCAGCTCGCGGCCAAGCACGCCCACCATTTCGATTTCGGCGGCGGCCAGGTCGATCGAACTGGGGACGACGGCGGTGTTCTCGTCGATCTTGTGCACCGCCTCGAGGAAACTGTGCTCCTCGACGAGCACACTGTAAAGATTGACGTTGTCGCTGGATGGCTCGATGCCAAAGTTGATGGTCAGGTGGGCCTGGGGGTCAAGGTCGATGAGGCAGACCTTCTGCCCGAGTTCGGCCAGAGCGGCGCCCAGGCTGACGGCGGTGGTGGTCTTACCCACCCCGCCCTTCTGGTTCATAAACGCTATGGTTCGCACGAACCACCTCCATGTGGACAAATGCTTCCAGTTAGGGGGAGATTCTCGCCAATTCGCCGGATGAAGACAAGGGAAGACCCTCGGCGATTGTCGGCGCGGCGATCGCATGGCGAGATGAGATGTGCGCCAAAAAGAAGAAAGCTTCCGCCGTGGCCGGGAAGCTTTCTTCCTTGTCTCGCGACCCATTCTTGGAGCCGGGTCCGAAACGAAATGGGGTGATTGTTACGCTACATCCGTGAAGATCAACTGAGCGTCCTGAGGAGCCACGCGCCCAGCAAGAAGTGCACTACTTCTTCTTGGTGGTCTTCTTCGCCGTCTTCTTAGCCGGCTTCTTCGCTTTAGCTTTCGCTGCCATGGCGCTAATCACCTCCTTTCGTCTGCTAAATGTAGTGGCCGCAAATTTCCGAGTCAATCATTTTCTGGATGCGCTGGCACTTTTTCGCGTTGCGATGGAAGGTGAACTCGGAGCATTCCCGCCTATACTGATTCCGTCTTGTGAGCGGATCGCGTGCGGGTAAGATGTCCCGCCTGTTTTGTCTGAAAGGAAAATATGCCTGTTCTGCCGAGACGTCCAGTCGTGTTGATTATTCGTGATGGCTGGGGCCACAACCCCAATCCCGCCGGCAACAAGGGAAATGCGGTGCTCCTCGCCAAGCATCCGACCGAAGATCGTTTGATGGCGGAATACCCTCACACGCTGATTCACACCAGCGGATTCGAAGTTGGTCTGCCGGAGGGAACGATGGGCAACAGCGAGGTCGGCCACCAGAACATCGGCGCCGGCCGCATCGTGGACCAGGAATCGGTCCGCATCACCAAGTCGATCCGCTCGGGTGAGTTCTTCACGATTCCGGTGTTGGTGGCGGCGGTCGACAACGCCCTGCAGAAGGGGACAAGCCTGCATTTGTTCGGCCTGTGCTCGGATATCGGCGTGCACAGCCTGCTGGAGCATCTCTATGCCGCCCTGGAACTGGCCAAGCGCAAAGGCCTGAGGCGTGTGTACCTGCACGCGTTCATGGACGGGCGTGACAGCCCTCCGGATTCGGGCCTAGGCTATATCCGCGACATCGAGGCGAAGATGAAGCAGATTGGCGTCGGGCGGATCGCCTCGATCGAAGGCCGGTACTGGGCGATGGATCGCGACAACCGCTGGCAACGCGTCGAGAAGGCGTACCGCGCGATCGTCTTCGGCGAAGGCGCCAAGTTCCGCTCGGCCGAGGAGGCCATTGAGCACTACTACGCCAACCCCACCGAACCCAACATGGTCGGTGACGAGTTCATCGCGCCCTCGGTGCTTTGCGATGATGGAACAACGCCGCGGGCAACGGTCAGAAATGGCGATTCGATTCTGTTCTTCAACTTCCGGGGCGATCGGCCGCGAGAGATCACCAAGGCGTTCGTTCTGCCCGACTTCAAGGAATTCGACCGCGGACCGAAGCTGGATCTGTATTACGCGACGCTGACGGCCTATGAGGCAGGCCTGCCGGTCCAAGTGGCCTATCCCAAGCCGCCAAGAATGACCAACATCCTCGGCGAGTATCTTTCGAACCTGGGATTGAAGCAGTTCCGGTCGGCCGAGACCGAGAAGTTCCCGCACGTGACGTTCTTTTTCAACGACTATCGCGAGCAGCCGTTCCCCGGGGAAGATCGCGTGCTGGTGCCCAGCCCGAAGGTCGCAACCTATGATCTGCAACCGGAAATGAGCGCCTACGGCGTGACCGACGAAGTCGTGAAGCGCGTGCAGAGCGGTCAATACGATCTGATTGTCGTGAACTTCGCCAACGGCGACATGGTGGGGCACACGGGAAACCTCCAGGCGGCCATTCAGGCGATCGAAGCGGTCGATCACTGCACCGGCCGGATTCTGGACGCGATTCGGAAACAGAACGGGGTGGCGCTGATCACGGCCGACCACGGCAACTCCGAGCAGGAGATCGACCCCGAAACCGGCAACCCGTACACCGCCCACACGACCTACGATGTGCCGCTGATTGTGATGGACGACCGCTTCAAGGGCCGAAAACTCCGCGAAGGCGGCCGGCTGGCGGACATCGCCCCCACCCTGCTGCACATGATGGGCCTGCCCAAGCCAAAGGAAATGACCGGGGAATCGCTGATTCCGGAATGATGCGTTGCGTGCGTCACGGTGGCTGCCAACCGATTTGTTTGCCCTTGGCACGGAGCCATCTATAATTCTGCAGGCGCATTCAAGGAGAGCGGTCTATGGCCCATATCATTGCTCAGCCGTGCATTGGAACGAAGGACACCGCGTGCGTTGCAGTGTGTCCGGTTGACTGCATTCACCCGACAAAGGAGGAGGCCGCTTTCGCCGATGCGGAAATGCTCTACATTGACCCGGACACCTGCATCGACTGCGGCCTGTGTGTTGACGAATGCCCGGTGAAGGCGATTTTCCCACAGGCGGACCTTCCTGCGGAGTGGGCGGCGTTTGTCGAAAAAAACGCGGCGTACTACAAGAAATAAACGTGGTTTCATGGAGTACCCTCCAGGTCCCGGGCGATCCCCGGGATTTTTTGTTGGGGGCGGCAGGCGAATCAGTCCGCTTTGACTTCTCCGCCGCGGGCGCTAATGATCCGGGCAAGTCGCCAACGGATTTGGCGACAAAAGACGCCGGCCAGGGAGACTTGCGCCGAGGCAGCCTGCTTGGCCCCCGAATGTCCATGCAACCTGTCAACAGCATCCAATCGCCGGAGATACGCGAGACGGCCATTGCCGTCGCTGGCATGGACTGCGCAAGCTGCGTCGCGCACGTGGAGCGAGCGGCGGCGCGTGTCCCGGGCGTGCAGGCGTGCAGCGTGAACCTGGCACGGGGCCGGGCCATTGTACGGTATGATCCGGCGCAGACCGACCCTGAACTTGTCGCCGAGGCCATTTCGCAATCGGGCTATGCCGCCCGGCTGGAGAATCCGGAGGTCTCGGCAGGCTACGCCGAAGAGCAGCGACTGGCGCAGCAACAGAAACACGCAAGGGCATGGCTGCGACGGGCGACGGTGGGCGCTGCGCTCTGGCTGCCGGTCGAACTGGCACACTGGGCGCTTTACCTGACCGCTGCTGATTCTCACGCGCATGCCTGGATGGACTGGGTCGCAATGATCGCCAGCACGTGCGCGCTGGTCTATGTCGGAAAGGGCTTCTACCGGGGCGCCTGGGCCGGTTTGAAGCGCGGCACCAGCAACATGGACACGCTCATCGCCATGGGCTCGACCGTGGCGTACCTGTATTCGCTGATCGCGTTTGCAGGCCATAGGCTGGGATGGTGGTCCGTGATGCCGGACCTCTATTTCATGGAGGCGGCGGGGCTGTTGGCCCTGATCAGCTTCGGACATTACCTGGAAGCGCGCGCCCGCGACAAGGCCGGCTCGGCCATTCGCGAACTGCTGAACCTGGCGCCGGCGACAGCGATTCGGGTCGACGACGCCGGCCAAACCAATGAAGTCCCCCTCTCGCAGGTTCACGTGGGCGACCGTCTGCTGGTTCGGCCGGGTGACCAGGTGCCCACGGACGGGATCGTTGTTGATGGGCAGTCGGAAGTGGACGAATCCATGATCACCGGCGAATCGCTGCCTACCAGCAAAACGGCGGGAGACAACGTGATCGGAGGCACCGTCAATCAAAACGGCCGCCTGATGATCCGCGCTACCCAGGTTGGCACCCGGACGGCACTGGCACAGATCGTCAGGCTGGTCGAGGGCGCCCAGGCCAGCAAGCCGCCCGTACAGCGGCTGGCCGACCGGATCTCGGCAGTGTTCGTGCCGTCTGTGTTGATCATCGCGACGATCACCGGCATCAGCTGGTATGCGATCGGGTCGATGCGCGACTACAGTTCGGCTCAGACCTGGGCCAGAATCGCGCAGGCGGTATGCTCGGTATTGATCATCGCCTGCCCGTGCGCCTTGGGTCTGGCCGTGCCCGCGACATTGATGGTTGGCACCGGCCGAGGCGCAAAACGGGGCATTCTCGTCCGCGACATTGACGCCCTTCAGTCCGCCGAGCGCATCGACACTGTGGTCCTGGACAAGACCGGAACCATCACCACCGGCAAGCCGACGGTGTCCAGGTTGTCTGCATGGGGCGGCATGTCCGAGCATGAACTGCTCAGGCTTGCCGCCAGTGCCGAGCAGTACAGTGAACATCCGCTGGCCAAGGCGATCGTGAAGGCCGCCCGCCAGCGAGGGCTGGCTCTCAGTGATCCGTCAACCTTCGAGAGCCGGCCCGGTCTGGGCGTCCTGGCTACCGTCGAGGGCCAGACGATTGTCGTCGGCAAAGCGGACCTGATGGCCCGGGGCGATGAAGTCCCCGACACGGCCGGCACGCTCATCCATGTGGGACGAATGGAGGCGGATGGCAAACCAGAGCGGCTCGGCATGATCGAACTGGCCGACCAGACCAAGCCGGACTCGGCCGCCGCCATCGGTCAACTGCGGGCAATGGGGCTGCGGGTAGTCCTGCTCACGGGCGACAGCCGACACGTGGCCCGACACGTGGCCCGACAGGTCGGCATCGCGGAGGTCGACGTCCACGCCGACGTCCGGCCCGACGGGAAAGCCGCGATCGTGCGAGACCGCATGTCGCCCGGACGGCATGTGGCAATGGTAGGCGACGGCATCAACGATGCGCCGGCATTGGCAACAGCCAATCTGGGCATAGCAATCGGATCGGGATCGGACATTGCAAAGGAAACCGGGGGAATCGTGCTGGTCTCCGGGTCGCTACACGGGATCGCGACCGCCATCAGACTCTCCCGGGCCACCATGCGGAAGATCAGGCAGAACCTGTTTTTTGCGTTCGTTTACAACGTGCTGGCAATACCGCTGGCGGCAATGGGGTTGCTGAATCCGCTGATTGCCGCTGCTGCTATGGCGCTCTCAGACGTCACAGTCCTGGGCAATGCGTTGCTGTTGCGTAGAACGCCCATCGATTGACCGACCTTTTGCCTTTTTCGGTTTTTCATTTTGTCTGCGGTTCTGGCAGGTTTCCTCTTGACCCCGCGTCCTAAAGTCGTTTCAATGCCGCCACTCGCACGGCCGCCCCTGGCGGTCGCGACGGGGGCCGGAGCCTTCGGCGCGCGAATGATCCGCGGATCGCCGGAACTCGTCGGCAGGAATGGCTGTGTACCGCCGATTGTTGTAGGCGGAGAACTGCTGTCAGTACGGGGATAAAGCCCATGACCACTCAACTCGAAACCAATCGTCTGGCTACCACGTCGCTCGACCTTGACCCGACCGTTTTTGGCATCTCCGAGTTGTTCTCGCCGGCGGTGCCCCTGAGCCCGCTGGACTGCCTCGATGCGAGCATTTGCCCTGAAAACGCCAAGCGCCCGCGGAAGCGGGATGAGGATGAGGAAGAAGAGAAAAAGGAAGAGGACGACGATCTGAAAAAGTCGGACGAGGAGGAGGAAGAGGACGAAGAGGAAGAAGAGTTCGAGGACGAGGAAGGCGAAGAGGAGGAAGAGGACGATTTTGAGGACGAAGAAGACGACGACTTCGACGATGACTTCGACGACGAAGAAGATGATGATGAAGACGAGGAGGAGGACGAAGACTTCGAAGATGAAGACGACGACTATGACGACGACGATGATGACGAGTTTGATGATGAGGACGACGAATAGTCAGTGGTTGGCATCCTGAACTGCATCCTCGGACACGGCCAAGGCCGTGTCCGTTTGTTTGGGGGCGACAGCCAAACACTCATCAGTCTTCGTGGCTGCCACCGCGGAACTTTTTCACCCGACTGCGCCGTTGCTTGGACTCGAGGCGACGGCGTTTGGCGGCTTTAGACGGGCGGGTCGGACGCCGGGTCTTGGGCCGGTGCATCGCCCGCAGCAGCAGTTCTCGCAGTCTCTCCATGGCTGCGGCGCGGTTCGCCTCCTGGGTGCGGCCGGTCTGCGCGGCGATATGAATCTCGTCGTGCTGCGTGAGTTGATGACCTGCCAGTTTCCGCAGTCGTGCCACGGCATCGGAAGCCAGCCCTCGAAAGCCCGTCACGGTCACCCAAAGCTCGGCCTTGGTATTGAGCTTGTTAACGTTCTGCCCGCCCGGTCCTCCGCTGCGGGCGTATTGAAACCGGATGGCGCCGTCCGGCACAAAGATGCCCGGCGCAACCTCTTGCCCGACTTCGCCAATCGGACTGGGTTTCGGCGATTCGCTCACGGTCAGGCCCCCTGAGTGGTCGCCGGTCGTGTCGAGGTCGGCCCATGGACCCCTTCCACGCCCGGCAGAGGATCTTCCGGCAGTCGCCGTCCCTCCAGTTGCGACCGTTCCTGCTCGCGCAGGGCAATCTGGAAGTGGCGGGTGGCGGCGCCCACGAAGATCACAACGAGCAATATCACCACGTTCAGCCGCATCCACCGAACGGGATCCTCCGGCGGCCGGTGGCCAATCGTCAACAGCAGCGCGATGATCAGGGAGACCGCCCCCAACGCCATATGCGCCACCGCCCAGCGAAGGATGAACGCGAACGCAGGCGACTGATACGCATGCCACATATGGTACAACGCCGCCAGACCGCTGAGCACAAGCCCGGCGACACCAAGCCACACCACCCATCGGAACACGAGCCGCGCGCGGGCGAAAACATAGAGCTGCTGTTCGCGCTTCAGATCCTCGATCGCAACCGGCAGCACCAGTTCAAAAAACAGCGTCCCGCCGACTATCAGTGTCATCGAGACCATGTGCAGCCAACGCAGGACGGGAAACAACACGTCGTTAAGCCAGTTTGGCATCGCGCTACCTGCCTCTGTTCCTACCGCCTATTGGACCCGTACGCCCCATTTGGCGCGGCAGTCCCGAACCGCGCCAGGCCGATTTATCCCCAATAAGCTAAAGCAAAACCGGCCTTCCCGAAAGGTGTGCGACACCCCTTTTTGGGTGTTGTCGTTCCACGAACCGACGTATAATCGCCCCAAGAATCTGGATTACCCGGAGGCATGCCATGGCGGCTCGTGTTGGTGTTGTGCTCAGCGGTTGCGGGGTCCTTGACGGCAGCGAGATTCACGAAGCCGTCAGTATCCTGATCGCCCTCGATCGGCGGGCGGCAACCATCATCTGCATCGCCCCCAATATCCCCCAGGCAGCAACCGTCAATCACCTGACCAAACGGCCCGAAACCCACGCCCGCCGCCTCCTCGATGAATCCGCCCGCATCGCCCGCGGCAACATACGCGACATCGCCACCGTCAAAGCCGACGACCTCGACGCCCTCGTCTTCCCGGGCGGATTCGGCGCCGCCAGGAATCTCAGCACCTTCGCGGTCGACGGCCCCAATTGCAAGGTCAACCCCGAGGTCGAGCGACTCATGCTGGACGTCCATTCCGCCCAAAAACCAATCGGCCTGGCGTGCATCGCGCCGGTACTGGCGGCCAGAGTCTTCGGCGCCCGAAACCTGCATCCCGTCGTCACCATCGGTAGTGACCCCGGAACCGCCGGCGCGATCACCGCAATGAAGTCGCAGCATCAGAACACCGGTCCCACCGACATCTGCGTCGACAAAGCCAAC
Organism: uncultured Tepidisphaeraceae bacterium; assembly: GCA_964451955.1. Classification (GTDB taxonomy): domain Bacteria; phylum Planctomycetota; class Phycisphaerae; order Tepidisphaerales; family Tepidisphaeraceae; genus JAPLNB01. The sequence continues at coordinate 39,289 of CAYVKG010000019.1, forward strand.
CGTCTCGTCACCACACCATGCTACATGAACAACGTCGGCCCCTGGGCGGTCTATCAGGGTGCCGACAAGATGGTCGAAGAGGTGCTGCGGCTGGCTGCCGCCCGCTGACCTCTGCCATCCCCGCGTTATCGGACGGGCCTCGCCGGCAGGCTTACAAGAACCGAAAAAAGCGGCAGTTAGCGGTTTGCAGGAAGCCGGCCCTAAGCTATATATAGCTCAGTACCGTGGCACGCTGATTGTGAATTCCTATGTTGAGCGCGATCCTTTTTGATCTGGGTGATACTCTCTTCGACTTTGAGCCGATGGACACCCGTGCTGTCTTCAAAGAGGCCGGCCGCAAGACTTACTCCTTCCTCCAGGAACGAGGACATCGCCTCCCGCCGTTCGGTCGCTATTTTCGTTCCCAGTACTTCGCCGTACAATGGGCGTACCTGGTTTCCAAGATCCGGCGACGCGAATTCAACAGCTACGATCTTCTGGTCCGGCTTTGCCACAAGATGAAAATCACCATCGACTCCGCCTCGCTCCGGGAGTTGGCTTGGGAATGGTATCTGCCGGTCACCCGCTATAGCTCGGTGGCGGCAGATGTCATTCCGACGCTCCGCAAGTTCCGCGATCGCGGTTACAAGCTCGGACTGATCTCAAACACCTTCATTCCCGGGTTTGTCCTGGACAAACACATGGACCTGCACGGCCTGCTGGAGTTCTTCCCCGTGCGCGTCTATTCGAGCGAAGTCGGCTATCGCAAGCCGCATCGGCGGATTTTCGAGATCGCATTGCAGGCCTTGGGCGTTCGGGCATCCGAGTCGTTGTTCGTCGGAGACCTGGTCAAGGCCGATATGGTCGGCGCCCGGCGCGCCGGCATGAAAGCCGTGCTTCGTCAGCCGTTTGCCACCGCTGCCGTCCATCCGCGCGCGGATTATGTGATCCGCAATATCTCCGATCTTCATCAGGTCATCCCCGCGATCGGTTCCCCCGCAACCGACCTGCCGCAAGTCGAAGAATTGGCCTGCGAGGCCTAGCCGCTTGACCCCCTAGATCAATTGATCCAGCCCGCTCAGACCCACCACCTCGTGGCTGAAGAAGGGTTCCGCGTGTGCCGTGCCGATTCGCCCTCCAAAATACGCGTTCATCGCCTGCACCATTTTCGGAACCGGGTTCCCCGGCCCGAATTGCGATTGGTAGCATTCAATCGCGGCCATCTTCGCCTCAACCTGCTGGCTGATGTCCAGGCAGAAACTCGGCTGAATGCTCAGCCGAAGATGCGTGCAGAAATAGTAGATGATCCGCCTGGGATGCCAAGGCTCCCCGGGAATGTCCGTCTTGGTCAGCTTGGCGTCAAATCGCGCATCTTCGCCGATCCGGGTGACTGCGACATGGTCCGGATGAGCGTCGATCGGATACGGCAGAAACAACCAATCGGGCCGATGAATCCGAATGAAGCCGGCAAGCCGGTGACGGCTTTCGACCGAGTGAACCACCTCGCGATTGCGCAAACCCACCAGGCTGCGCGCCACCCCCATGATCCTCGCGGCGGCAGCCGATTCCCGGGCGCGGATCTCGGGCGATCCATTCGGCGTGGGCTCGCCGTCCGTCATGTCCAGCAAATGCACCCGATGACCCTGCGACGCCAGTCGGATGATGCTGCCCCCCATGCCCAGCTCCTGATCGTCCGGATGTGGACCAACAACGAGAATCGATGCCATAGGACTCCTCGCAGCACGCCATGCCGACCCGCCAGGACCCCAAGTCATTTCAGCGCGGCCGAGATCACGTGGTCGGCGCCGGCGCTGTCCCCCATGGCCGACCGGGCTTTCCAGATGCGCACGGCAAAGCAAATCCTCCGCTCCGCGCCGAATGGCGCGCCATCCAGCGGAGTCATCAGTGACGCCGCCAGACCAATGAAACCGTTGGGCAACACTCGGCACTGCTCGCGATAAGCGGCACAACGGATCACCATCGCCGTCAGCGGTTGATAACGCGCCGCAACCTTGGGCCAGTCTTCCAGCGCGCCGGGCGACTCCACGTCGAACAAATCGCCCGTGTCCGCACCGACAAAAGCAGCCACGGCCGCGCTCAGCGCCGCGGCCCGCGGCGACAAAACAGCGCGCAGATCCGCCGGCGACACACGCCAGTCAATCCACCTCTGCAACGGCTGGAGTTCGGACAGGGCAGCCTCCAGAACCGCCGCCTCCTTCAGCGATTCATAGATCATCCGCACCGACTGCAAACGGGCCATCTTCGCCCGATCGATCTCCCCGGTCGCCGATCCCGCCGCTGAGGCCAACTCCGTGACCAGGTTCTTCCACTTGACCTCGATCTGCGACAGCTTGCCGCCCGCGTAGGTCTTGTCCAACTGCGCCGGTGCGTTGCGCAACGTCAGGCGGTTAAGCTCAATCGCCGTCTTCCCAAGCTGATGCACATCGTCCAGGTACTTGGCGGCTTCCTCCCGCTGCTTGCCCCCGGCGGCGATGATCGTCGCCACGGCCGTTAGCCGCCGCTCGATATTCCCGAATTGTCTCGGTTTGAACGGCGCCAGCGTATCAAGGGTCACGTGAACCTGGTCCAGCTTGCTCAGCAGATCCCCCAGTCGCCGCATCTCCTCAACCAACGCCTCCATCTCCTTCACATTGGCCGACCCGGCGGCCGCAGGAAAAGCGGTTCGGGCCTGCGCAAACTGCTTGGACAGATCATCAATGCTCTTGCGCAGCAGCGCCGACGTACCCAGAGGCAGCCGCGGGCGAGCATCATGCTGCGCACTGTACTCGGCATATCGCTCCAGCATCGCAATCGCGCGAGCGCCCGCTTCAGGATTCTGCCGAAACAGCCCAAACACCGGTCGGTACGCTTCCGTTTGCTCCGCCGTCAGCTTCAAACGCGCAATCACCTCGAGCGTCTGGCGGTAGTACTGCAGTGCCGATACCTTGGCCTGCCCTGCCGCCCGCGTACGCGGGTCCATGAACAGCGCCAAGCCTTCCGCCAGTTGTGCCTCCATCTCTGCCCGCGATTGCGGTGAGACCCCGATGTTCGCGTTCAGGCCACGGGCCAGCTCAAGCGACAACTCGAGGAGCTTGCGATGGGCCACGCGATCCGCCTCCGCGGTATTCCCCGGCATCACCAACACCGACGCCAATGCAACCAGTTGCTGCCGCAATGCCGTCGATACCCTCAGCCCCGCCACCGCCTCCGCCATCTCCGCGTCGCTTCGCTGGGTCGCGGGCGCTGTGGCCGGCACAACAACGTTACCCGAAAGCGCAAGCGGGGTGGGTCGCATCAGCGGTGGGGCCTTCTCCGCTTCCGGGCCGGGGTTCGAAATGATCAACAGCAGAATCGCCAGTTGCCGGCTGAATGCGTCAAGATCGCCCGTTGTCTTGATGTCCGGCAAATGGAATGTCAGTTTGTGCAGTTGCGCCATCCCGTCGCGCTGCACGGCCGTGAAAGCCTCGCCTCTCCGCAACAGATCGTCCATCGCCGCCGTGGCGTCCATCCATAAGTCGGCGCGAATCCATGCGGCGATCTGAGCATCGCTGCCAAGCGGCGCTGCCTCCGCCCGCGACAACAACCACCGCCCAATCAATCGCATGTCAATTTCCAGCTCGAGGCGAGGAAGCCCTTCGGTGGCCGTCTGCGCTCGTCGCATCATCCGCTGTGCAATCTGCGCCTCAGATTGCAATACACGCTCTGCAAGAGTCGCCTTGATCGACGGTTTCTCCGCCGAAACCGATCCGGCATGCGCAATGCCCGCGACCAGCAGAACAAGCAGAAACGCAACGCGTGTCCAGTCCTTGATCACCATCTTGAATCGTCCTGGCAACAGGCTACCGAATCAGCAGACCTTGCGAAAGCCCTGGTCGCGGCGGGAAGCAAGGATGGCCTCCTGGTACACGCGATCCAGCGCGTCGGCCATCGTGTCGGCGCCGAAACGCCGCATCGCGAACTCCCGGCCCGCAGTACCCATCCTCTCGCGAAGCGACGCCTCGCTCAGCAACACGGCAAGTTGCCGCGAGAAACCCTCGCGATCAAACGCGGGCACGAGAAAACCCGTCTGCTGATCGATCAGGCCCTCGCGATTCCCGTCAATGTCGTACGTGACAACCGGCCTGCCGGCCAGTTGCCCTTGAACCAACGCCCGTGCCAAACCCTCTCGCCGGGAGGGATGCGCTAACACATCCATCGCGGCCGTCAGTTCCGGGATTCGCGACGGGGAAACCAGACCCGTCAAAATGAAACGATCCCGCAGGCCAAGCGTCCTCATCCGATCCTCAAATGACTTGCGCAGCTTGCCGTCGCCAACCCATAGAAAACGCAGGTTGGGAAATCTGACGCACAGCGATGGAGCGGCGTCCAGCAGGTCCTCGTGGCCTTTCAGATCAAAAAGCCTCGCGATCGTCCCAACAACCACATGCTCCGGACCGAGCCCGTGGTCCTGCCGAACCCGTTCGCGCGAAACCGGTGGATCGAGAAAAGGCGAGGTCTCCATGCCGCTGTAGACCGTCACGTATTGCTCCGGCCGCCCAATGCCGGCAGCCAGGGACTGGTCACGCATGGCATCGGCGACACAGACAATCCGCGTCGCCAGAGGCGCCGCCCGCTTTTCCAAGACCTTGTAGACCCAGTTGACGAACGGGGATGTCGAGGCAGTGAACGCCAGGCCGTGAATCGTGTGAACCACGGCGGGACAACCGGCTCGATGGGCGGCATGCCGGCCAAGGATGCCCGCCTTGCTGGAATGCGTGTGCACAATGTCCGGCCGCAGTTCACGGAGCCGGCGAACAAGCCGACGATAGGCGCGGAAGTCCCGCAGCGGAAGAATCGCCCGGCGAAGGTCCCCCAACACCTCAACGCGATAACCCTCGGCAACGGCTCGGTCCATCAACGAACCCTCGGGCCCAATCGCCGGCCCCGTCATGAGGATCACCTCATGGCCACGTTGGTGCTGACGCTGACATGAGATCAGCGTGTTCTCCTGGGCGCCGCCCACAATCAGACGAGTGATAATGTGCACGATACGCATCGGCTGGACGCAAGGGTAAGTGGATCGAGCAAACGGAGCAAGCCGACTCGTAACCGCCTTGTGACCAATCCGATGGCCAGCTAGGATCACTCCGCATGGCGCAGGATGCAGACCCCGTACCAGGGAACGACCCGACTTGGGCCAGAAGGATGCTCCTGGTGGGAACGTCAATCCTGCTGGCGTACACCGTGTTCCACTTCGGGCGGGCTTGGCACACCGGCGGCAACCTGGGCCAGTCGAGCGGAATCGTCATCGGGCAGGCCATGGATCTGGCGGACGGGGTGTTCTACAGACCCTTGGTCAGTGAACGCGGGTTTGGCGGCACCCGCTATATGCCGCTGCCCTTCGTCGTCATCGCACCGTTCATACGGATGGGGCTGGATCCCATCAACGCCGCCATCGCCATCACCCTGCTGACCGATTTGGCACTGCTGTGTGGTATCTTCGTGCTGCTGCGGCGACTGGGGGTCGCGCGATCCCTGGCATGGGCTGGCACGATTGTGGTGCTGGCGGCGGGATGCGGCCAGTACGCCGCGACAACCGTTCGCGGGGATCTGCTGCCGGCCACCATGAATGTGTGGGGATTGGTGCTTGTCGCCGGTCAGCGATCACGAAGCAGGCTGATGCTGGCGGCGGTGTTCTTTTCTCTGGCGTTCACGGGGAAAGTCGTGGCGTTGTACGGCGTGGCCGGATGCCTGACGGCAATGGCCTTCACGGGGCATTGGAGAGATGCGGTGAAGCTGGGGGGGTATAGTGCTGGGGGAATCCTGTTGTGCCTCGGTTTGATCGATTGGGCGAGCGAGGGACGGTTTGCGGAGAACATGCGGGCCTGCGCTGGCGGGGGTACGAGCTGGCAGTATGTATGGGATTACTCGTGGAAGCGGTTGTGGCGGGTGGGATTTCGGCTGGATTGGACGGCGGCGGTATTGGTGGGGCTGGCGGTGGTGGCGGGGATGCGCGTGCGGCGGGAGCAATATGGGCGGCTGCCGTTCTGGACGTGGGTGATGACTGGGTTGGTGACGGTCGGGTTGTTCGTGTCGCCGGGGGTTTCATACAACGTGTTGCTGGACTGGGTGATTGCGTCGGTGGTGTTTGTGATGGTGGAGGTTTCGTGGGGGCGGATGTCGTATGGGTGGGTGGCGACGGCGTTATCGGTGGTGAGCGTGGGCGCGATTCCGTATCTGATGGCGCGACACGGTGACAAGGGGATTGGGCGTGGGGAGGCGGCGGCGATGTTGGGGGAGATTGGGAGGGGGGGCAAGCCGATTCTGTGCAAGGCGCCGATGTTGTCGGTGCATGCGGGGGAGGCGCCGCAGCTGTTGGATCCATGGATGTTTCGGCATTCGGCGAGGCATCGTGAGCTGACGGATCGGTTGTACGGGATGCTTCGCAGAGGGGATTACCGGGCGGTGGTGTTGGGGGATTTGGGGCTGGAGCGGGTGCGGGAATGGACGGTGAAGCAGTATGGTCGGGGGTTGATGGAGGCGTTGAGGGAGGGGTATTCGGAGGCGGCGCGGGCGAAGGAGGGGAAGCGGACGATGTGGGTGATCTGGAAGCCGAAGTCGGAGGTGAAGGAGGGTGAGGCGGCGGTGGTGAAGCTGCCTGTGGGGCGATCGTGGTCGCGGTGGTGGCGGTCGGCGTGTCGGCGGCTGGGTTTTATCGATTAGTTGCTTGACAAGAGGCCGAGGGCGGAGGCGACGGCCTGACCGATGGCAGCCGGGGAATCGGCGACGGTGATGCCGGCGTCGCGGAGGGCGGCGATTTTGGAATCGGCGGAGCCTTCGCCGCCGGAGATAATGGCGCCGGCATGTCCCATGCGTCGGCCCGGTGGCGCGGTTCGTCCGGCGATGAAGGCGACGACGGGTTTTTTGACGTATTGTTTGATGAAGTCGGCGGCCTTTTCCTCGTCGGATCCGCCGATTTCGCCGATGAGGATGATGGCATCGGTATTGGCGTCGCGGTTGAAGAGGTCGAGGAGGTCGATGAAGTTGAGACCTTTGACGGGGTCACCGCCGATGCCTACGCAGGTGGATTGTCCGATGCCGCGGGTGGAGCATTGCCAGACGGCTTCGTAGGTGAGTGTTCCGGATCTGGAGATGATTCCGACGGATTTTTTGGTTTTGGATTCGTTGGGTGGGGTGTGGATGTAGCCGGGCATGATGCCGATTTTGCATTCACCCGGGGTGATGATGCCTGGGCAGTTGGGTCCGATGAGGACGCTTTTTGGCCTGTCGCGGAGGTAGGCTTTGACTTTGATCATATCGAGGACGGGGATGCCTTCGGTGATGGCGACGATGACCCTGATGCCGGCGTCAGCGGCTTCCATGATGGCGTCGGCGGCGAAGGGTGGAGGGACGAAGATCATGGAGGCGGTTGCGGAGGTCGCGTGGACGGCTTGTCGGACGGAATCGAAGATGGGCAGGCCGTTGGGGTCTTTGAGGCCGCCTTTGCCTGGGGTGGTTCCGCCGACGATTCGTGTGCCGTATTCGAGGCACTGCTTGGTGTGGAAGGCGCCGGCGGAGCCAGTGATGCCCTGGCAGATCACCTTGGTGCGTTTGTTGACGAGGATGCTCATAGGAGCCGCCTTTTTACGCGAATTGGATGCGACGGTAAAGGTTGTGGAAGGGTGGGCAGACTGGTGGAGCGTCAAAGGGGCGACGGCGAGCAGGAGGGACGGGTTTTGGGGGGCGGAAAGGGTGGTGGCGAGGGGGTGGGGGCTGTAAGGGGAGGTTTGGCCGGGGGTTGGGGGATTTGAGGGGGTGAAAAGAGGGGCAAAGGGCGACGAAAAACGACAAAAACCGACCGAAAGCGACGTGAAGGGACGGGGGAGGGTATGTGAAGCGGGCAAGATGGGAGGGAGAGAGGAGGCGGCGACGCGGCGGAGGTAGGAAGGCAGAGTTGGAGGGGCAGAAGGGAGGGCGGTTGATTGAGGGCCTTGCGCGAAGGTCCCTCCCGACCCTCCCCCGCGAGTGCGCGGGAGAAGAAGGCGGTGGCAAGTGTTGGCCACGGTCGTGCGCATAACAGTCCTCCTATCTATAGGGTGGAGTTGCGCGGAAATGGCGGGTTTGGCGCAGCGCGAAATGGGAGAAGTGAGGATTTCCCAGGGAAGTGGAGAGAAGATTTTTTTATTTTTACCGATGGCGCAGCGCGGGTTTTCGCAAAATGTTGCTATTGTGGTGGGGCGAGAGGGAACGGGGGTCTGGCGTCAGGAGGCGGAGGGCGGAAGGCAGACGTTGAGGGCAGTATGCGGCAAGCGAGGACTGGCAACCCGTTTGGTGTTCCCGGTGAGACAATGCAAAGGTCACGTTCAGGGATTTCGCGCAGGACTCACCTGTTGCGGGTGATTCAGGACTGTCCGCCTTGATCGTTAGCGCCGGGCGTATCGGGAGTCTGAGGGCTGGGTTCCGCACCGGTTTCTGGAACATCAAGTTGGCTCGCCACGTACTTTCGCACTCAATTCCTTGCGAACGGGATCGCGAGAATGAACGCGAGAGGGATCGTCAATTCGGCAATTACGACTCCGAGCAGAGGATTCATGGAAGTCGTCCAAGCCAGAATAAGGAACCAAAGGAAGCTCCCATAGACGAAGACCCCCATCAGAATGCAGAGCACAACGTACGCCGAGGGCCAGGAAACGATGAACCGCTCGGTTGTCAGGGACTCTCGGACTGAGATTCTGGACCGCAGCAATCTGTTGATACCATCGTCGATAGCCGCGAGGTGACCGGCCCGAAGAGCCCAGTTCCACAGGGCGAAGATGCACACCATGGCGAGGAAGAACTCGATCTGGGAGAAACCCAGCATTAGCGCGTCCCAGGCTCCTGCCGGCATTCGGTCTCTGGCAACGGCACTTGCCAATCCTGCGCCGATCGCCCCAGCAAGATAGCAGGCAGTTTGGATCATGTTCCGCTCGAGCTCGGTCAAGTCCTTGCGACCATCGCTGCGCTCCAACAGCAGGACATCCAGCTTTCGTTGTTGCGGTTCCGTGAGATTCGAGTTGGCACTCATGTATGACTCCCAGCGTTTTGGTGATCTTTGCGGGCGGATCATACCATTTGTGCAACAGGAAATGGACATATTGCCGGAGGGCGCGTCGGGGGAGGGGGTGGGGGGTCATATTGGTGTGCGTGGGTTCAGGCGGCGTCGCGATGGAGGTTGAGGGTGCAGAGGTCCATTCTGAAGTTGATGGCCTCGTGAGGTGGGAGGGGTGGGGAGAAGAGGAAACCCTGGCCGAAGTTGCATTCGAGGGATTGGAGCATGAGGAGCTGGTTGAAATTTTCGATGCCTTCGGCGACGACGGTGATGCCGAGGTTTCGGGCGAGTTGGGTGACGGCTTGGACGAGGGCGGCGAAATCGCGGCCGCGTTCGAGGTTGGCGATGAAGGAGCGGTCGATCTTGATGACATCGAGTGGGAAGAGATGGAGGCTGGAGAGGGAGGAGTAACCTGTGCCGAAGTCATCGAGGTCGAGCATGACGCCGATATGTTTGAGTTCGCGGAGTATTTTGATGGCGGCGTCCTGGTTGTGCATGACGGCGCTTTCGGTGATTTCGAGGTGGATTTTGGCGGGGTCTATGCGGGTGTCGGTGATGACGCGGGCGACAACGGCGGGGAGGTCTGGGATGGCGAGTTGGGCGCGGGAGAGGTTGACGCTGACGCCGGCCGGGAGGAGGGCATTTGGGAGGTTTGCCCAGCGGGCGTATTGTTGGCAGGCCTGTTGGAGGACCCAATGTCCGATGGGGAGGATGAGTCCGCACTCTTCGGCGATGGGGATGAATTGTGCGGGGGAGATGAGGCCATGGTTCGGGTGGTTCCAGCGGACGAGAGCCTCGACGGTTTCGATGCGTCCTGTATCGAGGGAGACGATGGGTTGGTAGAGGAGGGAGAGTTGTTGGAGTTCGAGGGCGCGGCGGAGGTCGCTTTCGATGGTGAGGTGTTGCTGGACGCGTTGGCGCATGGTCTGGTCGAAGAGGAGATATCGGCCGCGGCCCGCGGCCTTGGCTTCGTACATGGCGGTATCGGCGTCGCGGAGGACATCTTCGGCGGACTGGGCGGGCATTTGGCTGGTGACGATGCCGATGCTGGCGGTGCTGACGATTTCGCGGTCCCTGAGGTGGAAGGGTTGAGCGAGGAGAGAGAGGATGCGTTGGGCGACGGTGTGGGCGTCCTGTTCGGCGTGGAGGCCTTCGAGGAGGATGACGAACTCGTCGCCGCCGAGGCGAGCGGCGAGTGCGTCGGATTGTCGGCAGACGGAGTCGGAGGCTCGGACGGCGCCGCGGAGGCGGGAGGCGATTTGTGTGAGGAGGAGGTCTCCGGCGGCATGTCCGAGGCTGTCGTTGACGAGTTTGAAGCGGTCGAAATCGAGGAAGAGGATGGCGTAGCGTTCGTGCGGTGAACGGAGGCGTCGTTGGATAGCGGTCTGGAGTCGTTGGAGGAGGAGGGTTCGGTTGGGGAGTCCTGTGAGGCGGTCGGTGTGGGCAGCGATCTGGAGTTGTTGTTGCATGGCGATCTGATCGGTGACATCTTCGCCGATGGAGCTGAGTCCGACGACGCGTCCGCGGACATCGCGGAGGAGTGTGCGGTTCCAGCGGAAGACGCGGTGGTCTCCGGATCGGGTTTTGATGGCGTATTCGTCGAAGGAGGGGAGTTGTCCGGAGGCGAGGGAGTTGAGGAATTGTCTGCGGTCGGCCTCGTTGCCGGCGCGGAAGGTATTGAACCAGTCTTTTCCGACGAGTTGATCGCGAGTCCAGTGGGTAGCGGCGAGGAAGAAGTCGTTACAGAAGGTGATGCGTCCGGTGGAGTCGATAGTGAGAGCGGCGAGTCGGGAGGATTCGAGGATAGTTCGGAAGCGGCGGTCAACGATGGTCAGGAGGGCATCGCTGATTCGGGTTTGCTCGGTGACCCAGACGAAGCCGAGGACGAGGAGGCAGAGGAGGGCGGCGAGGGCGATGCCGGCGAGGCGGTATCTGGCGATGGAATTGGCGGGTGTGATGCAGACGATGGACCATCCGGCATCGTCGATGGGCTGTTGGGTGAAGAGATGAGGGGCATTTTGGTCTGTGAAGAACTGGCCGTCGCGGAGGCTGTTGGGGAAGATGGGGTCGAAGGAAGCGGGACCGAACTGTTTGGAGGCGGCGAGTGTGGGGAGTTGATCGTGGGGGACTGGCCAGAGGGCTTTGAGGGTGTCGGTTTTATTGCCGGCGAGGAAGACGATGCCTTCGGGTGAGACGAGGCAGGCGCGGTGGTAGAGGCGGAAGGTATCTTCGAGGTCATCGAGGTTTCGTTTGATGACGGCGACGCCGATGATGATTCCGGCGGGATTTCGGACGGGGTGGGCGGCATAGCAGCCGCGTTCGCGGGTGGTGAGTCCGATGGCGAGGTAACGGTTGGGGTGACCCTGGACGGCCTGTTGCCAGTAGGGTCGGAAGCGGTAATCGACGCCGACGATGGATTGGGGGGTATTGCGGTTGGAGGAGAGGAATCCGTGGCCGTCGGCGTGGAGCAGATAGCAGATGCCGAACCCCCAGGATTTTTTGTAGCGGTCGAGGAGTTCATTGGCGATGGCGCAGGTCGTTGGGTTTGGGGAGGCGAGGGCGTTGATGACGGAGGGGGCGGAGGCGAGGGAGGCGACGGCGCGTTCGGACTCGGCGTAGCGGGCGTTGATGCGTTGTTCGAGTAGGCGGGCGACATTGGAGGATTCGTCGAGGAGATCGGCCTGTCCGACGCGGCCGAGTTGTGAGGTGACGATCCAGCCAAGGGTGAGCGAGGCGAGGATTGCGATTGCGGCCCAATCGAAGCGGTAGGACCATCGGCGGAGGCTTTGGTTGCAGACGGAGCAGAGCTCTCGGCGGAGGGTGATAGCCGCCAGGAGAACGAAGGCGGCCTGGGCGAAGACGAGGAGGGCGAGATGGGATTGGCTCTGGCCGGGGATGGGGAGGAGGGATGAGGGGTTATGGAGTCGGAGGGGGAATTCGAGGATGGCGAGGATGGCGGCGAGGGAGAGGAAACGAAGGGCGGCGCGGATTCGGCGGCGGGCATCGGGTTGGTCATTATCGGGCGTGAGGAGTGTTTTGGTGGTGAGGGGGAGGATGAGTGGGGCCCAAGCGGCGAGGAGGAGGGCATGGGCGGCGGACTCGGGGATGATGGCGGGGTGAGCCAGGAGGAGGAGTGCGGAGACGCCGATGGGAGGAAGGAGGTGTAGCCAGAGTCCGCGGGCGAGGCGGCTGGAGGGGAGAGCGTATTGGCGGAGGGTTTCGACGAGGGCGGCGATGGAGAGGGTTGCGAGGGTGCCGAGGATTGCGCAGGCGAAGGGGCTGTTGAAGGCCTGTGAGACGAGGTTTCCCCAGACGAGGAAGCCTTGGGCGAGGGCGAAGAGGGCCAATGATGCGAAGGGGTGGCGTTGTCCGGTGTAGCGGCGGAGGCCGGAGAAGGCTGTGGCGAGGAGGAGGAACGAGAGGCCGAGCATGAAGAGGAGGAGGTCGAGACAGGCGGAGAGATTGGGGAGGGTGGGGAATGGCATTTTTTTGGGAGCCAAGGCAGGCGATGCTCCGATCGCACGAGCCAGCGGTCTGGAGATAGCACTGTGAGAGGTATTCGGGAAATGAGGCGAGTCACTTAACGATAAAGTGCAACTGCGTATTGGATTACAGTAGGGGAAGTGGGATGGATGTGCGATGGGATGGCAATGGGGAGGGAGGATGGGGGGGGTGTGATATGGGACGCTTGGGGGAGGGGTGGGGTGGATGGGGCTAGTTGACGAAGTAGAGTTTGACGTAGGAGTAGTAGCCTGTGAAGCTGAAGCGTGTCCATGTTATTATCAACCCCGCCTCGGGCCAGGATAAGCCCATGCTCAACGTGCTGAACACCGTGTTCCGCGACGCGGGCATTGACTGGGACGTGTTCATCACGA
>CAYVKG010000019.1:52219-58921 GCA_964451955.1 uncultured Tepidisphaeraceae bacterium
GGCGGCGACGATGACGGAAGCCCAGAGGGTGATTTTGAGGATGCGGATGCGGTTGGCGATTTCCTTGTCGCGCCATTCGGCGAGTCGGCGGTCGATTTCGTCGAGTTTGCGGTCGATGCGGGATTCGATTTCGTCGAGTTTCTGGTTGAGGTAGGAATCGGCGGACTTTTTGATACGTCCGGCGATGCCGCCGAGGAGTCCTGCCTCTTCGATTTCTTCTTTGATGGTAGCGGATCGTGGGGGTGGGGCGATGGTAGGGGGTGGGGCGTTGGAGGTTTTCTGTGGGGGGAGAGCCTGGTAGTCGGCGTCGGAGTCGGGGTTATCTTCGCCGAGGAGGTTGGAGACGATGGAGCCGAGGAGGGAGCGTTGTTTTCGGCCGATTTTGGCGAAGAGGCCTTCGAGTTTCTTGAGTTTTTTGATGAGAGTGTGGAGGTCGTCGGATTCGCGGACGTTTGCGCCGCGGAGTTTGGCGAGGACGAAGAGTCCTTGTTGGGAGAGGCCGTCGAAGCGCATGGATTTGATGCGGACGATTTCGAGGGCGAGTTGTTCGCTGGAGGCGTTGATTGGGAGGGGTCTTCGGCCCCACCGGATGACATCGAGCATGGCATCGCGGTCGAGGGTGGAGATGAGAAGTCGTCGTTGGTGGATGGCGGCGACGAGGTGTTGTCGGGAGCGGTATCGAGGGACTTCGAGGCCGAGTTCTTCGGCGAGGGCTTCGAGTTGGTCTTTTGGCAGGTTTTGGAGCTGTGGAGGGGGCTTGGCGGTTGGAGTGGGGAGCTGTGTGGGTTCAGGGATGTTTGATGGCGTGGTGGACATAGGTGGTTTTGAGGGTCAGTTCGATGGAGTCCATGATAATCTGAGCCCGCCAGAGGATGCAAAAGGCGATGGCGAGGAGGAGGCAGAGGAGGCAATCGCCCCAGAAGGTTTTGAAGCGGAGGCGGAGGCCGTGGACGATGACGTAGCGTCGGAGGAGGGAGGTATAGCGGTCGTGTCCGGCGAGCCAGACGATCCATCCCCAGAGGGATTGAGCGGTGATGATGGTGGCGTAGATGGTGACGATCCACGCGAGGCAGTAACGGAAGAAGCTGAAGAAGTCGATGTCGGGCATATGGAGAGGGGTTGAGGGGTGAAGGGGCGGGGTTCAGGGGGATTTTCGGAGGCGAGTTTCGAGGTCTGGGGAGTCGGGGGGTTCTTCGTGGTCCTGGAGGGAGCCACCGAAGAGTAGGGATCCGATGCGGATGATGGTGGCGCCTTCGAGGATAGCGGGTTCGAAGTCGTTGGACATACCCATGGAGAGGTGGCGGAGGTGTGGGCCGCCGATTCTATGCCATCGCATTTCCTCGAAGATTTCGCGGGTGCGGGCGAAGGTTCTGCGGGCGTGGTCGGGGTTTTCGGAGAAGGCGGCCATGGTCATAAGTCCGGCGAGTTGGACATTGGGCATGGAGTCGATTTGTTCGGCGAGGTGTAGGGCGGCGCCGACGGCGACGCCTGATTTGGTTGACTCTTCGGAGGCGTTGACCTGGAGGAGGACGTTGATTTTTCGTTTGAGTTTGGCGGCCTGGGTGTCGAGTTCTTCTGCGAGTCGGAGGGAATCGACGCTGTGGATGAGATCGACGAGTTGGAGGGTGGATTTGACCTTGTTTCGTTGGAGGTGTCCGATCATATGCCAGCGGAGGCGAGGTGCGAGGACGCCTTCGCCGTGGGTTTGCTGGCGGTGGAAGAACTCGTTGATCTGGGCGACGCGTTGGGTAAGGACCTGGACGCGGCTTTCGCCGAGGTCACCGACGCCGAGGAGGAGTATTTCGCGGATTTGTTCGGGGGCGGCGGTTTTTGTGACGGCGACGAGTGTGATTTCTTTGGGGTCGCGGTTGGCCTTGGCGCAGGCGGCCGCGATGCGTTCGCGTAGTTCGTCGAGTTTGTCTGCCAAAACAGATCGCTTGGCCACGCGAGGCTCCTTGTCACCCAGTGCAACGCTATCCGATGGAGTGGCATTATAGAGACTGGGCGGGTTAGAGTATAGGAAGTTGGTTGCGGAGACGGAACGGGGGGATTTTGGGGCGGGCGGCAGCAGGAATTGCGCGATATCGGACGTTGTGGGGGAGGCGGGTGGAAAGGGGTTAAACTTTTCGGAGAGCTTGGCCGATGCAGAGATTGTGACTATTCAAACCCCTACAATGTCTCGGGAACTGTTTGGCTATGGGAAGATTGGGGCGGACCGGAGGCGCAGCGAGCGTCACGGGCACATCATTGAGGCGTGGATCGGCAAGCCGGACGGATCATCGGAGCGGGACGAGGTGGCGACGCTGGACTTGTCGAAGCACGGGGTGGCGTTTCAGTTGACGCACGAGTTGAAGGTGGGGACGTATCAGGTATTGGCAATCAGCATGGGGACGCAGAAGCTGGCGTCGCACATTGTGGTGAAGCGATGTGAGCCGGTTGGGGACGGTTTCTGGCAGGTTGGGGCGGAGTTCTGTTAGGCGGAGGGAGAATTGAGGCGATTATTGAACGGCCCGGTTTCGGGCCGTTTTTTTGTTGGTGGAGGAATGGCAGAGGGGCAACGATTGGCGGGGAATCCATGTATGAGAGAGCATGGACGGCTGGATGGTTGAGCGGCGGATGAGGTGGATTAGTCGGCGGGGTTTTGTGGTGATGATGGGCGGCATGGGTGTTGGGGCGTGGGCGAGGGAATCGACGGGCATGATGCAGGTGGTGGAGCGGACCTCGTGGGCGATGGGGACGGAAGTGAAGATGAGGGTGCTGCACCGTCGGCGGGAGACGGCGGAGCGAGCGATTGGGGCGGCGTTTGAGGAACTGGGGCGAGTGGATCGGATCATGAGCCTGTATCGGCAGGAGAGCCAGGTTTCGGTGCTGAATCGCGAGGGGGTTCTGGAGGATCCGGATTCGAGGCTAGTGGAGGTACTGGAAGCGGCGAGGGAGATGTCGAAGCGGACGGAGGGGGCGTTTGACGTGACGGTGCAGCCGTTGTGGGAGGTGTATGCGGCGGCGAAGAAGGAGGGGAGACTGCCGGAGGAGGGGGCGTTAAGGGAGGCGAAGGCGAAGGTGGATTGGCGGAAGGTGGAGGGATCGACGAGACGGGTGGTGCTAAAGGGGAAGGGGATGGCGATCACGTTGAACGGGATTGCGCAGGGGTATGCGGCGGACCGGGTGATGGCGGCGTTGCGCGGTTACGGGGTGGAAGATGCGTTAGTGAACACGGGTGAGGTGGGTGCGATGGGGCGTAAGGAGGATGGGTCGGGGTGGACGGTGGGAGTGCAGCATCCGAGGCGGGCGGATGCATTTGTGGCGGTGGCGAAGTTGGAGGACCGGTTTCTGGCGACATCGGGGGATTACGCGACGGCATTCAGCGAGGATTGGTCTGAGCATCACGTATTCGACCCGTCGACGGGGAAATCGCCGCGGGAGTTTTCGAGCGTGAGTGTGTTGGCGAAGACGGGTATGGAGGCGGACGCATTTTCGACGGCGGTTTTTGTATTGGGGTATGAGAGGGGGATGAAGATGGTAAAGGAGACGGACGGGGTGGAGGCGTTGTTCGTGTTGAAGGATGGGCGAGTGGTGGCGACGGGTGGTTTTCCGAGGGTCTGAGAGGAAGGATGCGGATCATGGGACGGATGTGGATTGCGGGATTGGTGATGGGGCTGAGCGGGGTTGCGATGGCGGCGGAGGGGAAGCCTTCGTTGAAGGAGGAGTTGGGGAAGATACCGCCGGCGTGGTTTGAGAGCACGAAGGTGAACTGGGACATGAACAAGCCCTGGAAGGACGGGCGGATAGAGATTCGTCGGCTGTTGGGGTTGGACGAGCAGTCGGTGCGGGAGGCGGTGAAATTGACGTGGTTGTATGCACAGAAAGGGGACATTGGGAATGGGCACGAGTTGCCGATGTACCTGTTCATGAGCGGGAATTACGCGTGGGCGATAGTGGAGTATCCGAAGCATTTGGCGACGGCAGCGGAGAAGGGTCCGACGCACGCGTATTTGTGTTTTGCGTCGTGTTACGCGCATTTTGGGGAGTATGAGAAGGCGTTGGAGGTTTTGGAGAAGGCGAGGACGGATTTGCCGCCGGAGCCGTGGCGGATCAACAGTCAGGCGAATGTGGCGAATGCGTTGGGGGATTTGTACGCGGAGATGGGGCAGATTGAGAAAGCCAAGGCGGCGTACGCGGAGGCGATGCGGCTGTATCCGACGTCGAATCAGCCGTACGGGAGGCATCTATTGCCGAGGTACGTGGCGAAGGTGAAGACGAAGCTGGATCTGTTGACGTTTGAGTCGCTGGGGACGGCGAAGTTGCGGGACGGGAAGTACACGGCCCGGGCATTGGGATACGCAGACGGGAAGGACGTGGTGGTAACGGTGACGATCCGTGGGGGGAAGATCGCGGACATTCAGCTATCGCATGAAGAGAAGATTGAGTTGAATGCGACGAAGATTGTGCCGGCGCGGATCATTGCGAAGCAGAGTCTGAAGGTGGACGCGGTGACGGGGGCGACGGTGACGTCGCAGGCGATCATTGACGGG
Organism: uncultured Tepidisphaeraceae bacterium; assembly: GCA_964451955.1. Taxonomy (GTDB): domain Bacteria; phylum Planctomycetota; class Phycisphaerae; order Tepidisphaerales; family Tepidisphaeraceae; genus JAPLNB01. Next base: position 56,752 of record CAYVKG010000019.1, read on the forward strand.
ACGTATCAGGCATTAAAGCAGGCGGGGTTGAAGTGAATTTCGGTTTTCGGTTTGCGGCATTTGCCTGGAGGAAGGGGCGGGTCAGGCGGGTGGTGCAGGTAGTGGCATTGGGGGTCTTTCTGGGGTTGTTTTTCTGGGTGGGTTGGCCTTACGCGGAGGATTTTTCGGGGGAGGTGATCCCGAGGAAGGAATGGGCGCCGCTGGAGTTGTTTTTGTGGCTGGATCCACTGGTGGGGTTGTCGGCGGGGATGGCGGCGAGGCAGTGGAATGTGGCGATCATTGGGGCGGTTGTGGTGCTCGTGGTTGGGATTCTGTTTCGGCGGTGGTTTTGCGGGCATGTATGCCCGCTGGGAACGTTGATCGACTGTTTTGACTGGCTGGTGGGCAGGCGGCTGGGGACAGAGGTTCGGCCGGGGGGATGGTGGGGGCAGTTGCGTTTTTATGTGCTGGGGGGGGTGTTGTTGGGGGCGGTGTTTGGAGTGATGCTGGCGGGGTATGTGGCGGCGATACCGGTGCTGACGCGGGGGATGATGTTCACGGCTGGGCGGATGCAGTTGGGCATGATGAAGAACTGGGGGATGGTGGGTGGGCTGGGGTTGGGGATGGTGGTGTCGGTGGTGCTGTTTGCGGGGGTGTTGTTGTTGGGGGTGTTGGGGCCGAGGTTCTGGTGTCGGCATGTGTGTCCGAGCGGGGCGTTGTTGTCGGTGTTTGGGTGGATGAGTGTGAGTCGACGGAGAGTGACGGAGAAGTGCGTGGGGTGCGGGCGGTGTGTTCGGGAATGCCCGTTTGGGGCGGTTAATGAGGATTATTCGTCGCGGGAGGTGGATTGCGCTTTTTGTCGGACTTGCGGGGAGGTTTGTCCGGCGGGTGCGATTGAGTTTGGCTGGGGAGCGAAGGGGAAAGGGGCGGGAGGGGAGGCGGGGATTTCGCGGAGGGGGATGGTGCTGGGGAGCCTGGGTGGGGTGATGGGGGCGGGATTGGCGCGAGTCTGGGGGGACTCTTCGCGGCTGTTGAGGCCGCCGGGGAGTGTGGCGGAGCAGGAGTTTTTGAGGTTGTGCGTGAGATGTGGGGAGTGTTTCAAGGTTTGTCCGGGATCGGTGTTGCAGCCTGCGGGGCTGGAGTGCGGACTGGATGCGTTGTGGACGCCGGTGGCGGTGATGACGCATGCGGGGTGCCATCAGGAGTGCAATTTCTGTACGCTGGTTTGCCCGACGCGGGCGATTCGGGGTTTGAGCCTGGAGGAGAAGCGTCGGACGGTGATGGGGCTGGCGGTGGTGGATCCGAGAGTGTGTCTGCCGCATCGAGGGGAGCGGGATTGCCGGGTTTGTTTTGATGAGTGCGAGGCGGCGGGATATCACGCGATCGAGATGCGAGGGATCAAGCTGGAGATGGGGCATGTGCCGGAGGGGGCGGTATCGGAGGAGCAATTGGAGGAGATGGGGAGGATCGATGCGCCGTTTGTGGATGGGAAGAAGTGTGTGGGGTGTGGGTTGTGCGAGTACCGGTGCCAAAGCGCGTTGGTGAAGCAGCAGGGACTGCTGAGGGAGCGGGCGGTGCGGGTGGTGGCTGTGGGGCGTTGAGATGGGGCGTTGGGTGTGCGGATTCATATAATGCCTGGCGTGGTGTGGGGGAGAGGCCGGTGAGGTTAGCGCCAGGTGGATATGGAAGAAGGCCGGACATGTCAGGCGGGGTGTGAGAGGCGGCGGTGGATGGAATTCGAGCTGCCGCTGGCGTTATACGCTGTGGTGGGGGCGATGGTGGCGGTGCGGCAGCGGAACGGGATTCACAATGATGTTGTGGCGTATGTTCGGCGGGCGGGTTATCTATTGGACGGGGACTTTTACCACGCGATATCGAGCTATTGGAGCCCGATGATCACGTGGTGCATTGCGCCGTTGATGTGGCTGGGGATGGACGGTTTGTACGCGGCGAGGGCGGTGTGCTGGGTTTGGGGTGGGGTGCTGGTGGCGATGTTCGTGGTTTTTTTGCGGGCGTTTGTGAGCTGGGGGGGGTGTGGGCGGGCGGGGGCGGCGAGCGTAATGGCGTTGATGGCGGCGCACGTGATCGGGGATGCGATTACGCCGGACGTGATATTGGGGGCGTGTTTGTTTGCGTACCTGGCGGCGGCGGGGCATGGGGAGTTGATGAAGCGGAGGGGGATTCCATTTGT
>CAYVKG010000020.1:0-12114 GCA_964451955.1 uncultured Tepidisphaeraceae bacterium
CCCCCCCCCCCCCCCCCCCCCCCCCCCCCCCCCCCCCCCCCCCCCCCCCGGGGTGAGCTATTTTTTGGAATGGCCGGCTTCGTGGCAGGAGGTGCAGAGTATTTCCTGAGGGGCGATGAGGAGTTTGGGGCGGTTGGAGCCATGGGGGTCGTGGCAGGAGGTGCATTTTCGGAGGCTGTCGAGGACGTGGTTATGTGCGAGTTGGACTTTGATTTCGTCGTGGCAGGTTTCGCAGGAGGCGGGGACTTTGGCGAGGCCGAGGATGCGGGCTGAGTCGGTGGTGACGGTGTGGCAGGATTCGCAGGCGAGGGCATCGGTGGTGTCTTTGAAGGGCTGATGGAGGTGGAAGAGTGGGGCGTCTTTTGGGGGATCGGATGGGGAGAGGGTGATTTTGGCCTGGGAGGAGCCGGCGGTGAAGGTGTGGGGTCCCGGGGTGAGTTTGGCGGCGGCGATGAGGAGGACTTTGTCGTTTTTGGATTTGAGCATTTCGGCGACTTGTGGGGGGGTATTGGCGGGTCGGGTGGTGGCGGCGAGTCGGGCGTCGCGGAAGGCCCAGGTGGGAGCGAAGGCCATGCGTTCTGGGGTGAGGGTTTTGCCGTCGAGGGTGAAGGTGGGTTTGGTGTCGGAGGCGAGGGTGATGGCCATGAGGAGGACGATATCGGATTTAAGGAGGGCGCCATCGGGGGGGTAGAGGATGACGGGCGGGGGTTGGGTGTTGGCGGCGGCGGAGAGGATGCTCGCCAAGGCGATAGCGACTGGGATGGCGGAGAGGGCGGAGAACCAGCGTAGGTGGATCACGCGAGGGCTCCGTAGCGTTGGACGAGTTGGATGTTTTGTGAGATTTCGTCTTTGTATTTGGGCCACATGCCGACGAGGACGGCGTCGGTTTTTTTGATATTCATGAAGGCGAACTGGAAAGCGTCTTCGACGGTGTCATTGCTTTCGCAGAGCCAGCCGGCGCCGAGGATTTTGAAGGCGATGCAGGGTTTTTTGACTTGTTGGATGACTTTGACCATATCATCGCGGTCGGCGTCCATGAAGGGTTCGCCGAGTGGTGCGCGGCCGAGTTTAGCGCGGATTTCGGATTTGGGTCGAGTGACGTAGTAGAAGCAGCACTGGTAGAGGTCGGCTTCCCAGCCTTTGTCTTCGGCGAATTTGATGCAGTCGGGGTTATGGGCGGAGATACCGGCCTTGATGCCGAGTTCATCGTGGACTTTTTTGACGAAGTCGTGGACTTTTTCGTGTTGTCCGGCGCGGAAGAGGGTGTCGGTGGTATTGCCGTGGTGGAGGTAGAAGGGGGGGTTGTACTCCATGATTTCCTTGCCGAGTTTACCATCGCGTTGGAGTTCGCCGAGGAAGTAGACTCGCATTTTGGAGCCTTCATTCCAGATGGTTTTGAGGGCGTTGAGGCACTTATCCTGCCAGGGGAGGATGACGAGGTTAAGGCCGACCTTATCGCACATGCGGAGGAACTGGGCGGTGGTGGCCTGGTTGTAGTAATCGAGCATGGTGTTGGTCATGGCGCGGGTTTGGTGGCTCCAGCCGCCGATGGGGTTTGAGCCGATGATGAGGCGTGGGGTGGTGTAGCCGGCGATGGTGACGGTGGGTAGTTTTCCGGTGATGGTGGGGACGGGCATGGGGTTGGTTTGGCCGGGGTCTGGGGCGGCGTGGGCGGATTGGGAGGCCAGGGGCAGAGTGGAGGCGGCGAGAGTGCCGGAGGCGAGGTATTTGAGGAAGTCGCGGCGCGGGTGTTGGCCTGACGCGGAGGGGCTGGTGTTTGTGTGACTCATAATTACTTCCTGATGCTGTAGTTGGGTCCTTGAGCGGAAATGAATGTATTGATATGGAGGCTGCCGATCAAGGGAAATCCACAAAAGGAGATAGCGTTGCCGGGCAGGGATGTTGAAATTGGGGGATAGAGGTTGGAGGAAGGGGGGCGGATTGTGCTTTGGATTGGGGGATTGTGTCGAGTATAAGGGGAGGAAGAGATGAGTGGGAACCCTGTGTGGGGAGGCGGCATCTAAAGGAAGGAAGCAACGGCGGCCGAAGCCGCCCGTGGAGATGAAAGGAGCAGTGGTCATGAGGATGAAAGCGACGGTGGCGGTAGGAGCGATGCTGTTGATGTTGGCGTTGCCGAAGACGGCGAAGTGTGGCTGAGGCGAGCCTGCGCGCGGCCAGGTGGCTGTGCAAGCGCTCAACGTGATGTGGGACGGTTGGATGGCGAGTTTGTCGGCGAGCTATGCGAAGACGACGGAACTCCTTGAGGCGAACAAGCTGCGGGAAGCGAGCGAGGAGTATCGCACGCACTTTGTGCCGGTGGTCAAGAAGCTGTACACGGAGGCGTCGACGACATATCCGCCGCGGTTTTCGAAGATCAGCGACTGGTGCAGTTGGGCGAGGGGGCTGTACACGATGTCGGTTTCTGGTGAGAAGGTGTTGGCAGGGGGGAACGCGGCGGCGTGCAAGCGGGCGATGGAAGGTCTGCGTGCGCACTTTCACCGATTGCATCGGGAATCGGACACGTTGGGGATCAGCGACTGGATCTACGCGTTCCGGCTGGCGACGGCGGGTGACAGGCCGACGGCGGAGACGTTGCGCGGTTTGCGCGACAAGATTGAGGGATCGCAGCTTATGGTCAAGGCGAAGGTTGACATTGAGGCGTTCCGGGCGGCTCGGGCGGAATGGCTGGGCAAGGTGGATCCGATCCTCCAGGATGGACGGATCGACGCGGCGGAGCTGGCGAAGTTGCGGGACGCAACGGAGCGGTTTTATCGCGGGTACGGGACGCTGTTTGAATAGTGTGCCAAGGAAAGCAAGAAGGCCGGGGAAGCGTGAAATCGCTTCCCCGGTTTTTTTTGTGCAGGCGGGAGGATGACATGAGCGATGGTTGCTGCGGGCAGGGTGTTGAGACGGGAGCGGCGGGGCCGCTGGCACACTTTGCGAAGATGATTCCGAACTGCCTGTCGTATGCGAAGGAGGCGAAGGGGAAGGGGAGGGGGGTGGTGGGGATTCTGTGCGAGTATACGCCGCGGGAGTTGATCATGGCGGCGGGGGCGGCGCCGGTGTGTTTATGCGGTGGGTCGGCGAAGATGATCGGGCCGGCGGAGCGGCATTTGCCGGCGAACCTGTGTCCGCTGATCAAGTCCACGTACGGATATCATCTGATGAGGAGCAATCCGTTTCTGGAGATGGCGGATTTGATCGTGGCGGAGACGACGTGCGACGGGAAGAAGAAGATGTACGAGTTGATGGGTGAGACGCGGGCGATGTACGTGCTGGAGTTGCCGCAGCGGAGTGGAGATTCGGCGGCGATGGAGCATTGGCATGAGGAGATGAAGAAGCTGAAGGGGGAGTTGGAGAGGCGGTTTGGGGTGGAGATCACGGACGAGAAGTTGAGGGGGGCGATCGGGGTGATGAATCGGGAGAGGAGATTGCGGCGGGAGTTGGCGGACGTGATGCGGATGGATCCGCCGGGGATGACGGGGAGGCAGTTGCTGGAATTCAAGAGCAGCATATCGGGGATTTGCGGGGATTTGGCGGAGTATGAGAGGGCGCTGGGGGTATATGGGAAGCCAGACGAGAGGCTTTCGGGGCGAGTGCGGGTGATGATGACGGGGGTGCCGATTGTGCATGGGGCGGAGAAGGTGGTGGACATCATTGAGGGGAGCGGCGGGGTGGTGGTGTGCATGGAGAACTGCACGGGGTTGAAGCCGATCCTGGAGGACGTGGATGAGAATGCGGCGGATCCGCTGCGGGCGCTGGCGGAGAAGTATTACCACCTGCCGTGTTCGGTGATGACAAGGAACGAGAAGCGGCTGGAGGTGCTGAGGAGTCTTGCAGAGCGGTATCGGCCAGAGGCGGTGGTGGAGTTGATCTGGCAGGCGTGTTTGACGTATGACGTGGAGGCGTATCAGACGCGGCGGATGGTGGAGGAGGACTTGGGTTTGCCGTACTTGAAGATTGAGACGGATTACTCGCCATCGGACTCGGCGCGGATCGCGACGCGGGTGGAGGCGATGTTTGAGACCGTGAGGCAGCGGCGCGCCGATTGAGGATTTTCGGTGCGATTGGGCGTGAATTGACCGCGGAGGCGAGGAGACTCGGCCACCGGGAGGGGAGATTGAGCGATTTGGTTTTCGATACAGGGAGCAAGGCATGAAGAGGATCACGGGTGTTGGGTTGGCGGATGTGCAGGGGGTGAAGCGCGGGGCGGTGGGGGCCTTGTGGCACTGGCACACGGGGGAGCCGATCCAAATCGGGGGGTTGCAGTCATCGGCGGACCGGGCGGAGCGTGCGGGGATCGAGGCGGGTTCGAAGGGGGTGGATTTGTGCTGTTGCAGCGGGGCGGGGATGAGATTCCTGGTGAAGTTCAGGAAGGTGGGGCACATGACTGGGGTGGACGCGACGGCGAGAGTGATCGAGCGGGGAATGAAGCGGAACGAGGAGCAGGGGGTGGCGGATCGGATTCGGTTTGTGAGGGCGGACGTGTGCGCGAGCGGGTTGGCGGATGGTTGCGCGGATTTCGTGTGGGGGGAGGATGCGTGGTGCTATGTTGAGGACAAGGGGAAGCTGATTGCGGAGGCGGCGAGGCTGGTAAGGAGTGGCGGGACGATCGCGTTCACGGATTGGGTGGAGGGTCCGGCCGGGATGAGTGATGGGGAGGGAGAGCGGTTCTTGAGGTTCATGAAGTTTGCGAATGTGGAGGATATTGATGGATACCGTGGTTTGTTGGAGCGGGCGGGTTGCAAGGTGATGTTGGCGGAGGACACGGGGCGTTTTGGGCCGTGCATGGATTTGTATCTGCAGATGCTGACGATGCAGTTGACGTATGATGCGTTGCGGATCATCGGATTTGACACGGAGATGATGCAGGCGTTGAGCGGGGAGATGTTGTTTGTGCAGAGGCTGGCGCGGGAGGGGAAGGTGGCACAGGGGGTGTTTGTGGCGAAGAAGGAAGCCTAGGAGGCAGTGGTGAGAGATGGATGATGGGATGAGTGTGACGGTTGCGTATTTGTCGGCGTTTGTGCCGGAGGAGTGGGTGGTGGCGCACGGGTTGCGTGCGAGGCGGGTGGTGGTGGAGGGAGGGGAGGCGGCGGGGATGGGTGTTTGCGCGCTGGCGGCGGGTTTTGCGAGGTGTGTAGTGGGGGCGGACGGGGTGGTGTTTGCGACGACGTGTGATCAGATGCGTCGGATGGCGGAGCGAGTGGAGATGGAGGCGGGGCGGGTTTTTCTGATGAATGTGCCTGCGACGTGGGAGACGGTGGGGGCGGTGGGTTTGTACCAGGGGGAATTGCGGAGGTTGGGGCGGTTTCTGGAGAGGTTGGGGGGTGTGGAGCCGACGAATGAGAAGCTGGCGGGGGTGATGAGGGAATGCGAGAAGAGGAGGAGACGAGGGGAGATGGGGGAGGGGATTCGGGTGGGGTTGGTGGGATCGATGTTGAGGGGCGAGGACCGATGGATAGAGGAGTGTGTGAGGGGGGCTGGGGGATGTGTGGCGTTGGATGCGAGGGAGGGAGGGGAGCGATGTTGGCCTGGGAGGTTTGATGAGGGGGCGATGGGCATGGATGCGTTGGGGGAGTTGGCGAGGGCGTATTTCAGGGTGATACCGGATGCGTTTCGGCGGCCTGATCGGTTGTTGCATGAGTATTTGGAGAGGGAGGTGAAGGGGCGGGGGATTCGGGGTCTGATTCTGGTGAGGTATGTGTGGTGCGATCAGTGGCACGCGCAGCTGGAGAGGCTGAAGGAGAATCTGAAGATACCGGTGGTGGAGGTGGATTTGGGTGGGCGGGATCATGACGTGGAGCGGATACGGACGCGGATCGAGTCGCTGGTGAGCATATTGAAATGAAAGCTGATCCTGCGCAAATCACGCTGGAAGGATGGGGGAGGCGGTATTGGGAGCTGCGAGAGGGGGGATTGCGCGAGGCGTGGTATGGTGGGCCGCTGGAGAGGCATGTGCGGGATGGGGATTACCGGCTGTTGAGGTTGAAGTATGACAATTCGGCGGCGGCGTTGCGGCTTTGGAACCTGTTATTGAGCGAGGAGTCGCGGTTATTTGAGGCGAGGCAGGCGGGGAAGAAGATAATTGGGACGATGAAGGATTTGGGGACGGTGCCTGTGATGGCGTATTCGATGCCGAACGTGGTTGCGTTTTATCCGGATGGTTCGTGGTGGGTGCCGTGCATCATGGAGAACACGACGCGGGATTTGGGGATTGCGGATTCGCTGGGGATTGACGAGACTTTTTGTCCGGTGCGAGCGATGTTGGGGGCGTTTGTGGCGTGCGAGCATTTTCCGGAGCCTGATTTGCTGGTGTGCAGTGTTGGGGCGACGTGCGACGATTTTTCGGCGATAGCGCAGAGGTTGGCGTCGGTAGGGTATGAGCCGATGTGGTGGGAGATGCCGCACCGTCGTGCGGCGGAGGCTGGGGAGGAGGCGGTGCTGTTGCCGGGGGGATTTGAGGCGCCGAGGTCGCAGGTGGAGTTTGTGAAGGGGGAGCTGGAGCGTATTCGGGGGGAGATATCGGGCATTTGTGGTCGGGAGTTGACGGACGGGATGCTGGTGGAGGGGATTTGGGAGGCGAATCGGGTGAGGCGGATGCTGCGGGAGCTTCGGCGGATGGTTTTCATGGCGAGGCGATGTCCGTTGCCGGCGCTGGAGCTATTGATCGCGGAGATGCTGGCGATTCACTACTGTTCGGATCGAAATGAGACGGTGGCGGTGTATGGGGAGTTGCTGGAGGAGGTGGGGCGGAGGGTTGAGAAGGGAGAGGGGCATTTTTCGGAGGGGGCGGCGAGGATATTCTGGGTGAATCCGGTGGCGGATCTGCGGGCGATGAATCTGCTGGAGGAGAGCGGGGGGCGGTTGTGCGGGACGGAGTTTTTGTTTTGTCATGCGTTGGATGAGATACCGGAGGATGTGCCGCCGATGGAGGGATTGGCGCGGATGGCGTTGGCGGATCCGATGGTGGGGAGTGCGGCGGATCGGGCGGAGCGGATTTGCCGGGATGCGAGGGAGTATGGGGCGGAGGGGGTGGTGGTTTCGCGGATACCCGGGGCGAGTCACTGTGGAATGGAGGGGCGGGTGATGCGTGAGCTGATGGAGGGGCGGTTGGGTTTGCCGGTGGTGGAATTGGAGGTGCCGCCGTTGAGCGACGCGGTTGGGCCGGCGATTCGGACACGTATGGAGGCGTTGGTGGAGTCGGTGATGCAAGGGAGGGCGAGATGATATTCGGAGGGATTGACGGCGGGTCGCGGGCGATCAAGGTTGTGTTGTTGGATGGGGAGAGGATTCTGGCGTCGGGGATGCGGGATCAGGGGGTGGATCATGATGGGCTGGCTTGTGAACTGTTTGAAGGCCTGCTGAAGCGCATCGGGGCGCGGCGGGAGGATGTGAAGCGGATCGTGGCAACCGGCTACACGCGGAATCGGATTCGGCTGGCGGATACGACGGTGACGGAGATCACGTGTCACGCGATTGGGGTTCGGCGGTTGTTGCCGGAGGCGATGACGGTGATCGAGATCGGTGGTCAGGACAGTAAGCTGCTGAGACTGGACGCGAAAGGCACGGTGCGGGATTTTGCGATGAATGATCGGTGCGCGGCGGGGACGGGGCGGTTTCTGGAGGTGGTGGCGGGGAGGTTGGACACGACGCTGGAGAAGCTGGGGGAGTTGGCGGCGAGGAGTCAGAGGCCGGCGCCGATCAGCAGCACGTGTGTGGTGTTTGCGGAGTCGGAGATCATTGGGCTATTGGCGAGTGGGACGCCGCGGGAGGACATTGTGGCGGGGGTACAGGGGGCGATTGCGCAGCGGATGAGCGCGGTGGCGGGGCGGGAGGTGGTGGGGGGGGGCGTGGTTAGGGGGGGAGTGGCGTTGGTGCCGGGGATGCGGGAGGCGATGGAGCATGCGTTGGGGAGGAAGGTGGCGGTGTCGCCGGAGCCGCAGATGACGGGGGCGTTGGGTGCGGCGGTGCTGGCGGGGAAGCCGGGATGATGGATGGGGGGTTTGGGGGTGGCGGGGCGGAAGAGGTCATGTGTGGGAGGTTGGGTGGGGGTTGCGGAGGCGGAAGGTTCGGTGGATGCCTTGTTCGGGGCAGGCCTTGATGCAGTCGCCGCAGGCGATGCAGTCGAGGCCGCCGATTTCTTTTGGGACGTCGAGGCCCATGGGGCAGGATTTGATACAGCGTTTGCAGTTGGTGCAGGCGTTGGGGTCGAGGTTGAGGGAGGAGAGGGAGAGGGGCGTGGTGAGGGCGTAGATGGCGCCGAGGGGGCAGAAGGAGTGGCAGAAGGGTCTGGAGATGAGGATCATCAGGACGAGGAAGAGGGCGAGGATGGAGAGGCGAAGCCAGTGTCTGCCCAGCCAGGTTGCGACGGACACGGAGCGTTTGATGAAGAATTTGGGGATGTCGGCGGTGAGTGTGCCGGAGGGGCAGATGGAGCAGAAATAGAGTTGGTAGCGGGGGACTTGGGTGACGACGGATTGGGGGGAATCGAGGAGGAGATCGGCTTGGGCGAGCATGTTGGGGATTTGGAAGGTGGGGAGGACGAGGGTTTGTCCGGGGTTGACGGTGAGGTCGGGGAAGTCTTTGGTGGTTTTGAAGAGTTCGGATTTATCTTGGAGGCTGGAGAAGGAGGCGACGATGTAGGGGGAGGCAATGGGGGTTGTGCCGGGGTTGGTGACGGAGAGTTGGACGGAGAGGTTGCCGGCGTCGGCCTTGTTGACTTCGGGTTTTGCGAGTTGGAGGTACCCTTTGGTTTCGAAGCCGACGAGGTAGGGGAGGATGAAGACGAGCAGGGCGAGGGCAAGGTATTTGCCGTGGCGGAGGAAGCGGGGTAGGTTGAGTTTTGGGGAGGGGATTCTGTGGAGGAGGTCTTGGAGGAGGCCGAAGGGGCAAGCGAAGGCGCACATAAGTCGGCCGAGGAGGGCGCCGATGGCGAGTACGGAGGCGATGGCGAAGACGGGGATCTGGTGTACGGCGGAGGAGAGGGCCATGACGCCGACGGGGCAGGCGGTGGTGGCGACGGGGCAGCCGTGGCAGTTGAATCCCGGGGAGCAGACGGATTTGAGGGATTGACTGGGGAGGTGGAGGATTTTTTCGAGGGAGAAACCGAGGATGTTGGCGTTGAGGATGGCCGTGGCGACGAGGCTTGTGGCGAAGCGTAGTCGGGCGTAGAAGGGGGGAAGTTGAGAAGCCATTATTGATTCCCGATGTTGGATTGTGGGGGCCGCGCGCCGCGCGGCGTGATTAGAGGCCGCCTCATGTTTTACAGTCTTTTTCGTTGGCGGTGGATTTGGAGAGGCTATAGATGTCGAAGACTTGGCCGTCTTTGAGGAGGAAGGAGTCGACGGTGGCGGCTTGGACGAATTCGGGTCCTTTGAGGTTTTGGGTGTGGTCGGAATCGAGGGATCGGACGGGGTGGCGTTCGATGAAGATGCCATAGGCGAGGAGGGCGAGGCAGATCACGAGGAAGGTCAGGCGGGCGATGGTTTTATTCATGCTTTGTTCTCCGCGGCGAGGGGTTTTGCGAGGACTCGGGCGTCGGCGACGCGTTTTGTGAGTCCTTCGGCGTCGAAGGCATCGAGCATAGCGAGGGCCATTTTTCGGTTGGTGCCGACGGAATCGCGGAAAGCGGCGAGTTCCAAGTGGGTATGGGTCTGGAACAGTTCCAGGAGTTTCTTTCGGCACTCTTCAAACACGGACCTTAACATGAAGTTACCGTCGAGGACCAGGACCGTGCCATCTTCGGTGAGGAGTTTTTCGAGGATGTGCATGTCGGTTTCGGAGATATGGAGGTCCTTGATGAGGTTACCGCGAGCGGGGGCATTGACGCCTGCGGCACGGATGATGGAGAGGATCTGTTCGCGGAGGCTCAGGAGGTGTGCGCTGACGGGTGGCTGGAAGGTGGAGAGGGCGAGGCGGCCGTGTTTGAGGGCGAGTGTTCCGGATTGGGTGAGGAGTTTGGCGAGGCGGGTGAAGTTTCTGGTGTCGATGGCGAAGAGTTCGCAGACGTGGTTTGGCGTCATGCCCCAAGTGTAGGGGTTGGCGGCATGGTAGCGTTGGAGGAGGTAGGCGAGGGAATCGACACATTCTGGGATACGGCTGGTGAGAGCGAAAGCGCCGGCGCCGAGGTCGGCGATGCGCGATTGGGATTCGGCGGTGCGGATGAGTTGGGAGGCGGCGGGCTGGGCACACTGGGTGAGTCGGGCGAGTTCGTCGGCGGCGAGGATGACATCTGGGCCGGCGAGGAGTTCGCTGAGGAAGAAATCGCCATCGGTGGCGGCGCGGGCGGCGAGGAGGAGGCGGTCGAGGAGGGGTTCGGTGACTTTGCGGATTTTCTGAGGGCGGGCGGAGAGGACGATTCCGCCGCCGAGTGTGACGGCGGGCGAGACATCGCGGAAGATGAAGCGGTCGCCGGCGGCGATGGTGAGGGGTTCGGTGAGTACGACGTGCGCGATGGCTTGCTGGCGTGGCGGAAGAGCATCGGAGTCGAGCAATTTGAAGGAGGCTTCGACGGCGCTGGTGCCGGAGTGGAGGAGGCAGACGAAACGGCGTTTGAGGACATGGTCATCGGAGGCGTTTTGGAGGGAGACGAGGATGTCGGTTGTGGGGCGATAGATTCCCGGGGTGGCGATGGTCATGCCGCGGGCGACTTGCCGCGGTTCGATATCGCGGAGGTTGATGGCGCAGCAGCAATTAGCGAAGGCGGTCGGGGAATCGTGTTTGTAGGCCTGGATGGTTCGGACGGTGAGTTGAGAGCATAGTGGAAGGAGGTCGAGCTTGTCGCCGACGTTGACTTGGCCGGTGATGGGGATGCCGGTGACGACGGCGCCGTAGCCTTTGACGCCGAAGACCCGTTCGACATTCATTCGGAAGGCGCGGGGGTCGTTGGGTCGCTGACGAGCGAGGTCAACGAGTTTTTCGATGATGTCGGAGACATCGGGGACGCCTTGGCCGGTCTTGTTGGAGACGGGGATGATGGGGGCATCGGGGAAGCCCGCGCGGGCCATGAAAGCGGCGACGTCGGCTTTGGCCAGTTCGAGCATTTCAGGTTGTACCAAATCGATTTTGGTGAGGGCGACCATGACGTGGGGGGCGCGGAGGAGCTTGATGATTTTGACGTGTTCTTCGGTCTGGGGCATGACGCCGTCGTCGGCGGCGATGACGAGGAGGAGGACGTCGATGGAAGCGGCGCCGGCGACCATATTGCGGATGAAGTCTTTGTGGCCCGGGACATCGACGATGCCGACGAGTCGGCGGCTTTGGAGGAGGCACGGGGCGAAGCCGAGGTCGATGCTCATTCCGCGGGCCTGTTCTTCGGGGAGGCGGTCGGTTTCGCAGCCGGTGAGGAGTTTAACGAGGGAGGTTTTGCCGTGGTCGACGTGGCCGGCGGTGCCGACGATGGCGTGAAGGATCTGGGGTGTGGACTTGATAACGGGCATGGGTGTCAGGTTCCCTGGATGGCGGAGCGGACGGCGTCGATGACGAGTTGGTGCTCGTCTTGGAGGAGCGTTCGCATATCGAGGACGAGGTGGCGATCCTGGAGTCGGCCGAAGACGGACGGGATGCCGAGGCGGAGACGTCGGGCGAGGTCGTCGGGAGGGATGGTGGAATGAGCGAGGCGGACGACCTTGGTGGGGATGCCTTCATCGGGGATGGAGCCGCTGCCGACATAGGCGATGTCGTCGGCGACGGAGACGGTGAGGCCGGGGATTTGCCGGAGGGCATTGGCGACGAGTTGGGCGTCGGCGGCGAGGCTATCGAGGTTGCGGGCGAGCATGCGGTAGAAGGGGATGGCGTCGCGGTAGGTTGCATTGGCAAAATGCGGCAGGGTGGCTTCCATGGCGGCGAGAGTGAGTTTACAGACGCGGAACATTCGTGCGAAGGGGTTTTTGCGGATGTTATCGATGAGTATTTTTTTGCCGCAGATGATGCCGGCCTGTGGGCCGCAGATGAGTTTGTCGCCGGAGAAGCAGACGACGTCGGCGCCCGCGGCGAGGGAATCCTGGACGAGGGGTTCATCGCTGATGCCGAAGTCGTGGAGGGGGACGATGGCGCCGCTGCCGAGGTCGTCGATGACGGGGAGGTTGTGGCGGTGTCCGAGTTCGACGAGTTGGC
>CAYVKG010000020.1:12124-58275 GCA_964451955.1 uncultured Tepidisphaeraceae bacterium
ATATTGGGAGTGCCGGCGAAGCCGCGGATGCGGTAGTTGGAGGTATGGACGTGGATGAGAGCGCCGGTGTTCTGGTTGATGGCGGATTCGTAGTCGCGGAGGTGGGTTCGGTTGGTGGTTCCGACTTCGCGGAGGATGGCGGAGGATTGGGCCATGACTTCGGTCATGCGGAAGGACCCGCCGATTTCGATGAGTTGTCCGCGGGAGATGATGACCTCTTTGCCCTTGGCGAGGGTATTGAGGATGAGCATGGTGGCGGCGGCGTTGTTATTGACGATGGTGGCGGCTTCGCAGGCGAGGAGTTCGATGAGGAGGCGTTGGGTTTTTTCTTCGCGGAGGGAGCGGTCGCCGCTATCGAGGCTGGCCTGGAGGACGGAGTAGTGGTTGGCGTTGGCGAGGGCAAGGGCGGCTTCGGTGCAGAGTGGAGCGCGGCCGAGGCCGGTGTGGAGGAGGATGCCGGAGGCATTGACGGCTCGTCGGCCGAGGGGCCGGGTGAGGCGGATGAGTCGGGTGCGGAGTTGTGCGGCGAGTTGGGAAAGGTCGGGGAGTGTGGAGAGGCCGGAGCGGATTTGCGAGCGGAGTTCGTCAAGGAGGGCACGGAGTTCGAGCTTGGTGACGCCTTGGCCGAACTCGGCGGAGAGGGACTTGGCGGGGGGCGAATCGAGGATTTCCCGGATGGAGGGGATATCGCGGAGGAGTTGGGTGTCAGTGGCGTCCATAGCGGCGATAGCGGAGAGAAGAATGGCGGAGGTGCATGGGAATCGAACCCACCTGGGCCTTTGTCGGACCCACAACGGCTTTGAAGGCCGCGAGCGCCACCAGGCTACTGTTCACCTCCGCATCGAAGTTACTTTTGGCGAAGCGTGTTATAGAACATCGCGACCGGGGCGCCGCCGAAGGCGATGCCCAGGGATATTGCCTCCGCGATTTCCTGCTCGGCAGCTCCGGCATCGCGGGCGGCTTTGGCGTTGATTGTAACACAAGGCTCGCACTTGCTCATCACGGATAGTGCGAGGCTGATGAGTTTGTTGTGCTTGAGGCCGAGGGCATTGCTGTTACCGACGGCGGTCATGTAGTTCTTGAAGGCGTCGGTGGAGGCGGGTGGGGGCCGGGGCTGGGGGGGGGCGGGCCCCTGCCGGGTGTGCATCGTTGGCGGGGGCGGCAGCGACGGATTGATCGGCGCAGCAGCAGGCGTTAGTGGGTTGGGGTGTTGGTTTCCGGACAGGCGGGGTTGGGGGGGGAGTTTTGCCGGAGGTGGCGCGGATGCGGCCTTGTGGGGAGGAGGCGGTGGCGGAGCCGATGAGGTGTGCGGGGACGCCGGCGGCTCGGAGTTGGTCGACGAAGTTGTGGGCGTTTGCGGCGGGGAGGAAGACGAGCAATCCGCCGGAGGTTTCGGGACCGAAGAGGATGGCCTGTTGGGGGGGGGTGAGACCGGCGAGGTCGAGGAGGTTTTCGGGGACGGATTCGCGGTTTCGTTCGACGGCGCCTGGGAGGACGTCGTCGGCGGCGAGTTGGGCGACGCCGTCGAAGAGGGGGATGGCGTCGAAATCGAGGGTGGCTTCGACGCGGCTGTTCTGGACGATTTCGGCCATGTGACCGAGGAGGCTGAAGCCTGTGACATCGGTGGCGGCGTGTGCGCCGTATTGGACCATGAGTTGTCCGGCGAGTTGATTGAGGGTGGTCATGGAGTGTGCGACGGGTGCGAGGAGGTCATCGGAGGCACGGCCGACCTGATGGGCGAAGACGGTGATGCCGGTGCCGAGGGGCTTGGTGAGGACGATGGCGTCGCCGACGAGAGCGCCGGCGTTTCGGACGTAGGCATTTTTCGGGCAGGAGCCTACGACGGCGAATCCGCATTTGACTTCTTCGTCGTTGATGCTGTGTCCGCCGATGACGGGGACGCCGGCCTCGCGCATTTTGTCGATGCCGCCGCGGAGGATTTGTCGCATGGCATCGGGGGGTAGTGAGGCAATGGGGAATCCGATGATGGAGAGAGCGACCTGGGGAGTTGCGCCCATGGCGTAGATATCGGAGAGGGAATTGGCGGCGGCGATTTGGCCGAAGGTGTAGGGGTCATCGACGGCGGGGCAGAAGACATCGACGGTGAGGATGGTGGCGGCGTTTTCGGAGAGCATGATGACGCCGGCGTCGTCGCCGGCGCTGGCGCCGACGAGGACGCGGGGGTCGCGGATGTCGGGGAGTCCGTCGAGGATCTCCTGGAGGGCGGCCTTACTGATTTTGGAGGCGCAGCCGGCATTTCGGACGTGTTGGGTGAGTCGGACGGGGCCGGCGACGGGGGGGACTTTTTCGCCGGCGCAGTGGCAGATGTCCTGGTGCTTGAATTGTTCGCAGGGGCAGGGCTGTTGCACATCGCAGACGCAATGGCCCAGAGCGATGGAGCGTTTCATGACCCGTCTTCGTTTTTCGAGTTGTTGGGAAGTCACCCGATCCTCCTGCCAAGGGACTGGACGGTCGAGGGGGCATTATAGCAGGGCGGGAGGGATGGGGAGTGGAGCGGGATGGCGATTTCGGGAGGCGTGTTCGGGTGATGGATGGGGATGGGTTGGCAATAAAAGGCCATACGTGTCGCAGCACGTATGGCCCATGCGGAGGAACCAACTCCAGCACCGTTGAGACAGGCTATGCTCGGGAGACGGCGGGGGAAGCATGGTTGGCGGCGCCGAGGCTGGTGAAACCCTGGATGCCATCGGTGGCGCCGACGGCTTCGCCGGAGAAACCCGAGTAGGCTTCCATGCCGTGTTCGCCGATGTCGAGGCCTTCCATTTCTTCAGCCGGGCTGACTCGCAGGCCCATGGTTGCCTTGAGGATGGCCCAGGCCGCGAGGGAGGTGGCGAAGACGAAGAGGGCGACGGCGCCGATGCCGATGAGCTGGGAGAGGATTTGTTCGCCGCCGCCGTAGAAGAGACCGGGTTTGCAGGCGGCGTCCATGGCATATTCCTTGATGATTGCCGGGGAGGCGAAGAGGCCGACGGCGAGGACGCCGAAGGTTCCGCAGACGAGGTGCACGGAGAGGGCGCCGACGGGGTCGTCGATTTTGACTTTGTCCCAGAAGAGGACGGAGAAGACGACGATGGTTCCGGCGATGGCGCCGATGATGGCAGCGGCGCCGACGGTGACGACGGCACAAGGGGCGGTGATGGCGACGAGGCCGGCGAGGCAGCCGTTGAGGATCATGCTGAAGTCGGGTTTTCCGAGGACGAGCCAGGCGGTAACGGCGGCGGCGACGGATCCGAAGGCGGCGGCGGTGTTGGTGGTGACGGCGATGTGTCCGATCTGGGTGGAGGCGGTCATGGTGGAGCCTGGGTTGAACCCGAACCAGCCGAGCCAGAGGATGAAGGTTCCGATGGCGGCGAGGCCCATGTTGTGTCCTGGGATGGCGTTGGTGGTGCCGTCGGGGTTGTACTTTCCGATGCGTGGTCCGAGGAGGAGGACGCCGGCGAGAGCGGCCCAGCCGCCGATGGAATGGACGACGGCGGAACCCGCGAAGTCATGGAAGGGAGAGGCGAGAGTGGAGAGCCAGCCGCCGCCCCAGATCCAGTGACCGGCGAGGGGGTAGATGAGGGCGACGATGATGAAGCTGAAGACCATGAAGGTGCCGAATTTGATTCGTTCAGCGACGGCGCCGGAGACGATGGTTGCGGCGGTTCCGGCGAAGACGAGTTGGAAGAAGAACTTGGTGGCGATGGGGACATTGGCCCACTCGAGGGCCTTGAACATTTGGCCGTCGGCGGGGAGGAGGCTTGGGGCCCAGCCTGTGAGGCCGACGAAGGGGTTGCCGTTGCCGAACATTAATCCGAAGCCGATGACCCAGAAGGCGATGGAGCTGATGCCGAAGACGATGAAGTTTTTGGCGAGGATGTTGACGGCGTTTTTTCGTCGGCAGAGACCTGTTTCGAGTGCGCCGAAGCCGGCGTTCATGAAGAAGACGAGCATTCCGCCGAGGAGAGTCCAGAGGGTGTTGGCGATGAGGGTGGAGTTGTCGATGGAGGCTTTGAGCTCGGGGATGGTTGGAAGGGTGGTGGGGTTTTCCGCGGCTTGAGCCTGGGTTGCGGCTGCAAAGGGGAGGGCGAATGCGATCGCCGCTGCAAGGAAGAAGGGCCGACAACGACTTACCATTCGACAGACACTCATGCTTCACCTGACCTTGGTAACGGCCTGTCCACGCGTGACCGGCGGTTGTAGAGGGGGCGTGCCTCACGCGAGGCGTGTGCGCCGCGAGTGCGCCGGGAGCAGGGACGGTTCGGGAAGGGGGTTGAACAAACGACATGCCACTGGTGGCGGATGGCAGCGACCTATGAGCAAGAGGGTGAAACGGCCCAAGGTTTGAGCAATTTCGGGCGGGGAGGGGCGTGTTGCCCGCTTTTTGGGCGAGTGGGGGTGGGAGGGGGGAGGCGAGCGATCGCCTATTAATTGGGCGGATTTTCAGCGGCTGCGAGGCGGCGCGCGAGGACTGGTCAATGGCAGGTGCGGTGCGACAGAGGAGGGGTCAGGTCATCGGCCGCGGGGGATTTGCAGGGTCGAGGTTAGAGGTCCAGGATTTTTGCGCCGGTGCGGGCGGTTTGCTGGCGCCCGGATCGGAAGCCGGTCATTTGCATCTCATTGATGAGGGTCCAGATGCGGCGTTGGACTTCGGCGGGGTCGGAGTCGGTTTGTTCAAGGGCCTCCATCGCCAGGTCAAATTCGAGATCGCCACAGCAGATGAGGGCGATGCGGTAATCGAGTTTGACGTCGTCGACGTTGAAGGCGGAGGCGAGTGCATGGGCGGCCTTTTTTTGGTGGCCACGTTCGGCCAAGAGGAAGGCCAGTTGGAGCCATGCCTGGGAGCAGGCGGGTTCCTGGTTAACGACCTGTTGAAGGAGGGTTCGAGCGTGATCGGATCGGCCGACGAGTCGGAGGAGCATGGCGCGTCTGACGCGGAGGTCGGTCCAGGTGGGATGGGCGAGCAGTGCCATGCGGTCGCGTTCGATCAATTCTTCGACCCAGTTGAGATGGAGGTCGGCATCGGCGGCGGCGGCAGCGGTCTCGTTGCTCTCGATCATGGCAAGCTGGGCCATGAGAACGGCGCTGTTATTGGCGATGCGTGCGGCGCTGGCGAGCATTTCGGCTCCCCGTTTGTGGAAGCCGGACCGCCTGAGAGCCAGACCCAGTCCGGCACAGGCTTCGACGTTTTGGTTGTTGATGCCGATAGCGAGGCGGAAATGGGAGGTGGCATCATCGAGGCGGTGCATGCGGAGCTCATGTCTTCCGAGGGCGATGTGGCAATCGAGGTATTCGGGATGGAGGGCGAGTGCGCGGAGGTATTGTTCGCGTGCGAGCTGGTCATCCCCCCGCCAGGAGTAGAGATTTCCGAGGCGCATGCGGAGATCGGGGAACTGAGGCTGAGCGCCGATCAAGCGTTCGAGGAGGCCGATGGCCTCATCGGTGTTCTCGACGAGTTGTAGCTGTCTGGCCATTTCGACGGGCAACTCCCAGCTATCGGGTTCGAGGCAGAGCGCCTGCTCGTACTCCCAGACGGCCTCGGCGGAGTGACCGGTGAGTTGGAGGGCGTGGCCCAAGCAGATCCGGGCCGTTTGGTCGGCGGGATGGACTCTGAGGACTTCGCGCAGGGCTGTGGCGGCTTGATCGAGGTTTCCGTGGGCGAGGTGAATAGCCAGGGCACGATGGGCTGCGAAGAGGTCCGTGGGTTTGGAGGCGAGGGCCATGGCATAGCGACCCTGGGCGGCTTGGGACTGCCCGGCTCGTTCGAGGCAGAAGCCGGCTGCGCAGAGGAGGGTATAGCGTGACCAGCGGTCGGCCTGCCAGTCATTGGCGGCGAGCATGACTGCGAGGACGGTATCGAGGTGTTCCGCGGCCTGGGCATGCTGGCCGAGCAGATCGCAGGCACCTGCGAGCGCCAGCCGAGCGGGGACGAATCCCGGGCGTTTGAGGAGCGATTCGATCAGTCGCTTGCGAGCCAGCCCCCATTGGTGGGTGGCGAGATGGAATTGTGCGAGGTGATAGAGGTCGGCGGAATCCGCCTGGCCAAGGGCCGCCAATTCCGCCAGCAGATCGCGCTTTCCCGCATCCTTTTTAACTACTGGTATATTCAGCAGATGCAGCACACTGCACGGCAATTCCCGGCCGACGAGTCGCCGATACACGCTCATGGATCATCCTTGATCAACCGCCCCACCACCATTTGTGGGGTTATATCTCCACCAAGGCCACTATCGGCAAAAAGCGGCTGCGGAGTCCAGTCAGTCCGGTAATGTCATGTCAAGGGAGGATAAGGGCGTCGGGGAAGCGGGAGATGAGCCGGTTCCTGATGGCTTGGGCGTGGGCATAGGTTTGTGCTGGGCCGGAGAGGACGACGGAGAGTTTTGGCTGGGATCTGTCTTGGACGGTGACGGAGAACCCTTGGGAGCGGAGTTCCTGAGCCAGTTTTTGCGCGGAGGCCGCATTGGCAAAGGTAGCGATCTGGACGTAGAAGGCGTGATGAGTCTGGCGCTTTTGAGCTTGTTGGGCGGGGTCGGTTCCGGGGAATTCGCGTTGCACCCTGCGGAGGGTGGCGTCGGCATCGGTCCAGTTACCGAGCCGTTGTTGGCAGACGCCGATGCGGTAGAGGACCGAAGCCCTGAGGGGATCGTGTTCGAGTTGGTGGTAGGCTTCTTTCCAGTAGGCGGCGGCGTTGGCGAAGTCACCGAGCCAGTAGGAGACGTTACCGAGGCTGGTGTGGACATAGGCTTGGAGGGTTTTGGAAGGTGACTGTTCGAGGGCCTTGAGGTAGTGGATTTTTGCCTGGCGGAGGTCTTTGTCGGCGTGGGTGTGGTCGGGTTTGGGGCGTTGTTCAATGGCGCGGCCGCGGAGGTAAAGTGCTTGAGCGGCATTAGGGCCGAGCGGTTTTTGCTGGAGGTAGCGGTCGGCGGCGGCGAGCGTCTGGTCGTAGTGGCGTTGTTCGATGGCGAGGCTTGCCTCGTCGAGGCTGTTGGCGGCGGGATCGTGGCAACCGGTTGGGGGTAGGACAAGGGCGAGGATGAGGAGGAAGCGTGGGGAACGACCGGGATAATGGGTTGAAGACGTTCGCATCCGTGCCTTTCGTCCGTTATATTTTGCGGGTCGGCCAGTTATTCAGCAGGGACCATGTATGCTATTTGAACCACTTTTCGCAAATGCGCGCCAGCGACCTGACGACACAGCGGTTCTTGACGATGCCGGTGCGCACACGTACCAGCAACTGGTCGCACAAGCCTGCGGGCTGGGGATCTACCTGAGGAGTCAGACCTCACGGCCACACGTGGGTTTGCTGTTGCCTCCCAGCGCCGGGTACGTGGCCAGTTTCTACGGAACGCTTTTGGCTGGCAAGAGCGTGGTGCCGATCAATTATCTGCTTGGGGATCGCGAGATATCGCACGTGATTCAGGACAGCGGGATTTCGACGGTGGTGACGATTCCGCAGATGGCGGTCCGGCTGAGGGAGGCGTCGCTGAAGATCGTGGACCTGACCCAGTTGCCGCAGACGCCGTGCGCGATTTCGCCGAAGTTGCCGTCGCCGCACATGGATGACTTGGCCGTGTTGATGTACACAAGCGGCACGGCGGGGCTACCGAAGGGGGTGATGTTGACGTATGGGAATTTGCAGTCGGACGTGGACGCGTGCATTGAGCACGCGAATTTGCAGTCGAGTTACACGTTTATCGGGGTGATCCCGCTGTTTCATTCATTTGGGATGACGGCGATGATGTTGGCGCCGGTGCAATTGGGGGCGCCGATCGTGTACATGAGCCGATTTTCGCCGATGGGGACCTTGCAGGCGTTGCGTCGGCATCCGGTGGCCGTGATCTTTGGGGTGCCGTCGATGTACGGGGCGATATACCGGATGGAATCGGCGAAGGCGGAGGATTTTTCACGGATTTACGCGGCGATATCGGGGGGGGAGCCTTTGCCGGCGAACCTGCGGGTTGGTTGGCAGGAGCGATTTGGTCGGCCGATTTACGAGGGGTATGGGTTGACGGAGACGAGCCCGGTGGTTGCGTTGAACACACCGTCGTCGAATCGGCCGGGGTCGGTGGGTCAGACGGTTCCGGGGGTGCAGGTGCGCATTGCGGATGACGATGGCAAGGCGGTGGACGTGGGGCATGCCGGCGAGGTTTGGCTGAAGGGGCCGATGATCATGAAGGGGTATTACAACCTTCCGAAGGAGACAGCAGACGCGCTGACGGCAGACGGGTATTTCAAGACGGGGGACATCGGGCGTGTGGATGCGGACGGGTATTTATACATCACAGGGCGGAAGAAGGATCTGATTATCGTAGCCGGCGAGAAGGTTGTTCCGCGCGAGGTGGAGGAGGTGATCGCGAGGCATCCGGCGGTTGCGGAGTGTGCGGTGGTGGCGAAGAAGGACGCATCTCGCGGCGAGGTGGTGGCGGCATTTGTGGTGCCGAAGTCGGGGAATTTGAATGCGGAGGACATACGGGCATTTTGTCGGGATCAGGGTTTGCCGCAGTTCAAGATACCGCGGGAGGTATACACGATTGGGGAGTTGCCGCGTTCGCCGACGGGGAAGGTATTGAAGCGTGAGCTATCGGCGAAAGCGAACGGCGGGTCGTAGGAGAGGGCGTGGGCCGAGGGTATCGTTGGGTTTTCGGCAGGCGTGGAGGGCTGGGGTGGTTTGGGGGTGGCGGTGGTGGTGGGCGATCGGCGTATCGGGGGGGGCGGTCCGCTGTCGTGACGGTTGGGGCGCGGCACGTACCATGGGTCGAGGTTCCCCGTTACAATGTGGTTGATGCCCAACGGCCTGATCAATTTTGTTGCGGACCTTCCGCAAACGAGCGTCGTTCTGGTGGGCGACGTGATGCTGGACCGCTACATTTTTGGGAACGCGGATCGATTATCACCGGAGGCGCCAGTTCCGGTGCTTCATTTTCAGCACGAGGAGTATCGGCTGGGCGGGGCGGGGTCGGTTTTGGCGGATCTGGCGGCATTGGGGGCCCGGGTGCGGATCGTGGGGATGGTGGGCAACGACGCGTCGGGGGGTGAAATCCGGCGGCGGATCGAGGCGGTTGGTGGTGACGTTTCGGGTTTGATGGAGGTTCCGGACCGCCCGACGGTGACGAAGATGCGACTGGTGGGTTCGGCTCAGCACCGTCATCCGCAGCAGATGATGCGGCTGGACATTGAGAGTTCGACGCCGATCGAATCGACGTGGGGCGGGCGGATTGTGGAGCACGTGGCGGGGGCATTGGCGGGTGCGGACGTTTTGTGCATTGAGGACTACCACAAGGGTCTTTTGACGACATCGGTCACGCGGCACATCATAGAGCTTGCTCGCGCGCAGGACGTGCCGGTTCTGGTGGACCCTGCGCACCTTTCGGACTATTCGAAATATTTCGGGGCGACGGCTTTGAAGCTGAACCGTTCGGAGGCGGAGCGAGCGACGGGGCTTCCGGTACGTAGTCCGGAGCATTATGCGCCGGCTGCGGAGTGGCTGTTGAACAAGCTGCAACTGGAGGCCGCGATCATCACGCTGGACAAGCATGGGGCGTACTTGGCGACATCGGAGGGGATTCGGCGTCACCTTCAGACGCGTCCGCGGCAGGTGTACGATGTTACGGGGGCGGGGGACATGGTGCTGGCGATGCTGGCGGTTGCACGAGCGGGTGGCGCCAACTGGGTTGACGCGGTGGCGTTGGCGAACATCGCGGGAGGGCTGGAGGTTGAGCGTTTCGGCTGTGTTCCGATCACTCGGGACGAGATCATTCACGATCTTCTTGCGGAAGGTCGTGAGCAAGTGGGGAAACAGCGGACGCTGGAGAGGTTGTTGCCGGAGTTGCAGCGTCATCGGGCGCTGGGCCGGCGGATCGTATTCACAAACGGGTGTTTTGACATTGTGCACTTTGGGCACGTGGAGTATTTCCGGTTTGCGAAGAAGCAGGGGGACATTCTGGTTGTGGCGGTGAACACGGATCGATCGATTCAGAAGCTGAAAGGTCCGAAACGTCCGATCGTGGCGGAGCAGGACCGGATCTCGCTGCTGGAGGAGTTGGAGAGCATTGACTACGTGATCCTGTTTGACGACGACACGCCGATTCCGCTGTTGGAGGCCATTCGCCCGGATGTCTTGGTGAAGGGCGCGGACTACAAGAAGGAACAGGTTGTGGGCTGGCAGATCGTGGAGTCGTATGGTGGGCGAGTGGCGTTAGCTCCGCTGATTGACGGTCGGTCGACGACGGCGATGATTCAGCGGATTCTGGAGGCGTACAAATAGGGGTTTGACGGCGGCGGCCGACGAGGCGAGCTTTGTCTCGGGGTTAGTTTTTCGTCGGAGGCCAGATTTCGATACCAAAGGCGCCGTCTTTTTCGACCTGACGAAGCCTGGTCATGAGTTCGAAGGTGCCGGGCACCCATTTGTTGGCGGCGCCGGGCTTTTTGAAGAGTTTCATGGCGTCGTCGCGGAATTCCGGGGGTATCATGCCCTTGTTGGCGGGGTCGGCCATGGCCTTTTCGACTTTGTCTTTGACATCGGGCTTGAATTTTTCGAGGTACTGAACGAAGGGTTCTCCGTCGCCGATCTTGAACACATGGGCTCGGACGGCTTCCTTGCCGTTGGGTCCGGTGTAGGGGGTGACCTTGAGCAGATCATCTTCGAACCATGTTTTTCCATCATCGTCCGAGTAATACGCTTTTCTGCCTTCGGCCGAGGGAACGCTTCCGCCGGAGGGCAAGAGTTGCCAAACAATGAGCACAATGGCGATGACGATCAAACCGATCGTGACGCCCGTTGTGATGGCCGGGTTACGATTCATGGTTTCGCGGAATCCCACAGTTCGCTCCTTTGTCGTCAATACGTCGTCTGCCAGATCTGAACGTCCTGTCGTAGCGGTCAAGAGCCCGCTCCCCATTGGGGACGATTTTAGAGCGACGGGGGATGATTCACAAGGACTCGTTGCCGATGACTTTCGGTATTCGGAGGCATGGTGGCGTGTGGGCGATGGGCGAATCGAGGTTACCGTTATCCGTGGGGAGGGAGCGGGGGTTGGCTCATTTGCCGGTGAACTCCTTGACCAAGTGGGGCAGGTGGTAGACTTTTTGCAGCGTGTGGACGATGGCGCGGCTGTGGACGGAGACGGCTCGGCCTGTCTGGTCGCTGTAGACATAGGCCCAAGGGAGGCTTTCGATATTGCCGTCGAAGATGAGGCCGACGTATTCGCCTCGTCGGTTGACGACGGGGCTGCCGGAGTTACCGCCGATGATATCGTTGGTGGAGACGAAATTGAGTGGGGTGCTCAAGTCCAGGTCGTTGCGGTGAGAGGCAAGGGAGGGGGCCAAGTCGAACGGGGGCTTGTTTTGGAAGCTGGTTGCGCGGTCCCAGAGGCCATAGAAGGTTGTCTGGCAGGGCACCTTTGTGGTTCCCAGGTCATAGCCGAGCACTCGTCCGCAGCTTAGGCGGAGGGTGCCAGTGGCATCGGGGTAAGCATTTCGACCGTAGACGGCGAATCGAGCCTGGGCGATTTTGTGGCCTTCTGCGATTTCGACACTCTGGAGGTTGTTTTCCTGCCAGTCGCGGAGTTCGCGCCAGAGGGGATCGAGTCGTCTGGCCCAGAGGATGAGGGGGTCTTGTGAGGCGAAGACGGCGTTTTTTCCGCCGTTGACGAGTGATTTTCGGAAGGCGGGGTCGATCAAGCGGGTTTGGCCGATCAATTCATGGGCGACGAGCTTTGGGTCGCGGTCGGCGATGGCGGCGGCGATCAATTTATGGTGCCTGCCGAGGACATCGAGGGCTTCGGAGAGGGTGTTGGCCAGGAGATACTCTTCGAGTTCGGGATAGATGGGTGCGGGCGAATAGAGGCGGCGGTGGAGCGAGTCCAGGGAGGATTCGCGGAATTCCTCATAGCGTTGATCGTTGGGTTTTTCGACTTCGACGACATGCCGGACGATCTGGAGGGCGATGTCGGTCAGTTGGGAGCCTCGGAGCGGGTAATAGGTGAGCTCATTTTGCCTGGCGGCGGCCTTCTGCATAGCCCGGTCGATGCGATCCCAGGAGTCGGCGGTGGTTTTGGCCAATTCCGGTCGTTTGAGGACTTCGGCTTTCAGCGACGCCTCGGCCGCGGCGAGTTGTCTAAAGACGTTGGGGTCATTGAGTCCCGCGAGTTGACCGGTGATGGCTTTGAAGCTGTTGTCGACGCCGAGGATGTGTCCCTGGACCTGCCTGGCCTGTTCGGGTCCTCTGCGGGCGTAGTCGGCGAGGATTTTTTGGCGTCGGGTGAGACTCTGAAGCAACGTGGGCATGCGGTGGTCGCGGTCGAACTGGAGCTGGCTGACGGTGCGGAGGCGTCGGGTGGAGCCGGGATGTCCGACGACGAAGACGAGTTCGCCTTCGTTGGGTCCTTGGGCGCTCCATTTGAGGTAATGATCGACTTTGGCGGGCTTGCCGTTTTCGTAGAGGCGGAAGAAGGCGAAATCGAGGCAGAAGCGGGGGTAGGTGAAGTTGTCGTATTCGCCGCCGAAGTGAGCGGCCTGGATGTCGGGGGCCATGACGAGTCGGACATCGGTGTAGCGTTTGTAGCGATAGAGCCAGTACTCGCCGCCCTGGTAGAGGGAGATGACGTCGGAGCGTAGGCCGGTCTGGTCGGTTGATTCCTTTTCGATTTTGGCGATTTCGGCCTTGCGTTGTCGGTTTTGCCGCTCCTGGTCATCGTGGGGATTGACGGCGTTGATGACTCGGCGGGTGACCTCTTGCATGGAGACGAGGACATGGAGTTCCTGATCGGGGCAGGGGAGTTCGTCGTCGCGGGTTTGGGCGGCAAATCCATCCTTGACGTAGTCTTTGGCGGGTGAGGAGAGTTTCTGCAACTGCCCTCTTGCGACGTGATGATTGGTGAGGACGAGTCCGTCCGGGGAAACCAGGGCTCCCGAGGCGCCGCCGAAGCGTACGGCCGACATTTGGAGATGTCGTATCCAATCGGGGGTGGGGACGAAATCGTACTGTGCCTTGAGGTAAGCGAGGGGGAGATTATCGAGAGTCCACATGCCTTCGTCGCCGATGCGCGCCGGGGCAGTGGTTCCGGGTTGGGCTGGGGTATTGGCATGGCAACCCCAGGCGACGGCGATGAGGAGGGCACAAAGCAGGGAATGGGTCTTCATGGCCGGTCATTGTCCGGGCATTCGGGCGCATCGCAAGCCCCGATGGTGACAATGATGGTCGATGGTTTACTTGCTGTGATCCGGCACAAGATTGAGGACGGCGGAGTTGAGGCAGTAGCGCAGGCCGGTGGGTTTGGGGCCGTCGTTGAAGACGTGGCCGAGGTGGGCGCTGCACTGCGAGCATCTGATTTCAGTGCGGACCATGCCGTGTGAAGAATCGTGATGTTCGGTGATGGCGGTCTTGGTGATCGGTTGAAAGAAGCTGGGCCAGCCTGTGCCGGAATCGAATTTCGTATCGGAAGAGAAGAGCGGCTGCCCGCAGGCGGCGCAGTGATAGACGCCCTTGGTATGGGTGTTCCAGTACTTGCCGGTGAAAGCTTGCTCGGTGCCGGCTTCGCGAGCGATGCGATACTGCTCGGGTGTGAGGAGCTTTTTCCACTCGGCTTCGGATTTTTCTTTCCAGTGGGCTGTGCCACAGGCGGCGTTGGGGTCATCGGTTGAGCAGGACGCCGCGGCCGGTTGTGTCGATGAAGGTTGTTGTTTCATGGTTGGTCGTGTTGTTGGCGACGCACTTGGGGCGACAGCCACTCGCCAGGCGAGCAGCGCGGATGCGCCCGAGAGAAGAATGAGTATCAGGATAAGTTTCATTTTGTCGCCTGGGTCTTCTGTTTCTTGCCATTTCCGAGGTGGCAGGTGTAGTCGACGCCTTTCTTCTCGAAATACCGCTGATGGTATTCTTCGGCCTTGTAGAAGGGCGTGGCGGCGGCGATTTCAGTGACGATGGGGCCGACATAATCGCCGGACCGGTCTCGCTTTTCTTTTTCGGCCTTTGCCAGACGTTCCTGTTCGGGGCTGTGGAAGAAGATAGCGCTGCGGTACTGGGAGCCGAAGTCAGGGCCCTGGCGGTTTTTGGTGGTGGGGTCGTGGTTTTCGAAGAAGACTTCGAGGAGTTTCTGATAGCTGACCTTGTCGGGATCGAAGAGGATGTGGACGGCTTCGGCGTGGCCGGTGGTATCGGTGCAGACCTGTTTATAGGTTGGGTTTTGGGTGTGGCCTCCGGTGTAACCGACCTGAACGTCGAGGACGCCGGGGATCTTGCGGAAGGTCGCCTCGACGCCCCAGAAACAGCCGGCGGCAAATGTGGCATTCTCTGTTCTCAACGGAACCTCCTTCGCGACGGTATCGGTGGACGGTGCAGGGGGCTGGGCGGCAATAGAGCGGAAGACCAGCCCCGTCAGCACTACGCCGATCGACAAAATGATGGTCC
The DNA here is from genome assembly GCA_964451955.1 of uncultured Tepidisphaeraceae bacterium. Classification (GTDB taxonomy): domain Bacteria; phylum Planctomycetota; class Phycisphaerae; order Tepidisphaerales; family Tepidisphaeraceae; genus JAPLNB01. Next base: position 26,532 of record CAYVKG010000020.1, read on the forward strand.
TGTGCATGCCGGAATCCTTTGTATGCGACATCTCGGACACGACGGATTATAGATGCCCGGATCGCAACAAGTGCGGGCCGTAGATAATGGCCTGACAGATGCGGACAGGCAAGCGGGCGGTGTCTTGGGCGCGGTTTTTTGTGATTCTGGCGGGCGGTCGGCATTATGATTGAATCGTCTTGAGGAAGGAGGATCATGTCGCCGTTCACTTACGCGGTTTTCGGGGTTCTGGCCCTGGTGGGCACGGCAGTCGGGCAGGAGACGGGTCGGCCATTGAGCCTGCACCCGGAGAATGGGCATTACCTGCTATTCCGCGGCAAGCCGACGATCCTGATCACATCGGGCGAGCACTATGGCGCGGTGCTGAACCTGGACTTTGATTACGTTCCCTACCTGAATGAACTGGAGTCGAAGGCGCTGAATCTGACGCGGACGTTCTCGGGCACGTATCGGGAGATTCCCGGCTCGTTTGGGATCACGGACAACACGCTGGCTCCGAAGCGATACTGTTCGCCTTGGGCGGAGTCCGGCGGGAAATACGACTTGGGGAAATGGAACGAGGCCTACTTCGCCCGGCTGAAGGATTTTGTTTCGCAGGCGTCGAAGCGGGGGATCGTGGTGGAATATGTGCTGTTCTGCCCGTTTTATGAGGAGGATCTCTGGGAAGTGAATCCGATGAACCCGAAGAACAACGTCAACGGGACGCCCAATTGCCCGCGGACGGAGGTTTATACTCTGAAGCATCCCGAGATGCTCAAGATCCATGACGCCTTTGTTCGCAAGGCGGTGACGGAGCTGAATGCTTTTGACAACGTCTATTTTGAGATCTGCAATGAGCCGTATTTTGGCGGCGTGACGCTGGAATGGCAGGCGCACATCGCGCAGACGATCGCGGACGCCGAGAAGGAGTTGCCGAACAAGCACCTGATCGCGCAGAACATCGCCAACGGCGGCAAGAAGATCGAACAGCCGAATCCGCTGGTGTCGATCTTCAATTTTCACTATGCGACGCCGCCGAACACCGTTGCGGAGAATTACCGGTTGAACAGGGTTCTTGGGGACGACGAGACGGGATTTCGAGGCAAGGACGATGTTCTTTATCGGACGGAGGCCTGGGATTTTCTGATCGCCGGGGGCGCGATTTACAGCAATCTGGATTATTCGTTCACGCCTGGCCACCCGGCGGGTGATTTGCGGGACTACAAGTCACCGGGTGGCGGGAGCGCGGAGCTTCGCAGCCAGCTGAGGATTCTCAAGGAATTCCTGTACGGGTTTGATTTCGTTCGGATGTCTCCGAAGAACGAGGTGGTGAAGGGCGGATCGCTGACGTCGCCGCTGGTGGGGAATCCCGCGCAGGTTCGCGGGACGGTTCGTGTTCTGGCTCAGGAGGGCAAGGCGTATGCGATCTACATCTACGGAGGCACGCAGGCGGAATTGAAGCTGGCGCTGCCCGCGGGGTCTTACAAGGCCGAGTGGTTGAACACCAAGAGCGGCAGAATCGACAAGGCGGAGGAATTCCGGCATGAGGGCGGGATTCGCTCGGTGGTCTCGCCCGCGTACACGGAGGACATTGCGCTGCGGGTAGTCAGCCAATGATGCGGCTTGTCGCGGCTAGTTGTTATTGTCTCGGAGGAGCGCTCGCAGACGTCCGGTGGGGCCGTGAACGCGGCCTTGATCGTCCCAGACGCGAATGTTGAACGTTTGGGATTGGAGTTTTTTTCGGATGTCCGCCAGGGGGATGGCGAAGTGTTTCTGGCCGGCGGGGACGATGTGGTAGACGGCGTCGCCTTTGACGTCGAATCCGATGTACTGCATGGGCGCGTCGGAATCGATGATGATGGTTTGGCCTTGTTCATCGAGATCGACGCGTGCCCGGGTGCGATCGTTGTAGGATCGCTCGTCCATAGCCAGCCAGCGGCTGTTCACCAGGGCGGCGGCGCTGACCGGGGGAAAGCAGGCGATCTTTGTTTCGGGGAACTCGACGATCCTGGAACTGCCGGCGTGCGGGGGATCGACGAAGGTGAAGGCACGGTTGAAGTGGTCGAATCCGCGGGTCATGATGTCATAGGGCTCGCGGGTGTGGGGCAGGCCGAAGGTATGCGACATTTCGTGGAGGGTTGCGCCGATGGTGGTGGAAGCCGCGCCCCAGAAGGTGTGGCGGCCGGTGGAATCGCTGAATGTTTTTTTGGGGTCAATGGGGCGGGTGTCCATGAACGCCTTTTGGACATCGGCCAGTGAACTGGGCCAGGTGAAGAGGTTGCCGCTGCCGAAGAGCGCAAGTGCGCCGCCGCCGAGGGCGGTGTGGCCGCGGACTTTTCCGGTCTCGGGGTCGAACCGGGTATAGGCCGCCACGGCAACGTTCTTGGCGTATCGCGTGGGCAGGGTCTGTTCCAATTCCTCGACTACGCGGCTCCACCAGGGCACGTCTTTCATCGCGTAATAGAAGGCCGCCGGCTCCGAATGCCGGAACACGTGCACTTTCACCTTGCCGTTCGCATCGATTTCGAGGTTGAAGGTTTTTCGTCCGAAGTTGAGATCGTGATTTCGCTCGGCCGTGAAGCTCTGCATGATCTTCATTGCGGTGTCGAGTTTGTTGGCATAGTCTTGGGGGTCGTTCTCGATGGGTGACAGGTATTGCGTGTCGCCGGTATTGTCGGTCAGGTAGACGGCGCGGACGAAATAGGGAGAAGTTTGTGGACGATAACGCAGGGTGAAGGACAGTTCATGGTTGCCGCTGCGGATGATTAGGCGGTTTTCTCCCGGGAGCAGCTCGGCGAGCACCTTGAATTGGCCTTTGTGGACGAGGCCAGTCATCGTGCGTGTGTCGCGATTGGACGAGGTGTTGGATAGGGTGATCGAGGTCTGGCCGGCATCGGCGAGTCGGCCGCGGATGATCGGGACGGGGAATCGGATCTCTTCGCCGTCGTTGTAGTTGGAAAGTTGGATGGCGGGTTGCGCAGCAGCGTTGGTGACAAGGGCCGTCAAGAGCCCTGTGAACAAGACGGTTGCAGCCCGCGTGATGGTGGAGACGGTCATCTTGATTGCCCTGATAGAGAATGGGCACATGTTACCCGCCGGCGGCCTGATGGCCACTGGCGCGGGGTGCTTTGGACCGGTTGTTCGAGTCAGGTCGCTTGAATTCGGTTTCGCGTGAAGATATCATGCGGCGACGATGCGGGTGTAGCTCAGTGGTAGAGCGTCACGTTGCCAACGTGAATGTCGTGGGTTCGAGCCCCATCACCCGCTTTCCAGACGGCTCGCGGTTTTTACCCAACTGCGAGCCGTTTTTCTTTGTTTTACAGACCTTTACGGTCTTCGAGGCCCCCACTTCCGCCTGCCCGACCACCGGCCCTTCGTGGTCAGATTTACCCTCAAGTGCCCCCAAATGGACGCCAGCGGGTGCAAGCAGGAGTGCAAGCGGGGAAGCAGCGTTTTGACAATTGAGCGTGAATGCGCTGCGTTCAGCGGTCCCGGCAGCGGCCTGAGCCGGCTTGGAAGCCAGGGGGAGAGCCGGCAAGGATTGGATCGCCCCGGCCACATCCAGGAGTTTCGGATCGGTGTAGACGTTGGCGGTCAGTTCCGGCTTGCTGTGCCGCATGGCCGCCTGGGCCGTGCGGAGCGGCACACCCGCCTTGCTCAGATGCGTCCCGAACGTCATCCGCAGGGCATGCACATCCACCGACCGTCCCCGCGCATCCCGCTTCTCGACCGTCAGCCGGCCAGTCCGCTCATCCTTGACCAGACTGGCGATGCCGGCCGCCACCAGATCGCGGTCCAGGATACGGATCAGGCAGGCGGGGACACGGAATAGCGGCATGGTCGGCGGCAGCCGCACGGGGATCGGCATGCCCACCTGGAGTCGGGCCTGCTGCCGCAGCGCCTTCAACCGCGTTGCCAGCATGGCCCGAAGATCGGCGGCCAGGTCCGCCCGCAGTGGAATCTCCGCCCCCTGGCGGTTCTTCTCGTCGCCCGCCTTGAGAATGAGGTGCGGCGTGGCCGCGTCCAGCTCGACATTGCCCACCGTGATACTGGCCAGTTCACCCTTCCGCAGCCCCGTCAGCACCAGCGTCTTGTAAATCAGCGCCCGTTCCAGGCCCACTTCTTCGAGCCTCGCACGCACCTCCGGCCGGACATTGGCCACGGCCTCGCCCCTGCGCTTGCCGCGGCGGATCAGCATCGCCTCGGTCAAGGGACGGGAGCGGGCAACCTCCAGCAGCCGAACCAACTCCTCCTCGGTGAGGGCACGCCGCACCAGCCGGCGGTCGGACTTGGCATCCGCAATCGGAACATCCAGGAACGGATTGTGCGTGAGCCGATGCGTTCGCCGGCACCAGTTGCCGAAGCCCACCAGCGCCTCGCGATAGCCATTGCGGGTGCCGGCAGCCATGTCGGCATCCTGCTGCGTCACCAGCCACTGCTCGACGGCGCCCACTTTCATATCCATCAGCGTGGAGAACTCGCAGTCGGTCGCGATGCGATCCAGGCGAGCACGCACCTGCGAGATACGGCGGGGAGCGCACCCCTTGGCCCGGAGATGCGCCTCGTAGGCATCGAACTGCCTGGCGAGCGGGCAATTGGCATGGTTGGAGGCGGCATCCTCCGCGGCGGAGATGACGTTCGCCTGGACCAGTTCCTTGCGGCGCCGCAGGTTGGCCGCCACGGCCTGGGCCGCCGTCTGGTCCGTACAGCCCGTGGAGACCACGCGCTTCACGCCCGCCGCATCACGATAGCGATAGAGGTAGACGCTGGACGTGAGGATGATCCGGTCCTTGCCATCCAGGCCGGTGCGAACCTCGGCCGTGCGGAGCTTGCCGCTGGCATCCTTCCAGCGAGCGATCCGCATATCATTCCGCGTCAGGATTTCGGCGCCGGGGGGAATTGGCTTGGTGAAAGTCGGCTTGAAGAGCATGACATAACCTCACTTGGAATCGGTACGCTTCCAGCGGGAGAGCGCCGGACATCCCGCATCAATCCAGCGATTCACAACCTCTAAATCAACCCGGATGATCCGGCCCAGCCTGCACACGCCGGGAACCCGCCGCGCATCAATCATCCGCCGCACGGTCTTCGGCGAGATGCCCAGCACCACGGCCAGTTCTTCCACATCCGCCAGGCGCCGCCGAGGGCCTACCGGATGATGTTGGCCGTCAAAAGCCGCCGTGCCAATGGGGGAAGAGTCCGGGGCGGCACTCATCGAATTACCCACCCTTTCAGGCCCGCCAGCCGGCGCCGAAGACCCTCCACCGACCGCCCCACGGTATGCCAGCCGCAGCGATCACGCCGGGCCACCCGCGCCAAGGAACCCTCGCGAATCAGGGCCTTGCAGAGCCGGCGCTGGGGCGAAGGCAGGCGGGACACCGCCTCGCGCACATCCATCACCAGCAGTTCAGTCATGTCCTCCACCGGATGGGGCCAGCGGTCGCGGGCCTCATCCACGCCCAGTTGCGCCTTGAGGCCGGTGAGGCGATTGCGATACCGTCGCGATGCCCGCTGGATTGCACGAAGGCGCTTGTCGATCAGGGCCGTGAGCGCGGTGGCTTCGGTGGCGCCGTTGGACCGGAGCGGATCAAATCGGAAGGCCAGCACGTCGAGCACAAGCTCCTGCTGGGCGTCCTCGATCTGGTCCGGCCGAAAGCCCAGGCGCTTCGCGCGGCTGGCCATCAAGCGAACCTTCCACTGTTCCAGAAGACCGTCGTAGTTGTTGTGCCGCATCGCGTGCCTTTCGTGTAAGCGACGCGGGCCATCCTCCGACGGGCGCCGGGGACAAATCTCTAGCGTTGGACCTGAGCGAGAGGACACACATGTGCCTCATCCCGCGGACACATGAGGCACCGAGCGCGGGGACATGAGGGACACATGAGCCTCATATGTCCCTCATATGAGTTTCTGGACATCGGGACTTTCGCGGCGCGCCGAGGCGTCGAGCGGCAAATAACCCTGTGGCCGCCCACGGTGGGCGACACAGGAGCAAACCCATGAAGACGCAAGGCATCGACTTTCTGATCCGCGAGAGCGCGGAGACGTACCACAACAAGGCAAGCGACAATCTCAGCAGCCACCAACTCGGCGACTTCCGCAAGTGCCCGCTGCTGTATCACCGCAAGAAGACCGGCCTCATCCAGGACGAAGACCGCCCCGCATACCTGGTCGGACGGGCAGCGCACACGCTGACCCTCGAAGGCCGCCAGCAGTTCGAGGCCGAATACGCCCTCGGCGGGCCGATCAACCCGCGCACTGGCGAGCCGTTCGGCGCTGCCACCAAGGCCTTCTCCGAATGGGCCGCCGTCCAGGGCAAGCCCGTCCTCACCCATGAACAGGTGAAGCTGGCCAACGCCATGAACGCCGGCGTTCGCGAACACGCACTTGCCAGCGCCATCCTCCAGGATGGCATCGCCGAAGGTGTGGCTCGTGCCCCGTACTGCGGCGTGCCCTGCCAGGTCCGTATCGACTGGTTCAGCTTCGCCGCGAACTACGGCATTGTGGACCTCAAGACCTGCGACGACCTGACCTACTTCGAGGCCGACGCCCGGCGCTACGGCTACGCCCACCAGATGGCCTTCTATCGCGCGGTCCTGGCCATCGCCGCCGGCGGCGAAGTCTTCCCCGTCCACATCATCGCCATCGAGAAGAAAGAGCCGTTCCGCTGCGGCGTCTGGCACTTCGACGATGGCACCCTGGCCGCGGCCCAGCAGGAGAACGAAGCCGCCATCGCCCGGTTGCGGGAATGCCAGGCCAAGGGTGAGTGGCCCAGCGGCTACGAAGAGACGCGCGTCTTCGACTTCATCTAACTCGGACAACTCGGCGGCGAGCGGCTCGCCTGGCGTACCGCCGCGGTGCCTCGGCGGTCGGACTCGTGAGTGCCCCCGCTCGCCGCCTTTCACGCCAACAACCCCCTGAAAAGGAGATCTGATATGAAGCTCTTATCGCAAATCCAAACCGGCAAGCGTCCCATGCCGCCGCGGATCATGACCTACGGGACGGAGGGCATCGGCAAGTCCACGTTTGCCAGCGAGGCGCCGAATCCGATCTTCGTGCGGACCGAAGATGGCCTCGACCAGATCAACTGCGCCAAGTTCCCCCTGGCCAAGTCGCTGGAGGATGTCGTCACCGCCCTGGGCGAACTGGCGGCCGAGAAGCACGACTTCCAGACCGTCGTCATCGACTCGCTGGACTGGCTGGAACGGCTGATCTGGGACGACGTGTGCCGCAAGTACGGCGTGACCTCCATCGAGAAGGCCGATGGCGGCTACGGCAAGGGCTACATTCACGCCCTCACCGGCTGGCGCCAGGTCATCGACCGCCTGATGGCCCTGCGCAGCGACCGGGGCATGGCGGTCCTGCTCATCGCCCACGCCAAGATCGAGAAGTTCGAAGACCCCGAAGCCAACGCTTACGACCGCTACTCGCCGCGGCTGAACAAACATGCCGCCGCGCTCATGTGCGAATGGTGCGACGCCGTGCTGTTCGCCACGCTCAAGATCAGGACGCAGACCGAGGAATCCGGCTTTAACCGCAAGCGGACCACCGCCGTGGCCCTGGGCAAGGACGGCGGCGAGCGCGTGCTCCGCGCCGTCGGCGGCCCGGCCTGCGTCGCCAAGAACCGTTACGGAATCAAGGCCGACATCCCGCTCGCGTGGGCGGAGTTCATGAAGGCTCTGGAAATCCATCACAACAGTCAGGGAGACAACAATGGCAACGCTTAACTTCAACGCCAACACCGTGGAACCCAACGCCGACTTCGAGGCCATCCCGCCGGGCAAGTACCTGGCCGTGGTCACCGAGTCGGAGATGAAGCCGACCAAGAGCGGGCAGGGCCAGTACCTGCAACTGACCTTCCAGGTGCTCGACGGCCCCTTCAAGGGCCGGCACCTCTGGGCGCGGCTGAACCTCCAGAACGCCAACACCACCACCGTGCAGATCGCCAGGGCGGAGCTGTCGGCCCTGTGCCGGGCCTGCGGCGTGATGACGCCCCAGGACAGCGTCGAACTGCACAACATCCCCGTGGTCGTTCACGTCAAGGTCAAGAAGCGCGAGGACACCGGCGAATTGACCAACGAGATCAAGGGCTACTCCAAGCGCGAGGCCTCGCCCACCAGCGCCCAGCCCGTGCAGGCCCCGAGCGCAACGCCGCCGTGGAGGCGATGATGTTCACCGTCGAGCTTCCCTATCCACCGTCGGTCAACCACTACTTCCGCGTCTTCCGCGGGAGGACCGTCATCAGTCGCCAGGGTCGAGCATTCCGCCAAACGGTCTGCTCGATCCTGGCGGCGGCCGGGGTCCGGCCGATGCCCGGCCGGCTGTGCGTGAGCGTTGAGGTCTACCCGCCCGACCACCGGCGCCGCGACCTGGACAACGCACTCAAGGCCTTGCTCGACGCAATGGAGCACGGCGGGGCCTACGTGGATGACTCGCAAATCGTCTGGCTGCTCACCCACAAAGCCCACGTAGTGCCCGGTGGCAAAGTCGTCGTTCGCATCTGGGAACGGGGCCGCTACCCGCAACAACTCGACGCCGCAATGGACCTGCAACTCAAGGCTGGCACATGGAACTGAGACCCTACCAACAAAACGCCGTCGATGCCGTCTACCGGCACCTCCGCGAGCGGGAAGACAACCCCTGCGTGGTCATCCCCACGGCCGGCGGCAAGACACCCATCATCGCCACCATCTGCAAGGATGCCGTGACGCGCTGGTCGGGCCGGGTGCTGGTCCTCGCCCACGTCAAGGAACTGCTGGAGCAGGCTGTGGACAAGCTCCACCGCGTCTGCCCGGAAGTTGGCGTGGGCGTGTACTCCGCCGGGCTGGGCCGCCGCGACCTGGGCTACAGCGTCACCGTCGCCGGCATTCAGTCGGTGTATCAGCGGGCCGAGCAACTGGGCGCCTTCGATTTGGTTCTTATCGACGAAGCCCATCTCATCCCGCCCGATGGCGATGGCATGTATCGCCAGTTCCTCCAGGGCGCCCGCGGCCTGAACCCCCAGCTTCGCGTCATCGGCCTGACCGCTACACCGTTCCGCATGAAGTCCGGGCCGATCTGCACGGAAGAAGGACCGCTGCACGCCGTCTGCTTCGAAGTCGGCGTCAAGGAACTGATCCGCCAGGGTTTTCTGTGCCCGCTGCGGAGCAAGGCCGGCGTGGTCAAGGCCGACACCAGCAACGTGCATATCCGCGGCGGCGAGTTCGTCGCCGATGAACTGGAAGAGGCGATGGATCAGGACGCCCTGGTTCGCGCCGCCTGCTCAGAAATCGTCCAGCAGACCCAAAGCCGGCGAGCCTGCCTCATCTTCGCGGCGGGCATTCACCACGGCGAGCATATCGCCCGCGTGCTCGAGCAGGAGCACGGCCAGCCCTGCGGCTTCGTCAACGGCGAAACGCCAACCTTGGATCGCGACCGGCTGCTGGCGCAATTCCGCGAAGGCCGGCTCAAGTACCTGGCGAATGTCAACGTCCTGACCACCGGCTTTGATGCGCCCAACATCGACTGCGTGGCCCTGCTACGGCCCACGATGTCGCCCGGCCTCTATTACCAGATGGTCGGGCGGGGATTCCGCCTCCACCCCGACAAGACCGACTGCCTCGTGCTGGACTTCGGGGGCAACGTGCTGCGTCACGGACCCGTGGACCAGGTGCGCATCGCCGATCCCAACAGCCGCGGCGGTGGCGAGGCCCCGGCAAAGGAATGCCCGGAGTGCCACGCGCTGATCGCCGCCGGCTATGGACGCTGCCCGGAATGCGGTTTCGAGTTCCCGCCGCCGCAGCGGCAGAAGCATGAAGCCACGGCCGCAACCGCCGGCGTGCTTTCCGGGCAGGTTGCCGTCACCGAGTACACCGTCCGCAGCGTGCATTACGGCGTCCACCTCAAGCGCGGCGCCTCCCCCGACAGCCCGCGCACCATGCGCGTGGAGTATGAGGTCGGCTACTACCGCTACAAGTCGGAGTGGATCTGTTTCGAGCACACCGGCTACGCCCGACAGAAGGCCGAGGCGTGGTGGAAGAATCGCTCCAATGAGCCTGTGCCGGACAGTGCCCAGGAAGCCGTGGCCATCGCGCAGGCCGGGGGCCTGTGCCGCACCCTGGCCATCACCGTCCGCAGCGTCACTGGTGAGCAGTACGACCGAATTGTCGATTACGCCCTGGGCGAGAAACCCAGCGGGGGCGTCCTCGCGGAAAGCTACGTCGGCAGCAACGAGGCCGACGATCTGCCCCCGATTCCGGAGGATGACATTCCGTTCTAACAGGCATCAAGGATGACCATACCCACCGACAACCTCAAACAGGCCGCCCTGGCGTATGCCGAACTGGGCTATCCGGTCTTCCCCGTGACGCCCGGCCAGAAGAAACCGCCTTTGACGGCGCACGGCTACCTCGACGCCAGATCCGACCCGGCACAGGTGGAGGCATGGTGGGACCAGCATCCCCAAGCCAACATCGCCATCGCCACGGCCGGACTCGTGGTCATCGACATTGACGGCGCCGACAACTCCTGGCTCAACGACCAGCCGGAGAAGCAACTGCAACTGGCGGCCGCGCCCTGCTCGCTGACCGCCAACGGCGGCCGACAGTTCATCTTCCGCCAGCCGACGGGCAAAGCCTGGCGCAACACGGCCGGACGCCTCGCCCCCCAGGTGGATACCCGTGGCGACGGTGGCTATATCGTCGTCGCCCCCTCGGTACTGGAAGGCGGAAAGACCTACCGCTGGCAGCCCACCTGCGAGCTGGAGCAATCGCCAGCGTCGCTGCCCACTCCGCCGGCCTGGCTTGTCGAGATGCTCGACGCCCTCGACCAGCCGGCACCCGTCGCGGAGATACCGCCCACCTCGGGCAACATGATCCCCGAAGGGCAGCGCAACGAGGCCCTGGCGCGTCTGGCCGGCACCATGCGTCGCGTGGGCATGAGCCAGGCGGAAATCCTCGCCGCCCTCCATCGCGCCAACTCCGACCGCTGCCGGCCCGTGCTTCCGCCCCAGGAAGTCGAGCGCATCGCCGCCAGCATCTCCCGCTATCAGCCCGACCAAGTGGCTACGGCCCTGGCCGAAGGCCACTGGCAGCAGATGCAGGCCGCCAGCGAAGGCCCCATGTACATCAGCGTCCGCGAACTGGTCGCCGCATACCCCGATCTCCGCGAGCCGGTCATCCACGGCCTGCTGCGGACGGGCGAGACGATGAACCTGATCTCCGCGCCGAAAATCGGAAAGTCGTGGCTGGTCATCGACCTGGCCCTGTCGGTTGTCACCGGCCGCGAATGGCTCGGGCAATTCCAGTGCGAGCGCGGCGACGTGCTCATCCTGGACAACGAACTGCACCCGGAGACCATCGCCAATCGCATCCCGCGCGTGGCCGCCGCCCGGCAGATTGGCGTGGACCAGTACGCCGACCGCCTCTTCGTCCGTAGCCTCCGCGGGCAACTCAAGGACATCTTCACGCTGGGCGAGTATTTCCATCGCATCGAGGCCGGGCGGTTCAGGCTCATCATCTGCGACGCCTTCTACCGCTTCCTGCCTCGCGACACGGATGAGAACGACAACGGCACGATGGCCAACCTCTACAACGTGCTGGACAACTACGCCGGCCACACCGGGGCGAGCTTCGTGCTGATCCATCACAGCACCAAGGGCAACCAGTCCCTCAAGGCCATCACTGACGTGGGCGCAGGCGCTGGCAGCCAGGGACGCGCTGCCGATGCCCATATCATCATCCGCCGGCACGAAGAGGATGATGCCGTCGTCATCGACGGCGAAACCCGCGCCTGGCCGAAGTTCCCCGCGGCCTGCCTACGCTGGACCTTCCCGACCTGGACGCCGGCGCCGGAACTCGACCCGGCCGACCTGCGGAGCGACAAGCCGAAGAAGAAGGATAACGGGCAGAGCGGCTGGACACCCAGCCAATTCGCCCAGAGCTTCGTCACCAGTCAGCCCAAGCTGCGGGACACCATTCTGGCCGCCGCTCGCCAAGCCGGGCTGTCGGTCTGGAAAGCAACCTGCCTCCTTCGCCAAGCCGAAGCCGAGGGCCTGATCTTCCGGCACTCCGCCGGTCGTAATCGGCCCTGCTGCTACGCCACGCTGCCTCAGCTCGAAGGGGGTGAAGCATGACGCCGTGTGAGAGGAAACCCCAAAACACCTCTCCTCACAGCACCACTCGCAGGGCTGTGTGTGAGAGAGGCGCCCTTAAGAAGGGCGCCTCTCTCACACAGCAAGCCCGCCCTGCGAGTCTCCGCCTGCTGTGTGAGGAAAGCGCTGCACAGACCTCCTCTCACACAACACGATATCGGCCGCAGTCGATAGCCCGCAGTCGCGTTGGGGTTGACGTGGGTGCATCTTCGCCGCTCTGGGGGACTCGCCTCCTCCTCCCCTCCCTCCTCCCCCTCTCCTCCCTCCCTCCTGGGGGCGGGGGCGAAAGGTACTACCCCGTCGAGACGGTCGTCGCTGGCCCGCGGGAAGGGCTACGGTACAGGGTTTTGTTTGTTTCCGGTCGATTTGGAGTAAATGCCCATGACCACCGAGCGTGATGTATGGACCAAAGCAATACCCAAGTTGATCAACAGGCTCGGAGCGGACCAGCGGAACCACGTGATGCTGGCCAGCCGGTGGGGCCGCGCCATCTACTGCATGGTCCAGTCGTGGCGCATCCGCATGTCGCTGGGGCAGCCACAGCGTTCACTCGGCCGGGCCGACGCCGCAACCTGGGAAGCCGCGGTGCGGAAAATGCTACGGGGCTGCTCTTCAGCGGTTGCGGCCTCGAAGCTTTCGGCCTGGCAGCGGTGGGCGAAGGGACATCTGACCACGAAATACCGCTACCAGACGTTGGTGTCACGGCACACGAAGTCGAGAAAGCGGGGCTGCGGCGCCGAACCCCCGTCAGGCAATCCATCAACTACGAAAGCGTGCTGCGGCTTCTCGAAGAACAGCAGCATTGCTGCGCGCTCAGTGGACGACCCCTGACCCCGGAGGCCGCCGCACTCGACCACATACTCCCGATCTGTCGCGGCGGGCAGCATGTGATCGAGAACGCGCAGGTGCTGCATAAGGAAGTGAATCGAGCTAAGGGGACGTTGACCAACGAAGAGTTCATCCGGCTGTGCGAGCAAGTCATCGCACACCAGACGCGGAATGTGAGGACGCCAAGCCATGAAGATCGAGAATCGAGCCATCCACAGCATCCGGCCGTATGAGCGGAATCCCCGACGGAACGACCCGGCCGTCGCGGCCGTTGCCGCCAGCCTGCGGGAGTTCGGCTTCCGCCAGCCCATCGTCGTGGACGCCGCCGGCGTCATCATCACCGGCCACACCACCTACCGGGCAGCGCGGAAGCTGGGCCTCCAGCACGTCCCCGTCCACGTCGCCGAAGACCTTAGCCGTGAGCAGGTCCAGGCCTTCCGCCTGGCGGACAACAAGACCGCGGAACTGGCCGAGTGGGATGACGCCAAGCTCACGCAAGAGATTCTCGCACTCACCGGCCAGGGCCTCGACCTGGCGCAGTTCGGCTTCCCCGCCCCCGACGCCCCCGAAGCCAGCGATGCCGACGCCGGCGGCACGGCCACCGGGGACAAGGGCGACAGGCCCGGCGCCGACATCCAAATCCTCCGCTGCACCTTCACCGCCAAACAGCAGGAGACGGTGAAGAAAGCCCTGGAGAAGGCGGCGAAGGCCGGCCCCTTCGGTCCCACCGGCAACGGCAACATCGCCGGCAACGCCCTGGCCCGTATCTGCGAGGTGTACCGTGAAGATTGAACTGCTCGACCCCCGGACCTTGCAGCCCTACACCGCGAACCCGCGGAAGATCGACGCCGCCGTCGCGGCCGTCGCCGAGTCGATCCGGCGTTTCGGTTTCCGCAAGCCCATCGTCACGGATACCGCGCTGGTCATCATCGCCGGCCACGTTCGCCACCAGGCCGCCCTGCGGCTGAACCTGCCGCTGGTGCCCGTGCATATCGCCGCGGAACTCTCCGAGGCCCAGGCCCGCGCCTACCGCCTGGCCGACAATCAGACCGGCGAGCTATCGGAATGGGACAACGAGAAGCTCATCGACGAACTGCTGGACCTGGACCGCATCGGCGAGCTTGATGCCTCCGGCTTCACCAAGGCGGAACTGGACACACTGCTCGAAGGCCGCGCCCCGGCCGACGATGCCGCCTGGGATGAAGCCTTCGGCGCCCTGCCTGACGGCTCGCCCACACACAACCGCCAGACTTTCACGCTCACCAAAGAGCAGAAGGCCGACGTGCTCGCCGCCGCCCAGGCGGCCCTGCGGAACAACGACCTGCGGAATCCCGACAACACCGACGCCATCGCCAACGCGATCGCGCACATTGCGGAGGTGTACCTTGAGCGCTAAAGACCTCATCCTGCGCCCGATCACCCGGCAGCAGGCCGACGACATGGTCCGTCGCCACCACTACTCGGGCATCAGCGTCAACAACACGCAGCTCAACATCGGCGTGTTCTACCGCAGCCAACTTGAAGGCGCCATGCAGTTCGGCCCGCCCCTGGACCGCCGCAAGCTGCTGGGCCTGGTGCGCGATACCCCCTGGGAAGGGATGGTGGAACTGAACCGCATGGCCTTCAGCGAGAACCTCCCGCGCAACAGCGAGAGCCGGGCGCTGGCCATCGCCATGAAACTGCTGCGGAAACACAAGCCCGCCGTGCAGTGGGTGGTGTCCTTTGCCGACGCCACGCAATGCGGCGACGGCGCCATCTATCGCGCGGCGGGTTTCGCGCTCACGCTCATCAAGCCCTCGGAGGCGATCTACCGCCTGCCGGACGGCACGGTCATCCACAAGATGACCCTGCACAGCAACCCGACCCAGCCGCGGCCGGAACTGGGCGGCCGGACCTTCTTCGAACTGACCGGCGGCAAGTACTCGCCGGAGGCATACCTGCGAGCCACGGGCGCGATCATCCTGCCCGGCTTCCAGCTTCGCTACCTCTACTTCCTCGACCCCACGGCCCGGCAACGGCTGACCGTGCCCATTTTGCCCTTTTCTGAAATCTCCCGCCTCGGAGCGTCGATGTACCGGGGACAACGCGCCGGAAGTGCTGACGGCGGCACGCCTGGTATCCAGCCAGGAGGGGGCGGTTCAACCCCGACCCCGGCGCTTCAGCCCACCTTGGAAGAGCGGGAGGGTCAGTCATGACCCTCCCACTCTCCACACCCCAAGGCGACGCCGACACCATCGACGATATCCTTGGCGTCAAGGCCGCCGACCCCATGAAGACCCGCCAGGCCGCGGCGCTACCGCACCTGGAACTGGCGCGCCTGGAGGAAGACGCCACCGCCCGCACGTTCATCCGCGCCGAGAAGATCATCAACGCGGCCGAGGCGCTGGGCCGGCTGCCCGCAAGCACCGAAGCCTTCCACATCATCGGCGGCGGCCATTTCAGCCTCTTCGACCTCATCCCGGCGACCATTAGCCTGGCTACGCCGGCCAGCGTCGAGGCCCTGCACATCGCCACGTTGTCGTTCAGCCGCGACAACGCCCTGGCCCTCGTCCACCTCCTGGATGCCGGGCGGATCGGGCATCGGACCTTTCTCCTGTCGCACTATTTCCGCGCCACCAGCGAACCGATTGCCGAGCCGCTGGTCCAGGCCCTGAATGCCCGCCCCCGACAGGCAAGGTGGTTTGTGGTCCGCAACCACGCCAAGATTCTGGCCTTCAAGCTCGCCGACGGCCGCACCGTCACCATCGAGAGCAGCGCGAACCTCCGAAGCAAGGCCAACCTCGAGCAGTTCACCGTGTACGGCAGCCCGCAGGTGTACGCCTTCCACACGGGCTGGCTCGATTCGCTTTACACCAAGGCCCAACAGGGAGAGACGCCATGAGAACCGCCTCCACGGAACACCCGGCAATCGACAAGGTGCTGCTGCTGATGGTGAGCGGCCTGAGCCACGCCGACCTGACCGCTGCCTGCATCGGCAAACTGGAAGTGCCGCCGGAGGAAGTGGCCGGCGTCATCGCCCAGGCCCGTCGCAAGCTCACCCTCGCCGCCGACTACAACCGCGATGAACAGATTGGCACCGCGGTGACGCGCCTCAACGACATCTACGCGCGGGCCATCCGCGCCCAGGACATCAAGACCGGCCTGGTGGCCCAGAAGGAACTCAACAAGCTCCTGGACCTCTACCGCATGACGCCGGAGCACGCCGCCGACGGGGCCGAAGGTGAAGATGCCGGCCCCGAGCGCGTGGAACTCGCCGCCATCCGCGGGCACCTGCTGCCCCTGGCCCTGGCCGCCCCCGACTACCCGCTCCGCGAACACGCCCGCATTGCCGCGGAGATTGTCCGTGACCACCAGGGCCGCCAGCAAAAGGAATAGACCGTGCCCCGCAAGCCACACAACTACGAGCGCAAGAAAGAGCAGGCCCGCGAGCGCTCCGCCGTCGAAAGCCGCGTCGGCCGCGATATCGGCGACATTCCGCCCGTCGCCGACTCGGCGCGAAAGGCCCGGTGCATGGTCTCGTTCCGCGCGTTTTGCGAGGCGTACTTCCCGCGGAAGTTCTCGCTCCCCTGGTCGGCGGACCACTTCAAGGTGATTGCCAAGATCGAGGCCGCCGTTCTGCGCGGCGGGTTGTTCGCGATGGCCATGCCGCGCGGCACGGGCAAGACGACCTTGTGCGAGGCGGCCTGCCTGTGGGCGCTGCTCACGGGCAACCACCCCTTCGTATACCTCATCGGCAGCAGTGAAGACCACGCACTGGGTATGCTCAACAACCTCAAGACCGACTTGACGAGTAGCGACCTGCTCCTGGCCGACTTCCCGGAGGTCATCTACCCCATCCGCAAGCTGGAGAACCAGACGCGCCGCTGCGTGGGGCAACTTCACCACGGCCAGCCCACGCACATCGGCTGGACCGCCGATGAAATCATCCTCCCGGCCATCCCCGGCAGCCGGGCCGCGGGCGCCATCGTGCGGGTGACGGGCATCACCGGCAATATCCGCGGCGCCGTCCACACCCGCGCCAGCGGCGAGAGCATCCGCCCCAGCCTGGTCATCATCGACGATCCGCAGACGGACCAGAGCGCCCGCAGCCCCAGCCAATGCGCCCAGCGGGAATCCGTCATCAGCGGCGCCGTCCTGAACCTCGCCGGGCCGGGGCGGAAGATCGCCGCCGTCATGCCCTGCACCGTCATCCGCAAGGGCGATCTGGCCGACACCATCCTCGACCGGGAGCTACACCCCGAATGGCAAGGCGAGCGGACCAAGATGGTCTACGCCTTCCCGACCGACACCAAGCTCTGGGCGGAGTACGCCCGCATTCGCGCTGACAGCCTCCGCGCTGATGGCGACGGGCATGAGGCCACCGAGTTCTACCGCGCTAACCGCCAGGCAATGGACGCCGGCGCCATCGTCGCCTGGCCGGCCCGCCACAACCCCGACGAACTCTCCGCGGTGCAGCACGCGATGGACCTGCGCCTGCGTAGCGAGGCCGCGTTCTTTGCCGAATACCAGAATGAGCCGCTGCCGGAGGCCGTGGATGACACGGAGTTGATGACGGCCGAGGCCATCGCCGCCAAGACCAACGGCCACGCCCGCGGACAGGTGCCGCTGGGGGCCAGCCACCTGACCCTGTTCGTGGACGTGCAGGCCACGCTGCTCTACTGGCTTGTCGCCGCCTGGGAGGATGATTTCACCGGCTACGTCGTGGACTACGGCGCTTACCCGGAGCAGCGGCGCGGATATTTCACGCTGCGGGATGCCAAGCGGACCTTGCTGACGGTGGCCAAGGGCGCCGGCCAGGAGGGCGCCATCTACGCCGGCCTGGAGGCCCTGACCGGCGACCTGCTCGCCCGCGAATGGCGGCGCGACGACGGCGCGGCCATGAAAATCGGCCGCTGCCTCATTGATGCCAACTGGGGCACCAGTACGGATGTGATCTACCAGTTCTGCCGGCAATCCACCCACGCCGCGCTACTCCTGCCCAGCCACGGCCGCTACGTCGGCGCTTCCAGCGTGCCGTTCTCGGACTACCGCCCCAAGCGTGGGGACCGCGTGGGCCTGCACTGGCGAATCCCCAACGTCCAAGGCCGCCGGGCGGTGCGCTATGGCATCATCGACACCAACTACTGGAAGAGCTTCGTGCATGCCCGCCTCAAGGTGGCGATGGGAGACCGCGGGTGCTTGTCCCTCTTTTCACCCGGCCGGGGCGAAGACCACCGGCTTGTGGCCGACCACCTCACCGCCGAATACCGCGTGCGCACCGAGGGCCGCGGGCGCACGGTGGATGAATGGAAGCTCCGGGCCACCGGCACGGATAACCACTGGCTCGATTGTCTCGTGGGCGCCGCCGTCGGCGCCTCCACGCTCGGCGTGCTCCTGCCTGGCACCGATGCCAAGCCATCGCAGCGTCCCAAGCTCAAGCTCTCTGACCTGCAAAGGGGTCGCCCATGAGTTCCTCACCAGCACCCAAAGCTGCCGCCTCGGGCCTCGTTTGCCCCAAGTGCGGCTGCCGGCATTTCTCCGTCGTCTACACCCGCCCGGCCGCGCGCGCCATCTGCCGCCGTCGGGAATGCCGGCATTGCGGCTTTCGGATTCTGACCAGAGAACGGCTCTGGGGCGAAGATGAGCCAGCGCCGCACCCGCCATAGCCACCGTAAATGGGCCGGTCGTTACACCGGTGGAACTACTTCAAACGCACCTCAACGACGGTCGGCACCACCGTCGATCACGCGACGGTGGTAGCCATGCATTCTCACGATGCGGACGCCTTGATTGTCGAGCACATGCGCCTGGCCCGCCGGCTGGCGTTTCGGTTCGGCCGAACCCTGCCGCGCTTCGTGGACGGCGACGCCCTGGAATCGGATGCCATGCTCGGGCTGATCCAAGCCGCCCGGACCTTTGATCCCAACCGCGGCGTGGCCTTCACCACCTACGCCACGGTGCGCATCCGCGGGGCCATGCTTGACGGCCTGCGGCAACGCGAACATTGCCGGCGAAGCGTCATGCCGCCGGAGTTTGTGTCCCTGAGTACGCCGGTCGGTCGTGATGACGACGGCCGGGCCATGATGCTCGGTGACCTCCTGCCCGCACCAGCCCAGCGCTCTGTCGGGCACGCGCTGGAACTTCGCGACGAAGCCGAACACGTCATGCGGGACTGGAAGCCCCAGTTGTCGCGCACGCTGCGCGATATGCACCTCCGCGGCCTGAACCAGCGCGAAGTGGCCGGCAAACATCGCGTCAGCCAATCGTGCATCTCGCTGCGTCTGCGATCCATTCGCGGCCTGGTAGCCGCGGCCCGCACCAAAGCGGAGGGCGATGATGAGTGAAAGCCTCGAAGACAACATCCGCGAGAGCGCAACCGGGCCAGCCAAAGCCTCGGGCGACAGCGGCTCGGTTGAGCAGCATCCGCTGCCCGACCAGATCGCCGCCGACCGTTACCTGGCCAGCAAACAGGCCAGCCAAGGCCGCAAACTCGGCATTGTGCTCAAGAAACTCTCGCCTCCAGGTGCCGACTGATGCTCGACTGGTTTAAGAACATCCTCCGCTCGCGCCCGGCCGGCCAGGGCCGACGCATCATCCGCGCCCGCTTCGACGCCGCCGTCACGAACGACGAAAACCGGCGCCACTGGGCCAACGCCGACAGCCTCTCCCCCAATGCCGCGCTGAATGCCGAGGTCCGGAGAACCCTGCGCAACCGCGCCCGCTATGAAGTGGCCAACAACAGCTATGCGCGGGGCATCGTCCTGACGCTGGCCAACGACACCATCGGCACCGGCCCGCGCCTGCAACTGCTGGGCGAGGATGCCCTGGCCAACCGGACGATTGAGGAAGCGTTCGCGCAGTGGGCCGACGCCGTCCACCTTGCCGAGAAACTCCGCACCCTGCGCATGGCCCGCGCCGATTCCGGCGAGGGATTCATCGTTCTGGCCAACAACCCGAACCTGACCTCGCCGATTCACCTGGACCTGCGGCTGGTGGAGGCGGACCAGGTGACGACGCCCTGGGTGCCCCTGGAAGACAGCGGCGGCATCGACGGCATCCTCTTCGACCGCTTCGGCAACCCCGTCACCTATCACATCCTCAAACAGCATCCCGGCGACTCCATCGCCTGGGGCCTGGTGGCTGGCGACTTTGACCCGGTGCCAGCCGACAGCGTGATTCACTACTTCCGCATGGACCGGCCCGGCCAGCGCCGCGGCATTCCCGATATCACGCCGGCGCTCCCGCTATTCGCCCAGCTTCGCCGCTACACCCTGGCGGTTATCGCCGCGGCGGAGACGGCCGCGGACTTTGCCGCCGTGCTCTTCACCGACGCCCCGGCTGCCGGCGAGGCCGCGGAAGTTGAGCCGATGGACGTGGTGGAACTGGAACGCCGCATGGCCACGGTTCTGCCCGGCGGCTGGAAACTGGGGCAGGTCCAGGCCGAGCAACCCGCCACCGGATACGGCGAGTTCAAGCACGAGATTCTCAACGAGATTGCCCGCTGCCTGAACATGCCCTTCAACGTCGCCGCCGGCAATTCCAGCGGCTACAACTACGCCTCCGGCCGGCTGGACCACCAGACCTACTACAAGAGCATCCGCGTCGATCAGGCCCATATCGAAACTGCGGTCCTGGACCGTATTCTCGCCGCCTGGCTCGATGAAGCCGTGCTGGTCGAGGGCCTGCTGCCGGCGAACCTGCGCACGCTCGACGCCGCAATCCCGCCGCACCAGTGGTTTTGGGACGGCCAGGAACATGTGGACCCGGCCAAGGAAGCCACGGCCCAGGCCACGCGCCTACAGAACCATACCACCACGCTCGCCTACGAATACGCCCGCCAGGGCCGCGACTGGGAAGCCGAACTGCGTCAGCGGGCGAAGGAAGCCGCGCTGATGAAGGAACTCGGCCTTTCTGCCGCCGCATCTGTAGCGCAGCCGGGGCAAGTTGTCGATCAGACGCCACAGGACCAGGAGACCGCTGATGAGCCAGCAACCCAGGAATGATCGCGCCCAAGGCCCGGCCGGCGGAGAACTGCTGATGGCGTGCGCCGTCCAGTTCGACGCGCAGGCCGCCGGCGACGGCGGCGCCACTGCGGCCAAACCGCGGCGATTCAGCATGAACGCCTACACCGGCGGCGCCATGCAGCTTGTCGGCTGGCGCTATCCGGTTGTCGTGGACCTGACCGGCCTGGTGGCCAGCAACAAGCCCAAGGTCTTCCTTGAGCACGACCGCACCGCCCGCGTGGGGCATATCGACGATGTGCAGGTCGGCCCCAGCGCCCTGGCCGTGTGCGGCGTTGTGTCCGCCTCGGGGCGGGCCGCCCAGGAAGTTCTCGCCGACGCCGCCAACGGATTCCCCTGGCAAGCCTCCATCGGCGCCAGGGCCATCGAAGTTGAATGGGTGCCGGAAGGCCACAGTGCCCAGGCCAACGGCCGCATGTTCCAGGGGCCAGTGAACATCGCCCGCAAGGCGGTGCTTGGAGAAGTGAGTTTTGTCGCGCTGGGTGCGGATGACAACACCAGCGCCCAGATTGCCGCAACGAAGGAGACTGCCATGCCGCAGAATAGCGCCGAGAGTCAGACCGCCTCGACCACCCCGACCGCCGCGACGATCACCGCCGCGCAGGAAGCGCCCGGCCAGACGCCGGAGCAGATGCGCGCGGCCACGGCCGCGGAAATGAAGCGCATCGCGGGCATTCAGAAGGTGGCCGCCAAGCACGCCGACATCGCCGCCAAGGCGGTGGAGGAAGGCTGGGATGTGACCCGCGCCGAACTGGAAGTCCTCCGCGCCGACCGGCCGCAGGCGCCCGCGGCCCATGTGCCCGACAACTCCGTCACCGATGACCTGCTCCTGGCCGCGGCCTGTCAGTCGGGCCAACTCCAGGGCATGGAGAAGGCGTTTGACACCAAGGTGCTGGAGGCCGCCCATCGCCGTTTCCACGGCCGGCTGGGCCTGCAACGCCTCATCATGGAGGCCGCCTGGGCCAACGGGCACGTCGGCCGCAGCTTCGAGGATGACCGCGACGGCGCCCTGCGTGCGGCTTTCAGCACGCTCCGCCTGCCGGGCATCCTTCAGAACATCGCCAACAAGTTCCTCCTGGCCGGCTTCTTGAGCGTGGAGAACGCCTGGCAGCGCATCTCCGCGACGCGCAGCGTTCGCGACTTCAAGGCCGTCACCAGCTACCGCATGAGCGGCGCCTTCGAGTACGACGAGGTCGGCCCCGACGGCGAGCTCAAGCACGGCGAGGTGGGCGAAGAGAGCTTCACCAATCAGGCCAAGACCTACGGCAAGACCTCATCAACGACGACCTGGGCGCCCTGACCAGCCTCCCCAGCCGCATCGGCCGGGGCGGGGCACTCAAGCTCAACAAGGTCTTCTGGACGGCGTTCCTGAACAACGCCGCGTTCTTCACCACGCCGCGGGCCAACTACAAGGCCGGCACGGACACGGCCCTGTCGCTGGACGCCATCACCGACGCCGAGTTGATGTTCCTCGACCAGAAGGACGCCGAGGGCAGCCCGCTGAGCATCGCGCCGCGGATCATGCTCGTTCCCCCGGCCCTGCTGGTAAAGGGGACGCAGTTCATGCAGGCCACCGAGGTGCGCGACAACACCGCCAGCGCCAAGTACATGACCAACAACCCGCACGCGGGCAAGTTCCAGGTGGCCTACTCGGCCTACCTCTCCAATGCCACGCTCGCCGGCTACAGCGCCAAGGCGTGGTATCTCCTGGCCGACCCCGCCGACCTGCCCGTCATCGAGGTGGCCTTCCTCAACGGCCAGCAGACGCCGACCGTGGAACGGGCGGATGCCGACTTCAACGTCCTGGGCATTCAATTCCGGGGCTATTTCGACTTCGGCGTGGCCCTCCAGGACTACCGGGGCGGCGTGAAGTTCAAGGGCGAGGCATAAGCCTCGTGCCTGGCGTAGCGAACAAGAGACAAGAGCCAATAGGAGACAGACATGCCTGCAAAGTTCATTCATGACGGTGCTTCGGTGGACTACACCCCGGCGGCCAACGTGCTGGCCGGAGATGTCGTCGTCCAGGGCGAACTGGTCGGCGTCGCCAAGCGCGACATTGCCGCCAGCGCACTGGGCGCCCTGGCGGTGGAGGGCGTCTTCGATTTCCCCAAATCCACCAGCGCCGGCACGGCGATCAACATGGGCGCCAACGTCTTCTGGAACGCGGCCGCCCAGCAGGCAACGGGCCTGAGCTTTGGCAACGCCCCGCTGGGTGTGTGCATCAAGGCCGCCGCCGACACCGACGCCACGGTGCGCGTGCTGATGCCGTCGGAGACGCGCAACAAGGAACTGATCTACTCGGCGGAGGCGGCCAGCGCCAACGTCACCAACACGGTGACGGAAACGGACTTTGATAAGTCCGTGGTGGTCCCCGCCAACATGCTCAAGGTCGGCGATGTGATCCGCGTCCGCTTGGCGGCCATCGCGCCCTCCACCAACGCCACCGACACCCTGACGCTTAAGCTCAAGGTGGGCAGCACGGTCATCATCAGCACCGGCGCGGTGGATGTGAACAACAACGACGTCGGCTTCATCGAAGCCGATCTGGTCATCCGGGCCATCGGGGCGGGCGGCTCGTTCGTGGCCGCGGGCGTGCAGGCCCTGGGCGTGCCGGGCACGGTTACGGCCAAGCCGTTCATCCTCGCGGCCACGGCCATCGACACCACGGCGGCGCAGACCATCAAGGCCAGCGCCCAGTGGTCGGTGGCCAACGCCGGCAACATCGCCCGGCTGGACGTGCTGGATGTGCAACTGGTGAGCAAGTCGTAATGGCGGACCTTCTCGAACGAGCCTCGGCCTGGCTGGAAGACCAGCGCACGCGACACCTGACCCGGACGGTCACGTATCGACGGGGCGCGGCTTCCAGCCCGGTCGCCGCCACGGTCGGCAAGACCGTCTTCGACCTCGACGATGGCGGCGGCGCGGTGCTGCGAGTTGAGGCGCGCGATTACCTGATTCTCGCGGCGGACCTGAGCCTGGGCACTCCCCAGGGCGGAGACCGGATCGTGGATCAGGGCGTGGTGTATGAGGTGGCAAGTTTCGGGAGCGAGCCGGCGTGGCGCTATAGCGACCCGTACCGGCGGACGCTGCGGATTCACACCAAACAAGTGGACGTGGAGGTGACGCCATGACCGAAGGCAATATCCGAAAGCGTA
This sequence comes from uncultured Tepidisphaeraceae bacterium, assembly GCA_964451955.1. Lineage (GTDB taxonomy): Bacteria > Planctomycetota > Phycisphaerae > Tepidisphaerales > Tepidisphaeraceae > JAPLNB01. The sequence continues at coordinate 50,621 of CAYVKG010000020.1, forward strand.
TCGAGTGGGCCGGCTGGGCGGGCGTGCTGTTTACAGCGTTGTCGGCATTGGTGGCGATCACCGTGCAATGGGGCGTGGTCAACACCAAGCTGGACAACATGGAGAAGCGCCTGGACGAGATGATCTTTGAGGCCCGCGCCCTGCGCACGGAGTACCAGTCGATTGAGCGACGGCTCTCGAACCTCGAGGGCCAGCACCGGGCGGAGGCAAAGAGCACGGGAGGCAGCGGCAAGTCATGAGCCAGGCCCTGGTCATCGACATTGCCAACGCCCTGGTGGCGGAGCTGAACACCGAGGCCGCCAAACCGTCCGGCGGCGTGCTGGGGACGCCCTTCGTCGCCGCGCGCCACTACCGGCCGCAGTTTGACCTGGTGGACCTCAAGGCGATGCGCGTGTCCGTGGTCCCTAAGGGCATTGCCATTGCCAGCCTGGGCCGCTCGAGCAACCAGCACGATATCGCGGTCGATGTGGCCGTGCAGAAGAAGGTGGACCCGGCCGACACGGCCGAACTCGATGGCCTGATGCTGCTGGTGGAACGGATCGCCGACTTCTTCCGGTTGCGGCGATTGGCGGCGGCGGCCGCGGCGTGGATCAAGACCGAGAACGCGCCGGTGTACGCACCGGAGCACCTGGAACAGCACCGGGTCTTTACCAGCGTGCTGACGCTGACGTATCGGGTCATCCGGTAGGAGACGCCATGAACAACGTCATCATGCGTAAGCTCACCATCACCGCCGTCTATCAGCCTATCGTGGCGGTGCGGACGGTCGGCTCGGTGGTCATCTCCTGCCCGCCCACCAACGTCGGCGTGGTCAATTTCTACGGCGACGACGGCAACGACATCCCCTGGCGGCCGGGGGAATGGCACGAGTTCCACAACGTGGACCTGTCCCAGATCAAGGTCAAAGGCACCGGAGGCGACCTGGTGACGGTGGTCGGAGGGACGTGGTAATGCCCTACACCGGCATCATCATCGACGGTTCGGTCACCAACGCCAAGATCGCCACGGGCACGATCAGCGGCGACCGCCTGGGCGCCAACTTCAACTATGCCGGCGACATGACCGTGCAACGGTTCTGCGCCAACAAGTGCGTCGTGCCCGCGATCACCGGCTATTCCTGCTGCTGCTACGGTGGCTACTTCTTCGGCAACTGCGGGATCTGTGCCACGGGCGCAATCCTGGGCGGCTTTGTTTGCGGAACAACCTACGGCCTGTGCGCCGTCGGCTACAGCAATTATGGCGGGTTCTTCTGCTCCTGCTGCGGTATCGCGCTGTGCGCTATGACCTGCGGAGCGGGCATCGGTTGTTTTACCCGCTCCTCGTGCTGCACCAGCGGATATACGTGCTGCGAGACGCAGACGGTGAGCATGGGCAACTGCGGCTCGGCTTTGGCCAGCAGCTATTTCTGCTGCGAGACCTGCACCTTCACCAGCCGCTCTTCGTCGGTTTGCCTGGCCATTGGCGACTGCGGCCTCTACACGCCCAGCAAGGCGTACATCGGCGGCGGCTTGATCCTGTGCGGCAACGCCGGCTCGGTGGAGGGTTCCATCTCCATCTGCGGCGGCTGCATGTGCTACTACTCGTCCGGCGTCTGGCACCCGGTCTGCAAAGTGGTTTGACGGAGAAACATGATGCAAGCAACGCACATCGTCCTGGTGGTCAACGGCGGGGCCGGCAAGAACGTGGCGGCCACGGCCGTCACGCGCTGCCTTGCCGCCGCCCACCCCGACCTGCCCATCCACGTCGTCACCGGCTGGCCGGACATCTGGGTCAGCAACCCGCACGTGCGGCAGGTCTATCGCTTTGGCCGCACCGAGCAGTTCTACGACCAGGTCATGAGCCACGGCCGGGCGCGGGTGATTCACGTCGAGCCGTACCTGCACGATGACTACATCCATGCCGAGCGTCACCTCATTGACGTGTGGTGCGAGATGGCCGGCGTGACCTGGGATGGCAAGCCGGGGCAGATCGTACTCTCGGCCGATGAACTGGCGATGGCGCGGGAATTCGTCGCCGGCCAGCCCAAGCCGACGCTGCTCTTCGCACCCTTCGCCGGCCCGCCCCCGGAGCAGGCCAGCCGACTGGCGTACATCAAGCACCAGGGCCGGATGCAGCGGCGGAGCCTGCCCATTGACCTGGCCCAGAAGCTCGCCGACACGCTGGCCGCCCACTACACCGTGCTGCACGCGCGCCTGCCGGAGCAGCCCCAACTCAACAATACCGTCGCCGTTGTCGATCACCTGCGAATCCTGGCCGCGCTCACGGTGGTCTGCGGTAAGCGCGTGCTGGTGGACAGCTTCCTCCAGCATGCCGCGGCGGCCCTGGAAGCCCCAGCGGTGGTTTGCTGGTCGGGCACCAGCCCCAAGCTCCTGGGCTATGACCTGCACCGCAACCTGGTGCGCCAGGCCTGCACAACGCCGACCTGTGGCCGGCCCAACAGCCACCTGTTCGACATGACGGCGATGGACATGCCATGGACCTGTCCCTTCGCCGATGCCTGCCTGAACCATCCGATTGAGGCGATTCTCCAGGCCGTGGAAGAGGAGGTGCCCTGTGGCGCTGAAGGTTGATCTGGGAACGCTCAAGCAAGGTGTCTCGGCCCCCAACGCCTACCTGCGGATCGAGGAGATGCAGGCCAAGGCGCTGGCCGGCGTGGAGAGCGACCTGGAGGTGGAGGCCGTCGTGGCGGTGTACGTCAATCGCGCCATCCGCAACAGCGGCGGCGAGGCCATCGAGCGGCGCATCTACCGCTTCACGTTGGATGAAGGAACCGAGCCGCTGCGTCGGCGCGTGTACACAGCCCTCAAGGCGGAGTTTGCCGGAGCACAGGACGAATGATCGCCGCCAAGGCCAAGTTCGACGCCGGAAAGGTGAAGCGCGCCGCGCAGAAGGGCAGCATCACCAGCCTGGGCCACGCCGGCGCGGCCATCCGCCTGACGGCCCGGCGGTCGATCAAGAAGAGCGCCAAGCCCGCTCCGGCCGGCAGCGCCCCGCGCACGCGCAAGGGGCGGCTCAAGAACGCCATCAAGTATGCGCTCGCCGGTGACAAGCAGAGCGTCGTCATCGGCCCGGACTATGCCGTCGCGGCGGATTCCGGCCGGGCGCACGAGTTCGGCGGCCGCTACCGCAACGAAACCTATGACCGCCGCCCCTTCATGGGGCCGGCGCTGGAAAAGACCAAGGACCGGCTGCCCCCCATGTGGGCCGCCAGCGTGAAATAGCGCGGGGGCCGCTCCCGCGCAGGAGTTTTATCATGGCCGTCAAACTCGGCATCGACGCCAAGCTGTATTACTGTGCCGCCGGCATCGGGGGCACACCCACCTGGTCCGAACTGACCAACGTCAAGAACGTCACCCTCAGCCTGCAGAAAGGCGAGGCGGATGTCACCACCCGGGCCAACAACGGCTGGAAGGCGACCGCCGCCACGCTCAAGGAAGGGACGATTGAGTTCGAGATGGTCTGGGACACGGCCGATGCGGGCTTCACGGCCATCAAGACCGCGTTCTTCAACAACACGCTGATCGGTATCGCCGCGATGGATGGCCCGATTGCCACCAACGGCAGCCAGGGGTTGTGGGCCGACTGCCACGTCATCGACTTCTCGCGTGAGAAGACGCTGGAGGATGCGATCAGCGTGAAGGTGACGGTCAAGCCGACCTATTCGGCCAATCCGCCACAATGGAAGACGATCAGCGGGTCGTAGGCTGGCCTTGAGGAATCACAATGTCCCCGCTATTTGAGCAGCGTACAGGCAATCCCCAGCTTTCGAGCCGCGTGGGCCAGTTCCTGGTCGGCGGTGACCAGTCGCTGCTTCTGGTTGGCCGCGCAGGCCAGGTGGATGGCATCGGCCGTCCGAAGCGGCGTGTCGAATGCCGCCAACCAGTCAAACGCCCGCCGGTAATCGGCCACCGCGACCTCGCGCAGGGTGAACAACCCCGAGTCCATCTGCTTGCGGAACTCCCGGATCACCGCCCGCGCCGACGCCTGATCGGCTTGCCCGGTGCGGGTCTTGATCGCCAGGGCGGAGGCCAGCTCGACTTCAATCAAGGGGGTGATGATGCGCTCCACCGCCTTCTGCAGCTCGCGCGAGGCCCGCTCGGACAGGGGCTCGGGGCAGAAGTACGCCACCAGCACGCTCGTGTCGATCAGCGCCATAGCTCAATACCTCGCGCTACGGCGCAGCTCGATAATGGTTTGGGACATGGGTTTGCCGGACATCTTCAGGCTGTTGCGGAAGTCGGTCAGGTCCGGCATCTTCCGCGCTGCCGTCCGCTTCGGCGGGGGGGTGATGCGCGCAACAGCCTCACCGCGCCGGGTGATCTCGATGGTCTGCCCGGCCTGGGCGCAGTCCAACAGCTCGGCCAGGCGTTGACGGGCTTCGCGGGCGCTGACTCGGGTCATGGGTAACACTCCTGCGTACATTTATTGCGTACACAAGTAATATCGGATCAGCAAACACGGAAGTCAACATGAAAACGTTTATGGACAACACCGGCCGGACCTGGACCGTCACGGTCAACGTCTCCGCCATCAAGCGCGTCCGCGACCTCATCGCCGTCAACCTCCTCGAAGTCATCGAAGGCAAGCTCATCGAGCGGCTGGTGGGCGATCCGGTATTGCTGTGCGATGTGCTCTATTGCCTGTGCAAGGAACAGGCCGACGCCCAGGGCCTGGCCGATGTGGACTTCGGCCGCGGCATGGGCGGGGATGCCATCGACCACGCCACCACGGCGCTACTGGAGGAACTGGTTGATTTTTTCCCGCAGGGCCGGCGGCGGGTGCTGAGCAAGGCCCTGGTCAAGCTCCGCCATCTGCAAACGGCCGCTCTGGCCGCGGTGGAGACGAGACTGGACTCACCGGAACTGGACAAACGCCTGGCGGCCGAACTGGCGCGGATCGAGCCTGGGAGTTCATCTGGGAGTGCGCCGGCATCGTCGGCGTCGATCCCGGCCGGCTGACCCTGCGAGAACTGCTCGCGATGGCCGAGGGGTGCATCCGCGAAAGCTGGAACCACACCTCGGCCGTGCTGGCCTTGCTGGCCAACGTCCACCGCGACCCCCGGAAGGGCCGGGCACTGGGACCGGCGGACTTTCACCCCATGCTCAAGACGCCCGCGGGCAAGCCCACCGTGCTCAAGGGCGACATTCGACTGCTCAAGACCATTTTCGTGGACAACCTATGCGGCAACTCCGGCTCAACCTCGTTGTGATCGTTTCGGTGATCTGCGGCTGCACGGGCAAGACCGCCGCGCCCCAGCCGGACCCCGTGGCCCAGGCCTCCGTCGGCGTGGCCGGCATTGTGGCGCACACGGAATCGGCCGAGCGTCACGTGCAGAAGGCCATCCCCCACGCCAACTCCACCGGCAAGGTCTACCTGACGGCGGCCTCGGATGAGCACACGGAAGTGCTCGCCAATGCCGCCCACACCTACGACGCCCTCAAAGGCGCACAGCAGCAGGTGGCAGCGCTCGCCGCCGGGGACATCGCGCTGGCGGCGAAGATTCTGTGGTTGACGCTGAAGATGGGGTGGACCAAGGGCATCAACTTCCTGGAGAAGGCGTGGCTGAACTTCCGCAACTTCTTCATCAAGATCGGCTATGACGCCTGGCACGGCCTGCTGGCCGTCGTCGAAATCGTCTGGCACGCGCTGGAGGTCGGCTGGATCGAAACGACCGCCTTCCTGTCCAAGACGTGGACTCAGTTCACCGGCTGGGTAACGAAGGCGTGGCACTGGTGCGGCAAGCAACTCTCCAAGGCGTGGAACTGGATCAAGAAGCAGTTCGACTCCAGCTTCGACGCCGACGCGGCCAACCGGGCGGCGGATGAGTACTACGAGGCGAAGAAGGCCGAAATCGAGCAGGAGACCGGCCAGAAGCTCGCCGAGCGCGAGCAGCGCCGTCAGCAGGAACGCGAGCAGGCCACGCGCATCCACGAGGCGACGATGGCCGAGATCGGCCGGGAGAATCTTCGGAAGCACCAGGAACTGGACAACGAGTATCAGCAGCGCATGGCCGAGAACGAGGCCGACATGGCCAAGGCGCGGAAGGAATGGCAGGACTCCCTGGGCGAAGCCCGGCGCAAGCGCGAGGCCAAGGAGGCCGAGGGGCCGGGCAAGATGGAAGGCCCCGAAGATCTGCTCAACAAGGTCCGCAGCAGCCTGTCGGACCTGGGCGACATGCTCCAGACGGCCAAGGAGAAAACCCTCGGCGTAGCGGGCACGTTCAACGCCGCCGAGGCCCGCGGCCTGGCCGGCGGCGGCGTGGCGGATCGCATCGCCAACGCCACCGAGGGGTGCTTTACCCAACTGAACGCGATTCGCTTCGCCTGGGGCGGCGGGAAGATCGTCGAGATGGCGTAGGGGGTGATGCGTGAGCGGACGCTAGCCGAGCGGCAATCACGCTGCGATTGCGACGCGTGGGACAAGCGATCAATAGCACATCCCGTCGAAGATGTCCTCTCCTTCAAGCAACCATTCAACCATCGCCGCGAATCCCGCCTCATCGAAGCCCGGAAGCCCGGCTGCCTTCTGTTCGATCAACTGCTTGCCTATGGCAGCGCCCAAAGTGAGCGGGAGAATGAACCAACCCGTCTCGCCACCCATGATGTTTGTGGTCGGCACTTCCACACCCTGCTTGTCCCGATAACCACTGGGCGGAAGCCATTTGATCCCCAAGTGCCGAGAAAAGGACTCCCGCTCGTCGGATGCCTTGCTGTGGGTCAAGAGCGCAATGGCGATCACGTCATCGTCATACACGCGATGTTCGACAGTCATGGGCACAGAAGTTCACAACATGGACGGAATCGACTCCACGATGTTCACGCGCAGATATCGCTACTCCCGTGCCAATACGCTCTTCTTTGCGCCAGCCACTCGATCTTGAAAATCGCCAGCAACAACATCGGGTAGGGCGCTCTCAAGCTGCCCTTCAACCTTCCAGAGCACCGTCTGTTCGGCAGAGCCGGGCAGAGGTCCCTTTGTTCCCGATTCATCCAGCGAAGCCAACCACGCAAACAGCACCAAAGCCTCGTTGTGACTCAGAGATACATGAACTTCGCCTTTTTTTGAAGCCATAGTGCGATTAGCAATCTCCCTCGAACAATGCGGATGCCCGTGGCTACGGGGCACTGGCTACCATCTCTTCCAACCTGTGGCGGAGCGCATCAACTTCGGGGTCTACCTCGGTTGCGGATTTCGTCCGAAGGATGTCCACTTGCCGTCGGCGGAGCACTTTGACCATCTCGGAAGGCAACATGCCTGACAATGCGGCCAGACGCTTCAAGTCGTCGTAGTACGGATGGCGCTCAGGATCGTCGGCCCGCGCAATACTCGTCACATCGATCCATGAGCCAAGGCAAAGCCACTTGGGTTCCTCCCGCAACTCGGGCATGGCGACCCAGCCGATGTCTTCCGCGTCAGAAGTGGATTGCGCGCGGCAGAGCGGGCACAGCACAGGCCCGCCCTGAATTCGCACCAACTCCTCGGAACTCGCAACGCGTGATGGGATGACTTCCATTATGTTCACCTCGGCTTCAGCGTAATCAGCGTTCCCGTGCCAGCGTCTATAATGACCTCGAAACTGCCATGTACGACCGACAGTAGCTTACTCAAACTGACCGTTTTCGGTCATTTTCATGGCAATGCGACTGGTAGAACAA
>CAYVKG010000021.1:0-56953 GCA_964451955.1 uncultured Tepidisphaeraceae bacterium
TGAGATCGCCGTTCCGCGAGTTGGCGGAACGGCGTCTTTTACAGAATAGTCGGGGCGACAGGATTTGAACCTGCGACCTCCTGGACCCAAACAAAGCGAAACACGACAAATCGCTTCGAGATTGCGGACGTAACTGTCGACTGTTTAAACCTTTACGAGATTCACCTCAAATCCGCTTCGGGTCGATGAATCGACCCAAGTCGACCTCATTCGACCCAAAATGTAGTGCAAGCTAGAACAAGGAAACGATAATCGGCTGCTTTGACAGCGTGGCATGCGTGGCATGGGTATCTTGCCACATCGCGCCGCGTGCACGAGTCTCGCAGTAGAAAGCCACAAAACGGCGGCGTCCAAACTACCCCAGTCGCCGGTCCAGCGCAGCGACGCCCAGCTCCGCCAGCGGCACAAAGTCCTCGGGGATCGCCACGATGGTGCCCGAAGACTCGACCTCGACGTCAGCATGATCGCGTGGATCTGTCATCCTTGGCATGAGAGTCCTCCACTTACTGCACCGCGGTCATGCGGTGACCAGCGACCCCGCGTCGCCCTGCAGTTTCTCGGCCAGCGCCTCCAGTCTCTGGTGTACGTCGCTCCCAATCTCGGCCTCGACGGCCTCAAACTCCTGCTGCAACTCGGCGTGGTCAGCTTCAGTGAGCACTTTGTAGCTCAAGGGAAAGAGCAGATAGTCCTCCTTCCAGATGTGGTTGGGATACAACGCCGCCAGATCACGGAGGCATCGAACCACGACTGCCGTCGTCTCGGACGTGGCCCCAACGGAATATGCCTGAGCCGCCTGGTCCAGCTCTGCCACCAAGGCCCGGCCTTTTTGATGCTCGTGCATCAGCCCGCCGATGGGGCAGCCTTGAGTCGGCACGCCCCTGCGCGCCAGGGCGGGGAACAGGTGCGCTTCTTCCTTGCCGTGGTGGCACCTGTCGGCGAACGTGCGCATGAACTCCACCAGATCATACAGCGTCTGAGGCTGCACGAGCTTATCCGCTTCCAAGGCGTCGGCCAAAACTCCCAGTGCGCCGACGATTTTGAGGATCACGCGATGCTCGGCCTCAAGCGTCTCTATCGGTTTGGATACGTTCATCGGTGTCTCCTTCGCCCTTCCACTCTCAGCGGAGTCGGAGCGCTTTCGGGAACAGGATATTGTTCTCCAGGTGGACATGCTTGTGGAGGTCATCTTCAAATTCCCTGAGCTTCTGATAGGTGACCATGAAGGTGTTGCACACATCGGGCGGGATGGCATAGCCCCTGGCAAGTTGCCGAATCCTGTGAGTGGCCTCGCCAATCTCCTCGTGTTCGCGATTGAGCGTCAGGAACGAGCGATGGAGTGCCTCCAAGTCCTTCACGTCCGCAGCCTTGCCTGACTTCAGACAGGCCTCGACCCGTCTGATGGCGGGAAAGAAGACCTCCTCTTCCTCGCGGAGATGCGCTGCCATAGAGGTGGCGACCTTATCGAAGATGGAGGCAATCTCGACAACCTCGGGATGGTTGGCTCCATGGACCTGCGCGATCTTGTGGGCGTAGCCGGCGATCTGCGGAGTGCTCTCGTTCAGATACACATGGTGGGTGTTGACGATGTAGTCGGCTAGGAAGGAAAGAGACCACGCAGAGTAGTTCTGGCTGCGGTCCGCGGGCGTGCTCTTGACCGCGTCGACTTCACGAGCGATGGCGGCTGGGTCAACTCCTTGCTCCTTGCACACGACGGCGAGGGGGCTCTTGCCGCCGCAGCAGAAGTCAATGCCATGTTTCTCGAAAACGGCGGCGGTACGATAGTCGTCGGCGACGATCTCACCGATTGTCTTCGCGGTCAGAGAGGTGGTGGGCGTGCTTGTCATGGTCGGTCCTTTCATCGTTCAATGCGGGTGCTGCGCGGTCGGCTCATGGTGCGCGTCGTTGGCGGCGGCCGCTTCATGCCCCTCTGCGTGGTGCGCGCCTGCGCCTTGTGCGGCCAAGTGCAGACCCTCGACGTAATGGACGTATTCTACATAGGCCGCCACGAACGCGCGCCCTGCATCGACGTTGTGTTCGGCGTGGGCCTTTTTCTCCTGGGCTTCGGCAAAGCGTTTGCGGATACCCGCAGCAGCCTCCTCCGTGACCAATTTGACCACTTTATCCACCGAGCCGGTGGCAAGGGCCTTGTCAGCTTCCGCAATGGGCGGCTCAATCGGGGCTCCGGCGGGCTTAAGACCGGTGAACGGGGCGCCTTCGCCTGCGCGATGTACACGAACGAGCGTCTCGAAGAAGAACTGATCCGCCAGATCGCGCGCCTCGGGCCCTTGGGAACGCACGGTGAGCGTCTTAGCAAAGGCGGCCTTGATCTGCGCTTCATCATCCTTCTTGATCCACTTCAGGACAGGGGTGATGTCTTTCTGCTCCAGAGCGACCTTCGCCGCCGCCACGACCGGCCCGTCCACGGTATCACAATGCGCCGCCGCGGCCTGCGGGAAAAGCCAATAGAGCACGCCTGCCAGAACGAACGTCCAAAATCCGGCCATCTGTGTTCTATTCATGATGTCATTCCTTTCCTGTACGATCAGCATCAAATGTGTGAATCTATATTCACATTATTGGCCAGTCCGTCCCTGCCTGTCAATGCCGACAGCAGCCGCCATAGCCTCATAATCCATAACGAAGAGGCGGATTCAACGGGATTCCACAGGGCGATGTTGACTCTCCGAGAATAAGCCATTATTGTGAAAGGATATTCTCACCAAGAGGAATGATGCGCGCCGCCAAACAGAAGACCGAAGCTCGTCAGGAACAGATAGCCCAGGCGGCGCTGCAATTGCTGGCCCGAAACGGCCTCAATGGCGTCAGCGTAACCGATGTGGCTCAGGTCGTTGGCGTAGTTCCCTCGGCGATTTATCGGCATTTCAAGGGCAAGGATGATGTCCTGGACACAGTGCTGGACTTGATTCGCGACAGGCTCCTCGGCATCGTGCATGTGGTATGCGAACAGACGCCGCGAGCCCTGGATCGATTGGACCGCCTCCATGCCCGGCACATCGAGTTCATTCGCCGCAATCCCGGCATTCCCAGCCTGGTGTTCTCGGCGGATGCGTACGCTGGGCATGATGCTCGCAGGGCACGGACCCTGGGGACTGTGCGGGCGTACCTCGCCGCCGTTAAGGGGATCGTTGCGGCCGGGCAGCAGGCGGGCGAGATCAGGAAAGCAGTGGATCCGGAAGCCGCGGCGATGCTGTTTCTCGGCACCATTCAGCCATCGGCTTTTCTCTGGCATTTGAGCGGCGGCAGATCGGCCTTTGTCGCCAACGCCGACAAGGCGTGGCAGGTCGTTCGTGCTGCCTTCGCAGTCGGATGAACGATCGGACCGTTGGCCGTCCCACACATCTGTTTGACGGCATCAATGATCGCGGGGCAGCGCGCCCCGTCAGGAAAGGAGCGATGTACATGGGAACCAAGGGACTTCGCAACGCAGCCATCATCTCATTCATCCTGAGCATGGGCATTTTGCTTGCCGGTGGCTATTACGCCAAAGACCGCGTCCCGCCGATTCCCGGGAAGGTGGTCGTTGGCGGCGAGCTGCTGACGGACCATGCGGCAATCCTGCGCGGGCAGGGCGTGTACCAGCGATATGGCCTGATGGACCACGGCAGCGTGTGGGGACATGGGTCGCTGCGCGGCATGGACTTCTCGGCATTTTCGCTCCATTGCATGGGGGCCTTGATGCGCCAGCATCATCAAACAATGGGAAGCCCATCGCCCGATGCGTTCAAGCGGCTTCCGCCGGACCCACGGCGCGATCTTGACGAGCGCGACGCCAGCATCGCCCGGGAAATTCGCACCAACCGATACGACCCGGATTCCGGCACTCTGGCGTTAACGCCTTCGCAGGCGTACGCATTCGACCAGTTGCGCAAGTTCTGGGATCGGGAGTTCTCCGAGGGCGATGCACACTACGGCTTCCTTAAAGACACCGTTCCAACCGCTGACGAACGGCGCGACCTGGCGGATTTCTTCTTCTGGACGGCCTGGGCCGCTGGCACCAATCGGCCGGGCGAGAACTACAGCTATACGAATAACTGGCCATCCGACCGAACCGTCGGCAACACGGCTTCAACCAATGCGCTGCTGTGGAGCATCCTCTCCATCATTGCCCTCTTTGCCGTTTTGGGAATCGTGGTTTATATCGTGCATCGGTACGGGTTCTTTTACGGTGAATCGAAAGCTGTTGAAGCGGCCAAACGCCTCCTCGATACGCCTGTGACGCCCAGCCAGCGATCCAGTGCCAAGTTCTTCCTCGTTGCGGGGCTGCTGTTCATCGTGCAGATCTTCAATGGCGGGCTGCTGGCTCATTACACGATTCACCCCAGCACGTTCTATGTGAAGTTCATCGGAGAGATGTATCCCTACAGTTGGGCCAAGAGCTGGCACCTGCAACTGGCCATACTCTGGATTGCAGTGTCCTGGATGGGCACGGCGGTCTATCTCGCTCCCCTGATTGGCAAGCGCGAGCCCGGCGGCCAGCGGCTGATGGTAAACATCCTGTTCGTCGCGGCAGTGGCCGTCGCGGTGGGGAGCCTGTTCGGTGAAGTGCTGGGCATCAAAGGGTATCTCGGCAAGGCCTGGTTCTGGCTGGGGCATCAAGGATGGGAGTATCTGGAGTTGGGCCGGCTGTGGCAAATCCTCCTGTTCGGTGGCCTAATCTTCTGGCTGGTGGTCGTTTATCGCGCCATGGCCCCCATCCTGAAGACCACGGGCGCCGATGACGAGAGCGCCGATCGGCGATCGTTGACCATCTTCTACGTGTTCAGCGCCATCTTCGTGGTGTTCTTCTTCGGATTTGGCCTGCTCTATGGCCGCGGAACCCACCTCACCATCGCCGATTACTGGCGCTGGTTTGTGGTGCATATCTGGGTGGAGAGCATCTTCGAGTTCTTCGGCGTGGCGGTCATCTCACTGTTCCTGGTCACGCTCGGCCTGGTACCTGCCAAGTCGGCCTTGCGCGTTGCCTATCTGACGGCCATCCTGGTATTCATCAGCGGCATTCCCGGAACGGCTCATCATTATTTCTGGTACGGTGGGCCGAGCCTGTGGCTGGCCATCGGAGGTGTCTTCAGTTCGCTGGAGCCGATCCCGCTTATCCTCCTGGTGGTCCGAGCTTGGATGGAGTACAAGTCGATCAGGGAGGAGGGCCGGCAGTTCCCATATCGCTGGCCTCTCTACTTCCTCACCGCCAGCAGCGTCTGGAACTTCGTCGGTGCGGGCCTTTTTGGCTTCGTCATTAACCTCCCGATTATCAATTATTACGAACATGCCACCTATCTGACATCCAACCATGGACACACGGCATTGTTCGGCGTCTATGGAATGCTGGCCATCGCCTTGATTCTCTTCTCCTGGCGCGGCCTGGTAGAGAACCGCTACTGGAACGACCGAATCCTCATGGTGAGCTTCTGGGGCCTCAACGTCGGTCTGGCGCTGATGTTCCTGACTGGGCTGCTTCCCATCGGCATCTTGCAGGTCTGGCACTCTTACGATCAGGGATTCTGGTACGCCCGCAGCGCCGCCTTCTACGAGATGGAGGTGGTGAAGCACTTGGGCTTCTGGCGGATTGTACCCGACAGCATCATCATCGTAGTCGGCGCATTTCCGCTGTTGTATTTCCTACTCAGCACCTACCCACGTCTGCGTAAGGCGCAGGCCGGTGGCTGAGACGACTCTTGGGCTCAGCGCAGCGAACTGTTTACGGTGATTCGGAAAGCCCAGCACATACATGGAGAGCGAACATGATGCGGACGAGTACAGCGAAGGTTGTCGGAATCACAATGGGAGTTTTGGCCGCCTAATTATTTGCCACACAGGCGCGGGCGCATTGCGATACCATGGACGGGCCGGTGGTCAAGGATGCCCAGGCTGCCACTCACGGCAAGCGACGCCGCAGTGTTGCGACCGTAGCCTTGGCATCCCCCAGGAGCATGATGGTCTTGCCGTCCCTGTAAAGCGGGTTCTCGACTCCCGAATAGCCCGGACGCTCGTCAAGGTTGCAGACAATGATGTGCCTGGCTTCGTGCGCCTTCAGAATCGGCATGCCCGAGATCGGTGTATTCGGCGAGTGAATCGCGGCCGTGTTGACCACATCGCAGGCCCCGACGACGAGCGCGACGTCGGTTTCGGCGAACTGGTCATTCACATCCTTCATCTCGAACAGCTTCCCGTAGTCCAGCTCGGCTTCCGCAAGCACCACATGCATGTGTCCCGGCATGCGTCCCGCGACTGGATGAACGGCAAATTTCACATCTTTGCCCAGCGATGCCAGGTGCTCCGCAAGCTGTACGACGTCTTCCTGCGCTTCGGCAAGGGCCATACCGTAGCCCGGGATGATGATGATCCGCTTCGCGGCCTGCAACAGTGCCGCGGCACATCCCATGGGGTCGGCGGGCGACGGAGCGTCGGGCATTGCCTCCGGCTGACCTGACGATTCAGGTGCGGACGCAGCCGAAACCGCTTGTGCCTGCGCCGGGATCGACGCGGTCTGCACGCCGGTGAAGACAGATCCCAGGCCGCGGTTCATGCCGCGACACATCACATGAGTCAGCACCGACCCCGACGCCGCGACCGTCGCGCCGCAGGCGATGAGCAGCCGGTTCTGGATCGCAACGCCGCATAGCGCGGCCGCCAGTCCGGCGGTGGCGTTGAGAAACGAAATAAGCACTGGCATGTCGGCGCCTCCGACGCGAACCGCGATCAGGACGCCCACGGCCATCGATACGGCGGCCAGGGCGGCAAGTGCGATGGTGCGATGGCCCGCGTCATATGTGCTGCCGGCCCAGACCGCCAACCCGGCCGCGCACGCCAGCGCCGTGGCGAACCACCCATTATGCCCGGGCAGGGTCCTGGGTGTCTGCGGCAGATACGCGGCCAGCTTGCCGCTGGCGATCATGCTGCCGCTGAATGTCCCCGCGCCCACAATCAGGCCCAGCAGCGCCGCGATCTCGTTGGCCGGAGCCATCGGGGCCCGCGCCATGCGGCCAAGCTCGACAAACGAAACCAGAAGTGCCGCCACGCCGCCGGCGCCGTGCTGCAATGCGACCATCGCGGGAATCTGGATCATAGTGACGCGCATCGCCACCCACGCGCCCACCAGCACCCCTACGGCCGCCGCGATCGACGCCGACGGCACCGAGCTTATCCGATTTCGCAACAACACTGCGGCGAGCGCCGCTGCCAATGCTGCTGCCGCCGTGATGTTGCCCCTCCGCGCACCGGGCGGCGTGCGGAACTGGGCCACCGCCAAAAGAAGCAGCACGATGATCGCGATATCAACCGGCATTCTTAATCGCCAATAGGATCACGGCTGTCGGGGTGACGCAGTAGGCTCGCTCGCGCGAAACAGGTCGACCGGCTTCCTGCGAAACATTTTCAGCATGCGATCGGTGATCAGGAAACCGCCGGCCATATTGAACAACGCGGCCGCGATCGCCACCATCGCGAGAATCTTCTCGGTAAACGTCGTTTCAATCGCGAAAAGCAGGAACGCTCCGAGAATCGTGACAGCCGAAAGAGCATTGGTCATGGACATGAGCGGCGTATGCAGCATCTGCGGAACGCGGGAAATGAGCCAATACGCGGCGACGAAAATCGCCGCGAAGACCGCGATCATGAGCAGGACATCCATCATCCGTCTGCCTCCATAAGCACCGACAGTTCGGCATTCAGCCCTTCATCGCCTTCAATGCGCCGCTGTGAAGAATCTGTCCCTTGTGAGTGACTAGCGAGTGTCTGGCGATGTCATCCTCCAAGTCCGGCAATGCGATGCCCTTGTGGAAAAGATTCTGAACGTAGTGCAGCATGTTGTGCGCGTAGAGCCAACTGGCGTCGACCGCCATCGAGCCCGGAATGTTCGCCGTACCGCACACGTACACGTCATTGACCGTCGTCTCCTGCCCCGCCTTGGTCACGGCACAGTTGCCTCCCTGATCGATGGCGACATCCACGATGACCGATCCGGGCCGCATGCTCCGCACCATCTGCTCCGTGATCAGGATCGGCGCGACCTCGCCGGGCACAAGCGCGCTGAGGATCAGGATGTCGCTGCCCCGGACCAGTGCCGTGAGAAATCGCCGCTCCTGATCGAGCCACTCCGGTGGCAGCGCCCGGGCGTAGCCGCCTTCGCCGATCGCAAGCGCATCGGGCACCTCGAAGCCGATGACATTTGTCCCTTTCAAACTGCCGGCCTCGCGGCGGGCCTCGGGGCGGATATCCACGGCTTTGATCACGCCGCCCAGCCGCTTCGCGGCCGCAATCGCCTGCAGCCCGACCACACCCGCGCCGACGATGAGGATCTCGGCCGGCTTCACCGTGCCGATGGCGGTTCCGATCATTGGGATGAAGCGGGGAAAGTGGTTGGCAGCGATGAGCACGGACTTGTAGCCTGTGATCGTGCTCATCGAAGTCAGCGCATCCATCGACTGCGCACGCGGCGTACGCGGGATGCCGTCCATCGTGAACGCGGTGACCTTCCGGTCGCGCAGCTTCCGCACCATCTCGTGATTCGATGGTGCGGCCGGGTGCAGGAACGTGATGAGAATGCTGCCTTCGCGCAGCATGTCCACTTCATGCCGGCCCAGTCGCTCGTTGTGGCACAGTTGCTTCACTTTGAGCACCACGTCGGCTCGCGCGTACAGCGATGCGGCGTCGGGCACGACCTCGGCCCCGGCCGCCGCGTATTCCGCGTCGGTGCGGTACACGCCGCGTCCGGCCTCCGCTTCCACCAGCACCGTGAAGCCCATGTCTACGTATGACTTGACGGTTTCCGGAAGAGCGGCCACGCGCAGTTCGCCAGCCATGATCTCACGCGGGATTCCCAGCACCATCTTTTCGGACTCCTTTCGCGTATGCCGCGCCGCAGCAAGCGCAGCCTCTTCATGATTCTGGTTCGGTCGCCGTGGGGAATAGACGACGCAGAGCTCCGTGAAATACGGGCGCCTCTTGAGAGTGGAGCAATGCGCGCACCCGCTCCACGACTGTGCTCTCAGCGGCTCGCGGCCTGGCGGAAACCTGGCTCCTAGCCAATGACGCTAAATGCGCCAATGCCTCGGCCGCTAAGATGCGAACGTCATCGTATAGGCCCTTATCTTCGATTATTCCGATGACGTCAGAGGTTAACGTCTCTGCCGGCTTCTCCAAGCGAGTAACAGCTTGCAGCGCCGCTTCGCGGAGACGCCAGTTGTCCCGAAATCGCAAGAGTCGGCCGAGGCTTCCCACATGCTCATCCAGCCGTCTCGTGCTGGCCAATTGATCGAGCTGATCGAGAACCTTGCCCCAATCCTCCAGGTTGCCGAATATGTCTTGTGGCATCGAGACCTCGCTTCCATCGGTCTATCCGGAGCGTTCGCGCTATAGCCTGCTCTCTGAAGCCATGTCGAGCCACACGTTCGCCCATCTCGCAGGTCAGCACCCCATAGCTCGTCACGGCCGCCGCCAATAACACACTCAGAGGCTACCTCAATGGCAATCACGCCGCAAGCGAAAGCGTTCGCGGCTGACACATGGGCTCAAGCCGGCTACCTGCTTGTCCTACGCTCAGCTTACACCGGCCGTGACACGGCACGACAGGAAGCGTATGAACGTGAGATGCGGACGGGCGCGGACAGGCGGACCATGCGTAGATCGCCGATGCGCTCACACACGTTGATGTCCCCAAACCAGCGGCGTCGCGAGCATTATTGGAACATCTCCTTCCGGGCCGCCTCGCAGATGGCCACCACGGCGGGATGTCGCAGCTTCTCTTCAACCGAAATGGCGTAGAAGTACTCCTTTACCGCGCTCGTCCGGCCGACCATCCGCACGGAATACTCCCGTCGGACCTCGGTCTCAACCACGGATGGAACAGGGAATATCCCGATCCCGGCCTGCCCGAACGAGTTAAGCATCGCCGCATCATCGCACTCGCCGACCACGATGGGATGAATGCGTTTGGAGTCAAACCAGAGGTTCAATTCGCGACGAAGCGCGGTGTGATCGGTTGGCAGAAGCATCGGAGCGCTGTCCAGGGACTTGGGGAAGTTCCGCCGATACTTGCTGGCGAGTGACGCGGCGGCAAAGAAGGTGATGCCGCATTCTCCCAGCAGATGGTTGAACCCGCGCAGTTGCACGCCGGTCCCGATGGGGGCGTCGCTCAGAACCACGTCGGTGCGATGGGCGGCGAGGTCCGCCAGCAGGCGATCCGCCTTGTCTTCGTGGACGCTGAGTCGAACGGGCTGTGGCAGTTGCAGGGCCGGCTCAAGCAGCATTCGCGCGACGCTCTTGGGGATCACATCCAGCAGCCCCACAGACAACTTGATCGGACGCTCCGCCGGATGCTGCTCCATCGCTCCCATCAGCTCGCGGCCGAGCGAGAAGATGTCGTCGGCATAGTTGAATGCGATCCGCCCGGCCTCGGTGAGGACCATCTTCCGCCCGCTCCGGTCAAACAGGCGGCGCCCGAGGACCTCCTCCAGTTCCTTGAGCTGCGCGCTGATGGTCGGCTGCGAGATCAGAAGCTCTTCACTCGCCCGCGACACGCCGCCCTCACGTGCAACCGCCCAGAAGTAGTAAAGGTGGTGATAGTTCAGCCATTTCATGCGGTGATCTTACCATAGCTTTCATCAATAATAACCATCCGCACTTCGTATTTGCCGAATACACGGCCACACAGCTATGCTTCGACCAGAAAGGAGGCGTCATGCGGAATGAGCATCTATTAACGGAAGTGGACCACGTGCGATTGCGTGAACTGCTGGACTACCTGTCGTCGTTCGGCGGCGCCCGCGAAGAGGACGTCGACATGCTGTCGCGGAAGATCAAGGCGGCTCGTGTGGTCGGGCAGCGGAACGTGTCGCGCGATGTCGTGACAATGAACTCCCTGGTCGGCATGCGCGATCTGGCGGCCAATGAGAAGTGGAGTTGCACACTGACCTACCCCCAAGACGCCGACCCGGTCGCCCATAAGGTGTCGGTGGCGGTTCCGCTGGGGGCCGCGATTCTCGGCCGACGGGTCGGGGACACGGTGGAATGCCCCGTGGCGTCGGGAGTCCGCCACCTGCGCATCGAACGAGTCTACTACCAGCCCGAAGCGGCCGGCGACTACCACCTGTGATGCGAACCGCCGCCGCAGAGACCAAGAGCGTTGTCATGGGCACAGCGGATTTTGTTCGCCTTGGTAGGCTGGGCCATGCCCGGACCCGCGTCAGCGGACTGCGGCGGGAAATGGCACGGACCGACGTTGGCAACCGCCACATGCGGTGAGACGCATCATCGGCGCGCGACCTGTTCGCCGATGAATCAGCCAGGAACGGCCAGTCCCTCGCCTTCGATGCGACGCTGCATTTCGTCAAAGCGAAACCCCTTACGGCGCGGGTCGGCGACAATACGCTGGCGAACGGTGCTTGGGAGAGCCTCTGGCGGCGCACTCGGCGGCGGCGTAAGCGATTGGGCTGACGCTCCACGTGGCCACGAATTCGTCCGGTCGCGTCGGTTTGGCGGCGCGCCGCGTATCCCACTCGCTGCAGTGAATGACTTTAACGCCTAGTTCCCCAGCCAAATGGGCAGAATCTGCGTCCTGGATCAGTCGTTCCAGCCAACGAACCTGACGGCGGGTCATCGAGTCCTCACGAAGTGATCGTGCGCCGATGTCCAGCAATCCCTGCTTCAGAAAGTGGGACACCAGGCCCGGATTGGCCCCGTGGTCAATGACCGCAGTGGTCGCATTCCGCCAGCGCCCGATCAGCGGCAGCAGCGCCTGATAACGGACGTAGAGGGACTTCTCCAGGGAAGACTTGCTATGCATGTCGGAGGTCGGATCCCAGGACTCCAGGGATGCGTTGACGTAGAGCACCTCGTTCTGGTGTGCCCAGGCCAGGATGTCGAAGAAATCGATGCTCCACGCCAGATCGATGATCATGCCACCCCTCCCAACGTAAGTCGAAAGCAGCCGGGGCAGGCTCAAGGGCGTGACCCGTTCCCGAACAAAGCGCAGCCTCTTGTTGATCCAAGGTTGCAAGACCTTCTCGCGATCGGCAAAGTCGATGATCGTGATCTGCCGCAGCGGAACTCGAAGATGCTTCAGCAACATAGGCAGGGTGGCTTGTGCAACCACGCCAAACCCGGTCATTACAATTCTTTCGTTGAACTCCATCATCGTAGCCTCCTGAAACGGCCAATGGGCGTCCGTTGCCGGTTCCAACCGAACGATTCGTACGCCGTCACCGGATCGTCACAGAGCGTGTCGATCGCTGTTCCACGGGTACTGCCCCGCGCACCGGCTGTGTTGCGCTGCCCGACAACTCGTCATCCGGAGCCGCCCAGTTGCACCAGGCGTCCGCCCATTGAACCATTTCCCACGGCGGCCCATACATAGCTTTTGTCTATGTATAATATCTAAACTTCGTATTTGGCGAACTATGGCAGCGCTGCTAGCATCCAGGACCAACAGGAGGTCGCGATGCGCGTGTTTGTATGTGGGCTGAGTTCCAGGCTCAGCGAACCAGTCGTGCGATATGTCGAGAGCCGGATGCACACAGCACTTGCGCTTTGCACATCCTGGATCAGCCTAGCGCAGGTGCGACTGGACAAAGCTGATGGTTGGGGCAATGAGGCGCGTGAGATCTGCAGGATCGTTCTATGGTTGCGGGGGCACGGTCCGGTCATAGCGGGAGCGCAAGCTCACGACCTGCATGTCGCTCTGGATCGCGCGATCGACAGACTCGCGCCAACCATCGCGACGCGGCTGCGCCGCGGTCGGACACGCCTTCTGCCGCTGATCCGCTGCGTGGACGGCAGCGGCCATCGACGAGCAGCTGTGGTATGCCGCAGACCTGGAGATCTCTCCGGCAGAGTGCTTGCTTTTTCCCGGCGGAGATCGGACTTCGCCGACGGGAGATCGTCATGAGAGCTCGGCTTGTCATTCCCGAGAGCAATTATCGCCGACTCGCCGAATTGGTGCGTTCGGCCCGCACAAGGCCCGGCGACAGGCCGTACCTCGCATCCCTTGGGCAAGAATTGGACCGCAGCAGGGTCCTTCCGCCGGCCAAGGTGCCCCGAAATGTGGTGACTATGCATTCGTGTGTCCGCGTCCGGGACATGGATAGCGATGAGGTATCCACCTATACGCTGGTCTATCCGGCGGAAGCGGACATCGATGCGGGCATGCTTTCGGTTCTGGCCCCGCTGGGCACGGCGCTCCTGGGCACGCGCGCAGGCCAGGTGATCCGTTGGCGGGTGCCGGCCGGGATTTGCACGCTTCGAGTCGAAGAGGTTCTTTATCAGCCCGAAGGTGGCGGAGAACGTCGCGTGTCAGGGGATCAGGGCGACATTGTTCCCTGGGACACTGAGGAGACCTGAAATGGTGCCCGACTATATCATCCTGATCGACACCGACTTGGCCAAACTCCGCGAAGCAATCCGCGAGGCCCGGGGCTCGTGGCGAACCTATGCGCCTTCCCTGCACGCGCTGGAGCATCAGATGCGCCATGCGAGGGTCGTGCCGTCAGCGGATGCTCCGACGGACCTGGTGACCATGAACTCACGATTCTGCCTGCGTGATCTAAAGACCGACGAGGCTCAGCGATTCAAGCTCGTCTACTCCACGGACGACGACGACGAAGAGCGCAGGTTGTCAGTATTCAACCTGACTGGCATGGCGGTGCT
Organism: uncultured Tepidisphaeraceae bacterium; assembly: GCA_964451955.1. Lineage (GTDB taxonomy): Bacteria > Planctomycetota > Phycisphaerae > Tepidisphaerales > Tepidisphaeraceae > JAPLNB01. Next base: position 13,660 of record CAYVKG010000021.1, read on the forward strand.
GGGACGCCGCGTTGGCGATGTGATTCGGTGGATCGATGAAGCTGGCCCGCACACGGCAAGAGTGGAGCGTGTGTTCTTGCCTTCTGAGGCCGCTCGCGATCGGGAAGCGCGCAATGTGCCGCAATCCGAGGAGGCAATGCCATGTGGCTCGTGATTCGTAAAGCGGCCCGGCCAACTCCGCCACCCGGTTGTGCGTATCGGGATCGGGGCGAGCTCGAATTATTTCTTGATTTCGACCCCGTGGGCCCGGACATACTGGACCAGTTGGCGCACCACGCCGCGCAACGTGGGTCGGACAGTCCCGGAGGCCTCTCGTACCCCAATGGCGCACGAACCGAGGCCCGCCCAGCATGGGCGGCGGCGCACAGGCGGTAGCCCGTTCGAAGGAAGCTCACGGAAGCGAGAGAGCGACATTGCACGTGTGCAACAGCAGTTGTGGAGGTTTACCCATGAACTCCCGATCCGCCCTGGTGATTGCTCGACGAGCCCGGCACAAACGCCCGCCCGAATTGCCGTGGCTGACGAGCAGGTGCCACATCCAACCGACCGATTGGATCCTCTTGGACAAGGAGGCTTGGTGCGATCTGATTGCCGGCGAGATGGCTCTCTGGTCTAAGTTCGAGCACATGCTGTTGAGGTCGGTCTACCTGAACCGGCCAGAGTTAATCCTTGTCATCGGTCAAAGGCTCGATCTGCCCCATATCCAGGCACTGCCCCTAGGCCGCGGGGACGTAGCGAATCTCGTCGAACGCCTCCGCTGGTACTCGCTACCGGCCGCCGTACGCGGCTTCCTGGTTGATGATCACTGGTGGATCGTCGACGAGATCGAGCCCGAGCCAGAGCCAGATGAGACTAATGAGCCAATCGACCACATGAGGATCGTCGCGTGAGCACGTGCGCAGAGGCAGAGTTGGCTGCTTGAGTCGATCGGAGGTGAATCATGCTCCACAATCTGAATCGCAAAGGAGATCGGAGATTCTCCCTCGTCATCACGCGGATGTCAGTTCGAGGTTGTGTGCCGGAGTTCCCATGGCTCGAGTCTCGGTATGGAATGGACGAAAGCGACTGGATGATCCTCTCCGATGAGGGTTGGCGGGCGCTGACACATGGCAACGCACAGCTCTGGGAGGCGTTTCAGCGTAAGCTGCTGATCATGTTCTACGTCGACCAGCCGACCCTGATCGCGATTGTCGGGCACATCGACGATCGTCGTGAGTCGGGTCGGCCCGAGCTCGGCCGGGAGGGAGTGACGCAAATACTGCGCCAGGTGCGTGCATTGGGTTTGCCCGCCGAAATCCGAGGCTTCTGTGTCAACGACTTAGGGGAGTCCGAAGAGTTGGTTGAAAGCCAAGACGACAAGGTTTCCGAGTTGCTTCAGGAAGGCGATACGGCCGCGCCGGCGGCCCCTTCATAAGCCACGGCGTTGTTCGATCGCCGTGACACGATGGATTGCGAGGTGAACATGCAGCCGCCACTGGTCATTACCAGACCCGACCGCGATCGCCTCATGGACGAGCTGACGCAGGACTCCCTGAGCGTTCGATGGGCCATCTTCGCTGACGCTCTGGAGCAGGCAATCGCGCGGGCCTGTATCGTCGAGCCGGCCTGCGTTCCCGGAGATGTTGTGACCATGCACTCCACCGTTCGCATCAAGGACCTCGCCGCCGACAGAACTGAAATCTACACGTTGGTGTATCCGAGCGAGTCAGATCTGTCGGCTGGGAGGCTGTCGGTGCTCGCGCCGCTTGGCACAGCGCTTCTCGGCCACAAGATAGGCGACATGGTGCAAGTTGAGGGGCCGGCCGGCCATCGCATCCTGCTGGTCGAAGACATCATCTACCAACCGGAAGCCGAGGGAAGCGAAGCTTGAGGAAATGAGCCATGAGTATCACCCGCTTGCGGCTGTATGGCGAATCCGCCCGACCCGATTGTGCCGTGAAGAAGGAGACTCCTATGCCCGTAGAGATCTGTTGCCGATCGTTCGACATTACCAGGTCCCTGGCTGCACACATTCGCGGCCGGGTCCGTGAAGCGCTGAAGTTGGTTGCCCGGCGGGTCACCGGCGTCACCGTGTGGATTGGAGACATCAACGGCAGTCACGGCGGCGTCGACAAGTCCTGCCGGATCGCGGTCTGTCTGGCTCAGCTTCACACGGTCGTCGCATCGTCGGTTGCTGACAATGCTTATGTCGCAGTCGACACCGCCGCGCGACGTCTTCGTAGCGCCGTGGGAGAACGCGTCAAGCGGTCCCGTTGCCTGCGGCGGCGAGCGCACCAAGCAGGGAGTCGCACAAAGGTGGCTTGAGCGCGGCCGCTGGCTAGCGCGTCAGAAGCTACGAGCGTACGCGGACGACGAATGGAACCAACGCGGGCCACGCAGGCCCGCGAGTCTGAGACAAAGCGGAGCTTGACCATGCACTATCGCTATTTCAGAAAGGCTCGGAATTGTCTCTCCAGCATCAGCGGCCATTGACGCCTGCCTGGGGCGGGAACCGAGCACGCCGGCTTGAGCTGGTGGTGACTCTCCTGCTGGTCCGACACTCAGATTCCCACAGGCAGAACCCGACGCGGTTTGCCATCGCAACTCTGTCGCAGAGCCTGGAAAACACTCTCGCACAGCACCCAGGTTTCCACAACCGATTGAACACACATCATGATCGATCGATCACTCCTCGTGCCTAAGGAGATCTTCTTCACCAGAGGCGTTGGCCGACACCGGCAGAAGCTCCAGAGTTTCGAACTGGCTCTGCGTCACGCGGGGATCGAGAAGGGCAACCTCGTGCGCGTCTCCAGCATTCTGCCGCCCGGATGCAGGATCATCCCGCGCGGCAGAGGTCTGGCCGAACTGCAGCCGGGCCAGATCACCTTCGTCGTCCTGGCCGAAGCTTCCACCGATGAGCCGTCGCGCCTTGCGGGCGCGGGCATCGGATTGGCCCAGCCCGCCAACGGCGAACAGTACGGCTACATCAGCGAGCATCACGGCTTCGGCATGACAGAGGACCGCCTGGCCGACTTCGTGGAGGATATGGCCGCCACGATGCTGGCCACGACGCTGGGGATAGAGTTCGACCCCGACGTTGATTACGACGAACGGAAAGAGCTCTACAAGATGTCGGGAAAGATCGTGCGCACCAGCGCCTGCGTGCAAACCGCCGAAGGCGACAAGAACGGCCTCTGGACCACGGTTGTGGCGGCGGCTGTCATGCTGTTGAAACCGTGCTATGAAACCTGTCAGTTCCGAGCAAGCCAAAGGATGAGCAATCATGCAGATACTACCGAACTCGTTCATGAACCTGCCGCCAGAGTCGGCTGATCCGTCTGCCGCGCAGTACGCGGTTCTTCCGGTTCCGTACGACGGCACTGTGAGCTTCATGCGTGGGACCCGGCACGGGCCGGCGGCGATCCTTGACGCGTCCGCACAAGTCGAAGAATTCGACGAAGAGTTGCGCGAGGATTTCACGTCGGCAGGAATAACGACTTGCGCGCCGGTCGACCCCGCCAACGAGCCGTCCGAGCAGATGCGGCGTGTATATCACGCCGCCCGCGAGATCGTGCAGTTCGACAAGTTCCTGCTCGCCCTGGGCGGCGAGCACAGCATCACCGCTCCGCTCGTCCAAGCCGTGGCCGAGCGTCACGCAAGGATCAGCGTGCTTCAGATCGATGCCCACGCTGACCTGCGCGACAGTTATGGCGGCAGCAAACACTCGCATGCGTGCGTCATGCGGCGGGTCCTGGAGATCACCGACAGCATCTGCCAGGTGGGCATTCGCAACGTCTCGAAGGAGGAGTACGAAACCTGCCAGCCGCAGATGCGAAACCTCATCTCCGCGGCGAGCACCCGCGCCGACCCCCGGTGGATCAACAAGGTCGTGAACATGCTGCGGGAGAAGGTCTATGTCACCGTAGACATCGACGGCTTCGACCCGGCCTACGCACCGGGTACGGGCACTCCGGAACCGGGCGGGCTTTCCTGGACACAGGTGATTTCGCTGCTTCGCCGTGTGTGCACCGATCGCCAAGTCGTGGGGGCGGACATCGTCGAGGTTGCCCCTGTGTCCGGCATGCGGGTTACGGAGTTTCTCGCCGCCCGCCTGGCCTACAAGATCATCGCCTACACGCAGGTCGCCGCCCGGGCCCGTCACAACCTGTGCCGGGCTGCCGTATAGGCCATGCGCCGCCGTCCTCACGACATTGTCCGGATTCTTGTTTAAGGAGAAGACTATGCACGACACGCATAAGCCAACGCTTGGCAATCCATGCCCGGGAAAGTTCAACTATCTGTCCGGGAACAGGATCTCGCCTCGCGGCATCACCGGCTGCGAGCCCGTCACCGATCTCATCGAGCGGACAATGCTGGCGTATAACGGAGGGCGGCTCCGCGAGGCCTGTGAGCTGGTGACGCGGCAAATGCTCGACGCCAACGTGACGGTTGGCCTGAGTCTGGCCGGCGCGCTGACGCCCGCGGGATTGGGACAATCGTGCATCGTCCCCCTGATCAACGCGGGTTTCGTGGACTGGATCGTCTCCACCGGCGCCAATCTCTATCACGACCTGCACTTCGCGTTTGACCGGCCGCTGCACCGCGGAAGCCTCAACGTCGACGACGTTGATCTTCGCCGCAATGGCGTCGTGCGAATCTACGACGTGCTCCTGGACTACGACGGGTGCCTGATGCACACCGATGCTGTATTGGAGGGGATCCTCTCGCAGCCGGAGTTCCACAGCGAGATGGGCATGGCCGAGTTCCACCATCGCCTCGGCAGGCACGCCGCGCTCAAGGAAGAGGATAACGGACTGCGAGATGCGTCGATTCTCGCCGCGGCGTACCGGGCGGATGTGCCGGTCTACACATCGTCACCCGCGGATTCCACAATCGGAATGGTGATCGCCAAGCTTATGGCGAGCGGACTGCGTTTCCGCATCAATCCGTTCCTGGACGTCAACGAGACGGCCAGCTATGTCCTGGCCGCCAAGCGCTCGGGCGGCAAGAGCGCCGCGATTCTCCTGGGCGGAGGCAGCCCCAAGAACTTCCTGCTTCAGACCGAGCCGCAATTGCAGGAGAGCTTCGGCATCAAGGAAGCCGGGCACGACTATTTCCTCCAGGTAACAGATGCCCGGCCGGACACAGGCGGTCTGTCCGGGGCAACGCCTCAGGAGGCGGTGAGTTGGGGCAAGGTGAACCCGGCGCGCCTGCCCAACGCCGTCGTGTGCTACGCCGACACCACGATCGTGCTGCCGATCCTCACGCACTATGCCCTGGCGCGCCACGAGCCCCGGGAGTTCAAGAGGCTATACACGCAGCGTGCACAGTGCATGCAATTGCTCTTGAACGAAGCGGCCCCGCCTTCGGCGGCCGGCCCGGAATCCGACGTTTCACCAAGACCCCCAGTCGCAGTCGCGAAATGATTGCCTTTGGAGCCCGCGAATGCACAGCTCAAGTCCGATCGCTCTGCTGGATCGACTGACACAGGTTTCCAGGTTCTCTCGAACTCTGCTTCCCTTCGCCCGTTGGTCAGCCGTTTCCGCCATCTGCTTCGCGGCCGCCTGGCGGATGCCGCAACCCGTGCAGCTCCCCGGCGAAATCTCATTCTATGAGCTTGTCGGCGTGATTGCCGCCATCGTCGCCGCGAAGAAGTTGGCCGCGAGCGTCACGACAACGCTGCTGGCCCATCGAGGAAGGCCCAAGGCTGAGAGCCAGATGCTCGGCCGCGTATACCGACTGCTGGCGGGGTTGTGTATCGTCGTCGCGACCGCGTACGCGGTTGGCAAGCTCGGCAGCTTCGGTACGTTCTTCACTCTCTTTGGCGGCATGCTGCTGGGGTGGTCGCTCCAGGCCCCGATCAGCGGCTTCGCGGCATGGGTGCTGGTGTCAATCACCCGCCCGTTTCGTCCCGGTGATCGGGTGAGATTCCCTGCGATCGCCCTGAAAGGCGACGTCCTCAACGTCGGGCTTCTCTACACGGAATTGAACCAGATCGGCGGCGCCATCGGCAGCGATGAAGGCGAGGGCCGGCGGGTTCTGATTCCCAACGCCATGCTGTTCAGCCAGGTTGTGGTCAACTACACCGTGGAGCAGCACGCCGCGTACGTCCTCGACGAAATCGTCCTTCGCGTCACCTATGACTCGGACTGGGACGCGGCGGAACGCATCATGCTTGCGGCCGCAAGAGAAATCACCGCCGATATCATCCGTTTCACGGGCACCGAGCCCTATATCCGCGCCGAGACGTACGATTACGGCGTGTACCTCAAGCTGCGGTACAAGACGCCTGTGAAAGAACGAGCGGAAATCGCGTATCGACTGAGCAAGCGCATCTACCACGAAATCCGGTCCGTGCCCGACGTGGACCTGGCCATCCCGTATGTGTACTCGTACCGCGCGGGACTCGATCGCAAGAACTCGGATGCAACGGCCAACGGGGGCGATCGCGTCCAGGAAATCGAGATCGATCGCATCCGCGCCGGCGATGTGCCTGTCGATCAGGATGACGTAGCGCAGGTTGCCCAAAGCATCGCCGAACATGGGCTTCTCCAGCCCGTCATTGTGGTTCCGGCATCCAATGCCGACTTCTTTGATCTCGTCCTGGGCGACCTTCGTCTGGCTGCGTATCGACATCTCAACCGAAGGACGATTCCAGCAATCGTGCGAAGCACGGGCGCTACACGCACCGCCGCGTCAGATCGGTCGCATGCTCGCGTTTAGAGAATCTCGCTTCGCCTGCCAGAAACAGTTCCTTCTGGACGCGCGGAGCTTCGGTACAATACTACAAGCATTATGGTCATGCGGGCGTGCGTTCTCATCTACCTGTTGGTGTTTACATGCGGGTGCAACTCCCAGCCGGGCTCCGACCTGCCTTATGACGTGCTTCTGAAGACCTATGGGCAGCATCTTCCCGAGGATGACCCACTGGCGCTGCCGATGAAGGTACGGTCGCTAGCGGCCGATCGGTATGGCCTGTGGAGGGGCGGGAAGGACCTGTTCTTCCGCTGGTGCACTGAGCACGCATCGGGATGGCTTGCCGATGAGCAGGCGTTCATGGTGCTGCACGGCGATCAACACCTCGGGAACATCGGTACCTACCTGATCGGCGGCGAGTTCGGCACACTCGCATTCGGGATGGTTGACTTCGACGACAGCCACCGTATGCCGTTCCAGTATGAACTCCTGCAGGGAGTGATCACGCTGCGGCTGGCCGCGCAAGAGGCGAACCTCACGTTGTCCAAAGAGCAGACGCGCCAAGTGGTCAAAGTCATCTTGGACAGCTACGTGTCTGCCGCTGAATCCGGACGAAGTGCGACGGAGCTGCTTTCTGCCGAGCCGCTCGTGTGCCGCCTGCTGACCGCGCCTGCGAAACGCGACTACCAGAAGGAACTACTGGAATACACGACGGCGGAAGGCCGATTCAAACCGGTGCTGGCCACCCGGCGCGGGCAGGTCAAAGAAATCCTCCGCCCAGCGCCGGAAATGTCGGATGAACTGGCCGATGGGATTGCGAAGGCGGCGGCGAATAGCCCTGGCCTCGCATCCCGGCTGCGCCTCCATGATGCGCAGTCCATTCGCGTGGCAGTCAAGGATGTGGCGTTGCGCACGCGCATCGGCAGCGCTGGCAGCCAGGGACTAGACAAGTATTTCGTGCTGCTGCATCGGCCTCTCGCGGGGCTCGAACACGATGCGATTCTCTACATCAAACAGGAGATTCCCAGTGCGGCGGAACGCGTGGGCATCGTCGCACCAGATGCACGCACGCCGGGGCGCCGGTGCTCCGAGGACATGGCGCTCCTGACGCGGCCGGATGCGGCATACAACAGCTGGTGCCAGGTCGGCGCGAGAAGCTACTGGGTGACAATCCGCGAACCATGGACTAACGAGCTGGACCCGGAGGACATCCGCAACTCGGAAGATGTGCTCCGTTTCGCGAGAATCTGGGCGACAGCCAGCGGCGCGACGCATCAGTGCCAGGGCCAGAGCGCGGTGATTCGACAGCGCATCGGCGCTCATCTGGAAGAGCGGCTTTACGAGCTGAGCGGCGAGTATCTCACACAGCTTGATGAGGATTACCAGCGGTTTCGATCTGATGAGCGGGTACAGCGGCTGGTAGCAACTGCAGATCGTGAGGTTGCACGGGTCGTGCCGGCCACACAGCCCATTGAACACCAAGCGAAGAAGGCACGCCAAGAACGAAGCCGGCCCACATGGCGATAGACGGCGCGTTCAACGAACGAGCGCCATGACTCTGACACCGCCGATGGTTCGGGAGTTATCAGCGTCTGTCCCGTGCTCCAAGCGTTGCCCCTGACGCGGCCGATATCAGCGAGTCTCCGGCTGGCTCTGTCGGAGGTCCGGGCCGAAGTCGAGTCGATGATGAAGGCCGTCGTCACGCACGTCGAGCGCTACAGGACGTTCTCATGCTCAGACGCAAGTTCACTGTCCTCATTCAGGGGTCGGGACCCATCCCGAATGGGCCCCGTCAGCATTGGAACTTCCGGCCGGTCCTGCGTGCAATCGTCCATATCACGCTGGGTGTGTCCTTATGCGCCATTATTCTGACGCAACAGCCGCCGACACTGCCTCTGGCATCTGGTGGCCCAGGATTGACTGCGGCGGCTCGTCGAGCCGACTGCCTCGTGCCCAGATGCGCGCAGCAGGGCCGTGGGCCAGCACTCTCGGTTGATCGGTCAGCCAGATGAAGTCATTCGGCGGGTTCTGACGCACAATACGGCTGATGACCGCGGCGCGTTGCTCCGTGTGAGCCAGGAACAGCAATCGGAAACTGTCTAGCCGGACGCTACACGTCCGCTCGACCGTCTCCGCTCCGCTCAGCAGAGGCCTCCAGCTACGAGGCGGAGGGGTGAATACTGCTGATGGCTGCCAAGGCCCACCCCGAGCCGCACGGCGACCCGTCTCACGCCGTGTCACCGTGGCGGGCTTGGTCGTCGGCAAGTGCGGCAGGGACGGGGGCCGCTTGGGCCAGAGCTGCGATGGCCGGCAAGTGCGACCCACGCATTGGCGCCCTCCGCTTTCGGTGTTTCGATTCTGCGCTGCACCGTGACCGAACCGAAACCCTCCTGCGAACGGAGTAGCAGCCTGCGGCGGGATTCGAGACCCTGGCGCACGAACGGGTCCACGAAATCCCGCACAACGGCGACCGCCGGCCGCAACAAGGACCACAAGAGAGCTGGAGGACGAAGCGGTTCCCTGCGTCGTCTGCAAAGCCATCGGCCTCACTGCCAGCGACTGCATTTCGTTGTACCGCGGCCACAACGAGAAGCTGGCGGCATCCCTCGAAACCCCCCTCCACGCTGCGGCCGACATCATCATCGCCATTACCTGCGACGAAGATGCACTCCCAACACATCCAGACGATGGTGCACCAGTGAAGGCGTCGTATCGCCCACCCCAAGGGATTACCGCGACGACGGCGTAGTCTTCTCAAACCAGCCACGCCGACACGGCACGACAACGGGGATTCCGGCCGGAACCCAGCAGGCGGCGACCTTCTGGCCCTGTCAGCCCCTGTCGCGTCCATGCACTATCGCTAAGAGCACAACGCATCGCGTTTGTCGAATGCCAACCCAATTCAAATCGGTGTAACCCGTCCGACCAACGCCTGGGGCGGGGTATCCAGCAGCAATCACTGGGGCGTTTCTTCCTTACGCGCGAGCACCTTACACCTCCTCCTTCTCGGGTTGACGCCCTTCGGGTCCTGCCGCGCCTTGCGGCGGCGTCAAGGATTTGCCGCTGGCGCGTTCCTCCTTGACCCCGCTCGCAGCACGGCGCGGCTCTCCTCGGCCATAACCCATCGAAGGAGGAGAAAATGTTAGAACACGCGAAAGAAAGAACGCCCGAGAGATTGGCTATACGAATACGCCCGCCGGACCAAGCCGCACGCACAGTCCCGCTTGCGAATGCCGAGGAATCACCTCTATCGCAACTGCGAATGCCGCCCCGCGAAACCGTGCTGCCGCGTTGGCTGTCCGTCGAGCAAGTGCGAAAGATGCAGCGAATGAGGCGGGAGACCGTCATCAACGCCATGCTCAGCGGTGAATTGCCGTACGAACAGCGTGGACGCATCCGTTACATCCGCCTCTCGGATGTGCTGGCCTGGGAGGAGCGGCGAACGCGTCGCCAACCAGAACCGCAAATGCTTCCGGTCCATCCCGACCTTGTGCAGTTTCTATGAGGGGCTGTATCGCCACCGCCCGTCACGCCGGCCGGCCGTGGCGTTCATATCACGTCCCTCGACCCTATGCCCAGCGCACGTCCGGGACGCGCGTTGGGTTGCCGGCTGGCGAAACCCAACGCGGCTCCCGGACGGAAATGCCGCGGCATTTCAATGGAGGATAATATGAAAGAAGAACAACAACCGATTGCGGAATCCACGACGCACATTCTGCCCCGTATCTACGTGGCGTCGCTGGCCGACTACAACGCCGGTCGGCTCCACGGCCGCTGGATTGACGCGGACCAGGACATCGACGACATCCGGGCGGAAGTCGCCGCCATGCTGGCCGAGTCGCCTGAGCCCGTGGCCGAAGAGTGGGCCATCCACGACTACGAGAACTTCGCGGAGCTGCGACTCTCCGAGTTCGAGGACCTGGAACAGGTTGCCGAAGCGGCACGTCTCATCGGCAGATACGGTCCTGTCGTCGCCGGCCTGCTGAATCACCTGGGAGGCCTGGACGCACTGGACGAAGCGAACCGCTACATGGAGGAAGCCTACCGAGGGGAGTACGACAGGCCCGCTGACTATGCCGAGGCACTCCTCGACGACTGCTACAGCGACGTGCTGAAGGCCTTGCCGGACTTCATCCGCTGCCGCATCGATTACGAGGGCATCGCCGACGACCTGCAGATGGGCGGGGATATCTTCATCATCGAAGATGCCGGCCAATTCCACGTCTTTGATGCTCGAATCTGACATGACGCGGCGGCCCGTTAACCGGGAGTGCCTGCGCGCCGACTCCGGCACCTCCGCGTCAGCTGGCAATCATGCCGTGACCATGCCCGCTCTCCTTCGAGGTTCGTTTTCCCGGAGGCCCTTCGGGTGAAGAAAACGAACCTTGAAGGAGAACTTGATTATGACAAACAATAAACCAATTCAGCACAACCAATTCGGCAACGGGCTCGCCCGCTGCGGGGCGGCGGACATTCCCTGGCCGGGGAACGATGCGACGGACAGGACGACGGATGGGTGCGGCGTGGACCAGGCGACGGCCACCGGCCCGGATTATGACTGCGACGACGAGATGACGTCGGTCGTATCGTACGAGCGGCGGGAGAACGCCTGGGGCCGTGCCGACTATCGCGGCAACTGCGACGGCCGCCTGTTTAAGAACCTCGTGCTCCGATACGGTGCCAAGTGCGTTGCCGACCCGATGCTGGGCTCGGGTACGACGCGAGATGTCATCGCGGGCCTGAACCGACACAAAGGCACTGGAATCAAGTTCTGGGGCGGCGACCTACGGAACGGATTCGACCTGACACGACTGGAGCTGCCTGGACGCTATGACCTGGTCTGGCTGCATCCGCCATACTGGAACATCGTTGAATATCATGCGGGGCCGGGGGACTTGAGTGCCTGCCGGGACTATGGCGAATTCCGAGCATTATTGATGCTCTGCCTGAAGAGGTGCTACGACGCGCTCGTCGTCGGCGGCCGCCTCGCCGTGCTCATCGGCGACGTGCGAAGGGCTGGACAATACACGCCCATCATCCGCGACATTCTCAACTTCCCGCACGGGCAGATTCGCAGCATCATCATCAAGGTTCAACACAACTGCACCAGCGACCGCAAGAGCTACGGGAGACTGGAGGACCCGCCCATCAAGCATGAGTATTGCGTGGTTTTCAAGAAGCCGGTCGACGCCCCGGTCTAATAGGCCATCACGGGAACCGGCCAACGCCCGCTGATTTGTCGACGGGCGTATCCGCCATGAACGACGCTCGGCTTTCGTGCCTAGCCTCTCCCCCTGGCGGGTCGGCTCCGGCTCCGCGGCCCCGCCCGGTCCTCCTCGCGGGTTCGTCATTCGCCCGAAGCGAGTGTACGAATAACGAACCCTTAAGGAGGACCTTCTGCGGCAAATACACCCATCCACGGAAATGAAATTGACCGCATTCCCGGTTTCATCGAAGGACGGTCCACCGTCTTCACCTTGAAACTGGGCGGTCCCCGCTCAACCCACGTGCATTTCTCCGTCGAGTCTGGCGTAGTTCTGGTTCGTGGGTCCAGCTGGGACATTGGTACCCGGGAGCCGCTCGACGACCGGGACAGCGGCGGCTTCTACTGCGACCCGTGATGCGACCGGCAGACGGGACAACGAGTTCGCCACCCGAGGGGCCAAGGAAGACCAGCCATCCTACCCGACCCGGGGTCAATCTGACTCGCTCATCACCTCTGCCCAATCCGCTCATTTGCCTCTCTGACACCACGTTCATCCCCTTGATGCCGTCTGCTCATCGCCGGCCAGCGGTAGCTGCAGGCTGCGCTTTGCATTCTCTGCATCGCGACCAGGATGCGAGTCTGGTCCGAAGCCTCGCCAGACACACAGGTGTCGCCCCATCCAAAGCTCTGAGTTTCGTTCTTCCAGGCCGTTGCTCACCGCGGCCGCCCGTGGACTTCCGCGTCCGCCCTGCCGGCCGGCGGTGCTCCCGTCTGCCGTCCCGGGCAGTGTACGAATCTGCTTTCGCATGCAGGTTTGTGTTTGCCGAGGTGGGGTGCTCGGCCGCGACGCCTCCGCTCTCCCTCCCGTGGCAAGGACTCACGCCAGGCAAAGCCTGTCATGAGCCTTGCATTACTCCGGTCGGCGTCCGCTTCGCGGCCGAGCACGGTCCTCCTCGAGGGTGTTGGTTTCCACCCACTCAGGTGAGTGAAAACCAAACCTTCAAGGAGGACCTTATGGCAAACACAAAACCTGTACACGAAATCCGACTCGGCACCATCCGGGCCGCCATCTGGGAGCACATCGTCGTTGGCAAAGGCAGCCGCTTCAATGTCACGGTCAACCGCGGCTACCTGAGCAACGGCCAATGGAACAACACCCAGAGCTTCGGCCGGGACGACCTGCTGATCCTGGCCAAGGCTCTGGACCAGGCCCACACCTGGATACACGAGCAGAAGAAGCAGCAGGCAGCATAACAACACGCTGGCCGGCGATGAGCCGGCCGGCATTTTCATAAGGAGATGAAAAATGACGACAGAGAGAAACGAAATGAACGAACTGGAAGAGATGACAGTGGCCGAGCAGCCCATCGATTACGACCCCGCCGTACACGGGGGATGTCCGGTGTGCGGCGGCAACGACGAGTACCTGAACGTATGTCGTGGACACTGGTTCGTCTGCCACATGCACCGCAAACGCTGGTTCGGCGGACACGACGTGTTTCCAACCTGGCAGAACGAAACCGCCGATGACTGGCTGAACAACTACGAGCGTATCCGGCATTATGACCTGGTCAACCCCGTATACGAGCCGAAGTCACCCTTCGACCCCGAGTTCTGATTAACCCGCTGGCCGGTGATGAGCCGGCCGGCTTTTCAAATGGAGGACATTACTTATGACCTATGAGAGAACTTCGATAACCATCACAATTCCCCTTGAATCTGGCTGCCCTATCTGTCACCGCAGCAACGGGGTTTATGAGATTTACGGCGGCGACTGGGCGGTTTGCGACGTGCACCGCAAGAGGTGGCAGGTATCCGGGACCCTACGTTCGCCCAGCACCGGTCAGGAGATGATGATGTGGGCGAAGAAGACCGAACGATTTGCCACCTACGAAGAGAAGGTATGGGCAAGAAACGCAAGGCGTTTTTCCAATTACGAAGAAGTGCTGCCAGTCTCTGCCTGCCAAGGAAGCTGCGGTCCTGCAACGAGCATGACGGAGCCCGGCGTCATATGCGGGCTTCCCGATACGGTTCAGGAGGCCATCAGCCAAATCACCGAATACGTTCGCGACCGTGAAGCTGACGCCTACAGCAGACTGTCGCCGGCGAAGAGTGCCAAACACATCTATCGCTATGCAGCAATCGTCAGTGGCTGGCTGAATGAACTGACAGAAGCCCAAGACAAAGCGGAAGCGAACCTATGAGCCTGAACAACCAAACCCCGGCCGCCCATTTAGCCATTCGTGACCAGTGGCCCCACACAGGCAGGCTTGAAAGGCGTGCTTGATGGGAAAGACGAAACGACCACATCAGAAATCGCCGCTCGCCGCATGACGAGCGGCGATGCGGCGGTACATGGACCGGCACGTGACATTGGCGGCCGTGCGTGCGAAAGAGTAAACTGCCGTGGCTATGAGTCACGCGGGAAGGCGAGAGTTGAGCGACCGCAGAGGGGTTCCCGTCGGCATTCAGGTCAACAAGCCAGCCGATTCGCCCGGAAGAGTAATTTCCGTGCGGCGAAGAGACATGACTGGAAGCAGCGGAGCCTCCACGGCTCAATGGTCTACGGTCCGGCATGGCTTACCTCGTCTCTCCACGGACCTCGTCTCAGGTCCAGCGATATCCCGACGGCTTGAAGGCCCGCCAAGGCATCGGGTCTCCCGGCTTGGTCTTTCACGACGAGACAGAAGTCGTCATTACCTGAATCCCAGAAAGACACCAATACCGCACCCGTTCGGAACGGCTCGTCTTCAGTCCGTTTCCGGTCCAGCCAGCCAGTCGGTATTCGGGGATTCCGGCAAGGCCGGCACACCCCATGCACCTTCGGTGCGCACGAAAGCCGCAGCAGCGGGATTCAGATGCTTGTATCCACGGCAGTTAACGCTGCGCGCAGTCCGTGAACAGAACGCCATTGGTCTTTGCATAAGTATAAGTAGAAGATGTGTTTACACGGTTCACGCAGAGCCGCGCCATGCCCAACGACAAGAACATCGCCTTTAGACTGCCCCAGCCTTACTACGGGCAGCTCGAGAAGCTCGCCAAGGAAACTGATGCTGAGTCCATCAACATCATGGCCAGGAACCTGGTCATCATGTTCCTCGATCAGCAGCAGCTGCTCCGTGAGGTGTGCAGTGAGGTTTCCGACACGCGGGCCGACATCGATGAGCTGCGCAGATGCCTGGCCCGGAGCGTGGAGGCCATCCTGACCAACCTGAGAACCGACCTTTCCGAGCAGGAAATCAAGAACTGGGTGTTCGAGAAGCTCTGGCCGAAGCCAAGCGAGGGCTCGTAATGCTGAGCATCATGGCCATGACGGCGGGCAAGGAGAATTACTATCTTCACCTGGCCCGCGAGGATTACTACACCGAAGGCGGCGAACGCCCCGGCGAATGGTATGCAGGCGCTGCGGCTGAACAACTGGGACTGGAGGGCCAGGTGGAAGGAGCGGCTTTGCGAGCGTTGATGCAGGGCCTTGGACCCGACGGCAAACCGTTCGTCCAGCTCCAGAAGAACCATCCGCACCAGCCAGGATGGGACCTGTGTTTCAGCGCCCCCAAGAGCGTGTCCGTCCTGTGGGCCATGGCCCCCGCGAGCGAACGCGAGGCCATCCAACTGGCCCACAGGGAGGCCGTCGCCGCCGCCCTGGAGTACATGGAGAAGAACGTGATCGTCACCCGCCGAGGCCAGGGCGGGCAGATTTGCGAGCCGGCTTCCATGCTGGCCGCCATGTTCGAACACGGCACGAGCCGGAACCAGGACCCGCAATTGCACACCCATGTCCTGTTGGCCAATGTCGTCGTCCGCCAGGACGGGACGACGGGAACGCTGGACAGCCTGCCCATCTATGAACGACAACTGGAGATCGGCGCCATCTATCGCGCCGAACTCGCCTGGCGCCTTCGTCAGGACGTGGGCCTGAGCATCCGGCCCGACGGCGAGTTCTTTCGCATCCCGGACGTGCCGGAGGACCTCTGTGAGCATTTTTCGTCGCGAAGCCAGGAGATTCGCCATTACATGGACGAGATGAAGCTTCCTCGTACGCCCAAGGCCGCTGAGAAGGCCGCCCTGGCGACGCGCGGCGTCAAGGGGCACGTGGCCCGTCGAGACCTGTTCACCCGCTGGCACAACATCGGCGAAGAACACCGCTTTGGCGTGGACCAGGCCGCGGACCTGATCCGCGCTCAACGGCAGACAAATGCCCAGAGGCGACTTGGCGCGGACGAAGACGCCCAAGCCGCCCGCATCGTTCGCCACGCGGCGGATACCCTGGGCAAGCAGCAGGGTGAGTTTTCGCAAAGCGACCTGGTCCAGTCTGCCGCCATCGCCGGACAACACCGGGGCCTCAAGCCCGAGGCGGTCTTGAATCGCATTGCCCGGGACCGGGAGCAGAAACGAACTTTCGAGCGGAAGGAGGAGGGGTCAGGAGAAGACCGATACACGACGAAATCCGCGCGGCGCTTGTTCGGCGAATTGGAGGATGCCGCGGCACGCCTTGCGCAAAACAAGCGGTTCCGACTTACCGAGGACTACGTCAGGCGTCGCCTCGGCAAGTACCCCGAGCTGTCCGACGAGCAGCGCCAGGCGATCGTCGACATCAGCACCAAGCCCGGTGCGTTTCAATGCGTTGATGGGGTGTCCGGCAGCGGCAAGACCTCGATGCTGAAGGCCGCCAATGACCTGTGGCGGGACGCGGGGTACACCGTCGTCGGCTGCGCGACCACCAGGACGGCAGCCCGCAAGCTGGAGGCGGCCAGCGGCATCGAGTCCGCGACCGTGGCTGGTGTGCTGTACCACGAGGATCCCACGCTCCGCCAGCAACTCGTCCACCATGCACGCCAGCTTGGCCGCGCTGCCCTGGGCAAACCCACCTATGCGCTGAAGGATGCCCCGCTCACGCGGGACACCGTCCTCGTCGTGGACAACGCGAACATGGTCGGCAACTCCGACCTGACCCGATTGCTGCGGCGAGCTGAGAAGGCGCGCGCCAAGGTCATTTTGATCGGCGACCGGCGCCAAATCGAGGCCTACAAGCAGGCGGGCGCGTTCTCGCACCTTATCGAGAAATTCGGGGCGGCCGACTTGCATGAGATCCATCGGCAGCAAGAGCCATGGCAGCAGGAAGTGGTCCGCCAGCTGGCAAAAGGCGATGTCCGCGGCGCGCTCACCCAGTTCATGCTGGCCGGTGACCTCTGCCCGGAGAACAACCGCGAACGCGCCATGCGATCACTGATCACTCGCTGGCAGCTGGACCGCGCCTCCGACAAGGAGCTGCCCGGCTACCTGATCATCGGACGATCCCAGGAGGATGCCCGCGAGCTGAACATCATGGCTCAGCAATCGCGCCGTCAGATGGGGCAGTTGAAGCCGCTCCTGAGGCAGCATATCGCGGACGGCTGGGTCTATCGCGACGACCGGGTCTGCTTCACGAGAGGCAATAGGGCCAGAAACTACCGCAGCGGAGAATTTGGAACCGTCGAGAAGATCGGGTTGGATGAGAGCTTGACCATCCGGCTGGACCGCAAGGAAAGGATGGGCCTTTTCCATCGCCACGTGCGCGTCAAGCTTTCCGCGTCGCAATACAAAGATCTGCAGCTCGGGTACGCGGTGACAGCATCTCAAGCACAAGGCCTGGACGTAGAGCGTGCCTACGCGTTCCTGGAACCCTACAGCCTCGAACCCACCAGCAAGTACGACCGCCGCCTCACCTACGCCCAACTCTGCACGGCCAAGGACAAGACCCAGGTGTTCGTCGCCGGAGCCGACATCGCCGACGAACTGGAAGTCCTGGAGGAAACGGCCCGCCTGTCGCAGGAGACCCTGCACGAGGCGCGGCGCCAACGGGAACGACAGGAGGAAGCCATGCATGAGGCCGAGCGCCAGCGGCAGGCCGAGCAGCAAGCGCAGCAACAAGCCGCCCAGGCACGATACACGCCATGACCACCGCCGCCACAACTTCGACGGCGCACGCGCCGCCTCTGGAGGCCAACTGGACAGTCAACCTGTCGGTTATTGCCAGCCGTCTGCTCGTCGCAGGCGCCATCTGGGCCGCAGCCCTCTGGGCGCTGGATGACCCGCGGGCCAGCAACAACCATCCGCTCGTCCTGAGCATGCGGCTGGGGTTGTGGCTGTTCATGGCCGAACAGCTCCTTCAGATGTATCGCACCGCCTATGCCACGCCATACGGCTTCGCCGGCAGCAGGCGGCTGGCGGCGAAGGAAGCCCTCGCCAACGGGTTTTTCGCTCTCTGCACGACGCCACTCAGCATCCTGGTGCGATGCAGCATGATTGTCCTGGCCACCACCGGCCTCATGAAACTCGCGGGGCCATCGCCGTGGGTGTCCTTCCCGTCCGCGTTTCTGCCCACGGTGCTCTTCCCGCTGGTCCGCCGCTGGTTTGCCGCGCGCGCCAAACACCCCGTGAATCCCATCATCCGCGGCACTCACATCGGCTCCCATCAGGAGGCCTCCGCCAAGGCCAGCGCGATCTCCACCGCCGTCGAGCAGGAGATTCTGCGCGGCGCTATCGGTGCCACGGGGCAGACCGCCCCCATTAAGACACCGGAACCGCTGAAGATCGCCGCCACCCCTTGGGGAGGCACGGAACTGCCGTTGGCGTGTCTGGATTGGCACTATCTGATGCTCGGAACGGCCGGCAGCGGCAAGACGATCAACGTTCGGCTGCTCATGCAGGCGGTCTTGGCCTCTGAGCCTGGAAGACTCTCCTCGCGGGCCGTCATATACGACGCCAAGCGGGAATTCTACCCGTTGCTGCGCGGCATGGATGTCCCGGACGATGCCATCGCCATTCTCAATCCCGCCGATAGCCGCTCGGTCCCCTGGGACATCGCCGGCGACATCGAAACCAAGGACGACGCCCGCAACATCGCCATCGCGCTGGTGCCGGACCCGGCCAAAGAGACCCACCAGAACAAGTTCTTCGTCGAGGCGGTGCAGGCTCTGTTGACCGCGGTCCTCTTCCTGCTTCATCGACGCTCGCCGAAGAAGTGGACGCTGAACGATGTCCTGCAGGCGCTGAATACCCCCACGACGATCCGCGACTTCCTGAAGGGGGACCCCGATGGCTGGGGCACCTATCAGCGCTACTTCACGGGCGCCAAAGAAACCGTCGGCGGCATCATCAGCACGTTGGATACCCGGATCATCTCCCCCTACGAGAGCATCGCGCGGGTGTGGGCCAGGTCGGGCAAGCCGATCGGCCTCAAGGAGTGGGCGAACGACCCGAAACCGACCGTCCTGCTGCTCGGGACGGATGAGAACCGCGCCGCGGTCGACCGCATCAACCAGGCCATGTTCACCCGCATTGTGCAGCTGATCACTGCCAAGGCTGAAGACCCGCAAGACCCCGACCACAGTCGCGACTTGACATGGTTCTTCCTCGACGAGCTACGTTTCGCCGGCGAGCTGCCGCTGCTGGGCAATCTCATCAGCCTGGCCCGCAGCAAAGGGGCGCGCGTCGTCCTGGCGTCTCAGGACATCGACGGCCTGTACGAAGCCTATGGCCCGCACAAGGCCGACGAGCTGCTCGGCTTGTGCGGAAATGTGGCCGTGTTCCGTCTCATCAGCCCGAAGACGCGCGACTGGGCAGCGAGGCTCTTCGGCGATTACGAGGCCTGGGAGGAGGACTTCTCGTTCAGCGTCAGCGGCGACCGCCCGTGGTTCAAGCGCTATGAATTTGCGATCATCGGGCCCCGGTCGGGGGGAAGAACCGAGTCCGCCACGACGCATAAGAAGATCGTCAAGCGGGAGTCCATTCTGCCCTCGGAGTTCTTCTGCTTCCCCGTCCCAGGCCCGGACAAGGGCATTCCCGGCATGTTCGCCAGTCCGGCAATCGGTGCATGGCGCGGACCCATCGATTGGAGCTTCATCAAACAGAGGTTGAAGGACAAGCATCCGCTCGCAGAAGGCTTCAGGGGACGGCCCCCGGCGGACTACGACCCGCTTCCCCCATCGCCGATCGTGCCTCCCGCGCCCGCTTCGCCGCCGGTGGTGCCGGTGGCGCCGGCGGTGCCGGCGGCGCCACCGGCGCCCGACCCGGTGCAACCAGCGTTGCCGGAGCCGCCGGACGAACCGCCGCCAGGCCCGACCCCGCCGCCGCCCACAACGCTGTTTGACAATCCGCCACGGCCGGCCGGTCCGCCGGCGCCGCCCAGGCGACGAGGGAGGCTCCCAAAGTGAAGACGAGGTTCTGCATGACGTGAGGAGCACTGATGGCTATCTGGTGGATGGATTTCCTGGCACGCAGGGATTTCTGGACCGAGCGTCGCAAACGGCTGGCCCTGGGCGCAACCCTGTCATTGTTGGGCGTCGCAAGCCTGATCGAAGTGGTGGCCATGCCTGGGAGTCTCCTGCGTCGGCCACCCGCAGTTGTTGCCACCGATCCAGGTCGACCCCAGGGCGTTCTACCCGAGCCCGCCGTACAACCTCAAGCGCATCCCACGGTGCATTTCGTCGATTCGGTCCTGGAAGACAAGGAGACGAAGCTGCGCAAGGCACGGGAGCGCGAGGCCGCTGAACGCCAGGAACTGAAGAGACGACTTGTGGATGCTCGTGCCTCGCTCCACCAGGCGGCGGCTACCACCAATGCGGAGTGGGAGACGCTCATTGCCGAGGTCCGTCGCAGTCAGGGGGTGGACCTGGCCAACCCCACATTTGACCCCAAGACCCAGTCCCGCGAACTGAATCAACTGATCGTCAACGAAGACGCTGCCAAGATGGCCTGGACGAGAATCCGCGGCCTGCGGTCTCAGGTCGTTCCCGCGCTTCA
This sequence comes from uncultured Tepidisphaeraceae bacterium, assembly GCA_964451955.1. Lineage (GTDB taxonomy): Bacteria > Planctomycetota > Phycisphaerae > Tepidisphaerales > Tepidisphaeraceae > JAPLNB01. Next base: position 34,325 of record CAYVKG010000021.1, read on the forward strand.
GGGCGCACAGGCCCAGATCAATGAGATCGAGCGCCGACTCGCCGACGACAATTTCGCCGAGTCCGATCTCGCCCGTCTCCAGACGGCGCTGAAGGCCAGCAACCTCGCACGCGAGCAGATTCGCCAAGGGCAGAAGGACTTGAACGACATCGCCATTTTCTTGCGCGGACAGAAGTTCATGCAACAGCTTGAGAAAGGAGACGAACCGTGAGAAACAGACCGCCCGCTGGTTATGTCATCGCCACCGTGATCATGCTTGTCGCCGCAACCGGCCACTATCGTGCGCGCGCCCAGGATGTCCCCCCGACTCCGGCCGATGTCGCGCGCGAAGCTGACCAGAGCAGGCGCGACGCCCTCAGCCAACAAGCCCAGCGGGCCTTCACTCGCCGCCTGCTGGACCAAGCGATCGCCCGCGCCGACAGCATTGTGAAGCTTATGGCATCCCTGAAACAGGAGTCGGACGCATTCGCGCAGCGCATTGCGAAACTGAAAGATGACGACGACGGGAAACGCCTGGCGAGCACGTTGGACGAGTTGACCGCTCGCGACTTCGCCCGAATCATCGATACGCCGCTCGTGGACGCCGAGTGCTTCACCGTCAATCAGAAGCAAGCCGAGGCGGTTCTCGCGCAACTCAAGGCAGAGCGCGATCAGAATGTACCGGGATACGTGCCGCCCGACACGCTGGTCGAAGAACTGAACAGCCTGCTGAAATGGACCAAAGACCAGCGCGCGAACGTCAAACAGCAGAACGAATGGATCGAGCAGCAGATTCTGGGCGTGCCCAAGGAGTTCGATCTGGCCGCGGCCCCCACGCTCCGGCAGAAACTCGCGAGTTATCGCCGACAAGAAGACGCCGCGCGCCAAACCGCCCGGCTCGCCGGTGCGGAGCAGGCCAAGAAGGAAGGCCACGCGGCCATCATGAAGGCCGAGCGCACGGCGGAACTGGAACGGCTGCTCCAGAACGCGAACGCACGGCTGAACGCGGCGCGCGCGGAAATCGAGGACCAGAAGATCGAGCAGGAAATGATCCGCAAGAAGGAACAGGACCAATATGCAAAGAGGATCGCGGACCTCGACGCCGAACTGGCCCGCAATCGAGCGGAGCGCGCCAAGCAGGTTGCCGAAAGCAAGGTCGTCGAAGAGCGAGGCAAGCAGGACGCCGACCTGGTGCTCAAACGCGAGCGGGCTTCCAGCCCGCGCGTCAAGGAAGTCCTCGCGCCGTTCGCTTCGCCCGGCTACTATCAGCCGCGCGGTCCCATGTCCATAGACAAAGGCCCCATGTCGTTGGCCGCCCTGCGCCAGGCCGGCGCTCTGGAGCGAAACCAGAAGGGGCTCACCGCGCTCATTCTCGCGGGCGTGACCCCACAGGACAAGGAAAGGCCCCGTTGGGGATTCCAGCCTATTGTGCGAAACCTCACCGCCGCCCAGCTTGAATTGGTCAAGGAGGCCCAGCAGTACATGATCGACTACGGCGATGTGCTGGTCGAAATGGGCGTGCTCGCCAAGTGAGCCTCCGGGCATTCAAGGACGGAGACTGACAGGCCGCCGGGCATCGCACAGTGGCTTTGGGCCGCCGTTTTTGGCGCGATACGCAGGCAGCTCTACTTCCTGTCACCCTTCTCTTTCCCTTCGCCATGCAGCGGCCGGTGAGGCGGCTTGGCCTGCGTCACCGACTCTTTGGGTGCCGAAGAGGGACGAGGAGAACTGGCGGCGCCCGCCGCCTCAGCATGATGATTTCCGTTGGTCATGTTGGTTTCCTTTCCAGGTTGTTCTCCCAGCAGCCGGGCCGACCGACGATAATACTTACGCAACGCATCACGTGAACCGGCGAACAGAACGCCGCAGAGAACAACCGTCATCAAATCCGACCAGATGCCGAAGGTCACATAGGAACTGCCCGCCACGCGGAGGGCCGCGTATGAGAAGGGAAGGGCCACCAGCATGTTGGCGTAGAACTGATAGTAGCGGTAATGGTTCTCCACGATGTAGTCGAAGGCATCGAGCTTCTGCGCCAGGACCGCGTCTTCCCACACGGGCCGAGTGACTCCCGTGCGGTGGTGAATCGTGTCGACCGTCGCCCACCGCACGGCGCTGATGACCAGCCCGGCCGCCAGGGCCGCCAGCGTCACGAAGCAGAACCCCGCCACCGACGGGGCGCTCGGACCCGTCACCGCGAGCCAGGAGCGGATCATCGGCGAGAAGGGGCTCAGGCCCGCCAGGCACACGATGCCCGGAAGCACATACGCGATCAGCAAACCGAAATTCCGTTCCGACAATCCGCCCACGACCCCCAGCACTCCATCGAGAGGATTTCACGCACGTCGCGCGCATGGGCGTATCCTGACCTGCCACGCGGAAGAGACTCGCGGCCATGTGTGAATCTATTATCTAAAAGTAAGATGTCAAATCTAAAATCGAAGATTCCACTCTCGCGATGGCGGCCTGCTCAGCCTTTCTTCCGGCGCGTTGGAACCGCCCCCGGCAGAAGCCAGATCCGGCCTTGTTCACCCGTCTTGCCGTCCTGGAAGAACAGTGTCACCCCCTGATCACGGGCGCGTATCAACGATACGTAGATGTCCACCGCCTCCCGCACCACTTCCGCGATGGAGCCCTTGCCCGAAGCCTCCTGCTGCTTGACCAGCTCGTTGATCGTGTCATCGGGCAGAAACAGCGTGAATCGGCTCTTACGCACTGCGGATGATCGGCGGCCCATGCTAACCTCGGCTTCCTGGAGAACCGGCCGTGAAGGTACGCCAATCCCCGGCAGGTCGCAACGCCCCTGGGGCTGTATCGCCTCACGTGCTGCCGGCGCCTCCCGCCACGCTGCGCTCCAGTCGTGCGTGGCCATCCCGCCAGGCCTAGCCCGCTCTGGTTGCGGCGGGGCAACCCGCGAGCCAGGAGTACCTGTCACGCGGCTTGCAGGCCGCCGCCACCCGACGCTTCGGCTCGACCCGGCTTGAATGCCTCCCCAAGGGTTTCGCGGTCCGTCAGCCGTGGATGAACGAACCGCGAAACCCTTTTTGATGGAGGCATTCAGATGACCACGAACGACAAGAAGAACATCGACCAGATGGCGGAAGGCGACAACGACAAGCGCGAGGGCAACGATGCACAACGCACAGCGGTCTTGTGCACGACCAGCGCCATTTCGTTCTGCTGCCGCTGCGGCGAAGTCCTCTCCGGACCTTTCTGCCCCAGCTGCGGCGCCAGGCAGTGCATCTCCTGCGGCGACTGACGGGCCGCCGGGCGTGCGGGTCAAACGTCGTTTCCGTCACCTTCCATATTGCACCATAAAGGACGTTATGGTTCGCTAGGGGCAAGGGAGGAGGGTCAATCATGAACAATCCGATCATCATCGCCACGCGAGCCCGTTCGAGGTCATCGGACCTGCCGGCGCTCATCGCCAACCAGGGACGCAAGGCGGCCCAACGGTTCGTCGAGTTCTTCACGGCCAACATCCGCAACCACAACACGCGGGCGGCATATCTGGTGGCCGTGCGCCAGTTCTGTGACTGGTGCGAGGCCCGTGGTCTGGGTCTGGCCGACATCGACCCGGTTTCGGTCGCCGCGTATGTCGAGCAACACCCCGGCTCGCGCCCCACGGTCAAGCAGCACCTGGCCGCAATCCGCATGCTCTTTGACTGGCTGGTCATCGGTCAGGTGGTTCCACTGAATCCCGCATCATCGGTACGTGGCCCCAGGCACATCGTCAAGAAAGGCAAAACGCCGGTTCTCTCTGCCGAGCAGGCCCGGCGCCTCCTGGAGAGCATCCCGGCCGACCGCGTTGTCGGCCTACGAGACCGTGCCCTGATCGCGGTGATGGTCTATTCCTTTGCCCGCGTCAGCGCCGTCGTCAACATGAAGCTCGACGACTACTACCAGAACGGCAGGCGGTGGTGGATTCGCCTGCACGAGAAAGGCGGCAAGTTCCACGAGGTTCCAGTACACCACAAGGCCGAGGCGTACATGGACGCCTATATCCACACGGCCGGCATCCGCGGCGAACCGCAACTGCCCCTCTTCCGCACAGCGATTCGCAGGACCGGCGCCCTCACCTGCCGCAGTATGTCCCGCAATGACGCCTTCCGCATGATCAAGCGACGAGCGAAGGCGGCCGGCCTACCGGAGCGCACCTGCTGCCACAGCTTCCGGGCCACCGGCATCACGGATTTCTTGAAGAACGGCGGGACGATTGAGGCGGCGCAGAAGATCGCCGCCCACGAATCGCCCCGGACCACCAAGCTCTACGACCGGCGGAGCGACGAGATCACGCTCAATGAGATCGAACGCATCGCGATCTAGCACGGTGCGGCGGCTCCAGCCTGTCCGAGCTGAGACGCGTCTCGTCAACCACACCTGCTTGCCTACTATTCGCCCCCTGGGCAGCCCAGTGGCCAATTGATCCTGCCACCCGTAGGGTCGTTGCGCCCCGCCGTCGTCGCCACCACCCGCCCGGATTTCTACTACCACCCGCCCGACTCATGGCGGCCACGGCCCATCGGCGGTAGACTGTGGCTCATCCGCAGGTGCTAATCGGAACGGCAAGTGAAGCTCCACACCTGCGCATAGCGAGCACGCCTCCATGCACCACGGGCTGTCCGGGGTCAGACTGGCCTCGGAACTGACCCCACGAGCACGCACGTGGTTGGCTTGCTATAAGTTATGTGGAGTCATGATGTTAGGCACATTGGTGCAACAGGTGGCCGGACGAATTACATTTCAGGAGAAGCTAATGGCCTACGACTTGCCCGAGGCGAGCAAGCAGCAGATGCACGCTCGGGGCAAGGAGAGGACTCAGCATGAACCTGACAACACAATTAGTGACCTCGACAGAGGTAGGAGCGAAAACACGGACTCGCGAAACGCCACAGTATCGTCATCGAACCGCATCCAGCCTTCCTTCGGTACGAAGTACGGAAGAGTGTACTGCGGCGACTCCGCCACGCTAATGGCTCAAGTCTTGCCGGACGAGTCCGTTGACCTCGTGATGACCAGTCCTCCATTTGGCCTTGTCCGGAAGAAAGACTATGGCAATGAGGACGCCGATCGCTATGTCGCCTGGTTTGAACAGTTCGCCGAGCAGTTTGCCCGAATCCTCAAGGCATCCGGTAGTCTCGTCATCGATATCGGCGGCGCATGGAAACCGGGGCTCCCCACCCGCAGCCTCTATCATTACGAGCTCCTCATAATGCTCTGCCGCAAGTTCAAGTTTCACTTGGCACAGGAGTTCTTCTGGTGGAACCCCGCCAAACTGCCTACGCCAGCGGAATGGGTGAACATTCGGCGCGTTCGTGTCAAAGACGCCGTCAATTGTGTCTGGTGGCTCTCTAGGACACCTTATCCCAAAGCATCTAACCGAAGGGTTCTGCAACCATATTCACTGAGCATGAAGCACTTGCTTGCCAACGGGTACAAGCCAAAACTTCGCCCGAGCGGCCACGATATCTCTGACAAGTTCCAGCGAGACAACGGTGGCGCGATACCACCGAACTTAATCGCCCTTGCCAATACTGAAAGCAATAGCTCATACCAACGTTATTGTCGTGAGCACAGCCTTCAGGAACATCCCGCCCGTTTTCCAGCCGGCCTGCCTGCATTTTTTGTTCGCATGCTCACCGACCCAGCGGACTCCGTTGTTGATCCCTTTGCCGGAAGCTGCATGACTGGCGCAGTGGCTGAGGAGCTCAATCGCCATTGGATTTGCTTCGAACTGGACCAGCAGTACGTCGCGGGTGCCAAGGGTCGCTTCCTTCCTCATCAGGATAAGACGTTGCTCCCGCGACGTACCGTTCCCTACCAGATTTACGCTCCCACCGCTGACACGAGTGACGACAATGAGACACCGCTGCCAGTTGATGGTGGCCGCAAGCGTGCCGCGTCAAAGAAGAGGTAGGCGATGAGTGGGAACCATTCACATCTCCCGAAGAAGGATCTACACAAGACCCTGATTCGCTGGCTCGGGAAGGATGTCAGCGCCCACTCCGATCCGGACGACACTCCACTGACACTCGATCTCCAGCATCCCTTGCCATCCCGTACGCGTGTATACATCTTCAACGCAACACACCCGCCAGGAGGAAGAACGACAGGCGAGCACAAGATTCAACTAATGGTCCCCGGCCAGTCCAGAGGCCAAAGGAGTGATTTTGACGACTCGGATAGCCGCGTTATCTTGCTAGTGGGCTACGAGCACGAGTTGGGCGTCTTCATCCTCTGGGATGCGGGCTTGTACCGTAGCTTTCCCTTCTCCCGAAATGTCCAGGTCAAGGCCGAAACAGTTTATGCCGCCTACTCAGGAGAACTTGCTCAAGAGCCTCGAAGACTCTGGACAAACAACGAGATTGTTGTCGCAGCCCATTGCACTCGGCTCAAAGAGGCAATTCTGCTTCGCAACCAGCTCACGTTAGACAGACTAACCTCCGGGGGGACACCGTGCCAGGCCTAAATGCCCTCAAGCTGAAGACGGCATATCACAAAGGACGGGACGACATTGCCACTGAATTCTACCTCCCGTGCATGATGGCCTCCGCTCGGTATGATCGAGCAGTTGGTTTCTTCAGCAGCACCATCTACATCTTGGCTTGGAACGCCTTAAAAGCCTTTGTGAACAACCGCGGCAAGATGCGATTGATCTGCTCTCCCGTGCTGTCGCCCGAGGATGTTGCGGCCCTGAAGGAGGGACACGCCGCGCACACAGAACAAAAGTTGGCAGAGGCACTTCGCATTGAAGTCGAGCGTCTGTTGTCCGATCCGTACCTCCACAAGCCCAGCAGAGTGTTGGCGTCGCTGATTTCACTCGGAATCATCGAAGTTAAGATTGCCGTGGTCGGCCTGGAACGCCAGTCGCCCAGGTTGTTTCATGACAAGATGGGGATCTTTGCCGATAGTGAAGGCCATGTCGTCATTTTCAAAGGTTCGATGAACGAAACATGGAGTGGACTGGCGAACGACGGCAACCTCGAGTCCATCGACGTGTTCGTATCCTGGGAAGACGCGCGCGAAGCCAACCGATGCTCTGACGACATGACGTACTTCGAGGCGCTCTGGCAGGACCGATATCCCCAGGCTAGCGTTCGTCCTTTTCCGCAAATTGCTCTCGATCTAATCGTGACGGCATCTGAACCGAGCAACTGGTCTTCGCTTGTCGATGAAGTCTGCGACGAGATCGCCGGAGCCTCTCGCCTTTCCGCAGACAGGTCCAGTACCCGGAGATTGCCGCGACCCCACCAATCGCAAGCCATCAACAACTGGCTGGACCACGGACGCCGGGGGATATTCGAGCACGCCACCGGCAGCGGCAAGACGTTCACCGCTTTGTGTACGATCCGGGATTCGATTGCCCGCAATGAGGTTCCTGTTATCCTGGTCCCCAGCGAACTGCTCCTCGGGCAGTGGCTCGCCGAATTGCGTGATACGCTCGCCGATCTCAAGCCAAACATCCTCCCCTGCGGTGCCGGTCATGTCGGATGGCGCGATGAACGCCTTCTCCGGCCTTGGACGCGAAATCGGCAATCGGGGGCGACGCGGATAGTCCTTTCTACCATGCAGACAGCCTCAAGTGAGGTATTTCGATCAGCCCTGGAGCAGGGAAGTCACCTATTCTTGGTCGCGGATGAGGTTCATCGGATCGGGAGCCCCGGTCATCGCACACTCCTTACTGTTGATACTGGCCCGCGGTTGGGGCTAAGCGCGACTCCGCGGCGGGCCGGCGATCCTGAGGGCACCGCAGCCGTTTTTGAGTACTTCGGCGGCGTCGTTCCCCCGCCATTCACCCTAGTGGACGCCATCCGGTCCAAGACGCTGACACCATATTTCTACCATGTCCACCAGGTGGCAATGGACGCTGACGAGCAGACGCAATGGGATACCTTGACCAGACAGATCGGCGTCCTTGCAGCTCGGGCCCGATCCTCAAAGACGCCGGATCTCGGCACTGCAACTCGCATCAAACATCTGCTAATACAGCGGTCGAGGATTGCCAAGACAGCCTCGGCCAAGACGCCGCTTGCACTGGCCGTGCTTCGCCAGTATTTCGCTGGGGGCCAGAAGTGGATTGTGTACTGCGATGACCAGGCCCAGCTTGCTTCTGTCCTTGATGCGGCTACATCTGCCGGACTGCCCGCTGCCGAATATCACTCTACCATGGCAGGCAACCGCGACCACACGCTTCACCATTTTGCGACAAACGGCGGCATTCTTGTGTCCATTCGATGCCTTGACGAGGGTGTTGATATACCTTCCGTCACACACGCCCTTATCCTCGCGTCGTCGCAGAACTCTCGCGAGTTCATTCAACGGCGCGGCCGGGTCCTTAGGCTCGCCCCCGGCAAATCACTCGCTTTCATTCACGATGCTGTCGTCGTGCCGACGCTCCTTGAAGGCAAGGACCCCGACACTTCCCTGCTAGAGAGCGAAATTGCCAGAGCAATCGAGTTTGGCAGACATGCGGAGAATCCCAGCGCGATTACCGACCTGGAGCGGATGGCTGCCCGAGTTGGACTAGACGTACAAGCCCTTATCGAGGGTGGATATGAAGACGACCAATGATATGAGTGACCTTCAGCAGAGCGTAGAGCGGTTGCGCAAGGAGAGGTTTCCATCCCTGCCGGCCGAGTTGGTTCGGGAGATTGTCTCCATTGAGGCGGAGTTTATTGGAAATCGCCCGCACGCCATTGAGCGAATCCGGGACGCCGTGGAGGAGTTTCTTACGAAGGAGAGTGCCTTATGCTGAAGCTGCTTCGTCTGACGATGGACAACTTCGGCCCCTACAAAGGCCAGCAGGCCATTGAGTTCGACAAGGAAGATGGCGTGCTGCTGGTATACGGCGAGAACATGCGGGGAAAGACATCGCTCATAAATGCCATCCGGTATGCGCTGTTCGGCAAGGTTATCAGCCGCGGGGCGAGGACAGTCGCTCTCCACCAGATTGGCAACTGGGAGGCTGCCAAGGACGGCATCTTCGGGTTTAGGGTTATACTTGAGTTTGAGCACGACGGCATCGCCTACGAGCTGACCCGCCACTGCCAAAAACGCGCTGAGGTGACGACGCCCAGGACTGACCACGACTACATCCAGCAACGATATCTCAAACGTTCGGGAAGCGTCTTGAGTCCCGAGGAAGGGGACCTCGTGCTGTCGCGAATCATGCCTGAGCAGGTGTCACGGTTTTTTCTCTTTGATGGTGAGCTTCTGCAGCAGTACGAGGAACTACTGCGCAATGAAAGCGATATGGGTAAGCAGATCAAGGAGTCCATTGAGCGTATTCTCGGCGTGCCCATCATGACGAACGCCCGTGCCGACCTAGCAGAACTGAAGAAGGAAGCGGAGCGACAGGAGTCAAATGCTGCGCAGAAGGATCAGCGGACGCGGGAACTGGGAACGCACAATGCCGAGGAGATGGACAAGCGTGTCAGACACGAGCAGGAGATTGAACGCCTCAAGTCTGAACTGGAAGCGCTTCGGCAACAGAAGAGTTCACAGGAAGATACCCTGAAGAAGACGGAACGAGTCAAAGCCCTGCTTCAGGAGAGGGATGGGCTGATCGCTCAGACCACTGTTCTAACGAATCGAATGGACGAAAAGGCAGAGCGGCTGAAGCAGATGAATTCAGAAGCATGGATTTGGCTGCTTCGGCCGGCCGTTGAATCTGTCCGAGCGAGGTTGCGGGCGAAGGAGATGGAGCTTCGGCAATCCGAGGCCCAGCGTGAGATTGCCAAGAGGGCCGTTGAGGATACTGAGCGGGCCCTTGCTAAGCGGGAGTGCCATGTCTGCCACCAACCGCTGCCGATTGAGCGGGAGGAAATGCTGCGTCAGGCATTGGCTGGCTTGCGCGACGCGGCGAACACGGCCCCGAAAAAGGACCAGCTCGACGCCGTGGTGGCGAGACTCGCTGCTATCACGAAGACGGATGTTGCCGACAAGACGGACGCCGTTCGAGAGATTATTCACGCCATCGAGGACTGTCGCATCGACCGCGCCAACAAGCAGAATCGCATTTCCGAAATCGCCGAGCAGACCAAGGACCTAGACGAGAGCGAGATTCGGAGGCTGATGGCGGAGTACGACAAGACCGTTCAGGAGATCGGAATCGTTGACCGAGGTATTCAGGCGGAGCAGGATAGACTGGCTGCCGTGAACGAGAATATTCGTCGCATTCAAGCTGAGCTGGACCGTGTCGGAGGGGCGGACCTCTCACGGGAACGACGACGCCGCGAAGTCTACGGGATGCTGCACGATCTCTTTACGGAAGGCGTAGGAGTCTATCGTGAGCGGCTTCGCGGGAAAGTGGAAGTGGATGCCACCGCTCTTTTTCGACAGCTGACCTCAGAGCCGGATTACGACCGCCTTAACATCAATGAGAACTACGGCCTTACGATCGTTCACAAGGGCGGCAGCGTGATTCCAGTTCGCTCTGCGGGCGCTGAGCACATTGTTGCCTTGTCACTCATGGGAGCACTTCAGAAGAATGCACCGCTTCAGGGGCCAATCGTCATGGACTCGCCTTTTGGGCGACTTGACAACGCCCACACGACCAGGGTGATTGCCACTCTGCCGAACATGGCTAAGCAGGTGATGCTGCTGGTCCACGAGTCCGAGCTTGAGCCGACTCTTGCCCGTAATGGCCTGAAGGGCAATCTCCGGCGTGAATATCGTATTGCACGAAAGAGTGCCATGCACTCTCTACTTGAAAAGCCCACGGGAAAATAGCGATGCCAAGCGACAAGAACACTATTGGCGTAACGATTAGGGCTCAACAGGTGCTTGACCTAATTGGAGAACGGGGGTTGTTCCTCGATCAAATGGACGTGGCGAAATTTGCAATGGCGCTGGCGATTCGCCGCGGTGTTACGCCCTCCGACACACCGGGGGCCGATACCAAGTGGAACGTCGGCAGCTTTGACAAAGACGGGCGACTCCGCGACCTCGTCCCCATTCTGTTTCCCGACGTGGAAGCGCCGTATCGAGCGGTTGAGTCCTTGGTGAACGCGGGGCTTGAAATCATGGGCAAGGAGAGTCCCGGTACGTTCGACCTCCTGGCTGCGCTAACTTCTTCATATGAAGAGAAGAGCGCATCGCCTGTATCGTCAGCTTCGAGATCGCCGTGATCGCAAACCGCGCGGGCGGAAGAAGACGGACTATGGCGATTCCCAACTAACCTCGATCTGGATGTGCTGTGCATCAAGGCTGGCGATACAGCTGCTAGGGTGGATGGAAATGTCGCCCTGATAGAACACTTGCCGGAACTGGGATAGGAGATGGTCCATGGCTGTGACTCTTGCCGACATTCAAAAAGCGGATGGTGGAGCGCAGTTTGTCAACGCCGATCTGCATGTTCATTCCTACGGGGCTTCACGCTGCGTAGGGGACACCACGATGACCCCTGAGGCCATTGTGGATTCGGCAATTGCCATGGGAATCCGGGTATTGGCATTAACGGATCACAACTCCGATGCCAATACCGAGCGGAGCATCGCCTATGCACAACAAAAGCACGCGGGGGAAATCCTGGTGCTGGCTGGTTTGGAGATCACGACGGCACACGGCCACCTTCTTGTGTACTTCTCGCCAACGCAGACTGCCAATGCACGCAATCTCCTCGCGAAGCTTAATATTGTCGGATCGCCCGGGGATGGCGATGCTCACACGACGATGTCCATGGCTGATGCGATCCGGGAGGCTGAACGCCTCGGGGGCATCTGCGTCGCTGCCCACATCGACCGCTCGAAGACCGGATTCGACACCCTTGCCGCCGGCTTCCCGAATTGGAAGCGAGACATACTCGTTTCCGCCGGGCTTTATGGACTGGAATGCGATGCGCCCGCGAGTCTCAAGTGGTACTCGGATGCCGACGAGCAGTCCCCCAATGGCGCCGAGCGCACGAAACTCTTGGCGGCCAGGAAGGACAACCAGGCTCTCATTGGTCGGCCGTGCCTGGCACATATTCAGGGCTCGGATGCACACACATTGGCCGAGTTTTCGGCCACACGGACGGACAAGCCATGGATAAGGCTGAAGCTCGATGAATTGACTTACGAGGCTTTCAGGACGGCATTCACCGATGCCGAAGCACGAATCCGCGCCGTTGCGGCAGTTCCACGCTCCGTACCTCGAATTCTAGGGATGCATGTCACTGGGGGCTTTCTGGACGGTGAATGCTATCGCTTCAGCGATAATCTCACTTGCATCATTGGGGGGCGGGGGACCGGGAAGTCCACAGCGCTGCAAACACTTGCCTACGGCTTGGGCATGGACGATGACTTTGCTTCACATGGGAACTGCCCAGGTACTGTTGTCGTGTACTGTCAGGACCAGGCAGGCGTACTCTATCGGTACGAGAGAGTGCAGGGTGCGTCGCCTGTAGTGAAGGCGAAGGACGACGGCGACATCGAGGACGTGCCAGTTGATGCTTTCCGAGTGGAGTTTTATCGGCAAGGCGAGCTGGCGGAAGTCGCGAAAAATCCACTGAAGCAACCCGGCCTGCTCCAGGAGTTTCTTGACCGACACCTCGTCTTGGCGGACCTTTTTGCCAGAGAGGCCCAACTCGTTAGCGAACTCGAACAGAACTCGGCGCAACTCATACCGCTCGAGGCCAATGCTGCGACGATTTCACAAAAGAACCAACTTCTGTCCGAAGCAAATAAGAAGTTGACCATTGCAGAAACGGGCAAACTGAAAGACATAGCCGCGGCGCAAACCCAACTCGCAAATGAGAAAAGCCTCGCCAAGGCTCTGGCTTCGGTAGCGACCGACTATACACGCGGTATATCGCTCGCCAGTTCTCTGCGGGACTACGGCCAGTTGGAGGCGATGGCGACACCACTGACTGATGCAACAGCAGCCAAGGCAGTTTTGACGCAGGTCAAACAGGAAATCGAGTCAGTAAACGCCTTCCTGAAGCAGAAGGAGGGCGAGATCTGCTCGCGGCTGACCACAGCCGCGACCGTTGTCAATACGCTCCTGAACCAGTTGAAGCAATCGCAAGCGAAACTGGAAAGTGATCTGAACGCAAAGATCGCGGAGCTTCAGAAGAAGGGCCTCACTGGCAGCATTACGGAGCTGACCAATCTGCTCAGCCAGAAAAGTGCGCTGATGCAGGAAATCTCGAAAATAAAAACGCAGTCGCCGCAGTTGGAGAAGCTGCGGACTGACCGCAAGCAGATGCTCTCGGACTTGTCTGCGGTGCGCAACGAGATCATGAGCCGCCGGCGTAGTCAATTGGGCTCCATCAACCCAAATCTCGCTGAGACTATTCAGGATTTCATAGTTGCGGTCCGCTATGAGCCCAGCGGGATCATCGGATCGTTTAAGCAGTTCCTAAGCGAGAAGATGCATGGCACGTACTTTCCTGACGCGCTTGCGGCCACGATGTGCGCCCACCTCGACCCGCCCCAACTGGCACAACTGCTGTTGAACCAGGACATCGATCACCTCGTCTCGTTGGGCGGCCTGAGCCGAGAATGGGCTACCAGGATGTGCGAGAAGCTCAGGTACTACAATACACTCCATACCTTGGAGTGCATGTGGAAGCCCCCGTGTCCCGTCATCTCGATCAAGACGAAGAGCGCGACGCCCAAGTCCATCCCAGTCGACCAGCTGTCAGACGGCCAGAAGCACACGATTCTCCTCACGATCGCTATGCTTGCAGAATCCAACATCCCGCTCGTAATCGATCAGCCTGAGGATGATCTCGACAACGCCTTCGTGTTCACTGCCGTTGTGAAGACTCTTCGGTCCATCAAAGAGCGACGTCAGGTCATCTTGGTTACACACAACGCCAACATTGCGGTCCTGGGTGACGCGGAACTGCTCTTGCCGATGCGACGCAACGGGGATATCGGAGAAGCCTTCGATCGCGGTTCGATTGACAAAGTTGATACGAAAAGGGCCGCGCTGAACATTTTGGAGGGCGGCAAAGAGGCCTTCCATCGTCGGGAAGTCATGTACGCACACTGACGCAGCAAGTTGACGTCCGAATTGCAGACCGAGAGGCTGGCCGCATACACACGCTCCCTCCGGAGGCATTGACACCACACATCTCACGTCACGCATGGAGCGTGGGATTCTGGCGGACACAGCGACGCGAGGTCGCTGTCGATATCAGCACGGAGTCGGTCCTCGGTGAGCAGCCGGCTTTTGCCGCGGTTCCACGGCTCGAACCATATGCCCAATCCGCTGACGAGCTCTTCGTGGGTACCAACCGCTAGTCAAACACGGATTCCCCATCAAACACGCCCATCACCATGCGCCGCATCCGCACGGCGGTGATAGGCACCTCGCCCAGCCCGGCTTTCGTGCGCACCCGGTTCACCGCCCGGCGGATGTTCAGTATCTGTCGGCGCACCGGTGCAAACGGTGCGAACCGGGTTTTCCGTAGCGCATTCTGGAGTGTTTCCGCTGAGTGCTTGACAGCCTGCTCCAAGAGGTAGGCCTTAAGGGAGCTATAGCTCTCGCGGTCGATCCGCACGTGCGGATGGCCGCCCCGGTGACTCAGGGAGTAGCCAGCGAACCTGATCGGCGCGCGTCGGGCATCACGGATCCTCTTTGCCTCTTCTGCGAAGAAATGGTGCTTCCCACTCGTGGCCAAGAGCAGGAAGAACCGCCCGTGGCGGATGTACTGCATGTTGGCGAGCCCGGATCGCTTCCGCCGGGCGCGCTGCCATTTCGTGCGATTAATGCTGTATTTCTCGATCAACTTCCGGTCCACGTCGGCCGGGTCCTTGTGCTCCGGCACGCGACCGGCCACATAGAACCAGTAGCCGTTTCGCAGGTACGACACCGCCACCTGCTGCACGAATCCTTCGACTGACGTCGCTTCACACCGGTACATGACCCCATCCCTCCCGAACCACTGTTATGGGAAAATGGGTGGGGATTGTTTCATGATCAAGGCACAATTCCCCGAAAGCCTTGCGGTGACCGACCCTCGCCATGCCAGCCGGCATGGAAAACCGCAACAGGAACCGCAGGTTGCGAACCTTTCGTCACCGACCTCGCACGCGAATATCCTCTCTGCCGCCGCCGCGTGCGAAGCGCACCGCACTACATTCCTGTATTGCAGTTGCCTAATTCATAGCGGTAGCGGCTTAAGAACCTCATGCCAACGCCGGGCAGACCCGTAGTGTTGGCCATCAAATCGCTGCCAAAACAGAACCCGCCTCCCGGCGGGGCCTGGTTTGACCGCGTCATCGTCCTTCCCAGGATACAGCGGCCGGAGGGAGGGGATCTCTCTCCCCTCCCCCGGCCACATTACGTCATCAAGACGGGGACACCCGTCGCCTCTTTCGTCCCTCTTGTCGTGCCCGGCACCACCCGTAAGCACACGAGACCACGACCCCACTGCCTTGCAGGGCCTTGGCCGGGCTCCCGCCCGGTCCTACTTGAGGCACGCTCCCAGACTGCGGCGTTTAAATCACCTGCCTGACATGGCAGGCACCGGTTACCAGCCGGCAGCCGCAGTCCTTCCTCGGTTAGTGATGACCTTCGCACAACCAATCACGTCCGTAGGGCGAATTGACGCCCAGGCCGCAACTCCATGTCCGGGGCTCCCGCTCCGGCATAGTTTCCGCGTGCTTGCACCCGCAAGCCCGCGATTTCAGGGGGTAGAACGTAGAAGCTCCCCCTTACCCATGAGCCGCGGCTTTTCCGCGTTCGGCTCCGTCTTTGGCTGCGCTGACCGGTAAGGGCTTAATGCCCCGTTCATCGTTGAGCTATTCACCGTCCGCCGTTTGGGCGGAACGCCGAGCCTTGTCAATAGACCCGGTTGGACACGTCGCCGTGCCCAAGCTCCCGACACCGGATTGCGTTGAACGAACCTGACGGGACTTGCACCCGAATTGCCATTGAGGCTGTGGTCCGAACCCCGCAGGGGGATTTGCTCCGACAGGTCGGAACTCACCCGCTTCGATCATCACGACCTCCGCGCATCGCGGAGGGATTTCCCGATCGCCCGTATTCCTGATTCTTCAAAAAGACCAATGGGATAGAAGCTGGAGATTGACTCACAAACGGAGGTTTACTTCCAGCAGCCTCCCTCGAACTGGGCGAGCCATTCTCATGGCACCCAGCTCTACGGGTCACTCGCCTGAACGGTGGTAAATCCGTTCCCCTTAGCCTGGTTGGTGGCCAGGTTTACCGGGCGCGAGTGCCCATCTTGATGACGTCAGATGAGCGTTTAACGTCACTGACGACAAGCAGGATGAACCTGCCGCCGACGAGTATAGCGCACCTTGCGACGCTAAAGAAGTTCCGCCCGTTGAGGGCAACGCGCCACCCGTGAGCGTGAGCAGAATGTCCCGAGCGAGGACGGGCCGACCGATTCGGCACCCGGTTCCGAGGTCTTTGCCTTGGGCTCTCGGTCGCGTGTCTGCAAGAGTTCGGATCTGCAGGCGTTTTCGCGCTGCATCCTCATCGACCAACCCGATGAAGCGCCACAGTTTCCGGCGGACTATTGCGGCAAACAGCCCGCACGGGTTTGTTTTCCCGATTCGCTTGGCATGCTCGGCAGCCGCCACGAACCGAAGCCGACCCGACTCGCCGTCGGCCACGAGCCCCTCGGCGGCCGCTTGTGTGAACAGCCGCAGCAGACGATGGGTGTCCGTCAGGTCTTCCGACGCGATTCGACGCAGATTCGGGTTGGTCACGTCTGCGGGGCGTGTTTGCACACCATCGCCCGCCCGCGTGGCGGGTTTCTGGTTTCCAGATCTCGAAGAGAGTTTTCTGTCCTTATAGAGGGGTGGCGATTTAGTGACGGCGGCCGGTCGCGGGGGTGGCGATTGGGGAACTAGCATCTTGGGTGTGCCAACCCAATCGAAATTCACGCGGACACTGACGCCAAAACGGTTCATCCGATTCTGCGGCGTCCTCTCCAACTCCAGCCAGCACATCCGCGCCAGGCACTGCCGGGCAGCCTTCACGTTGCGCAGGTGCACACCGAATACCTCCGCAACCCAAGACGCTTTGCACGTCCCGCTCGTCTCACACCGCCCGTTTCGGTAGTAGACGCACCGAAGCAGGTGCCCCAGCACGACGGCCATGACCGCCCGCGAAGGACCGCCGGAAAGGAAACGCAGGGTGCGACGGGGAACCGGCACCTTCCGGCGATGGTTGGCGACCATGGCCAGCATGGACCCCAGTTGCGGATTGTCTATCGGCGTGAGCGGCCGTATGCAAGAATCGGACCAACTCAGCAGTCCCGCCTGCTCCAGCCTCTTCACCGATGCCCGCAGGTGCTTTCCGCCGGCGCCGCCCACCAACGTGTGCAGTTCGGGGATGCCGTACCGTGGAATTCGCCCCGTTCTAGCCCCGCAGCGCCTCGCCACAAGCTCAAAACAGGCAAACCATACCCGCAGGTCCAGCCGCCGGACGATCCCCCGTCTGTAGGCCAACCACGCCGCCAGCAGCGCCCTGGCTTCAATGAAACAAAAACCCCCGGCCGGCTTTCGCCGTGCCACGTTTGCGATGCCTCGATCCATACGCAATCCCCCTCCCACAGGCGACAGGAACGGGCGTCGCCGTTGCCCGTAGGCAGATGCCGGGATGGAAAG
Source organism: uncultured Tepidisphaeraceae bacterium (assembly GCA_964451955.1). Taxonomy (GTDB): domain Bacteria; phylum Planctomycetota; class Phycisphaerae; order Tepidisphaerales; family Tepidisphaeraceae; genus JAPLNB01. The sequence goes on from CAYVKG010000021.1 coordinate 51,871, forward strand.
AACCGCCGCCGACGCCCGCGTGCATACCGATTGACATGCGGCCGTGATTTGCGCTAGGCTCGACGTGATATCGGCATCCGGTGCGGATGATCGTCAGGCCAAGCGGGCAAGACGGCCCCCCAGCCGCCTTCCTGTTCCCCGTGCTGCCTCATTGCTGTTCTGTTTTTCACTGCCGGGCCACGGACCGTCCCCCCGGACGGCCCGGCCCCTCAGCCTTTCCCTATACCTCGATGCGCTCACCGGGCGCAAGAGTGCAATTACCTTCACGCCCATGTCTGGAATTCCCGAATTCCGGAGTTCGGGAATTCCACGTTCGATTACCTCTTGCACCTTTTTTCCAGACGCGCTAGACCCATGGCAGCACGTCATCCCGACAATCGGAGATCGGCACATCGCGAATTGCCGAGTTCCCGACTTACGGATGTCGGACTAACACCATTGATGAGGACGGGAACATGAACACGACCAACCACAACGGCATCGTCATCGCCGTCGGCAATCAGAAGGGCGGCGTCGGCAAGACCACCAACACCGTGCACCTGGCGGCGGCACTGGGCATGCGGGGCTACAAGTCCCTGATCATCGACCTGGACCCGGCGGCGGGCGCCACCAAACACCTTGGCGTTCCGGCCAACAGCTTCGCCGGAACACTCGAACTGCTCACGACGGAAGAGACCGTTGCCAGCCTGGCCGTCAGCGAGAACCTGCCTCGGGGCGTGGATCTGATCCCCTCGCGGCCTCAGCTCTCGGAAATCGACAGCCTGCTCTCGAAATACGTGGACCGAACGACCATCCTCGACCGACCCTTGGGCCCCGCCCGGGGCCATTACGATTTCATCTTCCTCGACACCGCTCCGGCCGCGGCGTCCGTCCCGACCGTCGCCGCTTACTCCACCGCCGATTGGTTTCTGCTGTCGGCGTTTCCACATCCGCTGTCGCTTGCAGGCTTGACCGAAGCGTTCAACGACATCGCCGATGTGCGAAAGCACCGAAATCCCCGCCTGGAGGTGCTGGGCGTTGTCTTCACCAACGTGGACGGTCGCGCCACCACGCTGCGCGCCCAGCTTGAGGCCGTCGTCAACGAAGCCCTTCCTGGCCGCCGTTTCCAGAACTTCATTTCTCAGGCCGTCATCCTCCCCAAGCTGTCGGGGGAGGGGAGGACCCTGTTTCAGCTCCCCAGACATGAAAAACTCACCGTCGCGATGCAATACCAGCTTCTCTCTGCCGAGGTCGAGCATCGCGTCCGTAATCGGGAGGCGTTTCTCGCCGGCACCCTGGACCCCGTGCCCTACAAGCGGTTGTTGATATCCACTGGCAACGGCTCTGCATCCACCGCACAGCAGGAACTGCCCACAGAGATCCCGGCTCATCCAGCCGCTCTGTTGGCCGTCAGATCCAGCGATGGCAATGAGCATTAGGGAGATGAACATGCCCAAGACCATCGAAAGGCCCGTCCCCAGCAGCTCCGTCGCCCGGCTCTTTGACCACCGCGCCGCCGCCCGTGCCATCGCCGAGCCGAAGGCCCTGGCAATGCCCGCGTCCGAAACCGTCCCAACGGAGCCCATCGTCGATACAAGCGCGCCGGCCACTCCGATGAGCCAACCGAAGCTCGTGAAACGGGAACTGGTTCTGACCCTTGAGACCGACGAAGCCCTCAACTGTCTGGTCAGCGCCCTTCGGCAGGCCACGGGCACGCGACTGAACGCCAGCCATGTTGTTCGCGCGATGCTCCGGGTCGTGGCGAATGTCATCCCCAGGATCGCCGGGCAGGCTAACTGCCCGATCCCATTGCGTCTTCCCCCCAAAGCCAGGGGGCAGGAAGCCCAGCGGGACGCGTTTGAGCAGCAGCTGGCCGACCTGATTGCCAGCACGCTCAAGGGCACATGACGAACTCAGGCGAAAGACGCCGGCGGTCTGAAGATTTCATGTCACACCGGGCGGCTTCAACTCCATAACGCCGTTTGAATGCGCTCGATGCTCTTTGCATGCACACGTCGGGTAGACGCTCGGCACCACATCCCGGCCGCCCCTCGCCATCACCGCGGGGCCGGCCGAGAGACCGGTGGTGCAGAGAGTTTTGATGGTTTTCAGAAAGCGTGTGATCCACGCAGAAAGGACCGACGTATGCAGAACCTGACCGAGGCATCCCGCGAACTGTTCCGGAGGGGGCCCGACGAGTGCTTTTCCAGCCTTGCCGAGCTTCGCCAGCACTGCTGGAAGGAGAGGGAAAGCTCGGTGGACCGTTGGCAACCGCCCCAGGACATCCACATCCGTCCCGCGCAGGGCCGGCTGGACCTGGTGCTCGGCGCCGACGGCGACTACCGCCTGAACGACTGGAGCTTCTCCCAGACCTGCAAGCTGGCCGCCGTCAGCAAGGACACGCTCAACAAGCTGTCCGCAGACACGGCCGCCAAGGTGCTGGAAGAAACGCTGCCCTCCGGCAGCAAGCCCATCCAGGCATTCACGTCCGACAATCTGATTCGCTCGATTCACGGAGCCGCCTACACGCGGCTTCACAATTCAGACCTGCTGAACATCGTGGGCGAGTTCGCCACCGACTTTCAGCCGCCGCAGACGGCGGCCGGCGGAGGCACCGGCCTGTACTGCGGCGAACAGGACATGTTCGTCTTTCTCATCGATCCCACGGGCTGGGCGGAAATCGATGGCCAGGCCTTCGCGCCAGGGTTCTTCCTCTGGAATTCCGAGGTCGGCCGCCGCTCCGTGGGCATCCAGACCTTCTGGTTCCAGGCCATCTGCCAGAACCACATCGTCTGGGACGCCGTTGAGGTCGTGGATTTCGCCCGCAAGCACACGGCCAACGTCCACGAGTGCCTCACCCAGATCCGCCGTCACATCGAGACGCTCGTCGCCAAACGCGATGCGCGCCGCGATGGGTTCTCCCGCGTCATGGCCAAGGCCTTCAAGGCCAAACTCGGCGACAGCGCGGAGGACGTGGCCAAGATCCTCGCCAAGCAGGGCATTCCGCGGGATTTCGCGAGCCAAGCGTTGGCGATCGCCCATGAAGCGGGCCGATTCACCATCTTTTCGCTGGTGGATGCGCTCACGCGCATCGCGGGCCAGTGCAAGTTCGCCGGCGACCGACTGGAGATGGATACCAAGGCGGGCTCGCTGCTTGCGCTTGCCCAGGCCGCATAGGAGTTCTTCTTTTAAGGTGTTTGAGGCTTTTCCGCACCACCGTGCCTCTCACCCAATTGCCATTCAAAGGGGGGAACATGCACCACAGAGACAACCAACGGGTCAGTCAGCACGATCCCGTTTCCAGCAGGCGCACAGCATCCCGGCACAATGCCACGCGGCAACAGCTGCATGGCAGGCGCCTGTGTACAAGCTGCCGAGTCTTCGCCATGGGCGATGCTCGCCGTAAACCCAGACAGCGAAGCCCACCACCATCACGAGCTGGCATGTCCCAGGTCACGTCCGGCGGGCGGGTTGCCATAACGGTCAGTGAGACTTCGATGGAGGACCGTTATGGCTAAACACGCCCAATACGAATTCACCTGGCCGAGCGCCGCCGCCCACGCGGCGCCTCTGCCCACTCCCCAACGCACTTCACAGCTTCTGCAACTGGAGTCGCTTCCCAACACCGCCAACACCAATTCGCCGCCCGCCGAAGACCTGCCGTCACGGTGGGACTTTGTCACCAAGTTCCCTGAGCCGCTGAAAGACGCGATCGACAACGGGCTTCTGGATCCCAGCGATGCAACTGAGGACTCGGTGCGTGCGATTCACGAGGAACATGCCGAGCAGTGCCTCAGGCTCCTTCAGGCCATCGACGCGTTGGAGGAGGCCAGGCGACAGGGGACGGACCCCAGGACCCGCAAGAAACCCAGAACGGACAAAGCCCGGCAGAACATGGAACAGTATTTCACGACAGCGCCGGCAGCCCTGACCCGCCAGTTCGACGACCTCATGGCCGCATATGAACGCGCCTTTGGCCAGGAGGCTGCCAATTCGTTCCGAACCGCAGTCCACGTCCGACATCGTTCTGCCCCGTTGCGCCCGGCGCCTGTAATCGCTCAAACCGTGACTGCGATTTCACCCGGCATTGAGAACGACGATGACATGGACCTGCTCGGAGGCCCGGCCATGCCCCATCCGCTGCCGCTGGAGTCCGCCGTTCAGAGCGGCGCTTTCGGCTACGAGGAGACCGGCGAGCCGATCTATCCCGCTCCCGACGAGATTCAGGCCATCACCGAACATCACGCCGAGCGCCTCATGGAATTGCGTCATGCCTTGCAGGCCGCCGAGAACGACGCGACTGCGGCCACTCAGGGCCAGCGCCAGGCGGCCTGTCGTGAAAAGGACGGTGCCCTCTCAGCCTACCAGGCTGCCCTGGGCCTGTATGCGGAAGACTTCGGCGACGCAGCGGCCCAGCTCCTGGATGCCTGGGTCCACCATCAGGTGGACACGGCCAACGCCCCCGTGCATTACGACCCCGGCCACCCTTGGTATTACCTCAAGCGCGGCGACAACCGCCCGCCGATGCCGGTCGACCAGATACCGCCTGCAGCTCAAGACTGCCGCATCATCCGCTTCAAGCTCCCCCGCGACCGCCGAAAACGGAACGCCAGACTTCGCGAGATGCTCCGGACCCAGCGCGACCAGCTCCAGGCCGACCGCCAGCGGTACATCGAGCTGGTGGAGAACGGAATTGCCGCCGTCAGTCAATTCGACCGAACCATTGCCCATGATGACGATGATGAGCTGGCCTGGGCCTCGGCAGTGGCCCTCAAGCACCGTCACATCGCCAACGACCTGTCCCAGATCGCCCGCATCGAGCGCCAGCTCCACGAAACCGCCGAATTGCCCGACGATGCACCCGATGCGGCCTGATGCGACCGCCGCCTGTGCAACATGCAGGCGGCAGCTCGCCATAACCCTTGTAAGCCAAGGGTGTGCCGGTGGGCATTACGAAAGGAAGGTCATTATGTCCAACAGCAACAACGGCAATGCTCAGGTAAGCGAAAACAATCGGCCGGCGCAGACGATCCGCTACGGGGCCATCAAGGCCACGATCTGGCGGAACCCGACCCGCAACGGCACGATGTACAGCACCACCGTC
>CAYVKG010000022.1:0-54587 GCA_964451955.1 uncultured Tepidisphaeraceae bacterium
TCAGCACCTCTGAAGTTGTGATGTTATGCGCAGGCCGTTACGCAGTTTTGCTATTGGGGACAGTTTGGGGACAGAAAGCCCCTTGAAGCTCGTCGACTCAAACGCAAACCCCGGCCGGGCCGGGGTTTACAGTTTGCCGCGCAAAAATAACGGAGAGGGCGGGATTCGAACCCGCGAACGGATTTAAGTCCGTTACAGCATTTCCAGTGCTGCTCCTTCGGCCACTCGGACACCTCTCCAAGAGCGGCGACTACTATAAGGCCTTTGGCGGTTCAGACAAGGGTTTGCGCACAAGCCGCCGGGGCATGTGATAGAGGATCGCCGCGATGACGGCAAACGCGCACTGGACAATCAGCCCCAGTGTGGTGTTGAGCGGGCGGCGGTCCCAGAGCTGCATCAACAGCCCGAGTGGGCTGCAGGTGGAAACACGGGTGAGGACATCATCGTTGGGGCGGTCCATCATCGAATGACGAATCAGGTCGATGATGAACGGGCCAACCCAGCCGAGCACCACGAACAGGCCGACGATGATGATGCCCCGGCCGTTCACGCGGAAAACGATTCGCAAGAGGTAGCAACAGGCGATGCAAAAGGCCAACACGCATACGCCGGCGCGGAGGCAGATTTGCCAGACGTTGTGCTGGTTGAATGGTGCAACCGCGATGAGCAGGAGTGCAATGGTGGACGCCGCAACGACAATGAGGAGAGGGTGGATGGGGCGACGCGGGGTGGCAGGATCGACGTGGCAAGCCCGTCGCCAATGGGCGTCGGCCCGGCCGGCGCTGGCGATGGGGATCAGTCCCAGGAGCATGGCAAGAGCAAGTGAGGAGATGACCGGGGTGGCGCCGCCGAAGTCGTCTGGAGCCCAGCCTCGGGGGGTAAACTCGCGGTACCAGCTGATGGCGACGCCGGAGGTGGCAACCCAGGCGGCCAGCAGGACCAGTCCGAGCCAGACGCCAAGCGCGGGGGCCTCGGGTCGGCGAAAGCGTCTGGCGGCGGCGGTGTAGAAGATAGCGCCGAAGACCAGCTGCGCGGCAGCGGAGACCAGGTAAGGCCAATGTGTTTCGATGCTGACGGCCCGACGGGAGAATATGGTGTGACCGACCAGGGGACTGATCAAGACGGAAACAGCGGGAAGGAGATGGAGCAGAATGCCCTGGCTGGCGAAGATCAGGAAAGACAAGCTGAAGATCCAGGTGCCGCCATGATGGGTGAGGAAACCGACGAAGAGCGAGGTGATCCAGAAGAAGACGGCAAAGGAACCGAGGACCAGATTGGGGAAGACCCACATCGCGGGAGGCGTATGCGCGCCGAGATTGGTGATAAGCCCCAGAATGAAAGTGGCGGCGGCCAGGCAAAGGACCTGCGAGCAACCGCCCAGCAGGTACCCGAAGATGGCACTGCCGGACGAGACCGGCATGAGGCGGTGGGACTCGATCATGCGGGCATTGAGGTCGGTGCGCAGGGCGGAATTGACGGTCACCGCGCCTAACAGGACGAGGATGCCGGTCTGGAGACCCAGGAGAACACCCGTCCAGACGCTGCAGGTGTTGGTGGCTTGCCGGGGGTTGACCTGGATTGTCACGACGAGGCAGGCGCCGATGATCAGGGCATAGCCGACCGTGGTGAGCAGGAGGTTCTTCCATCCACCGCGGAGCTGGAAATGCGCCCAGGCGATTGAATTGGCAAGAGGGGTATTGGCGGCCATCAGTCAACCTGCCTGATTCCCGCGCGCAGATAGGCCTCTTCAAGCCCCGGCGCGTTGGGCGAGAAGGCGGCAACGGGCAAACGCTGCTGGACGAGACTAGCCAGAAGTGAGGCGGCTAGCTCGTGGTCCGCGTGGTATTCGAAGGTGAAACGAAGGCGGTCGGCCTGAACATCGAGAACGTCGGGGATGCTTCGCAACGTGGCGACGGCGTCGGCGACGGGGCGCGCCAGGATGAGGGTGTACCGGCATCGCGAGCCGTTGGCGGCATTGGCAACTTCGGAAACGGTGCCGAACTGCATGATCGCGCCATGGGCCATGATGCCGATGTGAGAACAATACTCGTCCATGTCGGCCAGGATGTGACTGGAGACGATCAAAGCCTTTCCCTGTTCACGGAGGTCGCAGAGGAGTTGGCGGAACTGCACCCGCCCGGCCGGATCAAGGCCGGCCGCGGGCTCGTCGAGCAGGACAACCATAGGGTTGGGCAGAAGTGTGCGCGCGATACCGATTCGCTGGCGCATGCCACGGGAGAGCGCTTTGATCTTCTGATCGGCCTTCTCGGTGAGCCAGACCTTCTCAAGCCAGAAATCGATGCGCTCGTTGACCTCGCCGGGACCCAGGTCGTAACCCATCGCAACGAAACGGAGGAACTTCCGCACGGTCATTTCTTCGTAAACGGCGGGGGTATCGGGGGTGAAGCCGACGAATCGCCTGGCATCGGGTGAGGAAGGATTCCCGGGGTGACCCGCCACGGAGACCGAGCCGCAGACGAGGGCCTGAAGACCGGCGACAGCGCGGAGAAGGGTGGTCTTCCCGGCGCCGTTGGGGCCGATGAGGCCCAGGAGCTGGCCGCCGCGAAGATCGAAGGAAACGTTTGAAACGGCAACAAGATCCCCGAACTGCACGCGGAGTCCGGAGAGAGACAGGAGGATGTCGTGGTCGTGGGTCATGGACAACGCTCGAGGCGAATTCTCCCGGCGGGCTGGATGCCGGAGATCCTGCAATGAAGCCTCCGTTGGCCGGATTGTACCCGGAGTTATTCGTCGAACAGAGACCGCAGGATCAGATTATGGACGCTTGTGGCGGGCAGGAGGTCGAATTCGGGGATTGGTGCCTGTCGCGTGATGAAAATGGGAGCATTCTCCGGGGTGGCGGGGAGCAGGCCATGGGAGCCCCGGACCTGCTCGGCGCAGGGGGGAATCACTTCCATGAGCGAGCGAAAGCCGAGCTTCCTCTTGAGCAGAGCGAAGGCAATCTTGAGCTTTGGGAAGGGAATTGCGGGGTCGAGGAAGAGTTCGGCGGGGTCGTAGCCGGGCTTGCGATGGATATCCACCGTGCGAGCGAAGTCCGGCATCTTGTGGTCATCGAGCCAGTAGTAATAGGTGAAGAAAGCATCGGAGTCGGCCAGTGCGATGAATTCGCCGGAGCGGGGGTGATCGAGGTGGGCGTTTCTTTTGCCTTGTTCGTCGAGTACGGCGGCGACGCCGGGGGTGGCTTCCAGGAGGCGTCGGACGATCGTGAGCCGGGAGGGGTCGTTGACGTAGACGTGGGCGATCTGGTGGTCGGCGACCGCAAAGGCGGCACTGGCACCGGGGTCGAGCAGCTCGCGGCCAAGCTCTTCACGGACGGTGACAAGGCCGGCATGGCGGAAGACGCGGTTGAGGTGAATCGGCTGCGAGACCGGGGTAATGCCGTATTCGGAGAGGATCAGCACTCGTGCGTCCTGGCCGCGGTAATAGTCGAGGAGCTGCCCGACAACGGCGTCAAGGTCGCGGAGGTCGGCGGCGAGGTTCGCGGGATCCGGGCCGAGGCGCTGAAGGCAGTAATCGAGGTGCGGGAGGTAGATAAGAGTCAGCGTGGGATTGTGTCGCCGGTCAACCCAGAGTGCGGAGGCGGCAATCCACTGGCTGGAACGGATGGACGTGGCGGGGCCCCAGAAATGGAACAGCGGGAACTGGCCAAGCTCCTTTTGGAGATCATGACGGAGGTCCTGGGGATGGGTCCAGACGTCGGGGATCTTCCGGCCGTCGGCGGGATACATCGGACGGGGCGTGACGGCGAAATCCACGGTGGAGTACATGTTGTACCACCAGAACAGATTCGCGCAGGTGAAGTTGGGGTCGCGGGCACGGGCGGTCTCCCAGATCTTCGGGCGCTGGACGAGCCGGTTGGATTGCCGCCAGAATTTGATCTCGCACTCGGAGCGGAAGTACCAGCCGTTGGCGACGATGCCGTGCTCGTTGGGTTGGCAGCCGGTGAGATAGGTGGATTGGACGGTGGTGGTGACGGCGGGGAGAGGGGGTGTGATCGTGGCGAGCGACGACTTGCCGGCGAAGACGGCCAAGCGCGGCATGTGACCGGTGGACAGAAGACTCCTGGTGAGGCCGACGATGTTGAGGACGACGGTTTTGTGCATGACGGGTGTCGGCATTGTAGCGACTGAAAGGCGGAGATGACGAGTTCCAGGAAACAGATGAAGAACCACCAAGGACAGTGAAACACGAATCGCTGCGGCGGTGTATATGAGGGTATGTTGGCAAGAACGGCTGCCGTGAGTTTCCTGTGTGGCTGGTGTCTGGCCGCCGCCACTCCCGAAACAAGGCCGGCTGAGAAGAGCCTCTTTGCGCAGGAGCGAGTGTGGTCGATGCACATTCGGCTCAGCGCCGAAGCCTGGAAGCAGATGCAGCCCCGATCAAGGCCGCGGTTCCTGCCGCGACTTGAATCGGTTAACGGCGCCGCGACGAAACCGACCGCCGAAGCGGAGGAAGGTCCGGTCATCAGCCCCTACGGATACATCTACAACTACGCAGACGGCGTGCTGGAGGTGGAGGGCGAGCCCGCGACCGAGATGGCCGTCCGGTTCAAGGGGAACTACTCGTACGCGTTCGCCCAGGGACCGCGGAAACCGATGAAGATCGAGTTTGACCGCGGCCGGAAGGGGCGGAGTTACCTGGGCGCCCGCACGCTCAACCTTCACATCAGCGCGGGAGACGCATCGGGCCTGCGTGAGCCGTTGGCCTACTGGGTATTTCGGGAGGCGCAAGTGCCCGCGCCCAGGACATCGTTCGCGAGAGTGAGTCTGACGGTGGAGGGTGTGTACAACAGGCGGGACCTTGGGACTTTCGTGATTGTCGAGCAGGTGGACGAGGCGTTTCTTGACCGGCATTTCGGAAATCACGCGGGTATGCTGCTGAAGCCGGAAATGCTGCGCGGGATTCCGTATCTGGGCCGGGAATGGGAAAAGTACTGCGATCGCTACGGTTTGAAACAGGCGACGGAGGCAAGCGGGCGGAAGTTCGTTCAGTTCGTGCGGCTGATTCATTTTTCCGACGATGCGACTTTCGCCAAACGGCTGGGCGAGTTCATCGATGAAGACGCGTTCCTCCGGTTCATCGCCGTTCAGGGCATGATCGTGAACCTGGACAGCATTCTGACCACGGGGCACAACTACTACCTGTACGAGCGGCCGAGCGACGGTCGATATGTGTTTGTGCCGTGGGATATGAACATGTCGTTTGGCGGATTTGGCGCGGCCGCCGGGGCGGAGCAGCAGCTGGACTGGAGCGTGAGAAATCCCTACGTGCCGCCGAATCGGTTGATCGAGCGAATCCTCGCCGTGACTGAGTTGCGAGACCGATATGAGCGACGACTCAAGGAAATAGCGACCGAAGTGGTCAACACGGAGAACTTGACATGGCAGCTCGCGAGGCTGAACGCGCAGGCCAGCGCGGGTGTGGCGGCAAACAGCCTGGAGGCCTTTGTTGCGCGAAGAGGCCAGTTGATCGAAGAACAGCTGGCCGGCAAGCGAGAGGGATATGTGGCGGCCAAGTCGGGCGAGTTGTGGGCGGACGATCGGCGATCGTCGCTGGTGATGTCAGGGATGGCTGCACTGAAGCAGGCGGGCCTTATAGGCAAGCCCGTTGCAGAGGCAACGGCAAATCTGCGCCGAAGCCTGGAGGTACTGGCGGGAGGCAAGGAATGGGTCTCGCGGGACGAGTTGATGGAATCTCTGAGCGATCTGCTGAGAGTGCCCGAACACTATGTGTTTGACCCCGGGCTGGGCATGGACTGGGGCACGATCATCTTCCGAGCCGCCGACAGAGACGGGGACGGGCGCGCAACGCTCGCCGAACTCACGGCAGCGGTGACGGCGGCGGCGACAACGGCCGATGCCAACGCGGACGGGAAGCTCACCGCCGCCGAACTCCAGCGGGCCGTCGCGTCGTGGACCAAGAGAAGATAGCGGGCGATGCGGACGCCGGGGTCTGGGCGTTTTCGATCGGCACTTCGCAGCTAGGGCTTTTTGGGCGAGCCCCGCGCTCGCGGCAATCGCAGAATTCTCGCGGACATGGAGTCAATCAGCTCTTCGAGTTTCTGAATGTTGACGGGTTTGACGATGTGTTCAAGGAAGCCGGCTTCGCGGCTCTTTTCGATGTCGGCCTGCATGCCGTAGCCGCTGATCGCAATGCCCTTCAGGCCATGTCGCCGCGACAGTTCCCGCATGAGATCCAGCCCGCTTCCGTCCGGAAGACCTAGATCGCTCAGGACGAGGTCATAGGGCTCGATGGCGGCAAAGTCGATGGCGGTCGCCACACTGTTGGCAATCACAACGTGGTGTCCAGAGGTTCGCAGGAGTTGCGCCATGGTGTTGGCGGTATCGATATGATCCTCGACGAGGAGAATGCGCAGGCACCGATGCGGAGCGGGTTCGACCGTATGGACCCGCGCGGGTTTGTCTTTGGGCATGTGAGCCGCGGGAAGTTCAACGGTGAATGTGGCGCCTCGCCCTTTTCCGTCGCTGTGCGCGCGGAGCGACCCGCCGTGCAACTCGACGAGCATCTTGCTGATTACCAGGCCAAGGCCGAGTCCGCCATACCGGCGGGTCACCTCTCGCCCGCCCTGTTCAAACGGGGCGAAAAGTCTTGGAAGCGTCTCGGCATCGATGCCGATGCCGGTATCGGCGACCTCGATGATGAATCGACCGGGAAGGGCATTGGCACACCGAACGGCGACAACGCCGCCCGAGGGCGTGAACTTCACCGCGTTCCTGACCAGATTCCAGATCGCCTGCTGCATCCGTTCCGGATCTGCTCGCACGTAATGCACCCCGGGCTGGGCGTCGAGCGTCAGGCGAAGATGCTTGGCCGCCGCGTCCGCGGCACAGACGCCCACCGCTTGCTTCAGCAGGGGGCAGACGTCGACCACCCGTTGATGAAGCTCGAGCTTTCCACGGCCAATGCGCGTCAAGTCCAGCAGATCATCAATGAGTCTTGCCGCCATTTCCACATTCCGACGAATCATCGCAATCTCTTCGCGGACCTCGGACGGAAGTTCCGCGCGAGCCTCGAGGGCCGATGCGCTCATGAGAACCGGCGCCAAAGGCGTGCGCAACTCATGTGACAACGTGGCCAGGAAGACGTCCTTCTCGCGATTGGCGGTTTCGGCGGCCTGTTTGGCCTTCTCCATGGCCTGGCTCGCCAGTTTGTTCTGAGTGATGTCCATCGCCGCGCCGGTAATCCCGACAATTCTGCCCCATGGATCGCGCAGAGGCTCCACGGAGACGTCCAGGTGGTAGGTGTTTCCTTCCCACTGAATGCGCACCTCCTGCCGAGTCTCCCGCCCGGCTACCAACACCCATTGGTTCAGCGCCAGGAACTCGGCCACATCATCCTTGGGCACAACCTCATCAAGGCGGTTGCCGATCACTTGACTGGCGGTGAATGCGAGCATCGGATTGTGTATCCAGGTGGTGCGCAACTGCCGATCAATCGTGTAAACCATGATGGGTGCATGCTGCAGCGCGACGCGAAACCGCTCTTCTCCCACGCGGAGCGTTTCCATGGTCCGCTTCTGATGGGTGATGTCGACGAGGGTGACAACACACCCGGCAACCCTGCCATCGACCGACAACAATGGCCCGACGGTCAGCAGCACGTGGAGCATTCCCCCCGAAGGGTCCGGCATGGTCGCGTCGATGTTCCGCAAAAAGCGGCCCGCCATCGCATAGGAGAGAAACACATCAAGGCCCGGAGAGATCGGCGAGCTGAACGACAGCGGAAAAGCGGCGTGGAATTTCTCGCCCGCCGGATCGTGCCCGCACAAACGCACCGCTTCGATGCTGCAATGCAGAATTCTCAGACTGGCATCACAGACAATAACCGCTTCAGCAACGCAATCCAGCAATGCGCTGATCAGGCGACGATCATCGATCTGCCGCCCACCGTCATCAGTCGATGCGTGAAGTAACGCCGTCATCCAAAGACGGCGAACAGGTTCGGACGCCACGACGCCGGCCGACAAGAGGACCGGCAACACGTTGCCGTCAGTCGACACAAGCGAAATGGGTTGCCTGGCTGCGCCGCCGGCGGCAGCCACCAGAAACGAACCGAGGGTCGCCTTGTCACTCCCCGGAACGAAATCGCTCAACGCAGACCCGACCAACTGCTCAGGGCGAGACTTCACCAACCCGGCAAAGCGTGAATTGCAGCATACGATGTCGCCGCGTTCAGTGAGAATGGCAGCGGCCTGTTCCACCAAGTCCAACAGCAGGCGGAAGGACTCGTCCGGGCAGGCCGGCAGCGCGGGCAAGGTGGGCGAGTGCGACTGGTTTGCGTGTCCAGTGCCGGCCGCCTTCGCGTCGGCGGCAAGTTCCGCTCTCGTGCCTCCGTCTTGTGCCATGGCCCACGCCCTGTCCCATTGCCGTTCCACGTCCGGGCCACGAATGCCACGGGCTACACTCTGGATGCTCTTGCCTTGTCAGCCTCCCTCAGACGCTCTGCGCGCACAAACCCGCGCAGACGACCTATTCGCCCACGGCAGCCACTCTGTCAGTGAAAACCCGAGACACACGGCCAGACTCCGCAAAGCACCAACCGGCCCGGTAGACCGCCTCGCGATAGCCTCTTGCACCATTCGACTGCCTGATCCCCAGAACTGCTCACACCTCTACGGCCAACACCATGCTCTGCACGGACACATCTGGTTCTTTGTTGCTTCGATCCCTTCTCGCGATGAACTCCTCCGCCGACCGGATGCTCGCCCAGCACCACAAGCCCAAAACCCCGCTGCGACATGCCGCCTACGAATAGTCTACGGCATTGTTGCCTTGGAGCAAGAACAACTTGCCCGCATTGCTGCGAGTTTCCCGTCACTGCCCATTGCGGATGGCGACCCGAACAGTTGCCCGGCACTCTGAAGGCACGACCACATCCCCGCGCAACCGGGCAGGGAGCCCCCTTCTCAGGCCTCCGCCCCTTCGGACGAACGAACGCCGAAGCCCGACTTATCCACCGCAGAGCAGGCTTGCCGGTGGATAAGTTGAGCCCTGTCCATCAAGTGATGGACACAAAAAAAAGTCTCGCTACGCTAAGCGTCGATGAGTTCGTCGCTTATCCTGAGTCGCCGAAATTCTGATCCCATATTTAGTAAAGACCCGATTGACGAACACAAGATATAGTGTATAAAGGCCGCGTTAACATTTCGTGCCGACAGCATGGCGTAGTTCGAGTTTTGATGAGGTGTTGGCGTCGAAATCGCAAACGATTTTGAATTGAGCAATTGAAGCAGTCTTCCATCCACCCAAATGGTGGTTATTGTCTTGTTTGGTTGTGTGCATCGAGGTTGTTCCAAGTACAGGCGAGCAGTATTGTCGGATTGGCTAAGACCTTGATCGGGTCTTTGTGAACGGCCTCCCGTCACGTCATATCGGGTTTGACATGTCAATTCTGTGTGATACCCAGATTCGCGAGTTGGTTGGCATCGAGCCATTCGAGCAGAATCTGAAGCGCCCGGGCCAGGTCAGCTTCGGTGTCTCGAGCTATGGCTACGATGTCCGTGTCGGCAGCCTGTTCAAGATCTTCACAAACGTCAACTCGGCTACTATCGACCCGAAACAATTCGCTGAGGATTCCTTTGTCACGGTCGACACGCGGAAGACGGGCAAGGATCACGTTCTCATCCCCCCCAACAGTTTCGCCCTGTGTGAGACTGTCGAAACGGTGACAATGCCCCGTAACTGTCTGGCCATCTGCGTCGGCAAATCGACCTATGCCCGCTGCGGCATCATTGTGAATGTGACGCCCATCGAACCGGAATGGCGCGGTAAGATCACGCTTGAGATCTCGAATACAACTCCGCTCCCGGCGAAGATCTACGCCAATGAAGGGATCGCGCAATTGATCTTCTTGAAAGCGGAACAGGTCTGCGCAAAGAGCTACGCGGACAAAGGCGGCAAGTATCAGGATCAGTCCGGGTTGACTCTGCCCAAGGTGGATTGACTGTCTCGGAATTCGTCATGGTTCATGAGATTCCCATTTCGATTGTCGCCTTGGTGGCCGTTGTGCTGATCGGCCTGCCCGCCGGCTGCCGTGCGCAAGCCGACCGGATTCCCAGCAACGCCTCGCTCGTGGCATCCCAGGCCGGCGGGATGGGATTCCTCGCTCGCGGCAACGGCACAATCTATCTTCAGGATTCCAAGACCGGCCGAGTCGTCTATACCTCGCCGGTTGCATTTGGCGATAAACTGGCGTTTTTGCCTCAGCAGAAACAGGTTCTGTTCAATGGGAACGTAATCAGCCAGCCGGACCTGAATGAGAGACACGTTTATAGGCTATATTTCTTAAGAGAGTAGGCGCCCGGAGCAGTCAGCCTTGTCGCGGCCTGAGAGCAGTGGTCGCCAGGCGCTTTGCGTTCAGAATGGTATGGCAGGGTATGCGTGGCACAAGCGACCGGGCAAGTGAGAGTCGCTTGTGCGGATGGTGGCGGAGAGAAAACGCAGAATGGGCGGGTTCGGCAACGGACGCCGGATCCGATCCAGGCCGGATGCGGCCGCGCAGGAGTTTTTTGTTTGGGGATTGAGACATGAAGATCACTCGTCGATTTACGCGACCGGGCCAGGATGCCCTCAACTCCGTCGAATACGAGAAGCGCACCAGCCGGATCACTAACCCGGACGGTTCTGTTGTTTTTGAGATGCATGATGCGGAAATACCCAAAGGTTGGTCGCAGCTGGCGACCGACATCATGGTCAGCAAGTACTTCCGCAAGGCCGGCGCTCCCCTCCTCGATGAGAATGGACAGCCGCTGCGCGACGCGCAGGGCAATGTGGTGACGGGGCCGGAGAAATCTGTCCGGCAGGTCGTGCATCGTCTGGCCGGTTGCTGGCGACACTGGGGCGAAAAGCACGGTTATTTCGACTCTTCCGAGGACGCCCGGGCGTTCTACGACGAACTGGCCTACATGCTGCTCCATCAGATGTGCGCGCCCAATTCGCCGCAGTGGTTCAACACGGGTCTGAATTTCGCCTACGGCATCACCGGACCCAGCCAAGGGCATTTCTATTGCGATCCACGCACTGGTGAATTAAAACGCGCAAAGGACGCTTATTCGCATCCCCAGCCGCATGCCTGCTTTATCCAATCCGTGTCCGATGACCTGGTCAACGCCGGCGGAATCATGGATCTTTGGGTGCGAGAAGCAAGGCTTTTCAAGTATGGCTCGGGCACGGGCTCGAATTTCTCGCGTCTGCGAGGAGAAAATGAGCCTCTCTCGGGCGGAGGGCGTTCCTCCGGGCTGATGAGCTTTCTGCGCATCGGCGACCGGGCCGCGGGCGCCATCAAGTCCGGCGGAACCACCCGTCGCGCCGCCAAGATGGTCTGCCTCGATCTCGACCACCCCGATATCGAGCAGTTCATCAACTGGAAAGTCCGCGAGGAGCTCAAGGTCGCCGCCATGGCCGAGGGAATCAAGATCCTCCCCAAAGATCAACAGGAGCAAGCCAGGAAGCTCGGCCTGCGACTCGACTACGACTTCAACGGGGAAGGCTACTACACGGTCTCCGGCCAGAACTCCAACAACTCGGTCCGCATTCCCAATCGCTTCTTCAAGGCCGTCGAACAGGATGGCGAATGGAACCTCACCTGGCGGACCAACAACAAGATTGCCAAGACCCTCAGGGCCAGAGACCTGTGGGACCAGATCGCGTTCGCCGCGTGGCGCTGCGCCGATCCTGGCGTCCAGTTCGACGACACCATCAACCAGTGGCACACTTGCCCGCGCTCCGGTCGCATCAATGCCTCCAATCCGTGCGTGACCGGCGACACGCGCGTCCTCACTCCGGGCGGCATCTGGCGGCGAATCGACCAGATGATCCATCTGCCCAGCCGAGTTGTCACCAACCTTGACCGCCAGGAAGTCCACACGACGGACGGCTCATTCCCAACAGGCGTTCAGGAGGTGTACGAATTGCGGACTGCCGGCGGGTATGCGCTCAAGCTCACCGCCGACCACAAGGTCTATGCCCGGGGCCGCGGGTGGGTCGAGGCCCGCTTCCTCACCCCCGCCGACGAGGTCAAACTTCCCAGCGCCGCCGCCTGTGTTCAGGAAATCGGCGAGCCCCAGGATCCCCAGTTCTTCCAACTGCTCGGGTTGTTCCTCTCACAGGCAAACGACGATGGCACCGCGCTGCACCTTGATGCAACGCTCAAGGACGCCGCGCTGGTCGATCAATTTGCCCATTATGTCGCCGATCACTGGGGTCAGCGCACCTATGACGACGACTACATCAACGAGATGATGGTGAACGAGCGCTCGCTCGATGAATCGGGAAACACGCTGACGGTGGCCCTGACCAATCGCCGGCTGCTCAGCCGCCTGGGCGCCTTCGTGCGAACCGACGGCCGCGTCTCGCGCTTCAACCCTTCACGCCAGCCACGACTCGCCGAAGAGGCGTTCACCGCGGGACTGGCGGCGCAGAAGCACATGCTCAAGGCGCTTTTCACCGCCGACGGACAACTGGCCAACGGCACCCTCGAACTGCTCTCCAGCAACCTCGCGCTGCTGCAGGACGTACAACTCCTTCTTCTGGGTTTCGGCGTCCAGTCGTCCGTGTTCCACCTGCCCCTGACTTCCGAACCATCCTATTTGCTTAATAGCGGAGAACTGCCCGATCGACGGAACGCCCCTGTGCGGTCCGGCGTTGGGGCCACGCAAGGCGGAGCCTATGCGAATCAAGGCGGAGCCTATGCACCCACGGCCGCTCGCGACGCGGATTCGAGACGCCACGGCCTGCGTATCGATCCGGGCAGCCTCCGCTCTTTTGTTCGCCACATCTCGCTTCTGCCCGGGCGGAAGCTCGAACAGTTGAACAGCCTCGCGACCTACGCCGGGAACTCGGCACAGTCGGGCAATTATGATCGCGTCGCGACCCTCAATCCGCTCGGCAAGCAGCAGGTTTTCGATCTCACCGAGCCGGTCACGAGTTCGTTCATCGCGAACGGCCTGACCGTTCACAACTGCTCCGAGTACATGTTCCTCGACGACACCGCGTGCAACCTGGCTTCACTGAACGTCCTGACCTTTTTCGACACGGAGACTCGCCGTTTCGACGTCGAGTCCTACAAGCACGCCATCCGGCTCTGGACAATCGTGCTCGAGATCTCGGTACTCATGGCTTCGTTCCCGTCTGAAGAAATCGCCAGGCTCTCTTACCGATTCCGCACATTGGGGCTCGGTTACGCCAACCTAGGCGCCATGCTCATGCAGGCGGGAATCCCCTATGACTCCGATCGCGGCCGAGCCATCTGCGCCGCGCTGACCGCCATCCTCACCGGCGAGTCCTACGCCGCGTCCGCCGACATGGCCCGTGAGATGGGCGCGTTCCCCGCCTACGACGAGAACAAAGCCGACATGCTGCGAGTCATCCGCAATCACCGCAGGGCCGCATACGACGTTGCCCACAACCCCCCGGGCGCTCGCAGCCTCGGTCACTATGAAGGCCTGGAGATCCTCCCGGTCGGCATCGACGCGTCCCAGTTCTCCGAGGCCGATCCGCTCGCTTCTCCGTCACTCCTCGCGGCGGCCCGCGAATGCTGGGACCGCGCCGTCACGCTCGGCGAACACCATGGCTACCGCAACGCCCAGACCACCGTCATCGCACCCACCGGAACCATCGGCCTGCTCATGGACTGCGACACCACCGGCGTTGAACCCGATTTCGCCCTTGTCAAATTCAAGAAGCTGGCCGGTGGCGGGTATTTCAAGATCGCCAACCAATCGCTTCAGCCCGCTTTGATCAACCTCGGTTATTCGCCTTCGGAGATCCACGACATCCTTCAGTATGTCCTGGGCACCCTCAGCCTCGACGCCTCCCCCCACATCAACCGCGACAGCCTCCGGCTCGCCGGATTGACCAACGAAGAGATCGACAAGATCGAAAAGGCCTTGCCATCCGTGTTTGAACTCTCCTTCGCGTTCTCGCCCTGGTCCATCGCAAAAGACACGCTCAACCGGCTTGGAATCCCCGAATCGGAATGGCAATCCCCGGGTTTCAACCTCCTCCGCCGACTCGGCTTCTCCCGGAAACAAATCGAGGAAGCCAATGACGTTCTCTGCGGCCATGGCACCGTCGAAGGCGCTCCGCACTTGAAGCATGAGCACCTGTCGGTCTTTGATTGCGCAAATAGATGCGGGAAACACGGCAAGCGGTTCATCCCTCCCGAAGGGCATATCCGCATGATGGCCGCCGCACAACCTTTCATCACCGGCGCCATCTCCAAGACCATCAATCTCCCCAACGAAGCCACCGTGGAAGACATTAAAGAATCCTATTTCCTCTCCTGGCGACTCGGTCTGAAAGCCAATGCGCTCTATCGCGACGGATCCAAGCTCTCGCAGCCGTTGAACGTGAAGTCGGACAAGGAATTGGATGATGCGGAGGACGACGACGAGGACAACACCGCCGCCGCCAAGGAGGAAATCGCCAAAGAAGTTGCGGTCGGAGTGGCCACCACGGCAACGACTCCGAAGGCACACGGCGACAACATCGCGCCCGCTTCCACCACGCCGATCGAGAAAATCATCGAGCGAATCGTCGAGCGGCCCCTGCGACGAAGACTCCCCGACACTCGCCGGGCCATCACTCACAAGTTCGACGTGGCCAGTCACGAGGGATACATCACCGTCGGACTTTATGACGACGGTTCGCCGGGCGAGGTCTTCATCACGATGGCCAAGGAAGGTTCGACCATCGGCGGGTTGATGGACACGATCGCAACGCTGGTGTCGCTGGCGCTGCAGTACGGCGTGCCGATCGACTCGCTGGTCCGAAAGTTCGAGCATGTGCGGTTTGAACCGAGCGGCATGACGCGCAACAACGACATTCCGTTTGCCAAGTCGATTGTCGATTACATCTTCCGCTGGCTGGCCATGGAATTCGTGCCCGGCTACCGGGCGGCCAATGCGCCCAAGCGCCCGGAAAAGAAAGCGAGCCCGCCGGCAAACCCTCCGCAAACGCCGGCGACAGCCCCGTCGCCGGAGATCCCGATCGCTGATTCCACCGACGCCCCCCTTCGCCGACCACCCAATGGCAAGGGAAACGGCGGCAACGGCCACGGCCACAAAGAAGAGGCTCCCGCGCCCCTGCTGGAGCTGCATCCAAAGGTCCAACCATCGTCGAACCCCCACGGACCCGCCAACGTCCGCCTGATCGTCGCCGCCGACCCGCTCAGCCAGCAGAGCTCGGAGCTTCAGGCAGATGCCCCGGCCTGCGACGTGTGCGGATCAATCACCGTCAGGTCCGGAACTTGTTATAAGTGCCTGAATTGCGGCAACTCGATGGGCTGCAGCTGATGGGGCCTTCGTCTGGGAAGCATCGCTGCTGGCCAACCCTTTTGCTGTACTCGACTGCGTGGGACGCTCTCTGCAAACGGGAAGAATGGCTGACCCGTTGTGATACTCGCAAGACGTTATTATAATTGCATTTGCAGCGCGCAGACAAGCAGCCCACGATGTTGTACTAATACTCATCCGCCTGGGGGCGATTGGTGCTTGAAAACATCAGAGGACTTCTATATCCTGTTTCCTGCGGCGAGCCTATTGAACTGGTCCGCCGTTCTTTTTTCAGGAGCTCAGTATGCCTGCCGTCATTGACAAAGATAAGTGCAACGCCTGCAAGTCTTGCGAAGAAGTCTGCCCCTCCCAGGCAATCTTCATGGTCGCCGAAAAGGCCGACGTCAAGCAGGAAGACTGCATTGACTGCAACGCATGCGTCGATGCTTGCGCGTCTGGCGCGATCAGCATGGCCTGATCAACCTGGATCTCCCGACACCGGATATCGAGACAGCCGCCCTAGGAAGACCAGGCGATCCGGCACTGTTTGGGCCAGCCCGTCTGCGACGGGCTATTGTGAATTGACGCCTCAACATCACGCCTGATGAAGCACAACGCCCACGAGCTATGCTCGCGGGCGTTTCCGTGACTGTCGTCCAAATCAGATATCCCCCTGCCTATCGCGGTTCCTCCAGCACAGAGACCGGCTGTCGGCCCGCGAACCCGGTATGCAGTTCATGCCAGTAGCCGATCTGTTCCTCGCCCAGTTTCCAACAGAGATACACTTCGCGCCCCTGATGCTGCGAGGGAAAATCGATAAGCCCCATGTCGTAGTCCTTGAGCGCCGCCCCCACCGCCGTCAACTCATCAACGTAGTCCTGCAGCCGGCTGAGCACTTCTTGCAGACGAGCTCGCGTGGCTGCCGCCTCTTTGCCTGCGGGCGATTCGTCCAACTTCTCCTGCAGTTGCGATGCCAAGGCGTGCGTGTTCACGATGTCGCGGACAATGCGCGCAACGAGCGGCAGGGAGCGATTCGCTTCTTCCAGCGTGAACAATCGTCGCGTCTGGCCTCGATTATCCCTTGATGGAAACGTCGAAAACTGGGGAGCAGCCATATTCTCCGCCTTTCTCCAAATGCGCCTCAACCGACCTGCATCCCGCAGCGCGATTATGCGCTGTAACTCCGCTCTGTCAAACCGCCCATACTGGTATCGGAGATGATACGCCCCTTCCATCAGCGGTGTCGATAATTACGGTTGGCGACGTCGCCAGGTTCGAATTTGGCGCACTCAGGTCCCGGATTGTGCGTGTTCCTGGCCGCTGGCCTCGGGCACCACCGTGATCAGTTTCTCGACCACGGCATCCGGTCCCACGCCTTCCGCATCAGCGTTGAAATTCGTGAACAGACGGTGCCGCAGGACCGGTTTGGCGATCTTCCGCACATCCTCGCAGGACACGTTCAGCCGCCCATTGAGCAGCGCATGCGCTTTGGCGCCCAATACGAGATACTGGGCGGCGCGCGGCCCGGCGCCCCAGGTCAGCCAATCGTTAATGAATGGCGGCGCATGCGGCTCCTTGGGTCGGGTCGCCCGCGCCAGCGACACCGCATAGTCAACCACATGGTCCGATACGGGCAGCTTCCGCAGGATCTTCTGAACATGCAGAATGTCCGCCGCCGAAAGAACTGGTTCCGGCTCGGCCTCCAACTCCATCGTGGTCCGCCGCACGATCTGCCGCTCCTCCTTCTTCGAGGGGTAACCGATGTTCACCATGAACATGAACCGGTCCAACTGCGCCTCCGGCAGCGGGTAGGTTCCTTCCTGTTCGACCGGATTCTGCGTCGCCAATACGAAGAACGGTAGCTCCAGGGCATACGTCTGCCCACCCGCCGTGACCTGATACTCCTGCATTGCCTGCAACAGAGCCGATTGCGTCTTTGGCGGAGTGCGATTGATCTCGTCGGCCAAAACGATATTCGAGAACACGGGCCCGCGGACGAAGCGGAACGCCCGCTTTCCCGTGGCCTGATCCTCCTCCAGAATATCGGTCCCCGTGATGTCCGCCGGCATCAGGTCCGGCGTGAACTGAATGCGGTTGAAACCCAGCTTCAGCACCCGCGCCAACGTCGAGATCATCAACGTCTTGGCCAGTCCGGGAACGCCGACCAGCAGACAATGTCCCCGTGCAAACAACGCCGCCAATAGCAACTCGATCACTTCGTCCTGTCCGATAATAACCTTGTGCAGTTCGTTCAGGAGCTTGGCCTTAACCAGATTGAACCGCTCGACAAACTGCATTTCGCGATCGGCCGGCTGCGGCTGTGTTGGCATCTCTGACAAGGCGTGAACCTCCGATTCGAGTCGTGTGCCTGCCTTGTATACCCGCTTTCGTCCTCGGGATCGAGACCCGCCTCGCCCGTCTGATTCCTTCAGGCCCAGTCAAAAGCACCCAACCCGGCGACTGATGTTCACCGGGCCGCCGAACCTGCCGATACTTCTGCCGTACGGCCCAACGTCCCTCTTGCCGCCACGCGTATGAGCCAGCAAAAACGGTCGCTCAAGGCAGGTGTTGAACTACAGGAGATGCTCGATCGCCTCGATCGCGCGGGCCTGCAGTCCACCATGCTCAACCGCCGCGCGGCCCCCAGAACGCATTTCCGAAAACCCGACCTCGAAGTCGAGATCACCCAGCCTGGCGGCGGAACCATCGTGGGCATCGTCCCGGCGCATGACCTGAGCAGCGGGGGCGTCTCCTTCATCTACTGGGGATTCCTTCACAAGGGCACCCCCATGAAGGTCGTTCTTCATCGACACGACGGTTCCCCGGAGAAGATCCCCGGCGTCGTCCGGTGGTGCCAATACCTCGGCCATGGCTATCACCTGATCGGTGTCGCATTCCGTGAGCGCATCTTCACCAAGCTGTATCTTCCGGAATCCGCCGCCACAGATGGCAAAGCGGCGGTGGTCGGCCAGTCGCAAGACACCAAAGCTCGCATCCTGCTCGTCGACGATCAGGAGATGGATCGCCTCCTCTTTGTGCATCAGTTGCGGGACTCCAGTTTCGAAGCCCACGCCGTCGGTACCGTCGCCGAAGCCACTGCCATGATCGGCCTGACGCCCTTTGAAATCATCCTCTGCGACCTCAACCTCGCCGACATGACCGGCGAAGACGCCATCAGAAAATTCCGCGCCGCCGGTTTCAAAGGCCCCATCATCGTGCTCACGGCGGAAAACTCTCCCGCCCGCTGGCAGACCGCCCGCGCCGCAGGCGCCCAGACGATCATCGAAAAGCCGTGCCCCCCGCATGCGCTTCTCGCCGTCCTCACCGAACACCTGGCCGGGACCGCCAGGCCGGATGAGCCCATCTTCAGCAAGCTTTCCCTCAACGCGGCTTCCGAGGCACTGATTTTTTGTTACGTCGAGACGATCCGCGTACTGAGCAAGCAGATCCAGGAAGCCGCCAACGCCCAGGATCTTTCCCAGCTTCGGAAAATCTGCCAGACGCTCAAGGGCTCTGGCGACGGTTACGGATTTCCTCTGCTGTCCGCCGTCGCTCACGACGCCCTCAGTATGCTGGATCTTTCCGCCAACATTGCCGACGCTCGCGCCGCCATCGACCACCTGCTCAATATCTGCCGACGCTTGACCCCCGGAAAACCCGAAGCCTGATTCAAGCCGTGCACGCTTGCCGCCAACCCTTGAACCCCTCAACGGCAAACGGTGGCTCAGCCACCCGGTCCCCCCCCCCGCGCCGCAAGCATCAATTCTTCCGCAAGTGCCGTTGAATCCGTTCGAATGACTTCTCCCAGTCAAAGTCCTTCACGATGTAATCCGCCGCTCCAAGCCGGAACGCTTCCGCCTGCACATCCAGGTCCATCACACCGCTCAGCATGACCACCGGCAGATACGCCAGCGACGGAACCTGCCGCACCATCTCCAGCAGATCGATCCCGCTCATCCCCGGCATCACAACATCCAGCAACAACAGGTCCGGCTTCATGTTCTTCAGCGTCTCAATGAGCCCCGCGCCCCCCGGCAAACACACCGCCTGGTGTCCCTCGATTCCCAGCAGCCTCTCCATGAACTGACAACTGCGCTTGTTGTCATCCACGATCACTACCGTCGCCATAGACCTCCCGGCAATTCACCTTCATTGTATCTGAACAGGACGCCCGCGTCTCATCCCGGTTCGGCCTTGGCCAACCTTCACTCACCGCCCACTCCCCTGCTATACTCCCCCACAAATCAACGGAGCAGCCACGATGACCAGACCCACCGTTTACTTCGCCAGCGCCGCAGTCGACCGCCTCGAGGCAAGAGCCACTTTGCCCGCGAAATTCCAGCGACTCCTCGACAAATACGACCTTAAAGCCATGTGCGAGGGAAAGACGGTCGCCGTCAAGATCCACGTGGGCGGGGGCCTCGGCTTCACCACCATCCCGCCACTTTTCATCCGCCTCCTCATTCAGAAAATCCGCGCCGCCAACCCCCGGAACATCTTTGTGACCGACGGCTCGCTCTCCATCCACGAAGCCACAGCCCGCGGCTACACCGCCGAAGTCCTCGGCGCGCCCCTCCTTGGCGCCGCCGGCATCAAGGACAAATTCTTCTACAACCACAAGGTCAAATACAAGTCCCTCCGGAATCTCGAGATCTGCGGCAACATCGAAGACGCCGACACCCTCATCAACGTCTCGCATTTCAAAGGCCACGGCGATTGCGGCTACGGCGCGGCCTGCAAGAACCTGGCCATGGGCTGCGTCACGCAGAAGTCCCGGGGCGACCTTCATCAGCTTGAGGGGGGGCTGGTCTACGATGAGAAGCTGTGCTCCCGATGCAGGAAATGCGTCGCCGCCTGCACTCGCGACGCCGCCAAATGGAACGCTGAGAAGAATCGACTCGAGATCTTCTATCACCACTGCGTCTATTGTCGCCACTGCGTTTTGGCGTGTCCCCACGACGCCATTAAGATCACTGGCGGCGGATTCGTCCCGTTTCAGCGGGGCCTGGCGATCGCCACTCGGGAGGTTCTTGGCACCTTCAAGCCCGGCCAGGCTCTGCACATCAACTTCCTCACGCAGATCACCATCTACTGTGACTGCTGGGGATTTTCGACCCCCGCGCTCATCCCCGATGTGGGCATCCTCGCCTCGAAGGACATTGTTGCGGTTGAGAGCGCCAGTCTCGATCTTACCCGGGATGGCCGGCCGCTGCCCAACAGTCTTCCCCGCGGCCGACAGCTTGTCCAAGGCAACCACCTGTTCGAGCGGATCCACGGCAAGGACCCCTACGTGCAGATCAAGCAGATGGAAGCGGTCGGTCTGGGCAGCGCCCGGTACAGGCTGAAGGAAATCCGCTGATTGTCGCGCGGCGTCGGCTTACACCAGCCGGTTCAGGTCGATCTGGATTCCGCCGCGTTTCAGATGCCTGGCCAATTGCAGCTGCCAGCCTTCGGCCGGATCCACGGGGATGTGCAGCAATCCGTGCTCATCGTAGGACACGCTCAGGCCGCCAATGTGCAGCACGCACACCCGCCCCGCCCCCAGGCGACCGACGCAATACCCCAGTTCAAAATCCCATTTTCCGATTTGCGCCGTTTCTCCGCTCTCGCCCCGCCCCGCCAGGATAACCGCAAACTCGAGCCCCTCCTGCCCCGCCAGTTTTTGCACCAGCGCCTTGGTTCCCACTTCGTCCTTGCCGACCACCGCCAGCTCATACCCCAGCATGGTCACGAACCGGGATATCGACTCCTCGACCGCCTCGTCGCGGGAATGGAGAATGATCGCGCCGCTGCGCACTGCCGCGTTCTGCGCCAGCGCATCCACCGCCGCAGCCTCCGTGCTCTGTTCACCGACCAAAGACAGGTTTGTCTGGCTTGCGATTTCCGTCGGCTGCTTTGTTTCCGCCATGGTCGTCACCTCTGTTGGGCTCTGGGGCTCTTGGTCGCTGGCTTCCAGCCGCTTCATTACGGCGACCAGGGTTTTTAGGCGCTGGTCCATTTCGTCGTGGAATCGCTCAATGAACTGGCTGAGGCTTGCGAACTCGGGGAGTATTTTGCCGGACCATCGATTGAATGCTTCGGCTTCCTGGTCGCTGCCAAACAGCTTGGTCAGCAGGTTTGTGACCGCCAGCGTCCAAGCCTGTTTCAACTCCCGCGCCTTGTCCAATTGCCCCACTGACCAGATCCGCGCCTTGCGCAGGCGAACGCCTTCGTCAATCCGCGAACTCAACAGCTTGACCGCCTCGTCCCGCGGCATCGACAGCTTTGCGTTTGTCGATGGATTTGCCAGTGCCGTTGTCATGTTCCAACTCCGTTACCGATCGTCCGAGGGCGGACCCTCGTGGCCTCGCCATCGGTTAACATCGGATATCCAGGCAAGCCAGGCAAACTGCGGCGCGTGATTTGCCGCCGGTCTTCCTCAGCTCGAGTCGAGCCAATCGCTACAGCCGGTATAGGCGGTAGAGGCTGACTGGGAGGGATGGGCGGCAGCAGTGTCTCGTCAGAGGGGGAGGACCTGTCGCGGAAAGGGGGAGATGCGAGACGGAGGGGCAGGAATGCGTAAAGGACGTTGTGGCCGGTGGTTTTGCGCTTTGGCAGAGGGAAGAAAGCGACGAAAACCGACAGAAAACGACGAGAAGTGACAGAAATGGACGTTGAGGCGGTGCCGGAGTGATTCCGAAGCACTCTTGGAGGGCGCATGATGGGCGAGGGGAGCTCGAAGGTCGATCGGATGATGGAATCCAAGTGATTGGCGGGGGCCGTCGCGTGCAGTGGCAGCCTGGGGCGGCACCGTATCGTCCAAAGGCTCATGGCATTCCCCCTTTCGTTCCTCGACGTCGGCCGCAACCGGGCACGGGAGTGCAGGTCCTCGTGCCGTTGGGCGGGCATTCCATCGCGCCCGAGAGGACATACGATGGCAAGACAATCATGTTCGCAATAAATTAGGTTTTTCTGAGGATGTTACGAGTGGTTTGCACGTTGGCAATGCTATGGGTTGAGATTGGACATTGGGGGGCGGCAGGCGAGCAGAGAAATCGCAGGAAGGGATTCCGAAATTTGCGATCCACGTTCCCGAGCGGTTGCATCTGCATACTCTCCCCTGCCCGCCCGCTATAATCCCCCTCAGCCATTCGGTTTGGATGCGTTTTTTCGGAGCATTTCATGCATCTCCACCCGATCGACTGGATGATCGTCGTTGTCTCGGTCGCCATCTGTTTTCTGCCGGCTCTGCTTTACGCCCGCCGCGCGGGCGCCAACACGGCCGAGTTTTTCGCTTCGGGTCGTGCCGCGCCCTGGTGGCTCATCGGGATATCAATGGTCGCCACGACTTTTTCCACCGATACCCCCAACCTGGTCACGGACCTGGTTCGCCAGAAAGGTGTGGCCAACAATTGGCAGTGGTGGGCTTTCCTTCTCACCGGCATGCTCACTGTTTTCTTCTATGCATCCATGTGGCGACGATCGGGCGTACTGACCGATCTGGAGTTCTATGAAATTCGTTACTCCGGGCGCCCCGCCTCGATTGTCCGTGGTTTCCGCGCGATTTACCTTGGTTTTTTCTTCAATTGCGTCATCATGGCGTCGGTCAACCTGGCCGCCTGCAAGATCGCCAACGTCATGCTCGGGCTGACGATGACGCAGTCGCTGCTGATCTGCGGGGTGATCAACGTCTTCTTCGCCGCCACTTCGGGTCTCTGGGGTGTCTTGGTCATCGACCTGATCCAGTTCGGCATCGCAATGACCGCATCTTTTGCCGCCGCCTACTATGCACTGCAACAGCCGCAGGTGGGCGGCCTTGCGGGGCTGCTTGAGAAGACTGATCCGAAGATGCTCAACCTCCTGCCAGACTTTGGGGATTGGAGCCTCACGCTCTCCGTCCTCATCATGCCACTGGCGGTTCAATGGTGGTCGGTCTGGTACCCCGGCTCGGAGCCCGGCGGGGGTTCGTACATTGCGCAGCGCATGCTGGCCGCGAAGTCCGAACCCGATGCGCTGGGCGGGACGCTGTTCTTCAACGCGGCCCACTATGCCTTGCGTCCCTGGCCGTGGATCATCGTCGCCCTCTGCTCGCTGATCATTTACCCCCGGCTCTCCGACATTCAAACCGCGTTTCCGCATATCGACCCGGCCTTGGTGAAACACGACATCGCCTACTCGGCAATGCTGAAGTTTCTGCCGACGGGGTTTCTGGGTTTGATGGTTGCGGGGCTGCTGGCCGCATATGTTTCGACGATCATCACGCACCTGAACTGGGGCACGAGTTACGTTGTACACGACTGTTATCGCCGATTCATGAATCCCGGCGCAAGTGAGAAGCACTATGTTCTCGTCGGGCGCTTCGTCACGGGCTTCCTGATGGTTGCCGCCTCTCTCCTGACGTACGTATTGCAGAGTGCGCAGGCGAATTTCCAGTTGATGATCTCGGTGGGGGCCGGCACGGGTTTGATCTACCTGTTGCGGTGGTTCTGGTGGCGGGTCAACGCCTGGTCCGAGATCGCCGCGATGGCTTCGTCATTCATCATCGCCGCCGGGTTTTTCATCGCCGGCAAGTTTGGCCACTCGTTCTCCAGCGACTACTCGCTGATCGTCACGGTAGTCGGCACCACCGTTGTCTGGGTGATCGTCACGTTTCTGACCCCGCCCGCCGATCGCAGTGTGCTCATCAAGTTCTGCCAACTTGTTCGTCCCGCGGGCCCCGGCTGGGAGCGTATTCGCGTCGAAGCCAATGTGGGCCCGTCCCCCGACAGCCTCCCGAACGCACTTTTGGGCTGGGTCGCGGGCTGCCTCTGTGTCTACTCCGCGCTGTTCGGCGCCGGCTCCTACATTTACGGCCGCTTGCCCCAGGCCGTGCTCTGGACCGTCCTTTTCGTTGGCAGTGTGATGGTCCTCGCCCGCATCCTCCCGTCCTTTTTCGCCCTTCCGGCAAGGTCCAACGAGAGCCAGCCACCAACGGCAGAGAATCACTGACCAGGGGCCACGGACTATTGGCCACGGACTACCGGCTGCTGACTACTGCCCGCCCACCTGCGATAATTCAGCCATGAAGTTCCGCAAACCCCCACTCCGCATTCAGCCCACCACCCTGTGGGACTACCCGTCGCAGCACTACGGCGACACGGTTCAGGGCGATCCCAACTACAAGGGTGCCACTCCGTCCTACATCATCTGGAACCTTCTGCAACGTTACACCAAACCCAACGATCTGGTTGTTGATCCGATGTGCGGCTCCGGGACCACCCTCGACGTGGCGCGCGATCTCAAACGCCGCGCCCTTGGTTATGATGTGCACCCCACCCGCAAAGACATTTTCCGCGTCGACGCCCGGAAGCTACCGCCGGAACTGACGGGCAAGGTCGATTTTGTTTTTGTTGACCCCCCCTACTCCACGCACCTGGATTACGGTCCCGACCCCCGTGACATTGGGAAGCTGGATGTCGCGTCCGGCCAATACTACCCGGCGATGGCCCAGGTCATTTCGGAGATTCACCGCATCCTGCGTCCCGGCTGTTGCATGGCGCTCTACGTCTCGGACTCCTATGTTCATGGGCAAGGCTTTCACCCGATCGGCTTCGAACTGTTCGCCCTTCTCCGCCAGCGGCTCGAACCGATCGACATTGTCGCCGTTACCCGCCACAACAAGACCCTGGAGATGGGCAACTACCGCAAAGCCGCCGAAGAAGGGAACTTCTTCCTCCGTGGGTTCAATTATCTCTTCATCATGAGGAAGGCTATTGTCCCTCGGGAGCGCCCGTGCGCAGCTTCTTCAAATCAAACCCATCGAAGTCGCCTTTGAACTGGCCGACCCCTTGCCCAGTGGCCCTGGCCCTCAGCCAGACGCTGATTCCGTTTTTTCCGGGCCGGATTGGCTGGCTCTCATAATCCACCCACAAGCCGTGGACTCTGGGCAAGGTCGTCCACACAATCGTGGCCGCCCTGGCGTTCTCGACTTGTCCGGTCGGATCGTAACCGACCATACAGTGGCGCTGGTCGTCAATCGCCCAGGAGCATCTGACCTTGCCCGTGAGGCGATAGGTTTCCAGTCCGCTCAGCCCCTCTGCCCGCTGCACGAATCCCCCATCGACCGCCTTGAACTCTCCTGGTCCCTCCATGACCCGCAGGAATCCGCTCTTGTTTTCCTGGTCGGTCAACTCGGCAAACGTCGTCCCCGCTTCCAGCGTGAACCGGTGCCAGCCCTGGGCACCCGATTCCATATGTCCGTTTTTCAGCAGATTCGCGCCTTCGACTGCCTTGGCCCACCCGTTGGCCTGGTGCTCATACTCGATCACCTGCATGTCCAGGTCATATTCCATCGGTTGGGACCCATTCAGAAATGCCGTCCCTTTCTCGTACGGGTCACTCGGGTGTTTCCGGTAGGGATTGAACCCCGGCTTGTTGTCGCTCGGCATCCCCTTGATGTTCACATATCCGTGCAGTGTTTCGTAGTTTTCAATGCTCTCAAACTCGATCGCATAGGTTTGCCCCGGCTCCAAGGGCACTTCCTCCGGCGCATAGGCCGCCCCGAAGGTGCCCCAGGAAGCGTCGCCGGTGAAATTGCCATTTCCGATGGCGATTTTTTCAATGCCCACGGCCGGTCCGTCGGCTGCGCCCCGCCGTACCCGCACGGCCAATCGTTGTCGGTTCATGGACGGTTGCACGCCCGATGTGGCCGCATAGAGGATGACGCCGGCGAGAGATTTCCCGTTGGCCACGTAGGTCTGGGACCACTTCTTTGAGAACTTGGTCAACTCCACGAACTGCTGATGCACGCGCTTGTTGTAGGGAATCAGCAATCCGTCGCCATCGCTTCCGACGGACATCCACATCTGGTGGCCGACCCATTCGGCCTGGCCCGCGGCAAGCCGATAGCACGATTCGGGGTTCCCCCGGGCCTCTCGCCAGAACGGCTGGAACTTTCCGCCGTTTGCTTCGGCCTTGAGATGAACGGCATACTGCTGTCCGGGCGTCAAGGTGACCTGGCCAGTGTTCCATCCCGCGGACCAGATGTAGTTCTTGGGTCCGCCGCTGTCGACATCGGGGATGGGCATAGTCGGCCCGATCTGCTCCCATTTATCGGGGGTTCCCTGGCCCTGTCGATGGACTGAAACCAGCAGGTTCTGCTTGCCGGGCCCGGCGCCGTCCACCCCATCATGCGCCAATCGGAATCCCACATGGGTCAGACTGGTTCCTTTAGCGACGAAGGTCTGCCAATAGTCGCTGGCCGCCTTGTTATCCCACGCGCCTTCGTGGTAGACGGCATAGTCCGCCGTTGGCGATAGCGGGCGATCCACAATATCGCCTGCCCGCACATAGACGTTCGTCATGATGATCGGGCGCATGAAATGAGCAGGCGTCGAAAAGAGCACGGTGTGGTTTCCGGCCCCGACGGCCAGGCGGTACCAGCCGGCCGGATGGGTCTCCCAGGTGCGAAACGCGGAGGCTTGGGTTCCCGGCCCGTCCGGGCTGGCGAAGCACAGGACGGCCGATAACGGGATCGTCTCGCCTGACCCCGTAAATCGCTCCTGAACCAGCCGACCCGTCAGCACCGCTTGCCCGCGCGCAAAGGTTGCCGCGCCAATCACGAGCCCCATGCAACAGGCCCAGGTTCTGATCCGCATGCGCCGCTCCTTGATAGTTGTGTTAGTCGTCAAGATCCGCACCGATGATACCCGGCGAGGCGAATTCCCCAACCTGTCAATCGTTAAAAATGCTCATGGCCGCACATCCGCGAATTCCTCGCGTATAATGCAATATGGAAAGGGACAGCAACGTGATTGACACACCCGCATTAGTGGCCGCCCCCGTGATCGAGACTCCGGACCTCTCGGCGGAAATCATTCGCACGGTCAAGAAGCAGCCCGGGGACCTCGTGAAGTGTAGGCGTGTTGCCGGGGACACCTACCGATGCAACTGGTTCGCCCCGGAGCAGGTGTCGGAAGATCAGCCGCTCCGGTTTCTGGACAGCTACCGCATCCGCGAAAGCCGTTTCCTTCGCGTTCGCAAGATCGACGGGCAGCTGGTGATCGAAGACCTGACTCTCGCGACGGTCAAGAACAACTGAGGCGAAAAGTCCTCACCAACGCTGATCAGGCGCGGCGATTCAGCCGCGTCTGTTCTTTTTTGCGGCTCATCTCCTTGGTACCATCCTGCTCCATACGAGGAGCACACATGCCCAAGACACTTCTGCTTCCGACGGTCCTGCTTTCGGCGTTCGTGATCTCGATCGGCTGCTCGCGACAAGAACAGCCCGCAATCCGCGCCGAGGTCTCTCCCCCACTCAACAGCCGCAATGCTCTCTACGTTTCCAACCGGGATCCTCTGCTTCCCAGCCCGTTCGTGAAACTCCCGATCGGGTCCATCACGCCGAAAGGCTGGTTGTATCACCAGCTTGTGCTCGAGAAGAACGGCATGACTGGTCGGCTGCCTGAGATTTCCAAGTGGTGCAACTTCGAAGGCAACGCCTGGGCCGACCCGAAGGGCGCCGGACACTCCGGCTGGGAGGAAATGCCCTACTGGCTCAAAGGGTACGGCGACCTCGGATATGTCCTGAAAGACCAGACAGTCATCAACCTGACCAGGCGGTGGGTTGATGCCATTCTCGCCACTCAACGCGAAGACGGCTGGTTCGGACCCCGAGGCCTGCTGACCAGCCTCAGCGGCAAGCCCGATCTCTGGCCCAACATGATCGTCCTGAACATTCTCCAATCCTATTACGAATTCACCGCCGACGCCCGCATTCTGCCGTTCATGACGAAGTACTTTCGCTGGCAGCTCAATTATCCCGAGAAAGACTTCATGGTCGGTTATTGGCCTCACGTTCGCGCGGGCGACAACATCGAGTCGATCTATTGGCTCTACAACCGCACGGGCGAAGCCTGGCTGCTCGATGTCGCGGCCAAATGCCACCGCACCATGGCCCGGTGGGACAAAGACGTGATCAACTGGCACGGCGTCAATATCACGCAGGGCTTCCGGGCTCCGGCGGTCTACTACATGCAGTCCAAAGACCCCGCCAATCTCCAGGCGGCCTACCGGAACTACAACAAGGCCATGGACATGTATGGCCAGTTCCCCGGTGGCATGTTCGTCGCTGACGAAAACTCCCGGCCCGGCTACACGGACCCCCGAGGCGGCGCGGAAACCTGCTCCATGGTCGAGTTCATGCACTCGTTCCAGATGCTCACCAAGATCACCGGCGACCCGGTCTGGTCGGACCGCTGCGAAGACGTCGCGTTCAATTCCTTCCCCGCTGCACTCACCCCCGAGTGGTCCGGCCTTCACTACATCACCTCCGCCAACCAGGTTCAGCTCGACAAGAACAACAAGGCCCCCGGGATCGAAAACCACGGCACCATGTTCTCGTACTCACCCTTCGAATGCTATCGCTGCTGCCAGCACAACGTCGCTCACGGCTGGCCGTATTTCGCCGAGGAGCTCTGGCTGGCCACCTCCGACAAAGGCCTGGCCGCTTCCCTCTATGCGCCCTGCGAAGTCACCGCCAAAGTCGCCGACGGCGTTTCGATCACCCTTACGGAAGAAACCGACTACCCCTTCTCGGACACCCTGAAGTTCACGATCACCAAACTCGACGCCCCCAAGTTCTTCCCTCTGTATTTCCGAATCCCCGCCTGGTGCAGACATTATGAGATCCATGTCAACAACCAGATGGTTGGCTCCGTTGCCACCAAGGCCCCCTTCTACGCCGTCGTGGATCGCACCTGGAAAGCCGGTGACGTCATCGAGCTGAAGCTGGACATGACGGTCAACACCAAGACCTGGCCAACACAGAACAACGCCGTTTCCGTTCACTACGGCCCGCTTTCATTCTCGCTCAAGATCGGCGAGAAGTGGTCCCGCTACGGCACGAACCCCAACTGGCCCGAGTTCGAGGTGTTCCCCACCACTGCCTGGAATTACGGACTCCTGGGGGATTCCAGGTTCGAGCTTCAGCGTAAGCCTGGCCCGCTTGCCGCTCAGCCCTTCACCCCCGATGCCGCACCCATCCAGATTGTCGCCCAGGCCCGTAGAATCCCCAATTGGAAACAGGATGCCACCGGGCTCGTGCAGCCACTCCAGCCCAGTCCCGTCAAGTCCGCCGAACCTGTCGAAACCGTCACGCTGATTCCGATGGGGGCCGCGCGTCTCCGGATTACGGCCTTCCCCACCGTTTCCGACGCTCCGAACGCCCGCGAATGGCAACTCCCCCCCAAGCCTCCCGTTGCCTCACATACCAATCCCTCCGACAGCGTGCTCGCGCTGAATGATGGGCGCCTACCCAAGAGTTCCGACGACGTCACGATCCCGCGTTTTACGTGGTGGGACCACAAAGGCGTCGCCGAATGGGTCCAGTACGATTTCGAGAAGCCCAGGACCATCAAGGGCGTCGAGGTGTACTGGTTCGACGACACCGGCAAGGGCTTCTGCCGCGTCCCCGCCTCGTGGCGCGTGGTCTACAAGTCCGGCGCCGACTGGAAACCGGTCCCCAACCCCAGTCCCTGTGCCTCCGACCGCAACAAGTTCAACAAGACCACGTTCGATCCGATCGAGACCCAGTCGATTCGCCTCGAGGTCCAGTTGCAACCCGATTTTTCCGCCGGCATTCTCGAATGGCGACTGATCGAGTAATACAACACGACTTGTCCCTCTATGGTAAACACCATCGGAAGTTCCCCGGGCCTTGGCCACGATCACGTGAGCGTGCGTTGCCCGGGAACTGAACTGCAAAGGACGGCCCAATGAAACTCCTTACCATCTCAATCACCGCTGTTCTTGCTTCTTTGATGTTCTCCGGCCTCGCGTTCGCCGCGGACGCCAAGACCATCCATGTCGTCGTCCTCACCGGCGGCCATGACTACGACCAGAAGATGTTCCCCAAGGCCTTCTCCGGCCACGATGACATCCAAGTCGACTACAAGCACCAGAAGGACGACAGCGAGATCTTTGAGGATGTCGTCGATTGGAAGTACGACGTCATCGTGCTCTACAACATGAGCCAGAAGATCTCGCCCAAGCGGCAGGAGAACTTTCTCAAGATCATGGACAAGGGCGTCGGAGTCGTGGCGTTGCACCACAACTGGGCAGCCTATTCGGACTGGCCGGAATACGCCAAGATCACCGGTGTGAGGTTCATGCTGAAGGACCAGCAGTGGGACGGGAAACAGTACAAGCAGTCCACCTACAAGCACGACGTCGATATGAGCGTGAAAGTCGCCGCGCCGCAGCACCCGGTCACCAAAGGGCTGAAGGACTTCGTCATCCGCGACGAAACCTACAAGGGACAGTGGATCGACCCGCAGGCCACGGTGCTGCTGACAACCAACGACCCGGACAGCGACGCGGTGACCGCCATCGCCAAGACCTACCGTAACGCCCGCGTCTGCGCCATTCAGCACGGGCACGGGCCCAACTTTGATGATGAGAACCTCCGCCTGCTCCTGGCCAACGCCATCCGCTGGGCTGCCAATCCCGCTCAGAAATAGCGACTCCTGGAACTGATCCCCATCCGGGCGTCGGCGGCCTTGTTCGGCATCGGCGCCCGTTTCTCGCGCGATCAAGAACCCTCAGCCATCCTCCCACATTCCCGCCATAATGTTGTCCATCGACTCGTTCGCCCCGGCCGCGATCAACTTGCCAACCGCGTAGGCCTCCGCATCCCGCGCCAGGCGCGCGCAAGAAAGCCCAATTGGCTATTCCGTTCGACAACCACCAGCGTCAAAGCACGTTTCTGGTGTCCGCCAGCCACGGATCCGGAGCGATGCGCTTGGTCGTCGTGGCAAAGGCGCCGGCCACCTGAGCCGCGGCGACAACCTTCCTGGAGGCGGCCTTTGCCGCCTTCACAACGGCGCCCGCAACCGGAATATAGAAGGTGCTGGCGCCGGCAACGTTGGTCGAAAACGTCACGTTGCCGCTGAACTGGCCAATCTTATTGGTCTTCAGGTACACCTCAAAGCTGGAGCGCTTGGTCGGCGGGATAATCTTGGTCGGCATGGGCTTGACCAACGCAAAGCCCCGTGGCATCCGAAACGCGGAAACCTGCAGATCGGCATCGCCAACATTCGTGATCGAGAAAATGCAACTGGGCCCCGCCTTGCCCAATGTGCCGGTTCCCAGATTGACCGGGGTTTTCTGCTTGTTCTTGATGGTCGTCTTCAACGCCTTCGGCCAGGTGCATGCGACCGAAATTCCGGGAACTGTCGCGACAGCGTCGTCGTTGCGGATCGTGCCCACTCCCGCGCCCTCAATGATCGCCGCCTCGTTCGAGTTGGACAACACGACGCTGAAGGTCTCGTCAGGCTCATTGGCCGTGTCCGCATTGACTTTGACGGTGATGGTCGCGGTGGTCTGATTGGCGGGAATCGTCAGCGTGCCCGACGCGGCGGTGTAATCCGACCCGGCCTTGGCCGTGCCGTCCGCGGTCGCATACTGGACCGTCACGGGCGTCGCCAAAGGCTCCGACAGCGTAACCGTAAAGACAAAATCCGTGACGCCCCCGGAACTGCCTTCCAACTTCGATACGTTGCTGATGTAAAGCCCAAGCTCATCGTCGTTCAGAATCAAGCCCGTGGCGGGAACAGACGTGCCGTAATACGGATCGGTCAGGATCTTGGCGTTGGTCGCACTGACAAGGTAGATGGACAGGTCCTCGTCAGGTTCCGTGCGAGTATCCCCATTGACGGCAACAACGATGTTCCCCGTAGTCTGACCGGCCGGGATGGTCAATGTGCTGGTCGCCGGGATCACGAAATCGCCATCGGCCGACGAGGCGGTCCCCTCCACCAGTTGATACTGAATCACAACGTCCTGATTGGTCGCCTCGGACAACGACACGGGGAAGCTCAAATCGGTGGCGCCGTCGTTCCCCTCGTAGACCTCGGCGTCCTCAATTGTGACGAGGGGCGAGTCATCATTGGTGATCGTGCCCGTGACTCGATCCTGCACAAGCCAGAGCCCCATCGGATCCGTCAGATCGACATAGAAGAACTCGTCGGGCTCAATCGCCAGGTCACCGACGACAAGAACGTCGATCTTCCAGGTCCTCTGACCCGCCGGGATGAGCAGCCTGCCTTCGGTGAGGAGATAGTCGTTGTTCTCTCGCGTGGCCGTGCCGTCCGACGTGCAGAAGTGCACCGTGACGGGCTGATCGACCGCCTTTGACAGCGTTGCCGCAAAGCTGATGATCGTGGTCCCCTCATCACCTTCTGTGACAGTGGCATCGGAAACGGTCAGCTGGGGGGCGGCCTGCCCGCGGAAGAAGTAGACGTAGCCGTACGCGTTGCCCACCAGCAAGTCGGGAATGCCGTTGTTGTCCCAGTCGGTGACTTCGGGTCGGGCATTTGAACCGACAGTGAGGACATCGCCGCCGGCACTGAGCGTCTTACCCACCCCGTCGAATTCCGGGAGCGCGTCGGTGCCGACGTTCTCGAAGAAGTAGACTTTCCCGTCCGCCGCCCCGACCACCAGGTCCTTCATGCCGTCGCCGTTGAAGTCGGCAACCACCGGGCTGGCCATCCCGCCGAACGAGGCGACGGTCAGAAAGTCCGTGAGTGGATCCGGTCCCATCAACAGCGGAGTCTCGGCCATGAACGTCGGATTATCGTCGGTGCCCGTGTTCAGGAGGACAGAAACCGCACCCGAACCATCCCCGACAACAAGATCCTTCAACCCATCATTGTTCCAGTCCACCACGTCGGGTTTGGAATAGCGGCCGGGCGCTGCATACGTCGTGGTCCCCGTCATGACGTACGTCGGAGCGGTAAGCCCATTGGCGTTGGCAAGATAAACCCGAATGTTGCCGCTGGCCTCGCCGGTAATCAGATCGGGACGTCGGTCATTATTCCAGTCCACGACCTGGGGCGTCGAACCCTGGTACTCGTCATAGGTCGTCATCACCGGCTGATTGCCCACCATCGCCAAGCGATTTCCCGCAAACAACGGGTTGGCATTAGTCCCGCCATTCAGGTAAATGTCGACGCGTCCCGAGGACTGCTGGCCGACGATCAGGTCCTTTCGGCCGTCGCCGTTCCAGTCGCCAACACACGGCGCAGCGTTGGCCATGACCATCAGGTCGGTCTGACCGTTTTGAATCAGCACCCCAGTGTTCAGCAAGGGAACGCCCGCCAACAGGACGCGAGGCTCCATCGATTCGATCATGGCGCGCGGCCTGGTTTGTCGCCCGCGTTGTTGTCGACTCTTCCCGCCCAGCCTGCTGTGTTTGCCCATGCTGTACCTCTGGCCCGTTGGATTTTCACGCTGTCGAACCGAACCATTATGCCCGCTGGCATTCGGCCATGTCAATGACGCCGCTGACAAGACCCGCGCTGCACCGGAGCCATTGGAAAATCGGCAAGTGCCCATGGCTTAAGGGCCTGCGTGCGTAATCCCAAGCCACCCGGCGACACGCCTTCACAAACCGCTCGTTCTGCGCAGACTAACGCGGCGGCCGCTTGGCCATGCGCGCTTTTCCAGGATGATGCGTGACAAGTCTGTTTATGTAAAGTAAGATGCTCATAGCCATGGGCAAGCAATCAGAAAAGGGGCGGCCGGCGTTCAGCGTCCAACAGCCGTTTGCAGAACAAATCCTCCAAGGCATCAAGACCTTTGAGTATCGCTCGATCTGCACGCACACGCGGGGCCGAGTCTATATTTATGCCAGCAAGACGCTTTGTGGCGTTCGGGCGGAATGGCAGAAGATCGGCCTGGCTTCGTGGCAAGTGCCCAGGGGACAAGTAGTTGGAACCGTCGAGATTGTGGACTGCGATTGGTCAAAGGAGCTGGAGTGCTACCGCTGGCACCTGGCCCACCCTGAGCGAATGGTACCTCGGCACCCGCTGGGCCATCCCCAACCTGTCTGGTTCTATCCTTTTGCGGCAGGCAACGACCCGGCTGAGAACCAAGGCCACGACCCCCAGAATCACCTACCGTTCGACCCGCCGACAATCGGGTAGCGCGTCCAGGAACTTGCGCCCGTATCGCTTGCTTTTCACCCGGCTGTCCAGAATCACCACGATTCCACAATCCAGCCTGCTTCGAATCAGCCGCCCAAAACCCTGCTTCATCTTAATGATGGCCTCCGGAACCGAGTAATCCATGAACGGGTTGCCGCCCGCCTTGCGGATGGCTTCAAGCCTGGCCTCAACGACCGGCTCGTCAGGAACCGCAAAAGGCAGCTTGACGATGATCACATTCCGCAGTTGATCGCCCTGAACGTCGATGCCCTGCCAGAAACTGCTCGTGCCGAACAGCACCGCATCCGCCGTCGCCCGGAATCGCTCCAGCAGGATACGCGGGCCTTCGCCCTGGCCCTGCACGAGCACGGGCAGGCCCATCTGCTCAAGTTGGCCTCGGAGCATCTCAAAGGCGCTCCTCAGCATCGAATAACTGGTGAACAGAACGAATGCGCCCCCGCGCGTCATTCTCAGGTATTCGATGATCCGCTCGCCCGCCGCCGGCAGGAACAGCGGGTCGTTCGGCTCGGGCAGCGTCGTCTCGATATACAGCGTCGCCTGCGTCTGGTAGTCAAAGGGCGAGCCGAGCAGCAGCGTTTGCGCTTCCTCAATGCCGAGCCGCGATCTGATGTAGTCGAACGACTTCGTCGAATCGCCCTGGCGACCGGCGCCAACCGTGCACAAGGTCGCGCTGGTCAAGACCACGCTGCGGACTTTCTCGAACAGATGCTTTTTCAGGCCGTCGGCAACACACATGGGAGCCGCATGAAGTGAGACCTTCGGCCGGCCGCGATGCGTGATTTCCATCCAATAGACCGTCTGCTCCACGGTCTGGGCGACCAAGGCTTCGAGGACATCGGCCGAAGTGGAAACCCTCTCGGCCGCCGCCGTCAGCTCCGACGATTCTTCATCCGATTCGATGTCGCTCAGCATCGCTTTGAGATGCAGCGCCAAATCCCGCAGCTTCGGCGAGATGTCATTCTCAATCCAGTTGGCTTGGTGCAGGCGACCGTTGCTGCGCCCGTGCGCTTTCTGCCATGCCACACATCGCCCGAAGAACCGCTCGACGTGGATATCGAGTTCTTCGATGTCGCGGATGGCGTCGTTGGCGGCGCCGCCGTGGGTGCTGAGCAGGCCCTTCCCACGTTTTGTGTCATAGAGCGATCGCAACTGATACCGCAACCCGGCTTCGCTGACGCGCAGGCCGAAGTGCTCCCCCGCCACATCTTCCGCCGTATGCGCCTCGTCCAGAATCACGACATCGTACTTGGGCAGGTAATTCACCCCCGTCATCCGCAGCGCCAGATCCGAGAAGAACAGGGCATGGTTCACAATCAGGATTCTCCCCCCCGCCATCCGGCGCTTGGCCGCCTGCCAGAAACACCGTTCGTAGAACTGGCATCGCTTGCCCAGACAATTCCCCTGCTCGGCACACACGCGATCCCAGACGTCGCTTTCCGGCAGAATCGGCAGGTCCGAAAGCGAGCCATCGGCCGTCTTGTCGGCCCACGCCGCGATCTGTCCGAGCGATTCCCGCTGGTGATCGCCTTCGAAAAGCGAATTGACCCGCTCTCTGGCGCGTCGAAGGCGGCGTTGGCAGAGGTAATTGCCCCGCCCTTTGACCAGGACCGCCACAAACTCGTCCGGGTAAACCGACTGCAACAGCGGGATGTCCTTGTCGATGAGCTGTTCCTGAAGCGAGATCGTGTGCGTCGAAATCACCACCCGTTTCTTCTGTTTGACCGCGTAATCGATGGCAGGCAAGAGGTAGGCGAACGATTTACCCACACCCGTTCCGGCCTCCACCAGCAAATGCCCGCCCTTCGCCAGCGATTCCTGAACCGCCCCCGCCATCTCAAGCTGCTGGGGCCGGAATTCGTACTTTTCGCGCAGTCGCTTGGCCACCGCGCCTTCAGGACCCAGAATGTCCTCCAGCAGTGTCGCCATCCGTTAACCTTACGTTAGCGTTGAATGGGCCCGCGGTCCAGCAGGGAATAAGCCGTTCCTGGCGCGGATGGTTGGATCGGTTGAGGTGGTCTATTTGCGATGGTCTACATACACGCCCACCGCAAACACGATCGCCAGATACGGCGCGAACAGCGCGAAGCCATCGACCCCCGCCAAATATGCCAATGGTAAGAACCGCACCGCTTTCATCGCAGGCCAATTGTACCACGTGAAACCAAAGGCCCAAGACAATTGCCCCTGAGATTGCGGCGACGGCGATCAATCTGGGCAAACTGTCACGCCTGCGCCATCTCCGCGGCCCGCACCACATTCCCCAGCAGCATCGCGACCGTCATCGGTCCCACTCCGCCGGGAACCGGTGTGATCCAACCGGCTTTTTGCTTGGCGGCGTCGAAGTCCACGTCGCCGACCGTCTTCTTTGTTCCATCCGGCAACGTGATCCGGTTGATGCCCACGTCAATCACCACGGCCCCCTCCTTCACAAAGTCCCCGCCGATGATCCCCGGCTTCCCGACCGCCGCCACCAGGATATCCGCCTTGCGACAATGCCCCGCCAGATCCGGCGTGGCGCTGCGGCAAATCTGCACCGTCGCGCGCTCGTCGCTGAGCATGAGTGCCACAGGCTTTCCGACAATTTCACTTGCCCCAACCACCACCGCCTCGGCGCCGCGGATCGGCGCCCCCGTCGACTTGACCAATTCGAACGCCGCCATCGCGGTACAGGGCACATTCACCGGCCGGCCAAGAACGATCATGCCGAGGTTGCCCGGGTTTACTCCTTCGACATCCTTAACAAGATCGATCTTCTGCTGCAGGCGAGCCTCATCAACCTGCTTGGGCGTCGGCAGGTGCACCATGATGCCCGTGACGGCCGGATCGCGATTAAGGGCCTCGATCTTCGCTTCCGCATCCGCCTGCGTCGCGGTCTCGGGGAGCGTGACCAGGTCATATTCGATGCCGACGGCGCGGCAAGCTTCGCCCTGGCGTCCGGCATACATCTCGGCCGCCGGCGTGGCGCCGATCAGGATCGCCGCCAAACGGACGACTTGTCCCGCAGCCTTGAGCTGCGCCGCCTGCTGTTTGATCCGTTCTTTCACGTTCGCCGCGATTGCGGTCCCGTCGATGATCTTTGCTGCCATCGCCGCATGGTAGCATGGACGGGCCGGGTGTGCATCTGTTGCCATTGCGGCTGGCATTTCCTGTCCCCCATTTCGCGGACGCGCCCCGGCAATCTCGTGATTTCCGCCATTCCTGCTCGATTCATCCCACCATTCCGATTCTGGCACGGGGAATGCATAATGGATGCGCCGATTTGAAAGGAAACCCACCATGACTCTGCGCGCCTTGGCGCCCGTACTGGCATGTTTGCTGTTGGCCGGCTGCGAAATACCCGCACAAACTTACTGGTCCCCGGACGGAACCAGGGCCGCCTATGTCGCCCCCTCCAATCCCGACTCCCCGGCCATGGTCATCGACGACAAAGGCTCGATCGTCGCCAACCTCGGCCAGTCGATCGGCGGGTTTGCGTGGTCGTCTGATTCCAAACGACTCTACTTCGCCACCATGGGATGCAATCCCGACGCCAAGGCGGGGTTTGAGACCATCGGCGCCTGGCTCAATGCCGCCGAGGAAGAGGACGACTCGCCACCCGACAACGATGAGAAAAACGGCCTTACCGTCAGTCTCTGGCAGGATGGCAAGATCAGCACCCTCTTCTGGATCGACCGAGGGTACGTTTCCCATATGGCGCTTTCCCCCGATCAGAACTGGCTGGCGCTCGTCTCGGCAACCGTGAAGAACAAGAACAACACGCCCGTCCTCTATGTCTACTCGATCTCGGCCAAACGGCTATACCCCGTCTGCGTGGGCACGTCGCGCGGTTTCTGCTTCACCGGACCCCATCGGCTGGCCTACATCCAGCCGCACGACGTGCACAAAGGCAAACCGGGCGATATCGGACAACTCGTCGAGGTGGATCTCGTCGACCAGGCCGACAACCTCGACCGTCGGCCTCTGCTGGAAGTTCTCCTGCCGGTGACCATGTGGCTCGGCACCGCCGGCGACGACATCCTCTTCACCAGCGTCGCTTTCGCCTTCCCCGCTCCCCCGCCCGCCGAGGACGAGGTCTGCTACAGCCTCTTCCGCTACAGCCGCGAACAGAAGACCGCCAAGCCCATCGTCAACGATGTATTCGAGTATTTCTCGGTGAGCCCCGACGGCAGACGTGTGCTCCTGGGCGCGCCCGTCAGGGCCGCCAACGACGCCCGCCCGACGCAACTGTCGGTGCTCGACCTGAGCAACAATGCGGTTCGTCCGCTGCGAACGCTCGCCTCCACCGGCAAGCTCCCGCAGGACACCTCGTTCAGCGGCATCCCCGCCTACGCCGCCTGGCGCGGCAACGATCACATCTGCTGCGCCGCCGCCGTCAACCCCCAAGAGTTGCCCGTGGAACAAGGCAACCGCCTCTACTTTGACCTGGCTCTCCATCGGCTCACGGACGACCACAAACTCCAACCCGTGCGCACACTCTCCAAGAGCTGGCCGCTCGAATCCAAGCCGTCCTTCCGCAGGGGGAATTGAGTGCCGGCTCGGAGTTGTAAAACCCGGACCGCCGGTCGAAAATCCGGCCATGAAGATCTATACCCGCACCGGCGATGACGGCACCACCGGCCTGCTAGATGGCGCGCGTACCCGGAAATCCGACCCGCGGATTGAATGCTGCGGCTCCATCGACGAACTCAACGCCGCCATCGGTTTGGCCGCCTGCGTCGCGCAGGGTTCGATCCTGTCGCAACTCACCGCGGTCCAGCACGAACTGTTCATCCTTGGCGCCAACCTTGCCGCTGGGAGCGTGACTCCCGGCCTTCCCGCGCTGGACGGCTCCGCCGTTCGGCGCCTGGAAGCGGAAATCGATGCCGCCGACGCACAACTGCCCCCCTTGCACGAGTTCATCCTCCCCGCCGGCATGGAACTAGCCGCCCGTCTGCATCTGGCCCGCGCCATCTGCCGCCGCGCAGAGCGATGGCTTGTTGCCCTGGCGATTCAGCAGCCGATGCCGCTGACTATCCTCCCCTATATGAACCGGTTGAGCGACTGGCTCTTCGCGCTGGCGCGTCTGGCCAATCATCAGGCCGGCCGGAGCGACACTCCCTGGCGCAAGTCCTAGCCGAGCTTGACCCGCCGGCTGGTGAGCGCCCGCGTGATGCGTATGATGATTGGCCGACAGCCATGAACCTTTACCCATTT
The DNA here is from genome assembly GCA_964451955.1 of uncultured Tepidisphaeraceae bacterium. Lineage (GTDB taxonomy): Bacteria > Planctomycetota > Phycisphaerae > Tepidisphaerales > Tepidisphaeraceae > JAPLNB01. The sequence continues at coordinate 39,469 of CAYVKG010000022.1, forward strand.
GCCAACCCTGTCGAGTTTCTCCAGCGGGCATCCGCTTTTCTAGCGGAACACGAGGCCGAGAACAACCTGATGCTCGGTTTGGCCGCCCGCCTGGCAACCGCGCCCGCCGAACCTCCGCCCTTCCTGGCTACGCTGGAGGAGGACAACCAGGTCGTGGCGGCCGCTCTCCACACTCCCCCCAACCGGCTGATTCTGTCCCGCGCCCCTGCGCCGGCCATCGCCATTCTCGCCGATCACCTGGCCCGCCACCGCCACCAGCTCCCCGGCATCGTCGGACCCATCGAATCCACCAGTTTGTTCGTAACGGCCTGGCGGAAACTCTCCCGTCAATCCATCCGCCTCAGCAGATCCCTCCGCATCTTCCAACTTGACCATGTCATCTGCCCGACAATGCCCGGCGGATCGCTGGTCGAAGCAAGTGCCGATGACTTCGACCTCCTGGTCGATTGGGTGCGCGCGTTCAACGCTGAAATCGGAGAAACCACCCCCTCCGATGATCGCCGATTCGTGCAAATCGCGATCGCCGAGCATCGGCTGCATCTCTGGAAAGACCCCTGGCCTGTTTGCCTGGCCGCATGCTCCGGACCAACCCCCAGCGGCATCCGCATCAACCTCGTCTACACACCCCCTTCACTCCGCAACCGCGGCTACGCAACCGCCGCCGTCGCTGCCCTCTCTCAGAGGCTCCTCGAGTCCGGCCACCGCTTCTGTTTCCTCTTCACGGACCTGGCCAACCCCACCTCCAACTCCATCTATCGCAAAATCGGCTACCACCCCGTCTGCGATTTCCGCGAATACCTGTTCGCGTAAGGGCCAGATTGGCGTCGGAATCGGCTTACTTTTTCGCCGCTTCCTTCGACTGCCTGGCTCGCTCGGCCTGCCGCATCACCGCCTGTTCGGCCTTCTTCTGGTCCTCGTGAATCGCCGGCGTCAGGCAACTCCGCGGCATCGCAGCCAACAACTGCTGGCTGTTCTGCAGCGATGCGTCGTCCGGCGTCGTCTTGGCGATCTGCTGGGCCCTGGCCTGGAGCTGCTTGAACTTGGTTGCATCCGCCACAGGCGCGCGTCGCCAGTTCTTCGCCTCCGGCGGGAGCGCCGCCGCCTGCTTCTTGGCCGCCTGCACCCGGTTCGCCAGCGACGGATGGTCGCTCAGCATCTCCGTGCCTTTGTCGTACCCCAGATCGATCATGTGCTGGAAGAAATCGCCGAAGCGGTTCGGGTCCCAGCCGGCCTTCGCGTAGAACTCAAAACCCAGTTGATCCGCCTGCGCCTCGTCGCCGCGTGTGAAACTCATCCCCACGAACTGTCCCGCCGCCAGCGCCGCCGTCGCCGCCGTCCCGGCATACTCCATGCCCTTGTCCTTGCCCCCCGCCACATACCCCGCTCCTCCCGCCGCCGCCGCCGCGCCCATCACGACGTACTGCCGCCGCATCCCCTTCTGCACGTGCCGGGCATACACGTGCGCGAACTCGTGGGCGACCACCGCCGCCAACTCGTCCTCGCTCTTGCACTGCACAAACAGCTCGTTGTAAATGTACATGTGCTCGCCCCCGGTCGTGAACGCGTTGAGCGTCTTGCTGTTCACCAGGTGAAACTGCATGTCCTTCGAGAACATCCATGCGCTATTCGGATCGTTCGCCTGCTGCGTCTTCTTGGCTGCAGCGATCACCCGATCCCCCACCGCTTGGATATAGCCGGCCAATTGCGGATCCGTCATCGTCGCCGGCTTGATCCCTCCGTGAAAATCGGCGGCCTGTGAAATCACCGACCTGTCCGAAGGCATGCACCCGGCCGCAAACAACCCCAACACAATCACCAGACGGCAGATCGTCTTCATGGTCTGTTCCTCAAATGACCCCGCCTCTGACGCCCCCCATTGTAGCACGCCCCTACGCCTCGCCAAACAACGCTTCCACAAACCGCCCCGGATCGAAGGTCTCGATGTCCTCCGGCGTCTCGCCAAGCCCCACAAACTTCACCGGTATTTTCAGTTGCTCCCGAATCACCATGACCACCCCGCCCTTGGCCGTTCCGTCCAATTTCGCCAGGAATATCCCCGTCACGTTGATCGCCTGTGCAAAGACCTTCGCCTGGTTCACCGCGTTCTGCCCCGTCGTCGCGTCCAGGACCAGCATCACCTCGTGTGGCGCTCCCGGAATGCGCTTGGCCACCACATCGCGAATCTTGATCAGCTCCCGCATCAGGTGATCCTGCGTGTGCAGCCGCCCCGCCGTGTCCACGATCAACACATCCACATCCCGCTTCTTGGCCGCCTCGCAGGCGTCATACGCCACCGCCCCCGGATCGGCGCCCATCTTGTGCTTGACAATCTCCACCCCGATCCGCTGCGCCCAAATCGTCAGTTGGTCCACCGCCGCCGCTCGGAAGGTGTCGCTGGCGCAAACCATCACCTTCTTGCCCATCTGGTTCTTCAACAACCACGCCAGCTTCGCGATGCTCGTCGTCTTGCCCGCGCCGTTGATCCCCGCCACCAGAATCACCGTCGGCCCCGCTCCGGCCATCTTCAACTCGCGATCCGCCGCCGGCCAATTCATCAACAATTGCTCCCGCACCACTTGCTTGGCATCGGCGGCGTTCTTCACCTGCCCCAGCCGCCACCGCTCGCGAACGCTCGCCACCATCTGCTCCACATTCCTCACCCCCATGTCCGCCTGGATCAGACCCTCCTCCATCTGCAACAGGAACTTTTCGTCAATCTGCCGCCCAGGAATGAACAGCGTCCCGACATCCGTATTCAAGACCGTCCACGTCTTGCGCAGGGCGCCCTTGAGCTTATCGAGTGTTTTTGAAAAGAAAGCCATGGTTTACCAAATCCACAATCCACCACCCCGCACTGACCGGGCCCTTCTCATGCCCCTTTCGCCACGTCTCCTCTGTCCTCTAGGGAACATCCCATCCCGCCAACCATAGGGCACAGGAACAACCACCACCTACACCGCCTCCTCCGGCTTGGGGGCATCGGGTTGCTGCTTCTCCGTGCCCGTCAATGCCCGATGCTCCTTCAGGATCGCATCCATCACCGCATTGATGAACGAAGCGCTCTGCTCGGTCGAAAAGTGCTTCGCCAGCTCGATCGCTTCGTCAATCACCACTTTTGCCGGCGTCGTCGTGTTCGTCAGCTCCCAGACCGACAACCGCAGCAGGTTGCGATCCACCGGTGGCTGGCGATGCGTCGGCCACTGCGGCGCCACCCGCTCCACCCATCGATCCGTCGCCTGACGCTGTTCCCACGCACTCCGGGCAATGGTCAACACCGCCTCCCCCAAGGCCGACTCCTCGCCGGCATCGCGAATCACCTGACTCGCCATGGCCTCATCCGCCTGCGCATGCGCATCCCACAAAAACAGGATCTGCATCGCCAGCTCGCGTGCTCGGTGCCTCTTGATCATCTCCTCAAAGTATAGAGACGCTCGCCCGTCAGGCAATCACCCACGCTCACTCGGCGTGCATCCACCACCCCCCCGATGTTACCATACCCGCACAGGAGGCTTAACAATGCGCATTTCTCTTTACGCCTTCGCCTTGGCGATCCTGGCCTGCTTCTTGGCCACCCCGTCGCTCGCCGCGGAACCCTCCGCCATCATCAAATCCGAACTGATCTACGAACATGCATCGTTCCCCCAGTGCCACGCCTCCACGATCGTCCAGACCCCGGACGCACTCGTCGCCGCCTGGTTCGGCGGCACCCGCGAAGGACAAAAAGACGTCGCCATCTGGCTCTCTCGCAATGAGTCCGGCCGATGGTCTCCCCCGGTCCAGGTCGCCAAAGGCGAAGATGATGGCAAGGCGTATCCCTGCTGGAACCCCGTGCTCTTCCAGCAGCCCGAAGGACCCCTCGTGCTTTTCTACAAGGTCGGCCCAAGCCCCGATGAATGGTGGGGCATGCGTATCACCAGCAACGATTCCGGCAAGACCTGGTCCAAACCCCAACGCCTCGGCAAAGACATCCTCGGACCTATCAAGAACAAGCCCGTCCTGCTGGGCGATGGCTCCCTCCTCTGCGGTTCCAGCACCGAACACGCCGGCTGGAAAGTCCACATGGAACGAACAACCGACCTCGGCGATACCTGCGCCAAAACCGCCCCAGCCCCGGGAGACGAGACCTTCGGCGCCATCCAGCCCGCCATCCTCGCCTGGCCTTCGGGGAAACTGCAGATTCTCTGCCGCAGCCGCCAGCGATCCATCGTCCAATCCTGGTCCGAAGATGGCGGCAAGACCTGGTCCGCCCTCTCCCGGACGACCCTTCCAAACCCCAACAGTGGAATCGATGCCGTCATGCTCCGGCAAGGCATCGCCGTCCTCGTCTATAACCACACCCCCACCGGCCGATCACCCCTCAACGTCGCCTTCTCCAGAAACGGCGTTGAGTGGATCCCGGGGCCCGTCCTCGAAACCGAACCCGGCGAGTACTCCTACCCCGCCGTCATCCAGACGTCCGATGGCCTCGTCCACATCACCTACACCTGGAAACGCCAACGCATCAAACACGTTGTCCTCGACCCCGCTCGGCTCCCCCAGTAATTACCCCCCCCGAGATGAACCTTTAAATTCACGTCATGCCCGACTGGCGCGCCGCGAGCCGTTCCAAATCTGGGCCCGAGAACGGCTGCAATGCATGCTCGCCGCAGCTGAGTCTACCGCTGACGCACCGCCTTCTTGGCCGCCTTCGCCTCTTCCATCACCCGCAGCATGTGCGCCGTGATCAGCCTCCCCTCCGGCGTATGCCGCTCCCGCGCCCGGTCCAATGGCGTCAGCGTCAGCCGCCCGGGAATCAGTGGATCCGCTCCCGCCGCCATCAGCAGCTTCACCATCTCCAGCGTTCCCTCGCCGGCCGCAATGCGCAACGCCGTGTTGCCCGGCCCCGAATCGTCTCTCGCATTCACATCCGCGCCCGCCCCCAACAGTTCACGCGCCACCTCCAGGCTCCCCGCCTCGACGGCGCACATCAGGGGCGTGCGCTGCATTTCATCAAACCGGTCCAACAGGCGATCCCCGCCCGCCTCGAGCATCAACCGGACCATCTCCACATCCCCCGCCTCCGCCGCCGCATGCAACGCGCTGCCGTTCCCCTTGCGCCCCGCAAGCTTCGCCCCCGCTTCCAGCAACGCCTTCGCCACGTCGATGTGCCCCGATAACGCGGCACAATAAAGCGCGCTTTGCCCCTCCCGCCCGATCCGCAAATTCGCATCCGCGCCCCTGCGCAACGCTTCCCTGGCCATGCGAGCGTCCCCCCTTCGGATCGCCTGCTCCAGACGCGCATTCACTTCCATAACCATCTATTTGAACAACAAGAAACGGAAAATCAAGTCTGAATTCCGGCGTCTCCGCCGTCCCATCGCAACTCCATCGCTCGGCCGTCACCGGTCCATGCCTTAACCATTGATTCAACCGCGCTTTGCGACATGGTCCCCGTCAACCACCCGCTTCACCTCCTCAATGCCCGGCGATTTGCCCGAACCCGCCGCCTGTTGCGCTCGTTTACATTCTCGCCGGCAACGGCTATCGTCCCGTGGCCGCTTGATTGCCGGACTACGCGTATGCCCCGACAGAGAGAGATTTCCAGCGTCGCCTTGGTCAGTTTGGGTTGCCCCAAAAACCTCGTTGATTCCGAGCGGATGCTGGGCCTCCTCGCTGAGGACGGGTTGGTGATCACCCCGGACCCCTCGCAGGCCGACGCCATCGTCATCAATACCTGTGGCTTCCTCGAAGCGTCCAAAGAAGAGTCCCTGCGTGAAATTCGCGACGCGGTCGCCCTCAAGAAAACGGGCCGCTGCAAACGCGTCGTCGTCGCCGGTTGCCTCGTCCAACGCGAAAAGACCAGGCTTCTCGACGCCGTCCCGGAAGTTGATCGCCTCGTCGGCGTGTTCGACCGCGAACACATCGTCCAGGCGGTTCGTGGCCAGGAAGATCCGCGCCAGCCCCATGGTCACTTCCTCGGCAAGTACCATGACCTATCCAAACAACTCGCCGCCGCTCAGAACCTCCCCACGACCGGCGCGAAACAGACAAAAACGAACCGCTTGCCCGTTTTCGAGGACGATCGGGCCCGACTACGCCTGACGCCCCGCCATTACGCCTACCTGCGGATTTCCGAGGGATGCAATCAAGGCTGCTCTTTCTGCACCATCCCTTCGATCCGCGGCCTGATGCGGTCGAAGCCCGTCGAGCAGGTTCTCGCCGAGGCGCGCGAACTCGCGGCCGACGGCGCGGTGGAACTCAACCTCATCGGCCAGGACACCACCAGCTTCGGTTCCGACATCGGATACGGCCCCGGCCTGTCCGGACTCCTCCAGGTCCTCGACAAGCGTCTCGACCCCGATGTCCGCTGGCTGCGCCTGATGTATGCCTACCCTTCCTGCTTCACCGATGAGATGATCCACACCATCGCCGACTCGGCCCGCGTCCTCAAATACATCGACATCCCTCTCCAGCACATCAACGACGAGATTCTCGCCAAGATGCGCCGCCGCGTGACGCGCAAACAAATCGAATCGCTCCTCAACAAGCTGCGAAAGTGGATTCCCGGCATCGCGATCCGCACCACCTTCATCGCCGGCTGCCCCGGCGAAACCGATGCCCAGCACCAGGAACTCGTCCGGTTCGTCCGTGATTTCGGCTTCGACATGATGGGCGTCTTCGCATACTCCCGCGAGAGCGGCACACCGATGGCCCGCATGGACGGCCAACTGCCCGACGAGGTGAAACACCGGCGCGTCGAGGAACTCATGCTCGTCCAGCAGCAGGTCGCATTCGGCAAGGCCGCCGCCATGGTCGGCAAGACGATCCGGGTTCTTATCGACACGCCGCCAAACGACAAGCGCCATCAGTGGATCGCCCGCTCTCAGTTCCAGGCCCCCGAAATCGACTCCACGGTCCTCGTCAGCGCGGATCGCCTCCATCCCGGCCAGTTCATCGAGGTCCAGATCACCGGCGCGGACGGGTACGACCTCCTGGCCCGGCCCGCGGGCAAGAAACCCCGGGGCCTGAGGATCCTGAAACCATGACTCCCCGAGCGTTTGGGCGCTGCCCATTGGCCCCCCCGCCTCGACACCGTACAATCGCCCCGAGATGTTTCGCCACGTCCCCAACGCCCTGACCGGTCTGCGCCTTCTGCTGGCCGTGGTCTTTTTCACCATGCTCTCGTTCTACCAGTACGAAGGCCGCGGCGATCCCACCCTCCTCAACTGCGCCTTTGTCGTCTACCTCGTCGCACTCATCACCGACTTCCTCGACGGCTACCTCGCCCGACGATGGCACGTCGAAGGCGCCTTCGGGCGCATCGTCGACCCGTTCGTCGACAAGATTCTCGTCCTGGGCGCCTTCATCTTCTTCGCCGGCAAGAACTTCATCATCCCCGACACCGAAATCCCCTCCCCGGGACGTCTGATGGTCGTCAAGACCATCACCGGCGTCGCGCCCGCCATGGTCGTGATCCTCCTGGCGCGCGAACTGCTCGTCACCGCGCTCCGCGGCGAAGCCGAAGCCGGCGGACAAAACTTCGGCGCCGAATTCTCCGGCAAACTCAAGATGGTCCTCCAGTCCGTCACCATCCTCATCATCCTCGTCTATGTGAACTACCTGCCCTGGCTCAAGAACCACCATTATGAGCCGGCCGCCAGAATCTTCCGCGACGCCTTCATCTACCTCACCATCCTCATCACCCTCGCCAGCGGCCTGTCCTACATCCGCACCGCCGTCGCGCTCTACCAGGCCAGGTCCCCCAAGAACCACTCTGATCATCAATCCAAATGAATGACTACACGCTCTCCGTTCTTCTCGGAATCGTCGAAGGCCTGACCGAGTTCCTCCCGGTCAGCTCAACCGCCCACATTCGCATCGTCGAGGGACTTTGCGGCGTCAAGCTCGACAGCGAGTACTGGAAAATGTACTCCGTCGTCATCCAGCTTGGCGCGATTCTGAGCGTCGTGGTCTACTTCTGGTCGCGCCTCTGGAAGTTCGCCCTGACCTTTCCCCGCGGCCAGCTTGGAAATCGCACCGTCCTCAATCACCCCCTCAGCCTCACCTTCATCGCTTTCCTCCTGACCGCCGGCCCGTCCTATCTCCTCGACAAACGTATCGGCAAGAACCTCGAAAACCTCTGGGTCATCGCCATCTCTCTCCTGGCCGGCGGCGCCATTATGTGGATCGTCGACGTCGTCTACACCCGCCCGACAACCCACCGCATGGATGACATGAACCTCTTTCAGGCCATCTGGATCGGCCTGATGCAGAACCTCTCCGCGGTCTTCCCCGGCACCAGCCGTTCCATGGCCACGATCGCCGCCGGACAAGTCGTTCAGATGTCCCGCGCCGCCGCTCTCGAGTTCAGCTTCTTGCTCTCGATCCCCACCATGCTGGCCGCCACCGGCTATAAACTCTTCCAGGCCGTCCGCCACCAACATCTGGGCGCGGGCGATCCTCTGGCTCCACAACACCCTTGGATCGTGCTGGCGATCGGGTTCGTCGTCTCGTTCATCGTCGCCCTGGCCGTCGTCGCGTGGTTCACCCACTGGGTGCGTCGACGCGGTTTCGTCCCCTTCGCCGTCTACCGCATCCTCCTCGGCATCATCATCCTCGCCTGGGCCTGGCGATCCTCCTATCCAGCCTCTTGAGCACGCCCCGGCCCAACCGGCAAACACGTGGACGGCCGTTAACGAATCGGCTATAGTGCGCACGTTGACCTCGGCCGCCTTGCCGCCCCCCGGCATCGCCAGGCCAACTATCGGAAGGGGCACGTCGCATGGTCCTGCATGTCTTGAGAGCGCTTTTCGTCCTCCTCATGGCTGCCGTCGGCTGGTTCTACGTCATGAACCCCTCCAAGCCCGACGCCTCGTACAACTGGCTGGCGATCTCCATCACCCTCAGCATCGGCGTCTTCTTCGTGTGCGTGGACATCCTCTCCCCGCGCAGAAAACTCTCCATTCTTTCCGGGACCTTCTTCGGCCTGCTCGTCGGCATGATCGCCGCCTACGCCCTCAGCTTCGTCGTCCTCTTCACCGTCGATCTCTTCGGGCCCATGTTCGCGCCCCGTATCGCCTCTGATGAAAAGGCACGACTCGCCATCATCAACTTCCTCAACCTCGTCATCGGCATCATCTGCTGCTACCTCGCCATCAGCTTCGTCCTCCAAACCAAAGATGATTTCCGTTTCATCATCCCCTATGTCGAATTCAGCAAACAGATCCGCGGCGCTCGGCCCATCCTCGTCGACACCAGTGTCATCATCGACGGCCGAATCCTCGATATCGCCGATACCGGCGTCATCGAAAGCCGGCTCATCGTCCCCCGCTTCGTCGTTCAGGAACTCCAAACCCTCGCCGACAGCGCCGACAAACTCAAACGCAACCGCGGCAAACGCGGACTCGATATCCTCACCCGCCTCCTGGAAAACCGAAAGAGCGAAGTCATCCTCTACGAATGGACCGGTCACAATTCCCCGGACGCCGAAGGCGCCGACCAGAAACTCCTGGCCCTCGCCAAGGAACTCCACGCCCGCGTCCTCACCAACGACGGCAACCTCTGCAAAGTCGCGCAAGTCCGCGGGGTCGACGTCATCAACATCAACCAGCTCGCCAACGCACTCCGACCCGTCGTCCTCCCCGGGGAGAGAATGACGGTCCAAATCGCCAAGCCCGGCGAGGAGCCCAACCAGGGCGTTGGGTTCCTCGAAGACGGCACCATGGTCGTCATCAAGGACGGCAGAAACCGCGTCGGCGAGGAAGTTGATTTCGCCGTCACCAATGTCCTCCAGACCACCACGGGGCGCATGATTTTCGGGCAAATCAGCGGCGACGCCTCGTCCATGCCGCCTCGCCGACCCCGACCACGGCCGACCTGATTTGCTGACGATGTCCATGGACTCCCTCGCCGTCATCCTCCCTGCCGCCGGGCGTTCCGTTCGCTTCGGCGAAAACCGCAACAAGCTTCTTGAGAGACTCGCCGGCCAAAGCGTGATCGCCCGCGCCATCGACGCCTTCCTCCAGCGCAACGATGTCGCCGCCATCATCATCCCCACCCCCGAGCCCCATGCCATCGCCGCCTCCCTCACCCAACCTCTCGACAAGCGCATCCGTTTCTGCCACGGCGGACCCACCCGCGCCCATAGCGTGCGCAACGGGCTGGTCGCCATCGACCCCGCGATCGCCTGGGTCGCCGTTCACGACGCCGCCCGACCTCTGGTCAGCCAGGACATCATCAGTCGCACATTCCAGTGCGCCCGCGATCACGGCGCCGCCGTGCCCGCCCTTCCCGTCCACCTCACCATCAAACAAGCCGTCGGCCCCCTCCCGGCTCCCGTCCAGCGCACCATCCCCCGCCATACCCTCTTCGCCATGCAGACCCCTCAAGTCATGCGCCGCGACGCCCTCGTCCATGCCTTCGCCGCCTGCCCTATCCCCCTCGACGCCATTACCGACGACGCCCAACTCCTCGAACTGGTCGGCCAGGAAGTCTGGCTCGTCGAAGGGCACGAATATAACCTCAAAATCACCACTGCCACCGACCTCCGCGTGGCAGAGATGATCCTCGCCCAGAACTCAGCCCCCGCCTCACGCAGCCAACCGGCATAGCCCCCAAACCCGCACCCAGGTACAATCACCCCATCCCGGGCGTGGCGGAACGGCAGACGCTACGGACTTAAAATCCGTTGGGAGTAATCCCGTGCGGGTTCGATTCCCGCCGCCCGGATCGCTGCGTCAGAACCAGAGCCCCGGATCCGCTCCCGGGGCTTCTTTCGTTTCGCTGCTTACCAAAACCGGCTAAAAATCCAATCCACCCCGCAACTGCGGCCGGTTCTTCTTCCGCTTCGCCGCCGCCGCAATCTCCGCCGGCGTCGGCTCGGGCGCGGCGGGCATCACGGTCTCCTCCGCCCGCTTGATCGACAGGCTCATCCGCCGCTTCTCCGGATCAATGTCCAGAACACGCACGCGAACTTCCTGCCCGGGCTTCACCACGTCGCTCGCCGTCCGGACCCGCTGATTCGACAACTCCGATATGTGGACCAGCCCCTCCAACCCCACCTCAAGCTCCACAAATGCGCCGAATTCCGCCGTCCGCGTCACCTTGCCCGTCACAATCATGTCCTGCGCATACCGATCCGCCACTCCCGCCCACGGATCCCCGCCCGCCTGCTTCAGGCTGACGCTCATGCGTTTGGCCACCGGATCAATCGACAGCACGACCACCTTCACCGTGTCCCCCTCGCGCAGCACATCCGCCGGGTGCCGGATCCGCTGCCACGAAATCTCGCTCACCGGAAGCAGCGCCTCAATCCCCTCCTCGATCTCCATGAACGCCCCAAAGCCTTCCACCCGGGCCACCCGGGCCGTCACCGACGAGCCCACCGGATAACGGTTCCCCGCGTCCACCCACGGGTCCGCCATTGCCTGCTTCAGGCTCAGGCTCAACTTTCCCGTCTCCTTGTCAATCTTGAGGATCTTCACGTCAACCACGTCCCCGACCTTGACCACCTCCGCCGGGTTTTTCACCCGCCGATGCGCCATTTCCGAGACGTGCAACAGCCCGTCGAGCCCGCCAAGGTCCACGAACGCGCCAAAGTCCATCACGGTGCGAACGGTCCCACGACGAACCTGCCCCTCGGTGATCTCCTCGATCAGTTGCTTCTTCGCCGCTTCCTTCTCCTGCTCCAGAATGTTTCGCCTGCTCACGATCAGGTTCTTCCGCTCCCGATCGCACTGCGTCACCTCCACCTTCATCCGCTGCCCGATGAAAACCGAAATGTCCTTCTGGAAATACAGATCCACCTGCCCCGCCGGCATGAAGCCGCGCATGTTCTTGATCTGCAGCTCCAGCCCCCCTTTGTTCATCCCCGTCACCGTCCCCTCGACAACCTGCCCAACCTCCAGATTCTCCCAGTTGACATTCGTCGAAAGCGCGCCCTTCAGGTTCAGCATCAATAAACCCTCGCGCGGATCGTAGCGCTCCACGTGAAAGTCCATCTCATCCCCAACCTTCGGCTCCGTCTCAAACTGCTGGAACGGCACGACCCCCTGGCTCTTGCCCCCGAGGTCCACAAAGACCTCGTCCTTGTTCACCGCAATGATCTTGCCCCGACGCATGCCCTTGGCCGCGAGCTGTTCGGTCGCGGCCGGTGCCGAGGGCCTGCCAAAACCATACAGGTCCTCAATCGAGGCGTCCCCCAATGCCTCCGCAATTTCCCGGTCAAGTTCGGTTTCCGCGTCAGGACGAAACTTCTCTTTGTACTGATCTTTCTCGGACATCGCGACACTCACTCCAGTAAAGCTGCGGCATGGTATCCGCGAATCAACAAAAGCGGAAGACGCCGCCACCTTTCGGCCTGTTACAAAACCGCTCAGGAGCCCCGATTAGCCTTGTCGGCGACCCGTTTGTCTCATAACATACCGGTTTGCCTCCCGACGGACTCAACTGCGAGTCCGCCGCAGGCTATTTGGGAGACCACTGTGGCCAAGTCTGAGCCAATCGAAGTCGAAGCGACTGTCACAACGGCATTGCCCAATGCCATGTTCAAGCTCAAGCTGGACAACTCCGATCACGAGATACTGGGCATTGTTTCGGGAAAGATGCGCAAACACTTTATCCGCATTCTCCCCGGGGACCGTGTTAAGGTCCAACTCTCGCCGTACGACCTGTCCAGAGGCCGCATCGTCTTCCGTCAGAAGTAGACCTGCTAGCGCCCGGCGCCCGCATCGCCACGGTGCCGCGCAACCCGACAAACCTATAAGAATAAGCAACTTATGTCATCTGCCAGGCGACCTCAACCCGCCGTCTCCCCAATCCCCGCAAGCTGCCGTTCATACAGTTGCTGATAGGTTACACAGGTCTTCAACAGCCCCTCGTGTGAGCCGGTCCCCACGATCCGCCCCCGGTCCATCACCACAATCAGGTCCGCCGACAGAATCGTGCTGAACCGGTGCGCAATCACAAACGTCGTCCGCTCGTGTATCAGGCTCTCTATCGCCTGCTGAATCAGGTGTTCGCTCTCCGCATCCACCTGGCTCGTCGCCTCATCCAGAATCAGGATCGGCGTCTTCCGCAATATCGCCCGCGCGATGCACAACCTCTGCTTCTGACCACCCGATAGCTGCGCCCCATGCTCACCCAGCACCGTGTCATACCCCTCCGCCTTCTCCAAAATGAAATCGTGCGCAAAAGCCCGCTTGGCCGCCCCCTCTATCTCCTCGCGCGTCGCCAGCGGCATCCCATACGCTATGTTGCTCGCTATCGTCCCCGGGAAAGTCACCGAGTCCTGCGTCACGATCCCAATCTGCTTCCGCAACGACGACAGCGTCACATCGCGAATGTCCACCCCGTCTATCGCGATCCGACCCTTCTGCGGATCGTAAAACCGCGGCAACAACGACAGCAGCGTCGTCTTCCCGCTCCCGTTCCGACCCACCACGGCAATCGACTGCCCCTTCGGAACCCTCAGGTTCACATCCACCACCGCCGGACTCGACGACCCGGAATAGGCAAACGTCACATCCTCAAAACTCACCTCCCGCTCAACCCCGGTCAGCACCCTTCGCGGCCGCTCCACCACCCCCTGGCCGCCGCTTCCCCTTCGCCGCAACCGCACCCGCTCCGTCGGCTCGTCAATCACCTCAAACAACCGCCCCGCCGCCGCATTGGACTTCTGCAGCAGCGAGTTGATCTTGCTGATCCTCCGCAACGACTCCCCTATCCCCATCAAACACGCCATCACCAGAAAAAACTCCCCGGGCTTCAGCGTCTTGGCGTCCAACACCAGATGCGCCGCCCACAACACAATCGCGCACACCACCACCAGCGTCAGCAATTCCAGCACCGGCGTGTTGAATGCCTCCATCTTGGCGATCCGCAGGTACTGCCCCACCAGCGAATTCGCCATCCCCCTGAATCGTCTCCGCTCAAACCGCTCCGCGTTCGACGCCTTCACCACTCGAATCCCCATCAGCGATCCCTCAATCTGCCCCAGCATCGTCGATGATTTCTCCAACGCCGCCCGCGCCGCTCGCCGGATCTTCTTCCCGAACTTCTTGATGATCGCGCCCATGACCGGCGCAAAACCAATGATGAAGAGCGTCAATTGCCACGACGTCATCAACGCCAGCGTCAACGCCATCCCCGCCTTGATCGGCTCCTGGATCGACGCCCCCAAGATCTGTTTCAAACCCTCCTGCAGCCCCTGCGCGTCCTGCGTCAACCGGCTCGTGATGTCGCTCGTCCCACGCCGCCCGTAAAAACCCAGGGGCATGTGCAGCGCGTGGTCGTACATCCGCATCCGAATGTCCCGCACCGTCAGCACCGCCGCCTTCTCCGACAAATACTCCTGGAAAAACCGCACGGTGTTCCCAAAAATCGCCAACGCGATCAGAAATCCCAGCACCACCCCGATTGCCGCGACCTTGTTCTCCGGCAACCGGGACGACACATCCCTCGCCAGCGTCAGATACGCCGGAACCACCGGCAGATCCACCCGCATCGCCCTCGCGTTGTCCACCAGCAGCGCCGTCACCGACACCCCCGGATCCGACAACACCCGCAACGCCTCCGTCGCCGGTTGATCCGCGCTCACCGACAACGCCTGCCCGGCCTTCAGCCCCTGCCCCGCCAACAAACCCTTCGTGGGCGATCGCGACAACCGCATCTGCGAACTCTCGTCCCCCAACGACACCTCCAGCAGCGTTATCTCCAGCCGCTTCTCCACAATCTTCCGATTCACCCAGTTCTCGATCGTGTCCCCGTTCACCAAAACCTGCATGATCGGCAACACCGTCCCCAGCCCTCCCGTGAACGCCGCCCCCACCACAAACGCGCACACAATCGATATCGCCACAATCCGTCGATGTGGCCCCAAATATCGGCACGCCCGCCAGAAATCACCCTTGGACTTTTTCTTCTTTTCGGTTTCCAAGCCCTTCAATATACCCCCTCTACCGCGGCTCCGGGAGACCTTCCGCTCACACCTCCTTGTTTTCTTCCCAATTCCACCCCTCCCCCCCATCTCAACCACCCGCCCCCCAAACCACCGGCAATCGCCCCACCCCATTCCCCGTTCCCCATACGAACCGCGATTGACAACCCGCTTTTCATGCAGTATCTTGACACGCGATCCTGTG
>CAYVKG010000023.1:0-28444 GCA_964451955.1 uncultured Tepidisphaeraceae bacterium
TGCGCATCGTAGTCCTCCTATATATAGGGGTGGGTTTGCGCAGAAATGATGGGTTGGGCGCAGCGCGAAATGGGAGAAGTGAGGATTTCCTAGGGAAAATGAGAAGGAGATTTTTTTATTTTTCCCGATGGCGCAACAGGGGAAATAGCGGAAGGCTGCTATTGAGTGGAAGGAAGGCAGGTGGCAGGTGGCGGGTATCGGGTGAGGGGCATCAAGCGTCGGGCGTTGGGGGGAGGAAGAGGGAACGGGCGAGGGGGAATGGGTGTCGGGTGTAAGGAGGCAGGAGGGCGGAGGTGGGTGTGTGTTTGGGGAGCGGGCGGCGATTGTTGGGGTGGTGGGGGAGGTGGAAGGAGGGTGGTTGATTGAGGGCCGGGCGTGAAGCCCCTTCCCTGGCCTGGCCCGCGAGTACGCGGGGGCGGGGGAGAGGCTCTATCGGGTTCTCCGGAGTGCGGGGGTGGGAGAGGTCAAGTGCGAATTTGTCTGTAAGGGTGGTGGTCTGAGTCATGCGGCAAACAGGTCGCGCACCTACTTGCCCATTGCCTGAGGCACGCGGACGTGTGCCTCCAGTTGCTGGCGCTCGATCTCCGTGAACTTCACCTTCAGGCAGCGTTTGCCGGCCTGCTGCAGGGTGGCGAACACCAGCTTCAGACACGAGCTTCAGACACTCCTTCTCGCCGCGGAACTTGGGGATCACCTTGCTCTGCCTTGGCTCTTGCTCGAAGCCCCGCTGGGCCAAGTTCGTGCTCCGGATCGATTTGTGATACAGCGTCGGCAGCTTCAGATGGTTGGGGCTCGCCTCCGTGTCGTTTTCGAAACGCGCCGCCGCTCTCGGCAATGCCGAGCGAACGTGCTCGGTGAGTGCCGCCGCTTGCTCCTGGCCCGTCTCGTGGTCCGGCGCATCGCTGATTGCCTCACGGGCTCATGCCCTCCTGCTTGTGCTTGTGGATCTGCGCCGTCATCGCCTGTCTTCTGTTGGTCCTGCGGACAGCAAGCATTGCCAAGACCATCCCCGCTCCCGCAAGCGTTGTCGGCTCAGGCACAAACGTCCCGTCATACTCCACAATCGAATACGCCAAAGGAAAGTCCTCGTCGTTCCAGTATCCGAGTTTCCAACTTGGCTCCCAGAACATGGCCAGATAGGGCTCCCATCCACTCGGCTCGGGTTGTGTCAACTCCCAGTGTGTGTAGGACCATAGTTCTCCAGTAACCCATGCCCACGTATAGGACGACGGGGCGCCATTGCCCCAACTAGTAACCTGCGCGCCCAGCCACGCCTGGTAGTTGTTGACCGGAGCGGGCAGAATGGACTGAACGAAATCCTGCTCATCTTGAGAAATGATAGTCGCCAAGCAACCTGCCTGGCCCATGCACGTTGTTGCTGAGGCTGCTTGCCGGGCTGTGTTCCAGGACTGCTCTGCCGTTGCTTGCACAGACTCATAGCAGTGTCCGTTGCCAGCCCACTGTACAGGAACTCCCAACACTGGGTTGCAGACCACGACAATGGTGCAAACCGCAAATGCAATCTGCGTTCGTGCTGCGCACATAATGCCTTTTTCAGTGGCGATGGGACTGGCGTATAGGGTTCCAGCAACTCGTTGTGATCTGGTCTCTTGCCCCACGTCAGGGAGTGAATTGAGTTTTGATGATCACGAACTACATCTCGCACGTAGGGCTGTCAAGTCCTCCCATTCATGACTGGAGTGTCAGGTTCATGAGAAGTGGCTCCGCAAGGACAATCCACGGGGATTGTGGGGGTTGTGGCGTGAAGGGCCGCATGCCGCGGACCGGCGGAGCGGAGATGGAATTGGAGGCATCGCGAACGATTGATTTGACGTGAGGCTCGTACTCAGCGACAGGGATATTCTGAGCGTTGATGAAAGGGAGCTTGTGCAACCACGACAGGCCAATGGCGATTTGCCGATCACCGGCTTTCCGGATCCGGCCGCGTGGAGCTTGAGCGGTGGCATGGGGGCGTTTATTGGTTGTGTGCCAGGCTCATTACCATCGGCGTTGTCAGGTCAGTGACTACTTTCCGTGACTCGGCGCGAACGGTCTGACGGAGCCATCTTGATTGAACTGGATTGGGTCGATGCACAGGCGTCCCTGGGCTTTGCCGCCGGTTTCGCCGCGATAGGAGAACCACTCTTTGCCGTCGGGACCGGTGAAGACGGCGATGTGGCCGCCGAGGAAGACCTGGGGCTGCTTCCTGTATGGCCCCCAGATATTGTCCGCCACGGCAGCGCCGACCCAGTAGCCTTGCGCCAGGTCCGGTGGCGCGGCGGGCTGCTGGTCGGGCTTTGGGGTGCGATACGGGGCAGCGGTGAAGAGGATGTACTTGCCGTTGCGTTTGACCATCCACGGCCCTTCCATGTAGTCGGGACTGGTCTGCTTGCCGACATCGCTGTTGTCGCGGGCGACGATCAACTTGCGTGGGCCGACCAGCTTGATGTCCCCTTGGTCGATGCCGTTGAGGTCTACCTCCTGGAGGTACTCATTGCCGAAGGGCATGATGGCGTAGGTCTTGCCATCGTCATCGGCGAAGAGGGTGCTGTCGCAGCCGGCGCCTTTGAGCCAGGTAATGTGCCGGTATGGGCCGGTGACTTTGTCGGCTACTCCCACGAAGGCAACATACGCGCCGATCTTGCCGCCCTTGTTGTACTGGTCCTTGATCCAGTTGTCGGCGGTGAAGATGAGGTAGAACCGGCCGTTGATCTTGTGGATTTCCGGCGCCCAGAAGCGGTGTTTATACGGGCAGTCCTCGGGCAGGTCGGAGGACTTGACGAGCCAGTTCTCAAACTTCCAGCTCTTGAGGTCGGCCGAGGAATAGAGCACGATTCCTGGCGGCGAGTTGAAATCGATCTTATCGGGGTTGCGGGCGTCGCTGTGGGTAAAGGGGAAGACGGTGAAGGTCAGGTAATACCGGTCGCCTTGGCGGATAATGGCCGGGTCGCGCAACTCCGTGATCGATCTCTCGCGAGTTCCGTCGAAGTAGGGGTAGGAGAAGTCGATGGGGTTCTGCCATGCAAAAGGTGAATCGGGCACGACGTTCTTGCTTGCCTTGTTCAGCAGCGGCTTGGCGTCAGCCGTGGCGATGGGAGCAGGCGAGTCGAAGGCGGCTGCGGCTGGAGGCACAGCGGGGAGCGTGTTGCCGGGACGGACCTCTGCGGCCCAGCGAGTCAGCAGTGGCGCATGATCGGGGAAGTTGCACTCCTGGCCCAAGCAAAGGGTGGCGGCGCCGGCGACGATCAGCGGAATGAACTGTCGGGCATGGTGAACGTTCATGACAGTAAGTACTGCCGAATGCCGGGGGCGTGGCGAGTTTCAATCGGTCAGCGCGCTGAAGTCGGGGAGCGGATGTTCCCCGAAGCATTGGCAGCGTTGCAGGCCGTCAAGGCGCTGTTGGAACTTTGCAGGGTGGCAGCGTGTGCGGAGGTGCAGAAGAATCTGAAGGGGGAGGCGGCTGATGCCGGAGGGTCCTTCCGGATGGGAACCACGATTACCGCCGATCCGACGGCATTTGAGGTTTTTGGATTCGTCAGACAGGCCCTAGTCGAACTGGGCGAGGACGGTGATCAGGGCGTTGGGCGGAAGTGAGAAGGTGGCGGGGGCTTTTTCGCGGGGGCGCTCGGTGGTATCGCTGAGGAAGAGAGATTTTGGGGGGCGTTGTGGCCAGGCGAGGGTGGTTGACTGTGGGGCCAGGGTGGGGTTGTAGAGGCGGAGGATGATGGACTTGGCGTCGTCGGAGGGTTTGAGGGCGGAGACGAAGATGTTGGGGTTGGCGAGGGTGAGAAGGGGCTTGGGAATGGGGTTGGTTTTGTCGGAGAGGCGGGGAAGGAGGGGGTAGCTGAAGGTGATTGCGAAGCGGGATGCGTCAGCCAGATCGGGGGCGCGGTGGGGGCGGAGGACGAAGCGGAAGGTGGTGGGGCCTTCCTGGTAGGCGCGGTAGTTGGTGCCCCAGTGGTTGTTCATGGCCCAGGAGTAGAGTCTCGTGGTGGGCTCGACGGTCTTGCGCCAGACGTCGGGGTTGTATTGGGAGTTGAGGAGGTTGGCGCTGATGGCGCCGACCTGGAGGAGCGGGGCGTCGAGGGTAACCCATGTGATGCCGTAGTCGGCGTTGGACACGTCGGCGAAGCGGCCAACGGTGAACCAGTTTTTGCAGGCGCTGGGCATCTGGTCGGTTTCCGGGCGCATGAGGCCGAGCGGGATATCGAGGAGGATCTGGCCGTTGGGGACGTTGAAGGGGAAAGCGAAATTGACGGATTCTTTGCCGGTCTTGTCCATGTAGCTCTTTGCGTCGAGGCGGGCCTTATCGACGAGGTTGGTCAGCGTGACGTGGTCGGCGCCGGCGGCGAGGGTGATTTCGCGGCGGAGGGATTTGCAGCCTGGGGCATCGGATTGGACGATGAGAGAGGCGATAAGGGGACCATTTTCCCCGACGGAGATTTTGACTGGGGCGTTGCGTTGGAGGTTCTTGAGGTCATCGCCGGGGAGGTATAGGTAATCGTTGAGGGATTCGCCGGCGGAGGTGTCGGCGAAATTCGGGGAGTTGGGGAAGGACTTGGCGGCGAGTTCGACAATGCCCCCGGTTTTTTGGTCGAGGCGGACAAGCAGAACACCGTTATCGAGCGTGGAGCCGAGGGCGGTGGACTTGGATTCGGGGCTCACGGGTTTTCCGGGGACAACGGTGAAACGGCGAGCGGAGAACGGGGGAATGTCGGCGGCGAGAAAGGCGAGTGAGCCATTGGTGAGGCGTTGGGAGGGGACGGGGTTTTCATGGTCATCAATGACTCGGTCGCCGGCGGAGGAGAAGGAAGGCGGGAGGATAGCCAGTTCGGTTCGAGTCCAGGAGACGGTGTTGTAGAGGTCAAGGGAATTGGAGGAGGAGGTGGAGGGTGCGAGAGCGATAGCGAGGAGGTTGCGGGATTGCTGATCGCCGAGTTCGGCGTAGGACCGTTTGATCTGCCACTGTTCGATGGTTTCTTTGCGATGGGGTTCGGAGACGCTGCACCAGGCGCCCCAGGTGTGTTCGGAATAGAGCAGCACGTTGTTCCAGGCGTCCTGGAATCGCGCGGCCGGGTAGGACTTGGGTTTGAGGATGGCGAAGAGGGTTTCGGCCTGAGCGAGGCGGTCGGAGGAATGGCGGTTAACGGCGGTTTGGAGTGCGGAGGATCCTGCGCCATCTTCCCAGTAGGGAGTCCAGTCGCCGCGGACGACGGGGAGCGTGTCGGCGTAGCGTTTTTCGAAGGCGGCGAAGGCTTCGGAGGTGCCGGAGATGATGAAATGTGGGGAGTGGTATTGGGCGTTCCAATCTTTGACAAACTCGCAGATGGAGGGGTCTGGGATGGCGTTATCGCCGAGGCCGGCCCAGCGGACGTGGGCGATGTCGTAGGGGTAGTTGCGTTTCTCAAGTCCGTCGCAGAGGTCTTCGACGAGTTTGGGGGACATGGAGTGGTAGCGGTGGGACATAGCGTATCCCCAGAAGGGGATCCAGACGAGGACTTTGGATTTCCCGTCAGGACCGACCCAGTAGAAGGGCTTGTTTTCCCATTCGCGGAGGATGGTGCCGATGCGGTCGAAGTAGTTTGGCGCGGTGGAGAAGTACTTGATGCCCGCGTGGTTCATGGCGGTGACGGTGCCCCAGGTATAGCCTGGGACATCGGAGATCATGACTGAATCGACGACGGCGCCGGTTTGGGTGGAGAGTTGGGTGGCAAAGCGGAAGAGTCGGAGGAGTTCCTCGGGTCGGCAGAGGCCGGTGAGCTCGTTGAGGTACATGCCGTTGAGGGCGACGTAGCCTTTCTTGACGGCGTCGAGGAAATCGGCTCGCTGAGCGTCGGTGAGTCGGCGCATGTAGAGGTCGGCGGCCCAGAGGACCTCGACATTCCAGACGAAGCGGGCACCTTGGGGGTAGGAGGCGGTGCGGCGGGCGTGGGCGATGCCGTCGATGAGGTTTTGGACCTGTTTTTTTTCGATGGCGGTTTGGATTTCGGTGTACCCGATGTCAGTGTGGGAATGGGGGAGGATATAGACGGTGAGGGGCCTGAAGGGCCTGCGCATGAGTTGGGATTTGGCGACGGTCTTTGCGTTGATTTCGAGGGAAACGGGGGTGGTCGCATCAGATGAAACGGGAGGCAGGCCGACTTCGAGGGTGGTTTGGCCTGGGGCGAGGCGGATGGGCCTGGTGTCGGATCCCTGGAGGCGGAGGGTGGCGTCGACGGGCTGTGCGTAGGGGTGGTTGAGTGTGAGTCGGAAGAGTTGGAGGCCGGGGCCGGAGTCTTTGCGGAGGAGCGGGGTGGTGCGAACGTCGAGGGAATCGCGAGAGGGGAAGGTTTCGGGGTCCCCGGCGGCGAAGAAGGTGATTTCGGCGCCGCCGACCGTGCCGTAGTTCTGTGGTCCGAGCTTGGTGATGTGCCAGCGGAGTCGTTGGGCGGAGACGGAGGTGGGGAGAACGAAGAAAGTCTCGCCGCCGGGTTTGTTGGCGTGCGTGATGGGGATCATCTGGGTGGTTTTGCCATCGGTGTCGAGGATGACGAGCTCCGAGGCGCCGACGGTCGCGGGGTCGTTGCGGTCGAGGTGGCGGAAGGCGCCGATGCGGACCGGCTGGGGGAATTCGACTTCAACGAAGGTGTCGGCACCTTTGGAGTTGGAGGAGTATTCGGTGCCGGGGCGATTGTCGAAGAGGTTGGTGACTTTGTAGTTGTCGCCGGGGTAGGGTTCGGAGCTGGAGAGGATTCTGGGTGAGGGCAGAGGGGTGAGGGGAGTGAAATCGGCGAGCGCGAAGGCGCCGGCGAACAGGGTGAATGTGAGAACGTAGAGACAACGAATCGGGTTGTGGGTCATGAGGCGCCTTTCAGAAAGTGGGATACCGTTGGGTGAAGGAGAAAGCAAGACGCCGGCGTGGAGGGAGGGCATGTGGAGACGGCGGCCGGCGATGTTTGGGGCGTGGGTTGAGCAACATTCGAGACGGCAGAGGCGGGCGGTGAGCTGGTGTGCCAGATGAACAGGGTCGAAGCGACGAGGTGGCAGCAGGGTGCAGTTCGTGTGACCAAGGACACTGGCGGGAGTGAGGCAAGGTTCATTTATCAGAAAGGGCCGGGCCAACCGAGTATGCGGATGGCCAGGCCCGCTTTCATGGTGTACGACGGGTTACTTGATGGATTGGAGGAGGTCTTGGGCCTTTTTCTTGGTGGCGTCGGACTTGGATTTATCGACGACGGCTTGGAGGGCCTTTTGGAGTTGGTCCTTCGGCAACTCTTTATGCTTTGCGGCGAGATCGACGATGGCGGAGCAGGCCTCGGCGGAGACTGCGTCGTCGTCGGTCAGGGTGACCAGGGGTTGGAGTGAGCCGGCGGTAGCGATCGAGGCGAGGGCGGAGACGGCCATGCGCTTTTCCTCGGGCCGGCTGATCAGGGGCAGGGCTGCGTTGATGCTCGCGAGGCGTTGGTCGGCGGAGAGTCTCTTGGTGCCCTGGACAAACTGGAGGTAGGCGCGGAGCGCGAGAACCTGGTGCTGGGGCTTCTTGCCCGACTTGGCCAGCGTCAGGAGGGGCTGGGTGACGGAGGCATCATCGGGCCAGCGGTTCGGCCAAGTGGAGAGGGTGCGGACGGCGGCGTCCTGGACGGTTTCGTCGGCGTCGGCAACAAGGCCGGAGACCGCCGCCAGGGCATCGGGCCCGCCGCAGCAGGCGAGAGTGCGAGACGCAGTGGCGCGAAGGGCGGCGTCATTGCTCTTGGCCAATGGCAACAGGGATGGGGTACAGACAGCGCCCCAGCGGCTGCAAATCGCCACCAGTGCCTTCTCCAGATCGGCACGATCCTTGGCTTCCTGGAACTTGGGCAGAAGCCTGACAAGGTCGGCAACCGTCTGCTGTTCGCCAATAGCGCCCAGCGATTCGATTGCGGTGCTGCGGACGGCGGGGTCGGGGTTTTCGACGCACTTGGCGATGGCGGCGAGAGCGCCTTCGATTTTTCGTCGCTCGGCAAGGTCGATGAGGACGGCCAGGGTTTTGCCGGAGGACTTGGAAAGGGTGTCGAGGATGGCGGCGTCGATTTCTTTTCCTTTGAGGCGGGCGAGGGTGGTCTTGGCGGCGGTCGCGAGTGCGGGCTCGGGGTCGATGGCGGCATCGAGCAGTGTTGGGACACAGGAGGCGTTGCCGAGGCGTTCGAGAGCGCCGGCGGCGACGATGCGGACGCTGGTGGGGCCGGACTTGGTTGCGGCGAGGACGGCGGGAAGGGCGTTGCTGTCGCCGCGATCGGCCAGGGTGATGATAAGAAGGCTCCGGCGGTCGGGATTTGCACTGGGCAGTTCGGCAATCAGGGCTTCGGCAACCTGTGGTCCCTGCATTTCGCGGGCGGTTCGCACGCCGATGGCGAACATGGCGAGGTTGGGAGACCGGAGTTGTTCGAGCAGGAGGGGGATACCCTCGGCGCCGCGGGCGAGAATGGCGCCGCGGGTGGCTTCCTGGATGCGCTGTCGAGGGACATCGGATTTGCGGACGAAGTCGTAGAGTCGGATGGCCTCAGCGCGGTTCTTGTCGGCGAGGCACTGCTCGGCGCAGAGGACGAGGCCGTAGGCGGCGGAGGGTCGCACGGCGGCGGGGGAATTGGGGAGGAATTGTTCGAGGGCGTCGGCGGCGGGCTTGGTGGCGATGTGTCCGAGGGCTTCGGCGGCGGCAGAGGCAACGTCGGGGTCGTTGTCCTTGAGTTTTGGGATTAGGGCATCGACGGCGACGGCGCTGCGCCGTTGGGCGGTGGAGTTGATGACGCCGATGAGGAGTTTGCCCTCGACTTTGCCGATGGCGTCGCGGAGGGCTTGATCGGCGGCGGGGTCGGTGATGTTTTCCAGGGCGATGCGGGCCCAGGAGGAGAGTTCGGGGTCTGGGAGGAGGGCGGCGAGTGAGGGGACGGCGGCCTTGGTGCCGTAAATGGCGAGGTTTTTGCAGGCGATGGCCTTTTCGGGTTTGGAGCCGGTCTGGAGGGTATTGATGAGACTGGTTTCCTTGTTGTTGTCGGCGGCGTAGGCGGCGGAGGCCACCATGGCCAGAAGCACCGCGGTTCCTGCGATATGTCGAATGGTGAGCATGTTATGATTCTCCTTGTGCCACTTTGGCGGGACGGGGTTGAAGATTGGGGGCTAGAGTCGCCAGGGTTCACGGAAGGCTTCGGAGCGGAAGCGGTTGGCTTCGTCGTCGTTGACGAACTCATTTTTCTTGGGGTCGTATTTGACTTTGCGCTTCAGGTAGAGTGCGACGTTGGCGGCGTGACAGGCGATGTGGGCCCAGCAGGCGGCGTCGGCGTCGGCGCGGGGCTTGCTGCGAGTCTTGACGCAATCGAGGAAGTTGCGGACGTGGAAATTGGCGGGGTAGCCGGGGATCTTGGTTCTCCTGCCGGCGATAAGGGCGGCGGAGGAAGCGGCGATTTCGGCGTCGTCGCCGGTCTCGACCCAGCCGGTTTCACCCTCGAAGCGGACGGGGCAGGAGCCCATGGGCAGCCAGCCGTCGTTGCGGAGGACGAGTTTGACGCCGTTGGGGTAGAGGGCATGAAGTTGGTTGCCGACGGGTTCGTATTCGATGGGGGCAGTGTCATCGGCGTCGTTGGCCCATTGGCAGAGGTCGACGCAGTGGGAGCCCCATTCGAGGCATCCGCCGCCGACGAGTCCGCCGCCTTTTTCGAAGTTAAAGCCATCGAGGAGTCGGCGGTTGTAGGGGCGGTAGGCGGCGGGGCCGAGGAACATATCCCAGTCGACGTCGTCCTTGCGGGGCTCGGGTTCAGGTTGGAGCCAGCCGCTCATTCCCGGGGTGAAGCCGCCCGGGTGGGCGTGGAGGGTCTTGAGCTTGCCGAGTTTGCCGGTGCGCGCGAGGTCGATGGCGTACATGAAATTGGGAAGGGATCGGCGTTGGGTGCCGGCCTGGAAGATGCGAGCGGTCCGGCGGAAGACATCGGCAAGGGCGAGGCTCTGAGCGATGTTCTTGGTGCAGGGTTTCTCGCAATAGACGTCTTTGCCGGATTTGGCGGCCATGGTGGCGGCGGTGGCGTGCCAGTTGGGGCCTGTGGCGATGAGGACTGCGTCGATATCGGTTCGGGCGAGGAGTTCGCGCAGGTCGCGGTAAGTGACGCAATCGAGGTTGCCGTTCTTTTCATCGACGCGTTTCTTGGCGGCGTCGCGCCGGCGGGCCTGGATGTCGCAGACGGCGACGCATTGGACGTCGGTTTCCTGGAGGAAGCAATTCAGGACATAGGAGCCCCGGCCGCCGATGCCGATGGCGCCCAGGACGATGCGTTCGCTAGGCGAGACGGCGCCGTCCTTGCCGAGGGCGGAGCTTGGGATGATCTGGGGCAATGCAAAGACGGCACCGGCCTGGGCGGCGGTCTTCAGAAGCCGTCGGCGGGTGAGACGAAGCGATTCTCCATGCATACTTGGCTCCTATTTGGACAAACCAATGCTCTTGTGAGCGTAGAACTCGTTCGAACAGTTGTCTTCGTGCGCTAATGTTATTAGTACAGCGGAGGGAAATCGTTTTTGGGATTTCGGTGGCATTCACGGGCCTGGAACGGACGGATCGATCGATGCGCACTGGACAAGGCGACGATACCGTGGGGCGTGGCGGTGTTCAAGAGAGGGCGCGCGTGTTGCGGCGAGCAAGGAATCGGGTGATTTGATTGGAGGGATGCGATTACTATAATGCGGGCCTTTGGCGAGGAGTCGGCGGACAATATGGGCCTGATTGTACAGAAATTCGGCGGGACGAGCGTGGCGGACGCGGAGCGGATCCACAAGGCGGCGGCGCGCGCGATTGCGGCGAAGCGGAGGGGCAACGAGGTGGTTGTTGTTGTGTCGGCGATGGGGGACACGACGGACAACCTGATCGACCTGGCGAAGCAGGTCTGCCGATATGGCGGCAAGGAGATGTCGCCCCCGAAACGGGAGATGGACCAGTTGCTGGTGACTGGGGAGCAGGTGACGATTGCCTTGATGGCGATGGCGATCGAAGCGCAGGGGGAGCGGTCGATCAGTTACACGGGGGGGCAGATCGGGTTGTTGACGGACGAGGCGTTCACGAAGGCGCGGATACAGTCGATCAACAAGCACCGGATTTTTGAGCAGTTGAGCTTGGGGAAGGTCGTAATCGTGGCCGGATTTCAGGGCGTGACGCCGGACGGGGACTATACAACGCTTGGGCGCGGGGGCTCGAACGCGACGCTGGTGGCGCTTGGGGCCGTGTTGCAGGCGGATGTCTGCGAGAATTACACGGATGTTGACGGGATATTCACGGCCGATCCGCGGATCGTGAAGGATGCGAGGAAGATTGACCGGATCAGCTATGACGAGATGCTGGAATTGTCAGGACTTGGGGCGTCGGTGTTGCAGACGCGCGCGGTGGAGTTTGCGAAGAAGTATAACGTTCCGATTCACGTGAGGAACAGCCAGAATGAGAGCGAGGGAACGTGGATTGTTGCGGAGACGTCGAACATGGAACAGATCGTGGTATCGGGCGCGGCGCTGAAGAAGGACTTGACGCGGGTGACCATCAAGCAGGTGCCGGATCATCCGGGCGTGGCGGCAAAGATATTCGGGGACATCGCGGCGGCGAACGTTGTGGTTGACGACATTATTCAGAACGTGATGGATGACCACACGGCCAGCATATCGTTCACCGTGGAGCATGGGGATCTGGCAGATCTGAAGACGGTGGTGGACCGGATCTGCAAGGAGTTGGGGGGGAAGTGCATGGCGATCTACCAGGGGGATCTCGCGAAGGTGAGCGTTGTTGGGGTGGGAATGCGGGTGCACACGGGCGTGGCGCAGAGGATGTTCAAGGCGTTGGCGGAAGCCAAGGTCAACATTCAGAACATCACAACGAGCGAGATCAAGATCAGCTGCATCATATCAAAGGAAGAGGCCGCCCGGGCGTTGCAGGTGGTGCACGAGGCGTTTGAACTGCACAAGGCGCATTGATGCGGTGGGACTTGCGGGGGCGGAGTTGCGGAAGGGCCGGGTCAGCGGTGGCCGTATTTGCGCCATGACGCGACGGATCCCTGCATGGGGCGGACAGCGGTGGGGATTTTGCGGATGAGTCTTCCGTCGCGCCCAAAGATGGCGAGAGTGTATTTTCCGGTGTCCCTGTAGTTGGCCAAGAGGTTGCCGTCTTCGCTCCAATCGCAGAAGTAGGCGTTCTGGGCAATGATGCGGGGTGGTGTGGTTGGGGGATCGTTGATGTGCTTCATCGCGATGGCGCCTCGTTGGGACCAGGCAACCCATTCTCCGGTGGGGTCGACGCGTGGGGCCTCGATGAGGCCGCTTCCGCCGTGGTAAACCGGTTTGGCGAGGGAGAAGTCCTTTCTGAGGAACAAGACTCCGGTGCCGGTTCGTTCTTTTTCGAACGTGACGTACATTCCCGGCGCATTGGGGGGAGTCGCGGCCAGGGAGAGGGGCATGTGAGAGAGGCTGATCTGGCGGAGGACGGCGCCGGTATCGGCATCGCGGACGGCGAATCGAGAAGGCGATGGTCCGCGAGAGTCGCTGCTTTCGATGAACTGATTGGCACCGACCCAGCCCACGAAGTAACTATTGCGGGTGAGGTGTTTCGTCACCCGGCCGCTGAAGGGATCGACGATGGCGGTGTGTTCGCCTTGTTTGTCGATTAATCGGAGACCGATCTTCTGACCTGAGGGCGACCATTCCGGAGGCGAATGGCAGACGCAGCAGAAGTCCACGCTTGGGCCCGCGAGATCGAGATCCATGGCTCCGGAGGGATCGGTCAGATGAAGCCGGCGGTCCTCTCCAACGTAGGCAATGGGGCAAGCGAGCACAACGGCTTTTCGGCGGGCCTTGCCCAGAACCGGCAGCAGGAGGGCCATCAATGTTCCGATGATGGCGATGACAATGAGGAGTTCAACGAGGGTAAAGGCTCTTCGTCGCGACATAAGACCTGCCGAAGACAAGATACAAGCCCCTCTGAAGACAGTACCAGATTTGCCGAGGGGGATTATACGGAAGCCGCAGGGGCAGGGCAATGGAGAATCAGCAAAGTCGGTCGAAACGACGGACGTTGGCTGGAGGTTTTGGACTCGCGTCGAATTCACGCATTTGAGTGGCATGATTTGGCAATTGTTTGTGGATGGATGAGTGGAGTCTGCCAGACCGGATGCGGACCATCATGAAGGGGCGGTGTTGGTGGAGATGGAGCGATTGTCTGGGGATGTGGAGGCGAGAGATGGCCTTGCGGGACCAACGTTGGCGGGTTTGCCGGTAGGCAGAAGACTTGGGCATTATCGTGGTGCGGGCGAGTCTGCTAGACTGGGGGCGGCAGGTCGTGAATGAGGAGGCTTGATGGCAAGCTGCATGCACATGCGGGCCGGGGTATTCGAAGAAGTGCGCGGAATCCGATTGCGGGAGTTGGCGGTGCCCGAGCCCGGGAAGGGGCAGGTGCTGTTGCGTGTGGTTGGCTGCGGCGTGTGTGGGACGGATCATCACATTTATGAAGGAGAGGTGACGGCGGGGGTAAAGGCGCCGGTGGTGCTTGGGCACGAAATTGCCGCGCGCGTGGAGGCGACGGGTCCTGGGGTTAAGGGACTGGCGATCGGACAGTTTGCGGCGGTGGATCCGGTTTTGGGGTGCGGGTGTTGTGCGATGTGTCGGATGGGGAAGGTCAATCTGTGTGCCGATCCGACGATCATCGGGTACAAGCTGAATGGCGGATTCGCGCAGTTCGTTGTGGCGCCGGCGACGAACGTTGTGCCGATGGACGAGAAGGTTGGGATCAAAGGGGGCGTGTTGTGCGAGACGCTGGCGTGTGTGATACGAGGTTATGATCGGTTGGGATTTGTGGCGGGGTCGAGCGTGATGGTCCTTGGGGCGGGAACGGTAGGACTCTTGTGGGGGCAGATGCTGCGGAGTTCGCCGTGCCGGAGGATGATCCAGACGGACATCGCCGGGTTCCGACGAGGCAAGGCCAAGTCGCTTGGCGCGGATGTGGTTCTGGATCCACGCGAAGGGGATCTGGAGGGGCAAGTGAGGGGCGTATTGCCGGAGGGGGTGGATTTCATTGTGGATGCCACCGGCGATCCGGATGCGATTGCCGAGGCGCTGCCGACGTTGGCGTTTGGGGGGACCTTGATGGTCTTTGGCGTTTGTCCGCCGGGCAGGGGGGTGACGGTGGATCCGTACGTGATTTACAACAAAGAGGCGAAGGTGATTGGTTCGAAGATGCCGCCGATGACGTTGGAGCGTGCGGCGAGGTTGATTGAGTCGGGGCGTATTGCGTGCGAGGAGATCGTCACCTCGACGCTGGGGTTGGAGTCGCTCGACGAGGCGGTGGCGGGGTTCAATGACGTTCGCGAGTCGCAGGTGAAGATGGCGGTCGACCCGTGGCGATAAAGGGCGAGTCAGTTTGCTTGGGGGCGGGAGTGAAACCCGACGAACGTATATTGTCCGGACCCGAGATGGCGCTTGGGGGTGGAGGGTTCGCCGTCGAGAGAGGTGTTGTTTGAGTAGGGCGGTGGGAGTTGAACCGTTGCGGTGGTGTTGGGGGGTATGGAGAGTGTGAGGGTGAAGCGGTCGTTGTCGATATTCCAGTGGGCGCGGACGGGGCCGTACATGGTCTTGACGGTGGCCGTGGCGTGGAGGAGGTCGCCGACGGGTTGTGGTTTGACGAGAATGTGTTTGAAGGCGGGTTTGTCCGGATCCGGGCGGATGCCGACGACGTATTCGTAGAACCAGATGGCCAAGTCCCCGACGAGCATGACGTGGTTGCCGGAGTTCATGGCGGGGTCTGCGGTGTCGCCGTTCCAGAGTTCCCAGATGGTGGTGGCGCCCTTGTCAATCATATAGCCCCAACTGGGGTAGTCCCTGCGGGAGGCAAGCGTATAGGCCAGGTCGGGGCGGCCGTTGTCGGAGAGGACGCGCATGATCCACTGGCCGCCGATCAGGCCGGTGCCGAGGTGGCCTGTTGTCTCGATCTTCTCGGCGAGAGCGGCGAAGACGCGGGCATGATGCTCGGGTGGGACGAGACCGAAGGCCAAGGGCAAGACGCTGGAGGTCTGGGATCCATTGTCGTAGGTGGCGGTGTCGGACTTGAAGTACTTCTTGTTGAAGGCGGTTTTCATGCGCTCGGCCTGCTCGGAGAATCGCTTGGCGTCGAGCGGCTTTTGCAGCAGCGTGGCATAGCGGGCCATGAGTTGGAGGTCGTAGCAAAAATAGGCGGTTGCGAGGACTTCGCCGGCGGTTTTTCGTTTTGGGTCGGCGGAGTGGATGAGCGTTGGCGACTCGGGCGGCACACACCAGTCGCCGTAGTTGTCCCGGGCAATGAGATCATCCTTGATGAAGGTGGACATGTGGTCGATCCACTTTTTCATGGCGGGGTAGTGTTTTTCGATGACGCGGAGATCGGCATATTGTTCATGGAGGGTACCGGGGGCGATGATGAACGTGCTTGGCCAGGTCACGTTGTCGCTGTAAAAAGGCCAATAGGCGGGGCAGACGTCGGAGACGGAGCCGTTGTCTTTTTGCGAGTCCTCGATGTCGGCGATCCACTTGGCGTAGAGCGAGGCGATGCCAAAAAGGTAAGATTCACCCTTGCACTCGGCGGAGCGGTCGCCCAACCAGGCTTGTCGTTCGTCGCGTTGGGGGCAGTCGGTCGGGAAACTGCGATAGTTGCCACGGACTCCCCAGAGGATGTTCTGGTGAATGCGGTTGATGAGGATGTTGGAGCAGGAGAACTCGCCGGCGGGTTGAACATCAGAGTTGACGATGCGCCCTTCAATGGAGGTAAGGGAGGGTTGGCCCGGGAATCCGGTGACTTCCACGTAACGAAAGCCGTGGTAGACGAATCGGGGTTCCCAGGATTCGTCGCCCGTGCCTTTGAGCGTGTAGACATCGGTCACCTTGGCGGAGCGGATGTTGTCGAGGTAGAGGGTTCCATCGGGTCGGAGGATTTCCGCATGGCGGAGCTGGACGGAGGCGCCTGCGGGACCGCGGACGGTGAGTCGGCACCAGCCGACGATGTTCTGGCCGAGGTCGAAGATGTAGACGCCAGGCTTGGGGGAGGACATTTTTGCCGGTTTGATGGTGCCGGTTACGCGGATGGGTTCGAGCATCTGTGCCGAGAGGCGGCCTCCAGGTCCGCTGACGAGTGCCGCGTTTTCCCATGTCGAATCGTCGAAGCCTGGCGAGGCCCACCCGGGCTGTTCGAGGCGAGCGTCGTATTCTTCGCCGTCGTATTCGTTGTTGGCACGAATGGGACCGTTGGTCGTCATTTTCCATGATGGGTCCGAGACAATCAGTTCGGAGGACCCATCGGCGTACTCGACGTGGAACTGTGCGAGGAGCTTGGGATAGCCGTAGGTGCGCGTCTCGGTGGGGACCTTTGTGCGTGGCGCGAAATATCGGCCGTTGCCCAGGATGACGCCGAGGGCATTTGGCCCGGCGGTGAGTTGGGGGGTGATGTCATAAGTGACGTAGAAGGCGCGTCTGGAGTAGTCGGTGAGGCCGGGATCGAGGACGTGGTCGCCGATCTTCTTGCCGTTCACGTAGAGTTCGTAGAGTCCAAGGCCACAAATGTAGGCCGTTGCGCGCTGGACCCGTTTTTCGAGCGGAAACTCGCGACGGAGCATACGAGCGGGCAGGCGAGTGTTTTCTGGGGCGGACAGGGGGTCGGGAACATCAAGGCCGATCCATTGCGCCTTCCAGTCGGTCGGTTGGAGCAGGCCGACGGAGAAGGTCGCGGTTTCACTCCAAGGCGACGGGATGCCTTCACGATCCAGCGCGCGCGCTTTCCAGAAACAGCGGGTGCCGGAAGCAAGTTGGGTTCCCCCATAGGGGATGTGAATCGATTGATCTGAGCGGACGATGCCGGTGTCCCAGAGGTCGGGTCTGTTCTGGTCGAGCATCGCCTGGCTGGAGGCGACGAGTATCTGGTAGGCGGTTTGTTTCAGCGATCGCAGAGCCGGGTCGGAAGGCGCCAGGTACCAGGAAAGGCGAGGCGTTGGCGTGTCAATCCCCTGGGGGTTTACCAGGTATTCGCATCGCAAGTCGGTCAGGCGCAACGAACCGGCCGATTGCGCACAGCCGACTGCGGACAAGCAGCCTAGAACAGCCGTCATCACCAATAGTTCGCTCCACTGAATGCTGATGGGCATCTGCCTCTCCTGTTGGCGTGATTCTTGGCAATCCGGGTCGGGGGGAGGAGTATATCACAGGGTGCGACGAGGGGAAGGAGCGATTTGGCGACCAGACCATCCACATTTGGGCGGTGGGCGGGTATTTAGGTTTGTCCGCAGGCGAGTAGAGGCGAACAAACGAAAGGGAGCGGTATCATGGCCGTCAAGTCAAGTCTCGTGGTTCTGGCGATTCTGGGTGCGCTGATGCCGGGTGCGAAAGCGGCCGAGAGAATCGGCGTTTTGATCATTGACGGGCAGCACAATCACAACTGGCAGGCGACAACGCCGGCGGTCAAGAAGATCCTGACGGACACGGGTCGGTTCAGCGTGGATGTTATGACGACGCCGACGAACAAAGCTGCGAAGGAAGCGTGGGCGGAGTTCAGGCCCGAGTTCTCAAAGTACGCGGTGGTTCTGATAAATTACCACGGGCAGGCATGGCCCGCGGAGGTGAACGCCGAATTGGAGAAGTACATGGAGAACGGCGGCGGGCTGGTGTTCTACCATGCCGCCGTGTTTTCGTTTGCGGAATGGGAGAACTGGAACAAGGCGATGGGGTTGGGGTGGCGAGACAACAAATACGGGGATCGTCTGACGCTGGACAATGAGGGGAAGCTCGTGCGAACTGGGAAGGGTGAAGGTCCGGGCGGGGGGCATGGACCGGCGCATGCGTTCGAGATGACGACGCGGTCGGCGGACAACCCGATCATGAAGGGTTTTCCGCAGAAGTGGATGCGGACGGTGAAGGATGAGCTGTATCACGGGCAGCGTGGTCCGGCGCGGAATCTGACGATCCTTGCGACGGCATTTTCGGCCAAGTCGGGTGGTGGGACGGACACCAACGAGCCAATCGTCTGGACGAACACGTGGGGCAAGGGGCGTGTGTTTGTGACGCTTCTGGGTCACGATGTTCCGGCGACGACGGCGTCGGACAGTGCGGCATTGCTGTCTCGGGGATGCGAATGGGCGGGCACGGGGCAAGTCACGCTGCCGCCGATGGGCAAGTAGGGCGAGTGTTTTCTGGCAAAAGGGGCGAGTCTGTGGGGAATTGTGCGGATGGCGGCGAAACTCAGGGGAGGAATTGAACGATATGAGTAATAGAGGGCATGGGACTTGGAAGGGGCGAGGAGAGAATGGGAGAGACGACACGGGAACGGGAGCACCAGGCGGTGTTTCCGTTCTCTCTTTTTCGGGGGTTGGCGCGAGCGTGTTGATCGCTTGGTTGTGCCTCGCTGCGGTTGACACGCCGGGCGTCTTTGTGAACATGACCGGATTGGGACCGGGTGTTGACCGGCCGGAGCGTGCCAGTGATGGCGAAGTTGGATCTGCAATTTGCCGAAGGCAAGACGGCGTTCAGGCCTGCGGAGACGATTACCGGGGTGGTTACCTGGGATTTGGAGCAGAGGGCGGAAGCGATTGATATTCGGCTGGGCTGGCGGACGCGAGGCAAGGGTGGCGTGGATCAAGAGGTGGTGGATCGCAAGCGGCTTGAGAATCCGGAGGCCAAGGGAGAACAGGCATTCGAGTTCACGGCTCCTGTGCTGCCGATCAGTTTCTCAGGCAAGATTGTTGCGGTCGTGTGGTCGGTCAGCGTGGTGGTGATGCCGGCTGGCGCAGAGGCGCAGCGGGTGATTACGATCTCACCGACAGGCGTCGAGGTGGACCTGTACGCGTTGCCATGAAAGCGAGGGAGAATCCATTTTCGATGGATCGTGTGGAACGGTTTCGTTATCGGCCGCTCAGCTGTTCATGGGGGGAATTGTTGGAGCGGCTGGTTTCGCTGGAATACCGGGGCGCGATCGTGGGGCCGGAGGGCAGCGGCAAGACGACGCTGTTGGAGGATCTTCGGGATCGGTTGGGAGGGACCGGGTTTGGGGTGCGTTGGGGGGCGGTGAAGGCCGATGGTCGCGGAATGTCGGCGGGTGAATGGAAGGAAATGTTGTCGGGCCTGACGGTCGGTGACATCATTCTGTTTGACGGCGCGGACCATCTGTCGTGGCTGGACTGGCAGCGTTTGCGGTGGCGGTCGCGCCGGGCGGGAGGGCTGGTGGTGGCGGTTCATCGTGAAGGGATGTTGCCGACGCTGCTGAAGACGCGGACAACGCCGGGCCTGTTGGGGGAGATGATAACGGAACTGACGGGCCGGGAATGCCCGGATGTCGAAGTGCTGTATGGGAAGCACCGGGGGAACATTCGCGAGGCGATCCGGGAGATGTACGATCGGATGGCTGAAGCGTAGGGTATGCGCGACTTGGAGGAGTTATTTCGATCGTTGGGGCGATCGGCTTTCCGATCGCGGTTCCGTTTGCGCGCGGCCGAGTTGCGGTGCATTCGTGAGAAGGGGATGGAGGCGGTGTTGCGACATGCGCGATCGTTCGTGGAGTCGCGGCTGGCGTCCGCGGAGCCGGCGAATGACGGTCGGCAGACGCCGATGCGCAATCACCCGGTTTTTGTGGCGCAGCACGCGACGGCGACCTGTTGCCGGGGATGCCTGGCGAAATGGCATGGCATTGCCAAGGGCAGGGAACTGAGCGGGGAGGAGATCGACTATGTTGCGCGAGTGATCGAACGCTGGCTGGAATCGCAATGCCACGGCGAGCAACGAGTCGAGCGGCAGGGGGAGTTGTGGCCCGAAAAGTGCGGGGCGGCACGGCGTGGATATAATGCTGCGTTATGACGGAACCGGTTTCGATTGCGGATCATGCGAGCGCTTTCCACGTGATGACCAAGCCCATCGGTCCGATCTGCAATCTGGGCTGCAGCTACTGTTTCTATCTGGAGAAGGAGCGGCTATATCCGGAGACATCGAACTTCCGGATGACGGAAGAGGTCTTGGATCGATACGTTCGTCAGTACATCGAGGCGCAGGAGGTCTCGGAGGTGTCGTTCGCATGGCAAGGCGGGGAGCCGACGCTGATGGGTCTGGATTTTTTCGAGCGGGTCGTGGCTTTTCAGAAACGATACGCGAACGGGAAGCGGATCGCGAACGCCTTTCAGACAAACGGGACGCTCCTGGATGACGCGTGGTGCGCGTTTCTGAAGGCCAACGAGTTTCTGGTGGGTCTGAGCATTGACGGCCCGCGGGAGTTGCACGATCGATATCGGCTGGACAAGAAGGGATTGCCAACGTTCGATGGCGTGATGCGGGGGATGGGCTTCTTGAAGAAGCACGATGTGGACTTCAATGCGATGTGCGTGGTCAATCACGCGAATGCGAGGAAGCCGCTCGATGTTTACCGATTTCTGAGAGATGAGGTTTCGGGGTACATGCAGTTCATACCGCTGGTTGAGCGGGCTGGCGGAGGGGAGTGTTTGGCGCAACCCCCGGGGCGTGCGACGGCGGCGACGGACGCGAGGGCGGTGACGGAGTGGTCGGTGGAGCCCGGCGCGTTTGGCGAATTTTTGTGCCAGATCTTTGACGAATGGGTGCGGCGGGACGTTGGGCGCACCTTTGTGCAGATATTCGACGTTCAGCTCGGTGTGTGGATGGGGATGGGGGCCAGTCTGTGCGTGTTTGCCGAGACATGCGGGAAGGCAATGGCACTGGAGCACAACGGCGACCTTTATTCCTGCGACCATTATGTCTACCCGGAATACCGGCTGGGGAACATCATGTCGGCGGAACTGCGCGCGCTGGTGGACAGCGAGGCACAGCGGCGCTTTGGGGAGGCCAAGCGCGACAGCTTGCCGAAGTATTGTCGGGAATGCGATGTGCGGTTTGCCTGCAACGGGGAATGTCCGAAGCATCGCTTCATGAAGACGCCCGACGGGGAGGACGGGCTGAACTACCTTTGCGCAGGCTACAAGCGGTTCTTCCACCACATTGACCGGTACATGTCGTTGATGGCGCGGTTGCTTCGCCAGCAACGCCCGGCGGCGGACATCATGGGGATGATAGCCGAGCACGAGGCGAGGCAGCGGGAGGTGACGCCCCGGGCAAAGCCGGGTCGAAACGACCCGTGTCCCTGTGGGTCGGGAATGAAATACAAGAAATGCTGTGGAAAGGCGGGTCAGGACGGGCGGTGAAGGGGGGACTGCGGATTGCGTAGGATGTGATTTTGGCCTAGGCTCATAGTGGACCATGCATATAGAGGACATTTTCAGACAGCATCGGACGACGTTTTCGTTTGAGTTCTTCCCGCCGCGCACGGATGTCGCGGCAACGCAGCTTTTCGAGGAGATGCGGAAGCTCGAATCGCTTCGTCCGACGTTTGTGTCGGTGACATACGGGGCGGGGGGATCGACCCGGGAGCGCACGCACAATCTGGTCTTGCGGATCAAGCAGGAAACGTCGCTGGATCCGATACCCCACCTAACGTGCGTGTGCCACACTCGAGAGGAACTGAGAGAGATTGTCAGTCGCTACGCCCAGGCGGAAGTGAGCAACATCCTCGCGTTAGGGGGTGATGTGCCGAAGGAACTGTCTCCGTACGATCGATCGCGGGATGGATTTCGTCATGCGGAGGGGCTTGTGCGTTTCATTCGTGAGCTTGGGCGATCGGGGATTCACGGGGACGCTCGGGGATTTGGGATTGGCGTGGCGGGGTTTCCCGAGGGCCACCCCGAGACCCCGAACCGAATGCTTGAAATGGAATACCTGAAGGCGAAGGTGGAGGCCGGCGCGGACTACATCGTGACGCAGCTGTTTTTCAATAACGAAGACTTTTACGATTTCCGGGACCGGTGCGACGCCGTGGGGATCAAGGTGCCGATTATCGCGGGGATCATGCCGATCACCAGCAAGGCGAGCATGGAGGCGATCCCGAGGCTGGCGTTGGGCGCGAGGTATCCCGGGAAACTGCTGAAGCGGCTGATGAAGTGTGCCGACGACAATTCGATTCGCCGGCTGGGGCTGGATTGGGCGACGCAGCAATGCCGGGCGCTCTTGGACAACAACGTGCGGGGCATCCATTTCTACACCATGAACCGGGCGACGGCGACGGTGGAGATTTACCGTCGGCTTGGGGCGAGCACGAGCGAGGAATTGGCGGAGCTGTCGTCACCGTGATCAGGTCATTCGGGCGGGCTATTTGAAATCGTAGACTTGGACGCGCTTCCAGCAGGCGTGATTGCGCGCAATGAACTGCTTGTGGAGGGGATGTTCCTGGTAGGCGTCGTGGGCGACGGCATCGTCGAGGAGAACGCAGAGGCCGACGTGGTAACTGTTGTCCACGACCGGCCGGGGCGTCATGGCGGGTCGGCCGACGAAGAGTTGGCGGACCACTGGGATCTTGGCGAGATATGCCTGGCAATCGTCGATGATCTGCTGCCGCATGGAGTCGGTTGCGCTTTCATTCAACCAGAAATACACGCTGTGGACGAACATGGTGGGGTCTCCTGGGGATCCGAGGATAGTGCGAAAATGGCGGGAAGGCAAAGGCGGGGAAGCCGGTTGCGGCGGTGACGATTTTGGGTAACGTACGACGGGATGATTCGAGTGCTGCATGTTGTCGATCGGTTTGCGGACTTTCAGACGCGGCGCTGTGTAGAGGTGCTTTCGCGTTCGATTGGGGACGGTTTTCAGACAAGCGTTCGGACGATCGGTCATGGTGGCGACTGGCCCAACATGCTGTTGGCGATCCGCGGACTTCGGAGGGAAGGGGGATATGACCTGGTTCATGTGTGGAGCACAGGGGCGCTGACGGCGGTCGGCATCGCTGGGCCATCGCGAATTGTGTATTCTCCGCCGAGTCTGGTTCGAGGGCGCGATGTGGGTTGGCTCCGGGCCATGATGGCGTATCGTGACGTGCAGGTGGTGAGCCCGACGAGAACGATGCATCAGGCATTGTTGCGAGCGGGAATCGCTGCCGAACGCTGCAGGGTCATTCGTCCGGGGGTGGATTTTTCGCGAGTCAGCGGTCGGAAGGAACCGGCGATCCGCGCGGCACTCGGTTTGAAGGCAGATGATTACGTGCTGCTGGCGGTGGGTGAATCGACGCGGTCGGCAAGCCACGAGGATGCCGTGTGGGCGGCGGCGATCCTGCACGTTCTCGATCCGCAGTACAAGCTGCTGATCTGGGGCGAGGGACCGGCGGTCGGGCAGGCCAAGGCATTCGCGCGGCGGATAAGCTCGGGCGATCTCTTGCGCGTGGGCAGCGAGCGGCTAGGAGCGGGAGTGGAGTTTGAGCGGCTGCTTCGGGCGGCGGACCTGGCTGTGAATACCGCGACGGGTTCGGTCAGTGCGCTGCCGGTGGCGATGGGCATGGCCGCGGCGCTTCCGATCGTATCGACGGTGACAAGGGGGTCGAGCGAGCTGCTGGAGGATCATCATAGCGCAATACTGGTTCCGGCGCGTTCTCCGCGTCTGATGGCGCAGCGGATCATGGAGCTTCGGCAGGACAGCGGTTTGCAGCGGAAGCTCTGTGAGACCGCCAGGACTGAGGCCTACCAGTACTGGTCCCTGACGAAGTTTGTGGAGGGATACCGGAATCTGTACGCGCAACTCGCGAGAGATGAAACGGCGAACGCGCATGGCTGCCCGGCTTCTCCATCTTTCCCGGTTTAGCCAGCCCGCATTATCGGGTTGTTGATGCGACCAAATTGGGGGACGCGTTTTATTCATTTGCGGAAGTGAATGTGCGCAGTCACAATTGCGGGTCAAGCCAACACGGAGAGTGAGATGACACGCCAATTGCTGTTGACTGCGGCTGTTGTTTTCTTGTCAAGTGTGGCGCAGGCTCGATCGCACCTGATACGGCAACCGAGCTATGCGAACGGCAAGATCGCGTTCAGCTATCTTGGGGACATCTGGACGGCTAAAGACGACGGTTCGGCGATCCAGAGGCTGACGGTTCACAATGCCCGGGACGTGTTGGCGCGATTCTCTCCGGACGGAAGGACGATAGCGTTCTCGTCCAATCGGGAGGGCAATTACGACGTCTACGTCATCCCAGCCCAAGGCGGCAAGGCGCGTCAACTGACGTTTCACAGTGCTGACGACTACGTGGTGGGCTGGTCGCCGGATGGCCGAAGGGTGATTTTTCAGTCGACGCGAGCGAAGGGGGTGTTTCCAAGCGTATCGACCCTGTTTGAGATTGGGATGGAAGGTGGAACGGAGGAGTCGTTGCCAACCGACTGGGGTTCGTGGGCGAGCTACTCCGCCGACGGCGAGAAGATGGCTTTCACGCGTCATCCGGGGGTTTGGTCCCGGAAGCACTATCGCGGCAGCTATGCCGTTGACCTCTGGTTGATGGATGTGAAAGCGAAGAAGTTCAAGCGGC
Source organism: uncultured Tepidisphaeraceae bacterium (assembly GCA_964451955.1). Taxonomy (GTDB): domain Bacteria; phylum Planctomycetota; class Phycisphaerae; order Tepidisphaerales; family Tepidisphaeraceae; genus JAPLNB01. The sequence goes on from CAYVKG010000023.1 coordinate 24,377, forward strand.
TGGGGGACGACGACTACAAGGGGAACTACCTGTGGCCGATGTATGCACCGAACGGCGACATCTATTTTGTCGCGGACTGCCTGCCCAATGAGAAAGGGATCGAGTTTGGCGGCCCGGAGGTGATGAAGAGCGTGAACAACATCTGGAAGATCCCGGCACAAGGGGGCCCACCGGTGCAGGTGACGCGTCATCGGTCGGGGAATCTGTTCTTCCCGAGCATGTCGGCCGACGGGAAGACGATCGTGTATGAGGAGAACTTCGGTTTGTGGAAGCTGGATACGGCGAGCGGGAACACGGAGGAGATCCGGATTGAGATTCGGTCTGATTTGAAGGAGAACGAGTTGGAGCTTCGGACGATGCAGTCTGAGGCCGAGGAATTCTGCCTGTCGCCGTCAGGCAAGCGGGCGGTCTTGTGCACGCGTGGCGAGATATTCAGCATTGCGACCGACCGGGGGGATATACAGCGGGTATCCGAGACGGCGTGGCGCGAGCAGGATCCACAGTGGTCGCCCGATGGGAAGTGGATCGCGTTCATTTCGGATCGGACGGGACGGGAAGAGATCTGGATGTCGGACGAACGGGCGCGGAATGTCAAGCAGCTCAGTGACGCGGACTGCAACAAGTCGTCGCTGGTGTGGTCGGGGGATTCCAAGTACCTGCTCTGGTCGGGTTCGGACCGGAAGCTTCGGCGAGTGAACGTTGGGACGGGAGACACGGAGGAGGTGGCGGCGAGCGACGCCGGTCCGATCGTTTCGGCGCAGTTCTCGCCCGATGGCAAGTGGATTTCGTATACGAAGCATGACCGGATGCTGCGGTACCAGGTTTATCTGAAGCAATTGGACGGGGGCGTGGAGCGCATGATCAGTTCAGAGCAGTTTTTGACGGCGAGCGGCGCCAAGTGGACGCCTGACGGCAAGAAGCTGGTGTTTCTGGGCGGGATCGGCGCCCCGGCGATGGCGTCGCTGAACCGGACGACGGCGCAGTTGTACAGCCTGTCGCTGACGCCGATCGAGAAGAAGCCCGACGACCGGGACGTGGATAGTGAAGAGGAGGCGACTCGGCCCCCGGACGGCGGGCGTCGGACGCGCGTGTTTCCGCTCGGGATCACGTTGCCGCCGACCACGGCGCCCTCGGATCGCCGCGGCGATTCGGGGGTGGAGGTGAAGATCGCGTGGGAGGGGATGGAACGGCGCATTCGTCAGCTGACGCAGCTGGGCGGTTCGGTGTACAGCGTTGTGCCATCGCCTGACAGCCGGACGTATCTCTTTGCCGCGGGGGGCGATGAGCCGGGAGGAGGGGGGCTGTACACGATCAACGAAGACGGTTCGCGGCTGACGCGGCTGGTGACCGCGGCGCCATCGGAGAGCGCGGGCGGCTCGTCTCGCGGGCGTGGGGGTTTCGGATCGCTGCAGTGGACGAAGGACGGGCGGTCGATCTATTACCTGCAGGGCGGAGGGATCTATGCGGTTGGAGCCCCGCCGTCGGCGCCGTCGGATTCACAGGCGCCGTCCGGGGGTTCCCGTACAGAGGGCCGGGGGACGCGGGGAGCATCGGTTGCCGAGGCATCGTCATCGGCACCGCGGCGGATCAGTTTCACGATTCGGATGCAGGTGGACGTGGCGGCGGAGCGGCGGCAGGTTTTCCTTGAAGCGTGGCGCGTGATGAAGACGCGATTCTATGATCCGAAGATGCACGGCGTTGATTGGGCCGCGGCCAGGAGCACATACGAGCCGCTGCTGAAGGACGTGGCTGATTCCGACGAACTGCACAACGTGATCATGCAGATGATCGGCGAGCTGAACGCTTCGCACACGGGCGTATCAGGTGGGGACACGACCGGATTGAATGCGGAGCGTGCCCAGACGCGTTTTCCGGGTTTCGACATCGAGCCGGATGCATCAGGGTCGTACAAGGTCTCTCACGTTTACAAGGATGGACCTGCCGATCACGACTATGTGAAGTTGCAGACGGGCAATTTCATCCTTGCCGTGAACGGGAAGCCTCTGAAGACGTCGGACAACTACTGGGCGATGTTCAATCTGGTTCCGGGTCGGAAGTTCGAATTCACGGTGAACTCCAAGCCGCAGACGGCCGGTTCGTGGAGCGTAACCATTGAGCCGATATCAGCAGCTGCGCAATCGAACCTGGACTATGAACGCTGGGTGGACAGCCGAAGAGCGATGGTTGACAAGCTGTCGGACAAGCAGATCGGGTATTTGCACATCAAGGCGATGGATGCGCCGTCGCTGGCGAGATTTCAGCGTGACTTGCTGGCGAATCAAGAGAAGAAGGCGTTGATCATTGACCAGCGGTTCAATGGAGGCGGCGGGATTGACCAGGAACTGCTCCAGATTCTCGGGCAACGTAAACAGTACCAGACGACGCGCGGTCGGGATTCACTGGATTTCCCTCGCCCGGTGCTGGCGTACTTCAATCCGATGGTTGTGCTTCAGAACGAGCGGTCGGCGAGTGACGCGGAGATGTTCCCCGACGGTTTCCGGACGCTGGGGCTGGGCAAAATCGTGGGCGTGCCAACTTACGGGGCGGTGATCGGGACGGGGTCGTACCGGTTGCTTGACGGCTCAACGATTCGGACGCCCAGTTTTGGCGTATACACCGCCAAGGGGGACAACATGGAGAACTACGGTGTTCCGCCGGACGTGTACGTCGACAATGGTCCGGCCGATTTTCTGGCTGGTCGGGACATGCAGATCGAGAAGGCAATCGAGGTTTTGCGCCCGCAGATGAAGTAGGCGACAGAGCACAAGAAAGCCCGCGCGGATTTGGCCGCGCGGGCGTGGATGACGAACGGGCGGGGGACGGGTGGTGCTAGACTTCGTAGCCCTTGCGATAGGATCGCGAGACGTACTTGTTGATTTCGGGCATGTTGGTGCACTCCATCTTCTCCACGTCCCAGTCAAGCTTCTTGCCTTTCCCGGCGAACTGGGCGAGATGACCGACGAGCGCGATGGAGGTGAGCGGCGTCGCGAAGTCCGGGAAGTTGCCGGCGGGTGTGCCATCGTTGCGTATGGCCCAGTAGAGGTCGGCGACGGGATCGCCATGGGCGCGGGGGTATTTCTTGTCGGGGCGTTTGAAGGCCTGGTGGGCGGATTCCGGGAGCAGGCGGGCGTCGGAGCCCATCATGCCTTTTTCGCCGATGAACAGTGTGAACTCGCCGAACTTGCGGTTGTTGGCCTTTTCCGCTTCCTTCATGGCGTCGGGCTTGAGGCCGTCGTGATCGTACACAAAGACCTTGACGGGAGGTTTGCCGGGGCGTTCGATGTCGTATCGGACGATGTTGTTCTGGGGGTATTTTTCTTCCGAGCCGCCGGTGGTATTGAGGCACTCGATGGAGAATTTCTTGACGTTGCCGAGTTGGAGCGCCCAGAAGACGGGGTTGACGTTGTGGCAAGCCATGTCGCCGATGGTTCCGGTGCCGAAGTCGCGGTAATCGCGCCATGAGAAGGGGTGGAGACCTTCGTGGTAGTCGCGATAGGGCGCCGGCCCGAGCCATTCATCCCAATGGAGGGTTGGCGGAACGGGTTTTGATGGCGGCCGACCCCCGGTGCCGCCGAAATTCCGGCCCAGGATGGTGTGGGATTCCAGGACGTTTCCGATGGCGCCGGCCTCGATGAATTCAGCGATAAGGCGCATACGCTCCTCGTATTGCCCCTGGTTGCCCATGTTGGTCTTGAGCTTCTTGTCTCTTGCCATCTTGGCCAGAACGTAGCACTCGCGGATGTTGTGGCCGAGCGGTTTCTGGCAGAAACAGTGCTTGCCGAGATCCATGGCGCGGACGGCGGCGGGCGCGTGGGTGTGATCGGGTGTGGCGATGAGGACGACATCAATGTCGTTTTTGCACTCGTCAAGCATTTTGCGGAAGTCGAAGAAGGCTTTGGGGTTCTGACCTTGGCCGGTCGCCTTCTTCATGACGTCTCTGGAGGTGTTGTCATCGACGTCGGCGAAGGCAACGAACTTCTCGCGGAGAGCCATGTCGGTGCTGTAACCGCCCATGCCCCCGGCGCCGATGACGGCCACGCCGAGTTTTTTGCCGGCGTCGGCGGCCAT
>CAYVKG010000023.1:28454-52326 GCA_964451955.1 uncultured Tepidisphaeraceae bacterium
CGAGCCCGGTCTTCAGAAAGATACGACGCGAGAAGTGGTTGGCCATGCGATATCCTCCGTCAAGCTGGCGATGGTCGAAAAAGCAGGAGTCTCAACCGGACGGGCACTCGCCGTCGGCGAACTCGGCTACCGTTGATACCGGAGTGGATATGGGGCGTTGTCGATTGCGTCAAGCATGATGACAACCCACTATATTCGTCGGGGTGCATTATAACAGGCAGTTGCTTGCGAGGAGGTGGCCGGGGGCTATAGTGGTTTCGGGTCGGTTGATCGTCGTCTCGAAACGGAATAGCGCCATGACGACGGAACTGCTGTTGACTTGGTGGAACCTGATATTCATCGTGCCGTTCTTATTGGCGGTGGTATATCTGGGGTTCTACGCGGTCAGCGGGATCACGTTTGGCGAATCGGGCGTCGACGTGGATGCGGACGTTGACGCGGACGGGGATCTTGGCGCGGACGGAGCCGTTGACGCGGATGCAGATGCGGGCGCCCATGCCGAGGCGGGTGTTCATGTTGTGGGGCACCCGGGAGGCGATTCACCCGTTCCGGCGTATTTGTCGGTGCTAACCTGGTTGGGACTGGGACGAGTGCCCTTGAGCATCCTGTTGATGGTCCTGATGCTGAGTTGGGGCGCAGCGGGATTCATCACGAACGCGTTGCTGGTTCGTTCGTTTGATCATGCGTATATCCCGCCGATTTCACTGCCGGTGGCGGGTTTGTCGTGCCTGGTGTTTACCTCATGCTTTGCTCGGCTGATCGGAAGATATGCGCCGTTGAGCGAAACGTATGCGAGGCGGCGACACGAATTGCTGGGTTTGGTGGGGGAGGCGATTTTCCCGATCGACAGCACATTTGGCATGGTCACGGTGCGCGATGACCGCGGCGAACGGTTTGACCTGCCCTGCCGGACGTCCGAGGACTCGCCGGCGATAGCCAAAGGTGAGCGTGTTCGGCTTGTCGGATACAGCGCCAAGCGGCGACTGTTCTACGTGGTGCGGGAGACACTGAGCCGCGGTTGAGGCGATTGAATGAGGAAGGAGCGAGGTTGCCATGGTGTTTTTCTTGTTCTTTGTCATTGGCGCCGGGATGGCGATTGCTCCGTGGTGCATCCCCACGTGGGAGGACACCTACGCCAAGAGCCTGTTGACGGTGATCGGCACTGTTCTGGTGGTGCTTGTGGGCATCCTGTCGATGATCACGCGGCTGTACCGTAAGGCGTCGGCGAACATGGCGTTTGTCCGGACGGGCATGGGCGGAGCCCGCGTGATCAAGGATGGCGGGACGATCGTTCTGCCCGTCGTGCACCAGGTGATCCCCGTTTCGCTGGAGACGATGCGGCTGAAGGTCGAGCGCGAAGGCGAACACGCGCTGATTACCAAGGACAACCTTCGCGTGGACCTGTCGGCGGAGTTTTACATCAAAGTTCAGGCGAACACGGACGACATTTTGCAGGCGGCCCGGTCGCTGGGCGGGCGAAACGTGCAGCCGGAGGCGGTTTCGGAACTGGTGCAGGAGAAGCTCGTCAGCGCCCTGCGAACGGTGGCGGCGACGAAGGATCTGGTTGAGCTGCACGCGAAGCGAGACGAATTTGCCTCGGCGGTGCAGGCGATTGTGACGCACGACTTGGCGTCAAACGGCCTGACGCTGGAGTCGGTGACGATATCGAGTCTGGACCAGACAGACCCGACCCAGTTGCAGGAGCGGAATGTTTTCGACGCGCAGGGATTGAGGAAGATCGCCGAGATCACGCAGAAGGCGAGGGTGGAGCGCAACGAGATCGAGCGAGAGGCGGAGCGGGAGGTGGTTCAGAAGAACGTCGATACGCGGAAGAAGATGCTCGATCTTGAGCGAGACCAGGCGGAGTTTGAGGCGGATCAGAAGATGAAGGTGGCGAATGTGCGAGCCGCCAGGGAGCGCGAGGTGGCGGAGTTCAAGATCGCTCAGGATGAAGCGGTGGCCAAACGCGACATTGAGAAGATGCGCACGATCGAAACATCAGAAGTCGATCGTACGCTCGCGGTGGAGCAGGCGCAGATCGCGAAACAGATTGCGTTGATTGCGAAGCAGAAGGAGCAGGAGACCGCGCAGATTCTCAAGAAGCAGGCCGTCGATGTCGCCGACCGGGCCAAGGAAGTGGCGGTTGCCCAGAAGGAGCAGGAGCGAGCGGCGGCCCAGGCGGCGATGCTCGCGGCGGAGGCGCAGCGGGAACAGGCGAAGCAGAGCGTCTTGACGGTGCAGGTGACGGCGGAGGCGGCTCGCGAGGCAGAGAAGAAGCTGATTGCCGCCAAGCAGGGCATTCAGGAAGACAAGATCCGTCAGGAGACGACCGCGGATGTGGCGGCCTATTCCGCGGTCAAGCAGGCCGAAGGGGAGCGCAAAGCCGCCGACATGCAGTACGAGGCGAAGTTGCGTCTGGCGGAGGGCGATGCGCAGGCCAATATTCGGCGCGCCGATGGCGAGAAGGCCATCAAGATGGTGGATGTCACGGTGGAGCGTGAAAAGGTCAACGTGGAACAAGCTCGCGTGGATGTGGAACGGCAGAGCCTGTCGAACAAGCAGGAGTTTGACCAGGCCGCGCTGAAATTCGAGCTGGAGAAACTGCGGATCGAGGCCGAGAAGGAAGTTCGCGTGCAGGCGGCGATTTCGATGGGGAACATGCTCGCCAAGGCGAATCTCCAGATCTTCGGCGACCCCGAGACGATGGCCAAGATGTCGGAGCGATTCCTCCGAGCCGCCAGTTGGGGATCGGCCGCGGAAGGGCTTGTTTCTCACCTTCCGCCGGAAGTGAAAGCAATGTTGGGGAAGCTCGGCGAGGCTGTGGCCGGAACGGTTGTGCCGGCGTCGGCTGGGGACGGTAACGACAAGGTTGCCGGTCCGGTTGCCACGCCGCTGTCCGTAGCGGATGCCCCGGATTCACCCGCCCCGGCTCCAGGAAAGAAACGGACGTAAGGAATCGGCAGGAGGACTGGCCAGTGCCATGGTCGTATGACTTGAGGTGAAGGATGTCGTGGACGCTGCGTGGAGATCTCGAATTGTTCGGCATTGAGCTGCCCGAGAAGTTGGCGCTGGACGACTGGATTGCCAGGGTGAGGCGCAAGCCGTGCACGAGCGTCATGTCCCTGGTGGCTGTGTCGGGGGGCCTGTTCTATCGTTTGGAAAAAGGCCGAAATCCGAAGGTCAACGACATCTATGATGCGATGATCTACACCTCGACCTGCCTGTCGGTGGGATACTCGAACATTCTGGCCTGCACGCCCGCAGGCAAACTTCTGGGGACGTTCCTGATAACGCTGGGCCCAGCGCTGGCGGCCAGGGCGCTGGACGGCAGCGCGGAGACACGGCCGGCTTCCGAGGCCATGCAAGCGGAGGTTGTCGAGGCATTGCGGCAGCTCCTGCAGAAGATTGAGGGTTGCTCTGTTGGCGAAGGTCGTTAGGCGGCGAGGTTCGCTGAGTTGGCACATCATTGTGGCCCTTGCGGAACCTCGCTCCAATCGCGTTGGTTCGTTGACTTCCCCTGCCATCCTCTCGCCTGCGGCCTCTCCACGATCCTATACTTGCAGATATGTTTGGCTCGCATCTCTCGATTGCAGGCGGTCTTCATAACGCTCTATCCGAGGCCTGCCGGCTGGGGATGGAGACGGTGCAGGTGTTCACGAAGAACCAGCAGCAGTGGAAGGTCCCGTCGCTGAGCGAGGAGGCGATCGCGCGGTGGCGATCCGAGTTGCGGCGAGTGCGATTCCGTAAGACGGCCAGCCACGCCAGCTACCTGATCAACCTGGCTTCGCCCGATGAATTGCTCTGGCGGCGCAGCATCGAGCTCTTCATCGAAGAGTTGCGCAGATGCGAGTTGCTGGGCATCGCCTATTGCGTCATCCATCCGGGCTCGCATATGGGTTTGGGGGAGGAATTCGGGATGAAGCGCGTTGTTGCCGCGCTCGACGTGGTCCATTCTGTGTTCCCGGCGGGGTCGGTTATGACGTGCCTGGAATCGACGGCGGGCCAAGGTTCCTCGATCGGCCATCGGCTGGAACAGCTTGCGGAGATCATATCGCGGTCGCGCTGTTCCGATCGTCTGGGCGTGTGCTTGGACACGGCGCATCTTTTCGCAGGCGGCTACGATTTCCGTGGTCGCCGGTATGGCCATTTCAGAAAGGCGATCGGGCGGGTGGTCGGACTCAGGCAGGTCAAAGTGCTTCACCTGAACGACTCGAAGAAGTCTCTGGGCAGCCGGGTGGATCGGCATGAGCACATTGGGCATGGCGCGATCGGCCTGGAGGGGTTTCGTCCATTCGTCCGCGATTCGCTCTGGGCGAGGGTGCCGAAGATACTGGAAACGCCAAAGGAGGAATCTCCCGATGGGCGTGACTGGGACACCGTGAACATCGAGACGCTGATGTCTCTCGCCTGAGAGGCAAACAGGGATGGCCGGCTGCTTCTACCTGCGCGAGCGGCCCGGAGAGGAAGCGCCGGCGTCACTGCGGCTGGCATTGCCGTTGGATCGGGCGGGTGCACTGGGTTGCTCGAACCGGGGTGGCGGGCTGCTGGGACGTTCCACGCGCGAAGCCGGGGGGCTGCTCGGTCGCTCCATCCTGGGGGGCGGGCTGCTAGGCCGTTCTGCTCTGGATGTTGGTGGACTGCTGGGACGTTCCACTCGCGAAGCTGGGGGGCTGCTCGGTCGCTCCATCTTCGGGGGCGAGCTGCTTGGCCGTTCCGCCCTGGATGTTGCTGGGTTGCTGGGGCTCTCCACACGAGATGCTGGAGGGCTGCTGGGCGTTCGGGTGATTGGCCGCTCGATCTGTGCCGGGGCGGCAACGGGGCCGGGTGTCTGTCGCTGTGTCTTGGGAGCTGGGCTGAATGGTTGCTCGGTGCGAGATGACCGGCCGGTGTCGCTCGCGGATCGGTTGGGGGCCGACGTTTCGCGTCTGTTCTCGGCTGCGCGACTTGACTCAACCGCACGCGCGGGCTTGACGTTGATGGCGGAGGTTCTGGAATCGGGTATCTCTCGCCGGGGTCCGAGCCCCTTGGTGGTGTTGTCGTTGCCGGCCCTGATGACGTCGGTATTTCGTCGTCCCGGTCCATCGATGACGGGCGGGGCTTTTCGCGGGCCATCGCCATCCACTCTCCCTCGCGGGCGGTCATGGTCGTCTCGGCCCGGTCGGTGATCGTTGTCTCGGCGACCATCATACCGCCGGTCATGTGACCGGTCTCGCCCGTAATAGAATCCGAAACTGAACCACGAGGATCCCACATACGAGGGGTAATAGGTGGAACTATAGAGGTATGGCCATCCCCAGCAGGAATAGCGGTACCGATAAGGGTACACACAACCTGCATAATAGTAACCGGCGGTGATGTACGTCGGATAGTAGTAGGTGTACGCGGGCAGGTAGGTATCGACGATCGAAACAGGCAGTTCGGGCCTGAGAGGCGGTTCCGTCGCTTCGAGGGGGGCGAGCGGTTGTGGGGCGGCTTCCCACGCGATCTGGTCGTCGAATTTGGGCTGGTCGGCGGCGGCCACTTTCCCTTCGTTCGGCCCCGGCAGGCCGAGGATCTGTCTGGCCTGATCGGCCAGCATATCTTCGAGCTCGAACAACTGGCGTTGGGATGCGGTTGCCTTGAGAAAACCGATCGGCTGTCCGGTGGCTAGGTCGAGAATCCGTCCGGTGACGCGAACCTCCGTGCTCACCACCTGGTAGCTGCCGACAACGAGGAGGTTCGCGCCTGCCTTGCGGCCTAGCTGAATCAGAGCCTTGTCGTCTATTGCCGGTGGTTCTGCCACCGGTCCGCGGACAGGGGGGGTGACAGTGATGTTTCCGACAAGCACAATGGAAGGTTGCTGTGCCAGCTCTGCTTGCAGATTCTGGGCAATGGCTTGGCCGATCCACTGGTTCTTCATCTCGTCGCCGAGCATGTGGAACGGCAGCACCATGATGGCAGTTCGAGGCGGGGCACCCGCTGGCTCGACGGCCCTAACCACGGAAACCACTGCCAATAAAGCGATTGTGGCAATTATGCGCGCCATCGTAGCCTCCGCTGTGGGATCTACCAACATTATAGACCATCTTTGGGCTGAAAGGTTGGCGGAACTGATCGGAGGAAACGTTGATTCCTGTTGGCGTCTCGCGCCGGAGTGCGGTTGGCACCGGTATAGGGCCACCAGATTATGGCTTCGCGGGCTCGGAAAGCCGCTCGATGACTGTGAATAACGCCTGCGTTCCTGCTCTTCCATGCCCCGCTGCCTGTACTGCCCCGAACAGCTGATGAACGAGGCTGGAAGCGGGCAAGCACAGTCTCATCTCCTGTGCCGTCTGCATGACCAATCTGAGGTCTTTCTGCATGAGGTCGACCATGAATCCCGGGGCATAATCGCCAGCGATCATCTTCGGGGCCAGGTTGGCCAGTTGCCAGGAATTTGCGGCTCCACCGGTGAGTACGGAGACGGTCTTGGCCAGGTCCAAACCGTTCTTGCGGGCGAATTCCATCGCTTCGCAGACAGCCAGATTGGTGACGGAGACGAGGATCTGGTTGACCAGTTTTGTGAGTTGCCCGTTGCCAGAGCGACCGCAATGGAGGATGGTCTTGCCCATCAACTCGAGGAGAGGCCGAACGGCGCTAAATGCGGATTCGTCGCCGCCGACCATGATCGACAGCGTGGCGTTCCGTGCCCCGACATCGCCGCCCGAGACAGGCGCATCGAGAAAACAAACGCTCCTGGCGTCCAGTTGATCGGCGATGGACCGCGTGGCCGAGGGGGAGATGGTTGAATGATCGACGACGATCATCCCCTTCGTGGCTGCCGCGATGATCCCCTCGGGACCAAGCACAACATGTTGCACGTCCGGGGTATCGGGAACGCAGACAAAGACGACGTCAGCGCCGGATGCGGCTTGGGCTGCGGTGGACGCCCATACGGCGCCCTGTGCCAGCAGCGGCTCTGCCTTGGCTTTCGTCCGGCTGTGGACCGTGAGACGGTGGCCCGCGGCCAACAGATGTCCAGCCATTGGGCTCCCCATGATGCCCAGACCGATGAACGCGAGATGTCTTGTCATTGGTGTAAGGATAGTCGTAGGGACCGGCGCTGCAAACTGCTGGGTGTGCCGACAGGCTACCGGGGGCGAGGGAGCAGGACGCGGGATCAGAAAAAAGACAAGAGCTACTTCCTGAACTCCACAAGCAGCAGGATAACGTTGATCAGAACGGAGACAGCGAGTGCCGCCAGCACCCATACGATGAAGGTCGAATTGTTCCAGAATTCGCGTTGCGATTCCCCCGGCGTGAGATCGACGGTCTTGCCGGTCTCTTCGATTTTGGCGAGCGTGTCGATGTTGACATCACGCCTGGCATGGATGGGCGCCTCGCCTCTGCGAACGGCCTCAAGATCCTCGAGCATGTCTTTCGTGGAGGCGTACCGGTCTTCGCGGCGCTTGGCCATCGCCACTTCGACAATCTCCGAGATCCCGGCGGACAAGGCGGTGTTGAGATGATCGGGGGGGATGAGGGGCTCTTTCAGGTGCTTGTGCATGACGGCCGTCGGGGTCTCGGCCTCGAAGGGTGTTCGTCCCGTCACCAGGTGGTAAAGCGTGGCGCCGAGCGAGTAGATGTCTGATCGAAAATCGATGTCTACCTCGCCCCGGATTTGCTCTGGGGAAATATAGTAAGGGGTCCCGTAGGCCTTCCCGGCTTCGCTTTCGGCGGCTCCTTTGTCGTCCATCGCACGGGCCAGACCGAGGTCGGTGAGCTTGGCAACGCCCTTCGGGGTGAGGATGATGTTCTTCGGCTTCACGTCACGGTGAATCAGGCCGCGCTCGTGTGCATGGGCCAGTGCGCCGGCGATCTGGATCATGATGTCGAGCGCTTCGGGCTCGGAAAATGCCCGACCCTCGCCTACGGGGGGCGGCTGCATGATGTCGTAAAGCGTCTTGCCTTCCACATACTCCATGACGAAGTAGTGATACCCCTCGGGAGAATAGCCGACGTCGTAGGCCTGAACGATGTTGTTATGTGAGAGCCTGGCAGCGGCACGTCCTTCCTTGTAGAACCGCTCGACGAACTCGGTGTTGTCATTCATTCGCTTCGGAAGGACCTTGATGGCGACGATTCGGTCAAGCGATTCCTGCTTGGCCTTGAAGACCTTGGCCATCGCGCCCTTGCCCAAGACGTCCAGCAGCCGATAACCCGGAATCTGGTTGCGTCGCCGATCGTCGAGTTGGGACCGGATGCGTTTGGCCTGGTTAACCGTAATGAAAGAGTGCTCAATCAGGACGTCGGCCAAGCTGCGTTGGTTGGGGTCGGAGGATTGCTTCTGTTGCTCTCGGCAGAACTCGACTTCAGTCTTGGTCGCCAAACCCAAGTCGACGACGACCTTGCCGACCTCGCTATCGAGGCTGGAGTTCAAACCACTGGCGTAGCTGTCAGACTGTGCCATTTCCTGATTATCTATCGACAACAAAAGCCAACAGATCAAGTTACGATTTGCGCGGACGGTCCTCTGTGAAGCGTCTATGCACGCTATAGTTCATGTTACGTGGTGTCAAGCGATTCGGGGCAACATCCGCATCAAATCCGTGCAATACAACAGGTTCGAATGACAAAATCACAGTTGAGTTCACCGCTTATGAAGAACAGACGCCACTGTTGTACGTTTCATTTCAACCGTTAACATTTGACATGAGCCGTCCAGCGTTTCTTGCCGCTGGATTGAGATTGCCATGCACCGACCGAAACGCTGGATCATCGCTCCGCCATCTGAAAAAGCCAGGGATTTGGCGGACGCCTTGAAGACTTCGCCCCTGATTGCACAAGTGCTTATAAACAGGGGAATTACAGGTCCCGACGAATGTCGGCGGTTCATTTCCCCGAGTCTGAAGGAGTTGCACGAACCCGACGCGATCGCGAATCTGAACGCGGCGGCTTGCCGCATCGTTCAGGCGATCCGATCGGCTCAGAAGATCGTCATCTATGGCGATTACGACGTGGATGGCATCACGGGCACCGCAATTCTGTGGCACGCGATCAAGCTGTTGGGTGGGCAGGTTGAGCATTACATTCCGCATCGTCTGGAAGAAGGTTATGGGCTGAACGCGGACGCGATTTCCGCCATCTGCGACGCAGGGGCCGGGCTCATTGTGACGGTCGATTGCGGGATTACCGCGGTTGCGGAGGCCGGACTCGCGGCGGAGCGAGGCGTGGATTTGATCATAACTGACCACCACGATTGGCACGCGCAGTTGCCCAAGTGTCTGGTGATTGTGCATCCTCGCCTGGGCCTGGACGGTAAGGCCAGCAGCTATCCCAATCCGTACCTGTGTGGGGCGGGCGTGGCATTCAAACTGGCTTGGGCGATCGGCCAGTTGCATGCGGGGACTCTGCGGGTGAATGATGGCTACCGGCGGTTTCTGATCGAAGCGACTGCGTTGGCGGCGCTGGGGACGATTGCCGACGTTGTGCCATTGGTCGGGGAGAATCGGGTATTGGCGCATTTCGGACTCAGTGGGCTGCAACAGAGCGAACTGGTGGGCATCAAGGCGCTGATCGAGTCAGCGGGGCTCTCAGGGCAGAAGCTGGACAGCTATCACGTCGGGTTTCTCTTGGCGCCCCGATTGAACGCCTCGGGGCGGATGGGGCACGCGCGTGAGGCCGTCGAGTTGTTGACCGACGCTGACGAGCCCAGGGCGAAGAAGGTGGCGGCCGAGCTTGAACAGCAGAATCGTGATCGCCAGGCCCTCGAACGACGCATTTTTGGCGAAGCGATGGAGCAGGCCGAACGCATGGGAATGGACAAGGACGATTGCCGGGCCGTGGTGTTGGCGTCGGCGGGCTGGCACCCCGGGGTCATCGGGATTGTCGCGTCGCGCGTTGTGGGACGGCTCAACCGGCCCACCATCCTGATCGCCCTGTGTGATGAGGTGGGTCAGGGAAGCGGGCGATCCATTCCGGGGTTTCACCTGGCCAGGGCGCTGGAAGCCTGCCACGATCACCTCATTGGCCACGGAGGGCACGAGATGGCGGCGGGGCTGCGGATATCGGCTCGGCAGATTGACGGATTCAGGGGGGCATTCGCCGCTTACGCCCGCGATGTCATTTCCCCCGAGATGCTTGTGCCCGCTCTGCAGATCGACTGCGTCGCCCAGCTCAGGCAGCTGACGCTTCCGGTCGTGCTGGATCTGCACCGACTGGGGCCTTTTGGCACGGGGAACCGCAAGCCGGTCCTCTGCTGCGAGCGCCTTGAAGTCGCGGCGTTGCCAAGACGCGTGGGCCGAGCGGGAGAGCACCTGCAGTTCGTTGTTCGCCAGGAGAGTTTGACCATGAAATGCATCGCCTTCAACCATGGCGAGTTGTTTGACCAGCTCCAGCCCGGTTGTCGGATCGATCTGGCTGCGGAACCCGTGGTCAACGCGTTCAACGGGCGGCAGAGCGTCGAACTGGAAGTGCGGGACATGCGATGGGTGTGAGGCGGCGGGGTTGGAACGGCATCGGGCGATGCACAATCGCCGAGTGAATTGTAGAATGCGGCCGGAATTGGCTGCGGGATTTTTCGGAAGAAAGGCCCCAATCATGACGACTCGACAGAATCTGGGCAGCGACTTTTCGCGGCGCGGTTTTGTGCTAAGTGCTGTGGCGGGCGCGTGCGCCGGGGCGGCGGTTACCTGGTCGCAGCAGGTCTCCGGCGCGATGGCGGCAGAGGCGGCTCCACAGGCCGACAAGGCGCTGGTCGGATCCAATGTCTACGGGTGGACTCAGTACGCGCAACGTGAAAAGAAGGACTTCGACATCAATGGGGTTATCTCGGCCCTGGCGGACGCGGGTTATGACTATCTCGAGAGCTTCATGGATGTGGGGAAGCCCGAGAACATCGCCAAGCTGGCCGAGCAGTTTCGAGCCAGGGGCTTGAAGCCGGTGAGCATCTACACCGGCGCCCGTTTGCACGAAGCGGCAAAGGCCTTTGACAACGTTGCGGGCATCCTCGCTGCCGCCAAGATCTGCAAGCAGGCGGGTTTCAAGGTCATCAGTTGCAATCCGGATCCCATCGGCCGAGAGAAGACCGACGAGGAACTCAAGACGCAGGTCAGCGCGCTCAATGAATTGGGGCTTGGTTTGAAGGAGTTGGGGATGCAACTCGGCGTGCATCACCATATGCCCGAGATGGCGAACAAAGCCCGCGAGTTTCACTACAATTTCCGCAACAGCAAGCCGGAGATCGTCGGTTTCTGCTACGACGTGCATTGGGTGTGGAAAGGCGGCGTAGCGCCGATGGACGCGCTGAAGGAGTATGGGGATCGGGTGGTGACGTGGCACCTTCGTCAGAGCCGCCAAGGCATCTGGTGGGAAGACCTCGATAGCGGGGATATCGACTACGAGGCGGTGGCGAAATACGCCAAAGAACACGCGATGCCACGGCGTTTCACGGTGGAACTGGCGCTGGAGGGGGGCACAAAGGTCACGCGATCGGCGATGGAGAATCATCGCCGCAGTCGGGAGTACGTGAGGCGGGTTTTTGGGGCGTAGCATGATCCGCCGACGCCCGGGCAAGTTGATCGGCGTCGAAATCAAACTGCGGACGGTTGAAATACACGGCCCCTTCGAACCAGCCGGGCGCGGCCTGCCTGCAGCGGAGGACGGTGCAGGCAATGCGCAGGATGCCCCCTGAGGGGCCGGGCAGGCGCACGATTCCCCCATGGCTCAGGGGCAGAGGGTGATCAGAGAGGAATCCCATCGCCTGGGGGCTCACGTTGCGCGTATACAGGATCCGGCGGGGCGTTTCGGGCTTGTCGCTGAAGAGTTCGAGTGTCGCACAAACCCGGTAGATTGACCGCTTCACCTTCTGTCGCTCGAGCAATGGACGTGGGCCTGCTTCAAGCGCGGAGATGATGAACTGGACATTCTGTGGGAATGCCTGGTAGAAGCAATCGAGCAGTTCGTTGTCCGTATCGACCAAGACCATGCTGGTTCTCCGAGCAGGCAAAAAGAGGTCCCTGCCTCGTTTCGTCCCCATCTCAGATACGATACAAATGGTTGTGCGGGCAAGTAGTTTCAAGAATTGCTTGGAATCGCGGGTTCGGAGATTGAGGCCGCCGCCGCCGGCACATGGTCATAACTTTCGTGCGCACGGCGATTTGTGGAGTGACGGTTCACTGCAAATCGCCCTTGCCAAAAGACATTGGCGTCGGTACGATTCTCCCCTTCGGTTTTTTGACAGGGAGCACGTTTTCCATGAAGTCGAACACTCATCCGCGTTATCAGACCTGCACGGTGCATTGTGCGTGCGGGAACACGTTCGTAACCCGCAGCACGTTGTCCAAGATCACCGTTGATATTTGCAACGCGTGTCACCCGTTCTTCACCGGCAAGCAGAAGTTCGTTGACACGGCCGGGCGGGTGGAGCGATTCAGCAAGAAATTCGGCGGGACCTACAGTTTCCAGAAGACCGCTGCGACGAAGCCGGGCGCAACACCGGCAAAGTGATTGACCAGTCTACCGCCGACGGCGTCTGCCGAGGATGCAGTCCGCCGGCGCGGGATGATCAAAGACGCCGCTGTGCCAGAGCCCACGCTGATCATGGCGCAACGGCGTTTTGCATGCGCGGTGAAGCATGGCGCGGCGACGCGTGCAAAGGGAGCGAACGGCGTCTAGAATCAAGTTCCATGAAGTGCGCCGCTTGAGGGGCTTATTGCGGCCGCGTTTGCCGCGCGGGCGGGAGTGACGATGTCGAAAAGCAAGACGCAGTTCCTGTGCAACCACTGTGGCTCGGTGCATGTGAAATGGATGGGCAAGTGCCCCGATTGCGGGACTTGGGACAGCCTCGAGGAATACAAAGCCCCGACATTCGATGAACGGGCGGCCCGCACGGGCAAGGGTTCGCGGGCCACGGGTGATCCGCCTCGCCGGTCAGAAGCAGTCGCGGTCGGGCAGATTGAGGAAGCGGATACGCCGCGGGTCAAATGCGGGATTGCGGAGTTCGATCGAATTCTGGGCGGCGGGGTTGTGCCGGGGTCGGCGGTTTTGGTGGGGGGTGAACCGGGAATCGGAAAATCAACCTTGTTGTTGCAGGTGGCCGAGGCTCTGGCGCGAGGAGCAGATCCGGCAGTCCGGACCGCGGGAAAAGATCTCGCGGCGCGGCGGCCGGTGTTGTACGTGACCAGCGAAGAGTCGGCGTCGCAAACGGCGCTGAGGGCGGGACGGCTGGGTGCGAGGTCGGCCAATCTGCTGGTGCTGGCTGAAACCAATATCGAGCGGATCGTCGACCAGATACACCGATACCACCCGAGCGTCGTGATCATGGATTCCATTCAGATGATCTACAAGCCGGATTTGCCCGCCGCGCCGGGATCGGTGACCCAGTTACGAGATTGCTGCATGGACCTGGTGTATCTGGCCAAGTCCTCGCAAGTAAGCGTCTTCTTTGTCGGGCACGTCACGAAGGCTGGCACGTTGGCGGGTCCCAAGATCATCGAGCACATCGTCGACACAGTCGTCTATTTCGAGGGCGATCGCTATCACTCGCATCGCATTGTCCGCTGCGTAAAAAACCGGTTCGGCAGCACTCACGAGGTGGGGCTGTTTGAGATGACGGGCAGCGGACTGGTCGAGGTCAGCGATCCGGGGAGACTGTTCGTCGAGCAATATGGCCCGAACGGCCCGCCGAGCGGTTCGGTCATTACGGCGGCAATGCAGGGATCGCGCGTGCTGCTGGTGGAAGTGCAGGCGCTGACCGCTTCCAGCGTCATCGGGGCCGCCAAACGCAAGGTCAGCGGCGCCAGCAGCGACCGCGTGGCCATGATCATCGCGGTTCTCGAGAAGCGGGCGGAGTTGAGGCTGGCGGCCGACGATGTCTTCGTCAACATCGCCGGAGGGGTGAAGGTCGCCGAGCCGGCCATCGATCTGGCTATCGCGCTGGCGATCGTCTCGGCGCATCTCAATCGTCCGATTCCGGCGGGTACCTTGGCGGTGGGGGAACTGGGGCTTGGCGGGGAGATCCGTTCCGTGCCCCAGTTGGAGCATCGCTTGAGGGAGGGTGCGAGGTTGGGCTGCGGAGTGGCCATTGCGCCGCGGATGGGCGGGAACCTGCCCAGACTCGGCGGCATGTCCGTCCACGAAGTCAGGACGCTTGCCGACGCGATGACCAGTCTGTAGCGGCGACGCCCGCGCGGGCGCGGATCGCTCGCCGGCGGTCAACGGGAGACGTATCTGCTCCGGTCCGTCAGCGATGGAGGCATTTGGGCGACTTCTTCTGTGGAGAGATTTCCCGGAGAAAATCGAATGAGTAGATGCCCCCCGAGTGACCATCCGACCATTCCAGGCGAAGGGCATATCCACCGACCAGTTCCGCATCGACAACCACCAGACGCTTGGCATAGTTGCCCGGCAGAACCTGAAGGAGTGGTTTCCTGCCCGTGGTGCTTTGTTCACGGACGGTCCGGCACTGGGCGCACGGGCACAAGGACCGAAGCAGGGAAATCGGGTAGGTCGATATCAGGCCGTCTTGCCACTCGATCTCGAGTCGCTCATCTCTTTTCAGATCGAGACGGATTGGATTGGTTTGCAGCGACATCGTTTGACAGCCCGACGCATTATAGGGAGCCGGGACGGGCGGGCAAAGCCCACAGTCGCCGGGCGGCGGTGGAATCTGTCGCTCGTCTTGGCCGGGAATGGTGCGGGTGCGTCGGGACCCGGCGAGAATCGACAGGGATTCCAAGACAGTCGCTGCTCAATCCCGTCACGCCAGTCTCTGTTTGAGTCGTTCCTGAACGACCTTTGGATTCAGACCTTTGGCCTGTTTCATCACCATCCCGACGAGTGCGCCGAACGCGGCCTGTTTGCCCGCCTTGTAGTCCTGTAAGGGTTTGGGATTCTGGGCAATGAGCGACTCGATGGCGGCGTCAATGGCGGAAGTGTCGGAGGACTGGAGAAGCCCCAATTCCGTGGCGATCTGCTCCACGGGAGCATCCTGTTCCATTAGTCGTTCAAGAATCTTGCCGGCAGGTTCGGCCGGTGCGATCTTGTTTTCGTCAATAAGCATCGCCAGTTCGGCAATTCGGCTGGGTTTCAGGTTCAATTGTGCCAGCGGTTTCCCCAATTCGTTGGCCAATCGACGACCATGCGACAAGAGAAGCGTCGCCACTCGCTTGGCGCCGGCTCCCGCCGCGACCGACTGGTCGAACAGATCGCCGGTCCGGCGATCCGCGGCGAGTGTGGCGGCGTCGGACGCCGAGAGGCCGGCAGAGTCGATGTATCGCTTTCGCCTGGCGGCGGGGAGTTCACCGATCTGGCTCTTCAACTCGCAAAGCCAGGCATCATCAACAACCACCGGCAGCAGATCCGGGTCCGGAAAGTACCGGTAGTCGTTTGCCTCTTCCTTGTCGCGTTGATGAACGGTGATTTCCTTCGCATCATCCCATCCGTAGGTTGACTTCCGGCCCAGCGAGCCGGTGGTCTCCCACTCGTGCAGTTGTCGCTGGATCTCATACGCGGTGGCTTTTTCAAGGACGGAGAAGCTGTTGAGATTCTTGATTTCGGTGATTGCCGTCTTGTGAACCTCGCCGCGCTGATCCGTGATGTGAAGGTTGATGTTGGGCTCGAACCGCATGTGTCCCATTTGCATCTGGCCTTCTGACACACCGAGATACTGGACGATCTTCTGGAGTTCCTGGGCAAAGATGGCGACCTGTTTCGGCGTGGTCAGGTCCGGCTCCGTGACGATTTCCAGCAGGGGGGTCCCGGCGCGGTTCAGATCAACGATCGTGTAGTCGATGGGGTAACCCCCCGGCGCTTCGTGAAGCAACTTCCCGGCGTCTTCTTCCAGATGAGCACGCCGAATGCGGATCGTCTTGACCGAACCGTCGTCATTCGGAATATCGAAGAAGCCGTTCGAGCAGAGCGGCAGATCATATTGCGAGATCTGGTAGTTCTTTGGCAGGTCGGGGTAGTAGTAGGACTTGCGGTCCCACTTCGTGAACCGGGCAATCGTGCAGCCCAGTGCCAGACCCACCTTAATCGAGTATTCGACCGCCTGCTTGTTGATGACCGGCAGCACCCCGGGCAGGCCCAGCACCTGCGCGTCCACCAGGGTGTTGGGCGGCTGACCGAACGCGTTGGCGGCGGCGGTGAACATCTTGGACTGCGTGGCAAGCTGGACATGGATTTCCAGGCCAACGAGGACCTTGTAGGACTTGCAGATGCGCTCGGACACCAGACTGCTCCTCATGGGTTGGTCGCGTGAGTATAGCGGAAGGTCCGTTGAGTCAGAAGTCGGCGTTTGAACGCGGACTGAAAGGCGGATGAAGAGAGGTTGGCGCAGGTGAAATTGGCCTGGCATGCCCGGGATTTCCGACCCGCCACGGCGACCGACCCTGGCTGGCGGAGATGGAACAACCGCGTAATACCGGCCTCTTTTGGTTTTTTTTCTTGGGCAGGCGGTTCTGATCCTGCGGGAGAGAGACCCGACACGGCTCGCATTGCATAACCTCATCAAAAGCAAACTTTTAGGCATGCCGGGATCGATGGTCGCTCCGATCCGGATCCAAGCAACTTTGGGTGATTTTGGGATTCTTGTGCGGTTTTTCACTCAAAAGCATGGGTTGTTCTGACCGACAATGAAAACGGTCGAATGATGTCCCGTGGTCGGGGCACTTCTCGCGTCATTGTGTTGCAGTACATGCTTTCGGGCGCCTGTATGCGCCCCAAGGCATTCGGGAGGATCATGGAAACGGTGTCAAGTCATATACGTGCACAACAGCCGAGTGCTGCTCGCAGCGCGCGGCTCAGCTACAAATTCCAGCGATTGCGAGAACGCATTCGCCAGTCTATTGTGGCGGGGGAGTTATCGGGCAAGCTCCCGGGGGAACGAGAACTGGCCAGACGATTCAAGGCCAACCCCAAAACCATGGGCAAAGCGCTGACGGAC
Source organism: uncultured Tepidisphaeraceae bacterium (assembly GCA_964451955.1). GTDB lineage: Bacteria > Planctomycetota > Phycisphaerae > Tepidisphaerales > Tepidisphaeraceae > JAPLNB01. The sequence goes on from CAYVKG010000023.1 coordinate 45,358, forward strand.
CTCGCCGCCGAGGGATTGCTCGATCGCAGCATTGGCCGAGGAACCTATGTTCGGGGCAGTGCTGCCGAGGAAAAGCCTTCAGCGGGCCGATGGCTCATTCTATGCGATCAGGCCGACAAAGACTGCCCTGTCATCCAGCATCTGCTTGGTTCACACGCAGAAGTCGAAATCGCCTCCGTCGACTCGGCCTTGAGGCCGAGCTTCATCAACCAGTTCAGCCTGGTGATCGACTTCGCCAAGAGCACGCCGGAATCGCTTCATCGTGACCTGCTGATCCGAGGGATTCCGGTGCTGGTCGTCGAGAAAGAGAGCACGGGTTGTCGGACAAATTCGATCTTGCTCGACCGCGCACACGCTGTCGCCGTCCTGACGCGCCAGATGGTCCTCGCCGGGCACCGGCGGATTCTCGTCGTCGAGCAGATGATGGATGGCAAGTCGCTCCAGGTCGCCAAAACGACCGCTTTGCGCTACTCGCCAACGGTACAGGTGGAAGGCTGCACGATTGAGCAGATTACGTCCGTTGTGAACGGGGAGGCGGCAGCGATCCTCTGCGAGTGGCGCGTCAATGTCGCACGCATCCGTGACCTGATCTTGCGACATCCGCAGCTGTCCCAACTGAGTGTCGCCGCCATCGGCGTGTGTGTGGACGAGCCGGCTTACACCGGCGTCTACATCACCCCCTCGGAACTGGCTGCTGCCGCTGTCCGAATGCTCGATGATGTCCCAACCTATCGGCCTACGACGCTCTGGCTCACCGGGCGCTACATTGACCGGGGAACCATCCGCCCCGTTCCCGAACGACAATTCGCCGGCGATTCGCCCCCAAGCATGCTCTCCGCCTGACACCCACGACACCAACGCTGAATGACTACCCCCTGCTGAACAGACGGCCAGACTTGGTCCGAGCCGTCCACACCGCTCCCGGCAAGTCTCGCTCTCTTGGCCTGGGGCTTGCTTGCCAAGCCATAAGCAGCCCCGCCTCCAAAGAGTGATCGACCCTGTCCTCATCGTATGAGTCTGCTTCTCCCGGAAGGAGACACACTGGACCAACCATGAACTCGACAATCCGACCACGACGCGCCCAATCGCATGCCGTGACAGTGCCGGTCCGGGCGGTATACTGGAGTCGATGTCTGATCCACAGCGAATCCTGATTGTTCAGCCCAACTGGGTCGGCGATGCCATTATGGCCAGCCCGACGCTGCGGGCGATGCGAGAGTTGTTTCCCAACGCCCACATCAGCTACCTGCTTCGCCGATACGTCAAGGCTGTCTACACCGGCATGCCTTGGTGGGACCGACTCATCACCTACCGCACCGGCAAGAGTGCCGGGAAAGCCGGCAAAGGACTCTTCGACCTTGCCGCAAGACTCCGCGCCGGAAAGTTCGACATGGCGGTTGTCTTGCCAAACTCGCTCCGCAGCGCCCTGATCTGCAAAGCCGCCAAAATCAAACGGATTGTCGGCTACGAACGCGATGGCCGCGGGTTTCTCCTTACCGACAAGCTCCTGCCCGCCAAGGAAAGGGGCAAATTCGTCCCGACACCGACCGTAACCTACTACTTCGGCGCCGTCCGCTATCTTGGCTCACGCAATCGCGACCTCAAGCTCGAGCTTTTCGTGACCGACGCCGAACGCAATGCCGCCGTACGCGTGCTCGAACGCTGTGGCCTCGATGGCGGTCTCTGCCGACCCGCTTCCAACGGAGGTAAACCCCTCGTCATGCTCAACCCCGGTGCCCAATACGGCGCGGCCAAGTGCTGGCTCCCCGAGAACTTCGCCCAACTGGCCGACCAGTTCATCGACGAAATCGGCGCCACCGTCCTTCTCAGTGGCTCGCCGCGCGATCGCCGCATCATCGATGCCGTCCAACGCAACATGAAACACGCGGCCGTCGATCTCTCCAACAAGGGAATTGACCTCGGCAGCCTCAAGGAGATCGTCCGCCGATGCGACCTGCTCGTCACCAATGACACCGGCCCACGCCACATCGCCGCCGCGTTCGACGTCCCCGTCGTCACCGTCTTCGGCCCGACCCATCCCGAATGGTCCGAAACGAACTTCGCCAAGGAACGAAAAGTCGCGGTCAAAGTCTTCTGTGGCCCCTGCCAGAAGAAGCGGTGTCCGCTGGATCACCGATGTATGACCCGCATCTCCCCCATGATGGTGTTTGCCGAGGCGATGAAGTTGCTTCCCAAGTTCGCGCGCGTGTGATACTGCAGGGCGGTGATTCAATTCCGCCCCGCAATCGCTACAATCCCGCGCCATGATCTATCGCATTGACGTGAAAGTGGCTGGCAACGGAAACGATCCGCTTGGCCAAGCCGTACGACATCAGATAGCCGAATTCGGTACCACGGTCGGCCCCATCGAGACAGCCAGGGTGTTCCTTATCGACACCGACGCCAAGGAAGCGGACGTGCGCCGAATGGCCGACGAACTGCTGGCGGATCCCGTGGTCGAGCTTGCCGAACTGGTCAGGACCCCACCGTCGGACGCGGGCAAGAGCCGGATCGAGGTTCACCTCAAGCCGGGGGTCATGGACCCCGTGGCGGCCTCGACCGAGATGGCGATTCGCGACATGGGCCTGACCGCTCGCCAAGTCCGCACCGGGCGTGCCTATCTCATCGACGGTTCGGTTCCCCGCGTCGAACTCGAACGCATCGCTAACCGCGTCCTGGCCAATGGCGTCGTCGAGTCGGTCCATTTCGACGCCTTCATCCCCGAGGCCTTTCCCGCCGGCCGCGAGTATCGGCTTAATCTCCGGCATGTCTCGATCCGAAACCTCAACGACGCCCAACTGGCCAAACTCAGCCGCGAAGGGCATTTGTTCCTGTCGCTGGCGGAGATGAAGGCGATTCAGAAGTACTTCCAGAACGCCGGCCGCGAGCCCACCGATGTCGAACTCGAAACCCTTGCCCAGACGTGGTCCGAACACTGCGTCCACAAGACCCTCAAGAGCGCCGTCGATCTCCAGGTCAAAGACGAAGCCGGAAACGTCGTCGAGACCCGCTCCTACCAGAATCTGATCAAGGAGACGATCTTCAAAAGCACCATGGAGCTCATGCAGAATTCCGCGAAGGACGAGTTCTGTCTCTCGGTGTTTGCCGACAACGCCGGTGTTGTTGTCTTCGACGAAAAGGATGCCGTTTGCTTCAAGGTCGAAACCCATAACCATCCCAGCGCGATCGAACCCTACGGCGGCAGTGCAACCGGCATCGGAGGCGTCATCCGCGACATCCTCGGCACCGGCCTGGCCGCCAAACCCATCGCCAACACCGACGTCTTCTGCGTGGGTGATGCCAATTACGACCGTGAAAAACTCCCCAAGGGTGTCATCCACCCCAAACGCATCCTTCGCCAGGTCGTCGCCGGCGTGCGCGACTACGGCAACCGCATGGGCATCCCCACCGTCAACGGCGCCGTCTATTTCGATGACCGCTACCTTGGCAACCCCCTCGTCTTCTGCGGCTGCGTGGGACTCATCCCCCGCGACAAGATCCACAAGCAGGCCAAGCCCGGCGACGCCATCGTCGTCATGGGTGGCCGCACCGGCCGCGATGGCATCCATGGCGCCACCTTCTCGTCGGCCGAACTGACCGACACGCACGCCGACGAGTTCTCCCATGCCGTTCAGATCGGTAACGCCATCACGGAGAAGAAGACCACCGATGTGCTTCTGCAGGCCAGAGATCGGGAGCTTTTCACCGCAGTCACCGACTGTGGCGCCGGCGGTCTCTCGTCGGCGGTTGGGGAGATGGGCGAGAAACTTGGGGCGTTTGTCCAACTGGCCAAAGTTCCCCTCAAATACGCCGGCCTCCGTTACGACGAAATCTGGATTTCCGAAGCTCAGGAACGGATGGTCCTGGCTGTGCCCCAGGACAAGGTCCAGGCCGTGCTTGACTTGGCCGCGGGAGAGGATGTGGAAGCCACCGTGATCGGCCACTTCGGCACTCCCGGCGCCGAGTTGAGGCTTGACTACGCCGGGACGGAAGTTGGTCGGCTGTCTATGGATTTCCTGCACAACGGTTTGCCCAAGCGTCACATGAAAGCCGTTGCTCGCAAGAGGGCGGTTGTTCAGAATCACGCCAATCATGACTCGCGAGCGACGAAGGAAAGACTGCTGTCGATGCTTGGCCGGCCCAACATCGCCTCGAAGCACTGGATCATTCGGCAATACGACCACGAGGTGCAGGGCGGGTCAGTGATCAAGCCCCTGACGGGTCTCAGGCAGGTTGGCCCGTCCGACGCGGCGGTTTTGCGACCGAAGCTGGACGGATACAAAGGGATTGCCATCGGTTGCGGGATGGCGCCGCACGTGGAGGATCCGTATGACATGGCGATCGCGTCGATCGACGAGGCCGTTCGGAACGTAGTTGCGGTGGGTGCGGACCCGGGTAGGGTTGCGATTCTGGACAACTTCTGCTGGCCGAGCGTAGATGACGAGCAGACGACGGGTTCGCTGGTTCGCGCCTGTGAAGCGTGTTACGACGCGGCGAAGGCGTATGGGATTCCGTTCATTTCGGGGAAGGACAGTTTGAACAACCAGTTTACGAACCGGGAGACGAAGGAGGTGATTCGGATTCCGAACACGCTGCTGATCAGTGCGATGGGGGTTCTGGAGGATGTTCGCAAGTGCGTGACGATGGACCTGAAGAGGGCCGGGAGCACGTTGGGGCTGATTCGGCCGCATGGATCGCATCCAGGGTTGAGGGGTTTGGCGGCGGTGCATCGGTTTGTGGCGGCCGCGATTCGATCGGGTGCGATCGTCAGTTGCCATGATGTGAGCGACGGCGGGGTGCTGGTTGCGGCGGCGGAGATGTGCATTGGTTCGGGGCTTGGGATGAAGCTGGATCTGAGCGTGCTGGGTCGGGGTCCTTTTGACGAATGCCTAGGGAAGTACCTGGTGGAGTTCAGCGTAACCGACGGGCGGATGCCGCGGCTGCCGAGTTGTCCGGAGGGGACGGAGGTTCGGGTGGTGGGGGTGGTTACGGGAAGTTGCGATCTTGTTGCGGAGGGCCGTGGGGTGGAGTGTTTCCGCGCGTCTATTGATGAGATGACGGCTGCGTGGCGAGGGACATTGGACTGGTGAGTGTGTAGACCGTGATGGGGTTGCCATCGTCGTCAGCGCGGATTTGTTCGGTCATTCCGGGGGGTTCGGGCGAGTTTTTTTTCTTGCCCTTGTCGAAGATGACGATGAGATCGGGCCGATCGCGGAGCGCATCGGCGAGTTGTCGTTCGGTTGTGTAGAGAGGGACGGGCTTGCCGAGGTGATAGGAGAGGGTGAGGCTTTCGGCTTGCCAGAAGGCGAGGGGGCGATTGGGAAAGGCGGCGTGGATTTGGCGAGCGAGGTTGAGGCGGACGGTTTTCTGGATTGTTGGTCCCCAGAGGCCGAGTGCGATGCAGACGATGGTGGCGCCGGGGAGGATGAGGAGAAGGGCGGCTGTGGGGAGGTGATTGCGGAGGGAGAGCCGGAGCACGATAGCCATGGAGGCCGCCATTGCTGCGCCGAGGAGGAGGTCGAAGGTGGTGAGGTGTCCGCGGATCATGAATGCCGCGATCGGCGGGGCGGGGGCGGCGAGCAGGGCGACGATTGCGGTGCAGAAGACGACGACCGCGGTGAGACGGGTGAAGCGGGGATTGGTCGCGGCGATGGCTCGGTCGATGGCGTATCCGACGAGGGCCATGAGGGGCGGCATCAGCGGCAGGAAGTAGTGGGCCTGTTTTTGCCCGATGCAGTGTAGGGGGAGGAAGATCACGGTGATCCAAAGGAAGAGCACTCGAAGCGGCAGGCTTGATTTGATCTGGGGTAAGGCTGCGAAGAGTCCGAGGAGGAGGAAGCCGATCCAGGGGAGGGGAGCGGTGGGGAGGATTTCGGCGATGTAGAACCAGAAGGGGCGTTTGTGGTCGACGCCTGTGAGGAGGATGGCGGCTTCGGCTTTCATGGTTGCGGGCCCGACGGCGTGGGAGACATAGAGGAACCAGGGTGCGGCGATCGCGAGGAGGGTGAGGCCTGCGCCGCCGACGAGGAAGCTGGAGAGGAGTTGCCAGCGGCGGGTGCCGGCCGCGAGCGCGGTGAGGAAGAGGATGGGATAGGCGCCGGGCGGTCCTTTGGAGAGTATAGCCAGTGCAGTGGCCGCGGCCGCCAGGTGGCAGTGCAGATAGACGGGGAGGGGTGTTGTTCTGGGGGCATTTTTGTCGGTGAGGGGATCTTCCGGGGGCAGGGCAAGCCAGGCGCGGTAGATGGAGTACACGGCGGCGGTGACGAAGAAGGTGACCAAGACATCGGTTTCGGCCAGTGGAGCGTATCGAACGAAGAGGAGGGATCCGAGCATCGCTGCGGCGGAGAAGAAGGCGGCGCGGGAATTGAAGAGTTGTCTGGTCAGCGCATAGGTGAGGGCGAGGGAAAGCCACCCGAGGAGAGCCATGGGCAGACGGCCCGCCCAGACGCTGACGCCGAGGGCCTTGTATGACCCAGCAGCGAGCCAATAGGCCAGTGGGGGCTTTTCGAGGCGCACTCGCCCGTTGAGATGCGGGACGAGCCAGTCTTGCAGGGGCGAGCTGAGCATTTCCCTTGCGGTCTGGAGGACGCGAGCCTCCTGGGTGCGATCGAGGGGCAGGTGTGCGCTCATGGCAGCCATGAGGGCTCCGGCGGCCAGCCAGAGCGGCACGAGGAATGTGCCCTTTTCGAACCACGGCTGGTCGGTCGGGGCGTACTGGGACTGGCCAAGGGGTTCCATTGAGGTGGAAGTATAGCCTTGGGTGGGCGCGATAACGAGGGAGGGAACTGGGCTTCGGCTGGCTCGGAAGGGGGGACCGGGAGTGGAGCGGGGACGCGAGGGCAGGCGCGAAGTGGCGTTGTTGGTGGGGTGAGGGGCGGAAAGGGTGTGCGCGAGGGGGTTGGGGGATGTAACGTGAGGTTTGGCCGGGGGTTGGGGGATTTGAGGGGGTGAAAAAAGGGGCAAAAAGCG
>CAYVKG010000024.1:0-51932 GCA_964451955.1 uncultured Tepidisphaeraceae bacterium
AATCCTGCAAGTCTTAACAGCTCTTGCATCCAACCTCCGCCCTTCGCCGCACAGCCCCCCTGACCCACTCCTGCTCCCCCCGTCGCCACGTTTGACCTGCCCCCTCTGGCAAGGTATAGTCCCCCCCGAAATGATCAAGGCTCGGCTTATCACGACGACGTCGACCACCCCGGCCCAACCCGCCGGGCGCTGATCTCGTCGTCATCAAGTGCGATATCGACGAATCCGCCCGGCTGAGCCGGGCGATTTTGTTTCACCAAACCGCCATGCCTTGACGAGGAATAACGTACGCTGACAAACACTTGGAGCTATCAATGGCCGCCATCACTCTACCAGACGGAAGCACTAAAGAAGTCCCCGACAATACCACCATCCACCAATTCGCCGAAACCATCGGCAAACGCCTCGCTCAGGCCGCCGTCGCCGCCAAACTCGACGGCAAACTCGTCGACCTCTCCACCCCCCTCACCGGCTCCCATCACCTCCAGATCCTCACCGACCGCGACCCCGACGCCCTCTTCGTCCTCCGCCACTCCTCCGCTCACGTCATGGCCCAGGCCCTCCGTCACCTCTACGGCCCAGACGTCCAGTACACCATCGGCCCCGTCATCGACAACGGCTTCTACTACGACTTCCAACTCCCAAACCCCATCTCCGCCGAAGATCTCCCTAAAATCCAAGCCGAAATGCAGAAAATCATCGACCAGCACATCCCCTTCCAACGCGAAGAGGTCCCCGCCGAACATGCCAAAACCCGCCTCAAGGCCGAAAACCAGCGATTCAAAGACGAAATCATCTCCGACCTCCAAAAAGACGGCGAATCCACCGTCTCCCTCTACCGACAAGGCGATTTCCTCGACCTCTGCCGCGGCCCCCACATCCCCAACACCGGCAAAATCAAGGCCATCAAGCTCCTCTCCGTCGCCGGAGCCTACTGGCGCGGCGACTCCGACCGCGAACAACTCACCCGCATCTACGGCACCGCCTTCTTCGACAAAAAACAGCTCGACGAGCACCTCAAAATGCTCGAAGAAGCCAAAAAACGCGATCACCGGTTCCTCGGTCCCCAACTCGGTCTCTTCACCATCGACGATGCCGTCGGACAGGGCCTCGTCCTCTGGAAACCCAAAGGCGCCATCGTCCGCACCGAACTCCAAAAGTTCATCTCCGAACACCTCCGCCGACAAGGCTACTCCCAGGTCTTCACACCCCACATCGGCCGCCTCGGCCTCTACAAAACCTCCGGCCACTACCCCTACTACCGCGAAGCACAGTTCCCCCCCCTCATCGACCGCGAGCATGTCGACAAACTCGCTAAGGAAAACTGCTCCTGTGCCGAACTCGCCGCCCATATGGAAAAAGGCGAAATCGACGGCTACCTCCTCAAACCCATGAACTGCCCCCACCACATCCGCATCTACGCCTCCGAACCCCGCTCCTACCGCGACCTCCCCATCCGCCTGGCCGAGTTCGGCACCGTCTATCGCTGGGAAAAGTCCGGCGAGCTCGGCGGCATGACCCGCGTCCGCGGCTTCACCCAGGACGACGCCCACCTCTTCGTCACCGAAGACCAACTCCCCGCCGAAGTCGCTGGCTGCCTCGAACTCGTCAAGATCATCCTCGGTACCCTCGGCATGAACGACTACCGCGTCCGCGTCGGCATGCGCGACCCCGACTCTGCCAAGTACGTCGGCGCCCCAGAACAGTGGGACAAAGCCGAAAAAGCCTGCAAAGACGCCGCCGCCACACTCGGCGTCCCTTTCACCGCCGAACCCGGCGAGGCCGCCTTCTATGGCCCAAAAATCGACTTCGTCGTCAAGGATGTCATCGGCCGCGAATGGCAGCTCGGCACCGTCCAGGTCGACTACCAACTCCCTCAACGCTTCGACCTCTCCTACGTCGGCGCCGATAACCACCCCCACCGCCCCGTCATGATCCACCGCGCTCCCTTCGGCTCCATGGAACGCTTCATCGGCGTCCTCATCGAACACTTCGCCGGCGCTTTCCCCCTCTGGCTCGCCCCCGTTCAAGTCGCCGTCCTGCCCATCTCCGAGAAGTTCGCCGACTACGCCAAGCAGGTCCACCAAGCTCTCTTCAACGCCGGTCTTCGCTCTGAACTCGACCTCGGTGCCGAAAAAATCGGCGCCAAGATCCGCAACGCCACCCTCCAAAAGACCCCCTACATGGTCGTCCTAGGCGACAAAGAGCAACAAGCCAACCTCGTCACCCTCCGCCACCGCACCGCCGGCGACCAAGGCCAACTCCCCTTGGAACAACTAATCCAAAAACTCACCGCAGAGGTAACCACCCGCGGCCAATCGCCCAAGCTCTAGCTCATGCCTGCAACCACGGTCAATCCGAGCGGGACCGAACCGGCACCGCCCCCGGTCTCGCTCTCAACCCTCCTCCACAACCGCGACGTCCCCTGCCCCCACTGCCAGTACAACCTCCGCAACCTCACCGCCGATCGCTGCCCCGAATGCGGCCTACCCCTCTCCATCAACCTCTTCCTCCTCTGGCGCTAGCAATCCTTCATCAACATCTCCACCAACCCCCCATTCGCCTCCGGCATCCTGAAATCCTTCAACCCCCCCACCAACACCCACCTCACCTCCGCCGCCTCGTTTGCCCTTGCTTCCCCACTCACTACCTCGCAAATAAAAGGCCACAGTCTCACTCGACTGCTCCCATACTCATACTCGATCTGCGCCAACTCCCTCGTTACCCTCACCTCCAAACCCACTTCCTCCCTCATCTCCCTCTTGACGCACCCCTCAGCACTCTCACCACCCTCGATCTTCCCTCCCGGAAACTCCCAATACCCACCCATGTGCACACCATCCCTCCGCCGCGCAATCAGAACCCTCCCCTCGCTCAACACAATTCCAATGGCAACATCCAAAACCATCACAGCCCTTCCGCTCCGCGCAGGCGAGCCTCCGTCGTTCTGTAACCACCGAGTTTACCTCTTCTGCCGACCCGGCCGAAGAGCGCATCCCTCGCCGGGGCAACCCATCTCCCAACCATCACAAAACCCCGGACATTACATCATGCAATATCTATGCAAACGATTTCCATACAATATGTTATGCGATTTGACCGTTTTTCCCCAACCCTCCGTGTATTGATTGACATCGCCGGTACCCAAAGGTATAGTCGCTTAAGCGTTGAATGTGCTGGATGTACTTGGAAATTAACTGCGGTTTTGACGGCTGCTTTAGCCGTGGCGCACTTCCGGAGGTGGATAGGAGCCACCCCTCCGGAAGTCTTTTTTTGCGCATGCCTCGATAAGCAGACACCCCATCCCACGCATCTCGCGACGGGCTTCATTATCCATCGCTGATTGATCCTCGTTCCGGATTCAGAAACTCACCTGTCCTTCGATCTTGCGGTCCCATCCGTTACCATACCCACCCATGAGCGCCCACCCAGCTTCCACCAACCGCGGCCGCTTCGTCGCCACCGTCGCCGCAAACCTCCCCGTCTGCAAAGACCATTATCGCCTGACCCTCCGTCTCCCTGCTTTCCCCCCAACATCCCCAGGACAGTTTGTCCAACTCGCCTGCCGCAACCTCGATCTGGACTACTCCCCCGAAACGGAATTCAACTGGATCGATGGTGAATCCCTCAATCCCGGCGGGCGAGAACTCTTCTCAACAGTCCCCTTGCTCCGCCGCCCGTTCTCTCTCGCCGGCCGCCGCGAACTCCCCGATGGCTCCGTCGAACTCGACATCCTCTATCGCGTCGTCGGCACAGGCACACATTGGATGTCACAACTCCTCCCCAACTCCGACTCCGTTCATCTCATCGGACCCCTCGGAAATCACTTCACCCCCCCGCCTCCAGGCTGCCCCGCTATCCTCGTCGGCGGCGGCGTGGGCATCCCGCCCATGCTCTACCTCGCCTCCACCCTCACCTCCCATCGCGCCGTCTTCTTCGCCGGCGCTCTCAACCGCGACCTCCTCCCAATCACCCTCACCGATACCGCTACGGCCCCGGCATCCGACTCCATTTCGCCCCTCTACAACGTCGCCGAACTTACCCCCTTCGGCATTCCCTCTGTCATCACCACCGACGATGGCTCCTATGCCTTCCGCGGCCTGGTCACCCAAGCCCTCGAACAGTATCTCGATCGCTTCTTCTCCAATACCCAAAACCCCAAACCCGCAACTCAACCCACCCTCTACACCTGCGGCCCGGAACCCATGATGAAACGCGTCGCCGCCATCGCACTCGCCCGCAATCTCCCCTGCCAAATCTCCGTCGAACGAGCTATGGCCTGCGGCATGGGCACCTGCCAGTCCTGCGTCATCCGAGTCAAAAAGCCCGAACCCGCCATGCCCCCTCTCGCCGGCCGCGATTGGTGCTTCCGCCTCGCCTGCACCGATGGGCCCGTCTTTCATGCCACCGACTTGCTCTGGTAGACCTTTCAGGTACATTTGACCCCCGACTTGGCCCGTTCATATCGTCTGGAGTCTGCCAGTCACATTTCAGGAGCCCGGCCCATGTCTCAATGCCGTCGCCGCAAATGCGCCTTCACACTCGTCGAACTCCTCGTGGTCATCGGCATCATTGCCGTCCTCGTCGCCATCCTCCTGCCCGCCCTCGCCCGCGCAAAAAAACAGGCCTCCGCCCTCGCCTGCGCCAGCGACATGCGAACTATCCTCCAGGGACTCCAGCAATACGCCCTCGACAACCGCGACCACCTCCCCATCGTCCCTTGGATCGGCGTTCGCCCCACCGCCCAATACGCCCAGGTCGCCTTCACCTTCGATTCCGACGGCATCGCCAACTTCGGCGAAATCAGGCCGCCCCTCAACACCGCCTATGGCTCCCTTCTCAAATACATCGGTTCCTCGCCCGCCGTCCGCGCAAAAGTCATGTGGTGCCCCGACGACGACGGCGTCTCGCCCTTCGACCGCTCCATCCGCCGAAACTACAGCTATTCCTTCAACTACCTGATCAACCTCAACGGCCTGGACCCGAAAGGCGACTCCGTCAAACTCGGCCGCATCCGAAACTCCGCCCAACGAATCCTCATCTTCGAAGAAGCCTACCCCAACGATGGCTACTGCGTCTGGACACTCTGGGATGCCGACGCCCTCACCCCACGACACAACGGCCGCTGCAACGCCGCCTTCGCCGACGGCCATGTCGCCCGCTACTTCCCCAAAGAAATCTTCGCCCGCTCCGACTATTGCGACATCCTCAAGTAGCCCTTCGCGCCCAACCGCGCCCCAGCCAAACCCGCCCCATCGAACTCGCGCCATTCCCGCCCTCTGCTTGTGCCCTCCCCGCTTTTCGTGGCGCCGCACGGTGACCCGACTGCTATAATCTCTCGTCTTCAAGCCGGAGCACTTCTATGACGCAACAGTTCAACCGCCGCGAGTTCCTCAAATCCGCCGCCATCGTCGCCGCCACGCCCTCCCTGCTCTTCTCCGCCGAAAACCGCACGCAACTCCCACGCAGGCCCTACAAACCCGGCGTGGATATCTCCGTCATCGGCTTCGCTTCGATCATGCTCCGCGCTCCTCTCATGGACCAGACCAACGCCAATCGTGCGGTCGCCGAAGCCTTTGAAAAGGGATGCAACTACTTCGACGTCGCCCCGGCCTATGGCGACGCTCAACAAAAACTCGGCCCCGCTCTGGCGCCCTTCCGGAAAAATGCCTTCCTGTCCTGCAAAACCAAGGCCCGTGACGCCGCCGGCGCTAAGACCGAACTCAACCGCTCGCTCGAACTGCTCAAAACCGATCACTTCGAACTCTATCAACTCCACGCCACCAAGGACCCCGTCGCCGACATCGACGCCGCTTTCATGAAGGGCGGCGCCATGGAAACCATCCTCGATGCCCGAAAGGCCGGCGTCATCCGCTTCATCGGCCTCACCGCACATACCGCCGAATCCGCCCTGGCCGCCATGAACCGTTTCGACTTCGATTCCATCATGTTCCCCTTCAATTTCGCCTCCATCTACAAGGGCAACTTCGGCCAGGAAATCTATGACCTGGCTAAGAAAAAAAACGTCACCCGAATCGGAATCAAATCCCTCTGCCGACAAGAATGGCCCCAAGGCGCCAACCGAGGCCAGTTCCGACACCTCTGGTATCAGCCCCTCTTCGACCGCCAGGAAGCCGAATTGGCCCTCCGATGGACTTTCTCACACGACATCACCACCACCATCCCACCCGGCGATCAGGCCGTCTCAAACCTCGCCATGGAACTCGCCATGAACCTCACACCCATCACCCCCCAAGAGACCCAACGCCTTCAGACGCTCGCCGCTACCCTGAGCCCCTTGTTCCGCGCCGGACGCGTCACGGGATAGCCTTCAACGCCTTCGTCAACGCCTCCACGAAGAAAAACTCCCCCCACATCACGCTCTCATCCACACCCAACCCTTTGTGGATGTGATACACCCCACGCTTCAGAATACCCTCCCACTTCGGATCATCCACCGCCAAATACGGCGGCCGCATCAGCGTACCCACCGCGCGCAACGCCGCCTCACGATACGCCGCCGCTCGCACCCGGTCCGGCGTCAGCCGCGACAGGTTCAACAGCCCCACCGCCGCTATCGCCGCCGCCGATGAATCCGGTTGAGTGACTGCCAGCGGCCCATCCGCCGGCGCATCATAATCCCACGGAGTTATCCCATCCTCAGGCGTCTGCTCCAGATAATACCGCGCGTGAGCTTCCGCTGTGTCGATGAACCTCACATCCCCCGTCAGTTCATAACACGTCCCGAATCCGTACAGCGACCACGCCAATCCTCGCGACCAGCACGAATCGCCGCGAAAACCCTGGTGAGTCGTCTGCCGCAAAAACTCCCCGGTCTGAACGTCAAATACCCCCTCGTGGCTCGTCGATCCGTCCCCCCGTACAAGCGTCCGCCTCGTCGTCAGACAATGCTCCATCCCAATCCGCATAAGCTCCTGGTCGCCTGCTGCCCTCGCGGCATAGAAGATGATCGGCACGTTCATCATGATGTCGATAAACAGCGATTCATCGCTGATGAACGATCGCAAATACCGCCCCTTCTCCTTGAATCGCAGCGCCAGCACCTGACCGGCGCGAATAACCACATCCTCCAAAGCCTTGTCAGGCTTCCCATCGCGCAAAGTCGCTTCATACCACCGCTTATACGTCCCGTGGTAAAATAGGAACCCCAGGTCGTGCACCTCCCGGTCTTCCTTCCGATGCTCCAACGCCGCCGAGTACCGCTCCGCCGTGCCACGCCAGAACGCGATATCCTCCGTCGCACCCGACTCAATCAACAACCACATCATCCCCGGCAGAAACCCGTCGCACCACCGCGTCCACGCCGGTTTGTCATGTTTCCATTTCCCCTGGTCCGTGTAGAGCGGGTAAAAGCCCGGATGATGCTCCACCAGACGCCGAATCTGCTTCTCTGCGAATTTCAGGCAATCCAAAATCTGCCGCCTCGTAGTAAACTGAGACATCGCGACATCTCCTCGCGTAGGCGAAAAGCGAACCTCAGCCAAGTTTAGTGCGCCGTAACGCCTTTCGCGAAAGGACTCAGGATTTCCCGACAGGTTCAGACCAGACACAAACGGAGGCCCCCACGCCATGACAGTTTCTTTCAGCAGCCGCATCGGTAAAGAAGCGACAAACCAAGACCTCGCCACCGCCCTGCGATCCTCCAGCGGAAAAGTACGCCATCGCTGGAGCAAACTCCTCGAAACACGCCCAGGCCTCAACCTCCTCCACCCCGAACGGCTTCTCGGAATCGACCCCACCCAATTGCTCGACAAGATCGCCGATTCACTCCAGGCTCCCCCGGACAACCACCCCCTCGAAACACCCAATCGCGTCTGCCAACGCCTCATCCACATCATCCACGCTCATGCCCTCCTCCGCCAGGCTATCATCGAACAACTCGAAGCCGCCCTCCAGCGAGAACTCGCCTGCGCCGAACTCACCACCCTCTGCCAAGCCATCGAGGCTTCCATGTGCGACCAGCTTGCCATGGCCGTCGAACAACCGCTCACCCAGCTACAGGATCAGGTCACTGCCCAGTCCGGCCTCCTCTCCGTGCTCTCCCACGACCTCCGAGGCGAATTGAACGGCCTCGTCCTCATGCTCGAAGTCCTGCGACGGGGCCTCCAACGACAACCACAACACGCCGATACCATCAATGACCTCAAACTCGTGCGCCAATCCATCGACGAAATGGCCACCTTGCTCGACCGGCATTCCCTCCTCGAACGCCTCCAGCAAGGACGAACCCTCGTCCGCAGCCAATCCATACCGCTCCGCGATCTCGCCGAACTCGAAGCCGCTACCTTCGCAGACGCCGCCAAGGCCAAAGGAATCCAACTCGTCATCGACATCCCCGCCGAAGCAACCCTCTACGCCGACCGCTTCCTCTTGTCCACCTGGCTCCATAACCTCCTCGACAACGCCATCAAACATGGATCCCCAGGCATCGTCCGACTCCACGCAGAACGACGCGACCATGGCGCCTGGACCCTCGACCTCAGCGACTCCGGACCAGGCATGCCCCCCGAAAGACTCCAGGCCCTCCTCGACACGCGCCGACGATTGGCTTTGAAAGAACGCGGCTTCGGCCTCCTCATCGTCCAGCACGCCGGTCAACTGTTCGGCGCCAGACTCGAAGCCCATTCCCAGGTCGGCGTCGGAACCACCTTCCGACTCGTTATGGACGATAACCCCTGACGCCGACAACATTCTCCGAATCCGAAAATCCGGTATGATGTCACCCGCGCCGGCCAACGTCGGCTCGCGCCCAGCAACCCGATGAACCATTGCACAGGAAACGTGATGCTCCCGATCCTTGACTATTCGTCCGAAACTGGCCGTCAACAGGTGGACGCCATCCTCAATGCCCTCAGGCTCGATCCCGTTGACATCGCCATGGCCCGAGGAAAACTGGCCGACGCCTCCGAGGCCGTCCGACGCATCATGGCCGACGTCGCCCAACGCGGCGACGACGCCGTCGTTGATGCCAATCGCAAGTTCGACGACCCCGACTTCTCCGCCGATCAGATCCGCATCTCCCCAGACGAAATGCTCGCCGCAACCACTCGCCTGCCCCCTCAACAACTCGCCGCCATCCGCCGCTCCATCTCCCAGGTCAAAGAGTACCAGTCCTGGATCATGCCCATACCCCCAAAAACGCTCACCCGCCCCGGCGTCGAACTCGGGCTCCGTTTCACCCCCCTCGATTCCGCCGGTCTCTATGTCCCGGGTGGACACGCCGCCTATCCCTCCAGCCTCATCATGCTCGCGGCGCCCGCACAAGTCGCCGGCGTCAAGACAATCGTCGCTTGCACCCCGCCCAGCAAATACGGGCGATCCGACCTCTTCCTCGCCGCCGCCCATGAACTGCAACTCACCCACGTCTACCGCGCAGGCGGCGCTGCTATCGCCGCAATGGCCTTCGGCACCAACACCATCCCCAGAGTCGACAAAATCGTCGGGCCCGGAAACACCTACATCCAACTCGCCAAACGCCTCCTCGCCGGCGTCGTCGGCGTCGATGGTTTCCTCGGACCCAGCGAAATCGTCGTCATCGCCGATCACACCGCACGACCCGACTTCATCGCCGCCGATATGATCGCTCAGGCAGAGCATGATCCGGGTTCCGCTTTCCTCCTCACCACATCCCTCGATCTGGCTAACTCCGTCCTCCAACAACTCCAACAACAACTCCCACAACGCCAACGCCGTACCGCCATCGAACAGGGACTCCGCCAACACAGCGCAATCATCGTCGATCCCTCCATCGAACGCCTCACTCTTCTCGCCAACCGCTTCGCCGCCGAACATGTCAATCTTCAGGTCAACGACGAGGCCGCCGTCCTGAAAAACCTCGTCCACGCCGGTGCCGTCTTCGTCGGCCCCTATTCCCCAGTCGCCGCCGGCGACTATGTCGCCGGGCCAAGCCATTGCCTCCCCACCAATACCACCGCCAGGTTCTCAAACGGCATCAGCGTGTACGAATTCCTCAAACGCAGCAGCGTCGCCAAGTACTCCAAAGATGGTCTGGCCGCCGATGCCCTCGCCATCACCACCCTCGCCGAGGCCGAGCACCTCGACGCTCACGCCGCCAGCGTACGAATTCGCGCTACCTCATGACCGCCTACCCACCCCATTAACCTCCACAAACAGGTATAATCCACCCATGATCCCCAGTTTCGTACGTCCTAATGTCAGCCAGATGAGCGGCTATACCCCCGGTGAACAGCCCGCCATCGGTCAATGCGTCATCAAGCTCAACACCAACGAAAATCCCTACCCCCCAAGTCCCAAAGTCATGGCCGCTGTACGCGATACGCCCGCAGAGGCCCTCCGCCGTTATCCCAATCCCACCGCCGACGATTTCCGCCTCGCCGCGGCATCCGTCAACCGCATCTCCATCGAGATGGTCATCGCCGGCAACGGCAGCGACGACATCCTCAGCATCGCCATGCGAACCTTCCTCGCCCCAGGTGAACTCGTCGCTTTCCCCGATCCCACCTATTCACTCTACCCCGTCCTGGCAGACCTCGACCAAGTCCGTTGGGCCACCGTCCCCTGGACTCCAGACTGGGATCTGCCCATCGACTCCCTCCTGGCACTCAAACCCAAGGCCATCTTCCTCGCCAACCCCAATGCCCCCACCGGTACGTTCGTCGCCATCCCCACGATCAGCCAACTCCTCTCCCGCTTCTCGGGCCTTGTCCTCATCGACGAAGCCTATGTCGACTTCGCCCACGATAATTGTGTCCCACTCCTCGCCACCCATCACAACCTCGTCATCTCCCGAACCCTCAGCAAGGCCTATTCCCTCGCAGGACTCCGCTTCGGTTATGCCATGGCCCACCCCTCCGTCATCGCCGAAATGATGAAAGTCAAGGACAGCTATAACTGCGACGCCATCGCCGTCCGTGCCGCAACCGCCGCCATCCTCGATCAGGATTACGCTCGCCAAAACTGGGCCCGCGTCCGCTCCGAACGCGATCGTCTGGCGACAGAACTTCACGCCCTCGGTTGGACCACCCTCCCCAGCCAGGCCAACTTCCTCCTCGCTACCGCCCCCGACGCCAACGGCAAACATGCCTATCTACAACTCAAGGCCCAGGGCATCCTCGTTCGATATTTCGATAAGCCCGGCTTGCAGGACAAGATCCGCATCACCGTCGGATCCCCACAGGATAACGATGCCCTCCTCCAAGGCATCCGCGCCCTGGCGGCCCCGGCGACATCTCGCTAAGGATCATATGAAGCACCGTAAGGCACAAATCTCCCGGCAAACCAAGGAAACCCGCATCCAACTCTCCCTCGATCTCGACGGCGACGGAAAAGCCTCCGTCGAAACCGGCGTCGGCTTCTTCAACCATATGCTCGACCTCCTCTCACGACATAGCCTCATCGACATCGACGTCCACGCCGAGGGCGACCTCGATGTCGATGCCCATCACACCGTCGAAGACGTCGGTATCGTCTTCGGCCAAGGCCTTGAAAAGGCCCTCGGCGACAAAAAAGGCATCTTCCGCTACGGCTGGGCCATCGTCCCCATGGACGAATCCCTCGCTCAGGTCGCCATCGACCTCTCAGGCCGATCGGCTTTCGTCTCCAACGTCCAGTTCAATGGCCCAAAAGTCGGAACATTCGACGTCGAACTCGTCTGCGAATTCCTCCACGCTCTGGCTAACTCCGCTAAATTGAACCTCCATCTCACCGTGCCTTACGGCCAAAACAACCACCACATCGCCGAGGCAATCTTCAAGGCCACCGCCAAGGCCCTCCGACAGGCTGTCAGCATCGACCCCAGAAACCCCTCCGTCCCCAGCACCAAAGGAACACTCTAACCCCACACCGCGCCCCGTCACACACCACCCCCTCATCCCACCTCCCAATAGCCGCGCAAACAAATCCCCAAGCCAGTTGAACCCCCGCCAAAACACCCCGAGCCGACCACGCCAACCCCTCGTCGCCCAAATGACGCCTCGCACCCCCCCTGCCCACCATTCAAATGCCGCTCCTACCGCTGCACGCGCGCAGACCCGCCTTTCGCAAACGCTTCAACCTCGCTCAGCCGCGCCATGCTCACGTCTCCCGGAAACGTCGTCAGCAGCGCCCCGTGCGCCCACCCCAGCCGCAAACTCTCCTCAGCAGACCGCCCCGCAAGCAGACCGTAAATCAGCCCCGCCGCAAAACCGTCCCCACCCCCAATCCGGTCCAGCACGTCAAGCTGACACGTCGGGCTGACATATCGCTTACCATCCAGCCAAAGAACCGCAGCCCAGTCGTGGCGATTCGTCGAATGTACCTCCCGCAGCGTCGTCGCCACCAGCTTGATGTTCGGGTGCTGCTCCACAACTCGCTCAATCATCCCGAAAAACGCCTCCGGGTCGAGCTTCGATCTCGACTGCCCCTTCGTCACATCCGGGCCGGCAATCCCAAGCCCCTTCTGCAAGTCCTCCTCGTTCCCGATCAGCGCGTCCACCTGGCTCACGATCCGCTTCACGATCACCTGCGAATGCTCCGGTGAACCCACCGACGCCCACAGCTTCGCACGGTAATTCAAATCAAACGAGTTGATCGCCCCGGCCGCCCGCGCCGCCTTCATCCCCTCGATAATCACCTCCGATGTCGTCGGCGACAACGCCGCAAAAATGCCCCCCGAATGGAACCAGCGAACACCCCTGCCGAAAATACCGGCCCAATCGAAATCCCCAGGCTTCAGCATCGCGCCCGCCTCGTTCGACCGGTTGTAGAACACCACCGGCGGACGCACCCCTTGACCCCGATCACTGTAAACCGTCGCTATATTCGGACCCCGAACCCCGTCGTGATCAAACCACTTGTAAAATGGAATCACCCCCATCTCCCGAACTCTCGCCTGCACCAGCTCCCCAATCCCGTATCTCACCATCGCCGTCGCAATCCCCGTGCGAAGACCAAAACAATCCGACAGGTTGGCCGCTACGTTGTACTCCCCTCCCGATACGTGAATCTCAACCGACCTCGCCTTCCGAAATGGAACCACCCCCGGGTCCAGCCGATGAACCAATGCGCCCAGCGACAAAAAATCCAAATCGCAATTGTCCTTCCGAATGTCCAAACCGCTCATCGTTATACCTCGCTCTACCTTGGTTGTGACGCGATACATTAGCGTCCACTCGCCCCGCCAGCCAGATCAACCCCGAAACAGCATCGCCCGAACCGTCGCCATCAGACCCCGAACCGAACTGAACGTCTCGTCTACAGCACTCGCTTCGTGCCCGCTGTGAACCATGCAATCCGCGCACTTCGGGTTCCCGCTCGCCGCCCCGTACCTCTCCCACTCCGTCAAGTCCATCAATTCCGAAAAGCTCTTCGCATACCCCTCCTGCAACAGATAACACGGCTTCTGCCACCCGAATAGGTTGTACGTCGGCATCCCCCACGGCATGCATGCGTACTCGCGCAATCCCATCAGAAACTCCAAAAACAACGGACTCTGATTGAAAACCCACCCCCTCTTACGATTTCCGAGTATCTCCCTGAACAGCCGCTTCGTCCTCTCCTTCTGCAGAAAATGCCCCTGCTCGGGAGCCTTCTCGTACGAATACCCCGGCGAAATCGTCATCCCCTCCACACCCAGATCCATCATCTCGTCAAAAAACGCCCGGACTCGCGCCGGATCAGCGCCATCAAATAGCGTCGTGTTGGTCGTTACACGAAAACCCCGCGACAACGCTTCCTTCATCGCTTCCACAGCCATGTCGTAAACGCCCCGACGGCAAACCGACGCGTCATGGTCCTCTCGCCCACCGTCCAAATGCACGCTGATTGTCAGGTACTTGCTCGGAACGAACAGATCCAGCTTCTTCGACAAAAGAATGGCATTCGTGCAGAGATACACGTACCTGCGACGATCCACAAGCCCCCCCACGATCTCGTCGATCTCCGGATGCAGAAGCGGTTCGCCCCCGGGTATGCTTACCATCGGCGCACCGCATTCCTCCGCCGCGGCAAAACACTCCCCCGCCGAAAGCTGCCGCCGAAGCACCTCCCCCGGATACTGGATCTTCCCACACCCGGCACAAGCCAGATTGCACCGAAAAAGTGGCTCCAGCATCAACACCAGCGGATATCGCTTCCGGCCGGCAAGCTTCTGCTTCAGCACATACCTGGCAACAGTCCACATCTGCGATACGGGTATGCCCATGCCGCTTCCATCCTCCTTTCCCGTACAATAGGACAACCATCGAATACCGTAAACTCATCATCCTCGCCGCAATCCAATTGGAGGCCAAGGCGATCGCTCGCTCCCTCGGCTTCCAATACCCCCATCCGCCAAGCCACCTCCCGTTTAACATTCACAACTGGGCCTGCGAACTCCACCTCGTCGGAATCCGCGCCAATCGCCTCCCTCAACTCCCGATCACCAGGCAGACGACATACGTCGTCATGGCGGGCCTCGCCGGCGCACTCGACCCCCGCCTCACCTCCGGCGACATCGTCGTCGATGCACCACCCTTCCTCGCCAACTCCAACCTGCCCTTCCACCTCGGCAACATCCACACCAGCCACACCATCGTCGCCACCACCAGGCACAAGGCCGAACTCTTCCAACAAACAGGCGCGTTGGCCGTCGATATGGAAAATGCCATCGTCAAGCAGGCGGCCGAACACGCTGGCGTCCCGTTCGTCGGCATCCGCGCCATCTGCGATACCGCCGACCAAAACATTGACCCCCAGATCCTCCGCCTCGTCGATCCCCTCGGCCGCCCCAGAACCGCACCCCTCCTTGCCACCCTCCTGCGCAAACCCCAACTCCTCCCACACCTCTGGACTTTGTCCCTAAACGCCAAAAAAGCCGCATCCCACCTCGGACAGGCCGTCAAAACCCTCGCCGAACAACTCTGGCAAGTCCACTCTGAATCCCCCGACCAGCCCCGAACCACCGCTCACACAAACTCCACGCCCCCCGATCCCGCCCATCCCCCAGACCCCAAACCCAGCCAACCCCCAACCACCGTCTTGTAGCACTCCCGGAAATCCGTCGTGAATCTCAGGTCGCCATCCTCGTCCAAGTCGCGCAGGCTCGGATATCGCCCATACAGCCCCCCTCGAACAGGCGCGCCGGCGAAAAACATCACGCCCGCCGTCCCGTGATCCGTGCCCGCACTGCTGTTCTCCCGCAAACGACGCCCAAATTCGCTGAATATCATCACCAGCACGTCCCCGTCACGACCACCCGCCCGAAGATCACCCAGAAACGCCCCAACCCCCGAAGACAAATCGCCAAGCAACTCCGCGTGCGCCTCGGCCTGCCTCGCGTGCGTGTCAAAGCCGCCCAGCCCAACGTGATAAAAACGCGGCCCCGCGCCCCCGATAATCATCCGCGCATACGCCGCTAGCATCCGCCCAAATCGGTTCACGGGATACGAACCCGACACACCCTTTGACTCCAGCGACCTTCCCAGCGAGCGCGAATACCCCGACAACATCCCCCCGCCGCCCTGCGTCGCCGTAAGCAGAAAATCACCCACCCGCGATGACCACGACCTGCGGTCCATCGACTCAACCTCAGCCCCCGCACACAGCCCAACCGACGAAACCTCTGGCGCGCGAAACAGCTCCGGCATCTCCGCACCCGCGTGAACCATCGCGCATCCACAGCCCACTCCAACACATTGCCGCCCTACCCACCCCGTCTTTACGTCAGCCGAAACCTCCCCGCGATGCCAAACCTCCGCGCTCCGGAAATGACTCCGGCTCGGGTTCGGATAGCCCACCCCTTGAATAATGGCCAACTGCCCCGCCCGGTACAATCGTTGCATCTCCCGCATCGACGGATGCAATCCAATGCCGCGCGCAAGCCTCAGCGCCCTCTCACGCGAAATCGCCAACGTCGGCCTCGCCGCCGCATACTCAACGCTGTCGATCGGAATCACCGTATTCAGCGCGTCGTTGCCCCCATTCAACTCGATCACCACCAGAATCCGATCCCCTCCAATACGCCCCTCCCCCTCAACCCCATGAACCACCGATCCCGCTGCACCCGCAGCTACAACGCTCGCCCCCGTCCGAAGAAAGTCCCGACGTGAGATAGTCATCGTGTACTCCTCGCCTGTACCGTGCTCCTGCCAGAATTATACAGTCCCGCCCGCAAAATGTGGCTCAACACCTCCATCCCGCTATTCCTCTCCCACACGCCGGAAAAATCACCTCCAAACTCCTCAACACGACTGCAAAAACCTCGCGCCCGCCAGAATCCCCTGCTGTTCATTCGCGGCGCCGCCCGTGAAATTCGCGTCCTCCAGCTCCACCGATATCGCCCCCTCATAATGCTTCTCCGACAGCACCCGGAACGCTTCAGTCCATCTCATCTGGCCGTGACCAGGAATCGTGTAACGCCAATGCCACGCCCCGCAGAAAAACGGCTCCGAAAACGTCGCCGGTTGCTCGCTCCCGTATTCGTACAGATTCTCCGTCAGAATCTCCGTGTCTTTCCCGTGCGCGTGATACACCCGGTCACCAAACTCCTTCAAAAACCGAATCGGGTCAATCCCCATTCGAATCAGATGCGACGGATCGTAATTCACCCCAATCGACCGCGAAGGCACTTCCCTGAACGTCGCCCGAAGCGTCTCCGGCGTGCAGCACAAAGCCCCCGGACCAGGCCATCCTTCAATCACAAGCCGCCCCCCATGCCTCTCCAGAACAGACGCCAGCGCGCCAAGGCTTTCAATCATGATCTGAAAATTGTCCCGACGCGGAAGGTCCGCCTTCTCCGGAATCATCACCGCGAAAAAATTCCGCGCCCCGGCCTCCGTCGCCGCCTTGATGTACTCCCGGTTCCTCACGATCGCTTCCGATCGCTTCACCTTGTCCGGCGAAATCAGGTTCCGCACCTCCGCTAAATCACACGACCCAATACGCATCCCCGCCGCCGTCAACTTCCGACCAATCACGTCCGCGTCAGCCCCAACGTCCATCACGCTCAACTCGTGCGATAACGCCCATCGAATCAGCCAGTCCAGATCCTTCTGCCAGTCCGATCCACCCCGCCGAAATCCAATCGGAAACGAACCTGTCCGAGTCGTCAGCATATGGCCTCTCCAATCTGTCTGTCCCGCGCATCATCCGGCACAACCCGCGCTCGCTCAAGCCCCCTTCCCCATACGCCCCTCCAACCGCTCCACCCTCCCGAATCTCAAAACATCCGCATCTGGTCCTTCTCAAAACTGAACTTCGCCAACGGCTGATCGACCGGCAGCTTGTACTCCCCGTTCCAACACGCCGCACAGTAATTCTGTTCCGGAAACTGCAGACACGAAAGCATCCCCTTCAGCGAGAGATACGCCAGGCTGTCCACCTCCAGATACTCCCCAATCTCCTGTATCGTCCGGTTGTGCGCAATCAACTCCTCCCGCGTCGGAAAATCGATCCCGTAAAAGCACGGATGCCGAATCGGAGGACACGATATCCGCAAGTGAATCTCTCTGGCCCCCGCTCGCCGCAATGCCCTCATCTTCGACCGCGTTGTCGTACCCCGAACCACCGAGTCCTCCACCAGCACTACCCGCTTCCCCGCAATAATGTCCGGAATAATGTTCAGCTTCAACGCAACCGCCCGATCACGCTGAATCTGGTTCGGAAGAATGAACGTCCGGCCTACAAACCGATTCGGTACAATCCCCTCCTCAAACGGGATCTTCGATTCCTTCGCATACCCCAACGCGGCGCTCCGACCTGAGTCCGGCATCGGCATCACAAAGTCCGCGATCACCGGCGCCTCACGAGCCAACGCCCTCCCCAACGCCTGCCTCACCACGTGTACGTTCTGCCCAAATATCCGGCTCGCGGGATTCGCAAAATACACATGCTCAAAACAACAGTGCGCCAACTTCGGCGCCGGCACTTCAAAAAAACGACTCGTCACACCCGTGTCGTCAATTCGCACGATCTCCGCCGGCTGTATGTCCCGAACGTATTGCGCGTCAATCGCGTCAAATGCGCACGTCTCACTCGCCACACACCAGTGCCCCTCCGGCGTCCGGCCTAACGCCAACGGCCGAATGCCCCACGGATCCCTCGCCGCCTCAATCCGATCCGGAAACAGAAACAACAGACAATACGCCCCCTGCAAATGCATCAGAACGTGAGGCAGTGGATCCGCTTTGTCCAGATGTGTCGGTTTCGCCAGAAGATGAACAATGATCTCCGTGTCCGTCGTCGTCTGGAATATGTGACCATGCTCCTCGTACTGCCGCCGCAACAGCTGCGCGTTGATCAGGTTCCCGTTGTGCGCCACCGCCACAGGACCCATCAGATACTCTCGCATCAGCGGCTGAGCATTCGCCAGCTTGCTCGATCCCGTCGTCGAATAACGCACATGACCGATCGCCGCATGGCCCGCAAGGTCCTCACGCAGCATCCTCGGCGTGAACACCTGGCTTACCAGACCCATCCCCAAGTGCCCGTGCAACTGCTTGCCGTCAGACACCACAATCCCCGCCGACTCCTGACCCCGGTGTTGCTGCGCAAACAGCCCGTTGTAACAGAGCTGCGCGGCTACCTTGCTCCCCCAGATCCCAAACAGCCCGCATTTCTCTTTCTTCTCGTATTCCGCGTCACTCAAGACCTTCTCCTGCCCGGAGTTGGGAAATTCAATACGACCTCGCCCTTAGGCGCCCGGTTTCCTGGAATGCTGCAGCCAACTAAAGCCGCATCAAACGCAGAAGCATAATTTTCCTATCACCCCCGGTCAATCATGCTCCCCGCCTGTCAACATCACCCCCTCATCGTATACCTGCCGCCACTGGCGCAGTATCATGCCCTCCATACACCAGGACCCCTCAATGACCTCATCCATCAACCGTCGGCAGTTCATTCAACGATCCGCGGCCTTCACCACTGCCTGGGCAGCCTCCCCAGCCATCATAACTCCTGCCGCCGCCCAACCCGCTCCACAACTCGTCAACATCGCCGTCATGGGCCTCGGACGCGGCGCCAATCTTATGGAGGGCTTCGCAAAGCTGCCCGCCTGCCGCATCACCTACCTGTGCGAAGTCGATCACCAACGCCTGGCTAAGGCCCACGCCTCCCTCGCCAAACTCCAGCAGGCCCCCCCCACCCCTATCAAAGACATCCGCAAAGCACTCGATGACCCCTCCGTCCATGCCGTCGTCATTGCCACCCCGGATCATTGGCACGCGCCCGCAACCATTCTCGCTTGCGCCGCCGGTAAACACGTCTACGTCGAGAAACCCGCCAGCCATAACCCCCACGAAGGCGAACTCATGGTGGCCGCCGCCCAAAAATACGACCGCGCCGTCCAACTCGGAACCCAACGCCGAAGTTGGCCTAAGGTCGTCGAGGCCATCCAACGCGTCCGCAGCGGCGAGTTCGGCCGAGTCCTCTTCTCCCGCGGCTGGTACAACAACTCCCGCAAAGGCATCGGCAAAGGAAAACAAACCCCCATCCCTCCCACCCTCGACTACACGCTCTGGCAAGGACCAGCACCCCATCGACCCTACCAGGACAACATCCTCCCCTATAACTGGCACTGGTTCTGGCATTGGGGCACCGGCGAACTCGGTAACAACGGCATCCACGCCCTCGACCTCTGCCGCTGGGGACTCGCCGTCGATTACCCCCTTCGCGTCACCTCCGCCGGCAAAAGATATTACTACCAAGACGATCAGGAAACCCCCGATACCCACTTCGTCACCTTCGATTTCGGCAACAAAGTCATCGCTTGGGAAGGACACTCCTGCCACCCCCATGGTATCGAGGGGTCATCCTTCGGTGCCTCCTTCCACGGCGAAAAGGCCACTCTCGTTACCGATGGCGTCGGCTACACCCTCTTCGACCCCACCGGGAAACAGATCGCCAAAGTCGCCGGCTCCGGCGCCGATGCCCCCCATCTCCAAAACTTCCTCGACGCCATCCGCGAACGAAAAAGCCTCAACGCCCCTATTCACGAAGGCCACAAGTCAACCCTGCTCGCCCACCTCGGCAACATAGCTCACCGCACCGGTCGCCCCATCCGCGTCGATCCCGCCTCCGGACACATCCCCGACGACATCGAAGCACAAAAACTCTGGTCACGCGAGTACCAGAAAGGATGGGAGCCCAAAATATGATCCACGCTCTCTTCACCAACCGCCACCCCAAACCCAGTCCCCTCCCACCAACAGCACTCTGCCTCCTCCTGGCCCTTCCCCCATTCCACAAATTCGCATTCTCCGCCGAAACCCCAGACCGACCTTTCCCAAGCCTCCAGGCCATCCCTCTGCCCCTCCATCAGCTCTCCTTCGAACGCCACGGACATCAAATCGCCGCCT
This sequence comes from uncultured Tepidisphaeraceae bacterium, assembly GCA_964451955.1. GTDB lineage: Bacteria > Planctomycetota > Phycisphaerae > Tepidisphaerales > Tepidisphaeraceae > JAPLNB01. The sequence goes on from CAYVKG010000024.1 coordinate 20,313, forward strand.
CCGACGCCCATTCGTCTACCCCGTCATCGGCCACTCAGGCCAACGCCTCACACGCATGGGACATCCCCACGACCCCGCCGGACATTCCCATCATAACTCCATCTGGATCGCCCATAACGACGTCAACGGCCTCTCCTTCTGGTCCGACCAGTCCAAGGCCCGAATCGTCCATCAACGCATCCTCGACATCCAAGACCACGGCCAACTCTCCTGGATCACCACCTCCAGCCACTGGCTCGACGAAGCCGCCAACAAAACCCTCCTCATCGAAACCCGCCGAACCTCCGTCCGCCTCCTCCCCGATAACGAGTTCTGGCTCCTCATCGACCTCAAGCTCGAATCCAAAGAACCCGTCACACTCGGCAAAACTCCCTTCGGCCTCCTCGGCGTACGCATGGCCAAAACCATCGGAGTCAACGACGGCGGCGGCCTCATCCGAAACTCCCAACAAAAATCCGGCGAAAAAGACACCCTCTGGCAACGCGCCCAATGGCTCGATTACTCCGGCCCCGTCACACCCACCGCCTCCGACGGCATCACCCTCATGGATCACCCAAAAAACCCCAACCACCCCACCTTCTTCCACACCCGCGCCGACGGCTGGATGGGCGCCAGCCTCACCTACGACGCCCCAATCACTATCCCGCCCGATAGGCCCCTCACCCTCCGCTACGGCCTCTGGATCCATGCCGGAAAACCCGACGACAACAAAATCAACAAAAAGTGGTCAGAGTTCGCCCAAATGCCCGATTCCCCAAACCCCCGCTGATTCCCACTTATGCCCACCACGCCTCCATCACCTTCAGGCTCCACCAACCAATCCGCCAACGGCATCCCAACATCGCCGCCATGGCCCCCAAAGCAATCCGCTTGCCCCATATTCCCCCTTCAACCGCAAGGACCCCAATCGGTACTACCAAATGAAAGGAACAAAACATATGCAGGACCATCAGCTCCCTCTTGCTTCTCGTCGTGAGTTCATCAAAACCGCCAGTCAGGTCGCCGCCGTCACCGCTCTGGCCGGATCAGTCGTTCCACACGTCCACGCCGCCGGCAACGACCTGATCCAACTCGCCCTCATCGGCTGCGGCGGCCGCGGCAGCGGCGCCGTCGTCGACGCCTTGGGCACCAAAGGTCCCATCAAACTCGTCGCTATGGCCGACGCCTATGAAGACAGGCTCAAGGGAAGCTACAACAATCTCTCTAAGCACTCCAAACAGGTCGATGTCCCCGAAGACCGCCGCTTCGTCGGTTTCGATGCCTACATGCGCGCCATGGACTGCCTCAAACCCGGCGATGTCGCCATCTTCGCCACCCCTCTCGCTTTCCGATGGGTCCACTTCCAGTACGCCATCCTCAAAGGCCTCAACGTCTTCATGGAAAAACCCGTCACCGCCGACGGCCCCACCAGCAAACGCATGCTCAAACTCGCCGAAGAAGCCTCCGCCAAAAACCTCAAAGTCGGCGTCGGACTCATGTCCCGACATGCTCGACCACTCCAGGAACTCTTCAAACGCATCAAGGACGGCGAAATCGGTGACATCATCACCATGCGCGGCTACCGCATGCATGGCCCCGTCGGATATTTCGCCTCCCCTCGAAAACCCGACAACATCACCGAACTCGACTACCAGATCCGACGCTTCCATAGCCTCCTCTGGGCCGGCGGCGGGTGCTACAGCGATTTCTACATCCACATCATCGACCACCTCTGCTGGATGAAAGACGCTTACCCCATCAAGGCACATGGCCTCGGCGGACGACACTACCGCCACGCCCCAGACGGTACCCTCTATGTCGACCAGAACTTCGACTCCTACGCCGTCGAATATACCTTCGCCGACGGCACTAAGTTCTTCTTCGACGGCCGAACCATGACCGGGTGCGCCGACCAATACGCCAGCTACATCCACGGCACCAAGGGCTGCGCCATCGCCTCCGCCGGCGGCGACTGCGGCGCCCCGTCCAGCACCTACAAGGGACAAAATCCCACCCGACAAAACCGCCTCTGGCAGTCCACCGACGGCAGCAATCCCTATCAAAACGAATGGGATGACCTCATCGACGCCATCCGAAACGACAAACCCTACAACGAAGTCAAGAGCGGCGTCGAAACCAGCCTCGTCACTAGCATGGGACGCATGGCCGCCCACACAGGCCAGGAAATCACCTTCGATGCCATGCTCAACTGCGACCATGAATTCGCCCCGGGCGTCGATAAGTTCAATGCCGGTTCACAAGCACCGGTCCTCCCCGATGCCAACGGCATGTACCCGCAACCCGAACCCGGAAGAAAAAAACGAGAATACTAAACCCCTGCCTGTTCCGGCGCCACGCCACGCCTGGCGCGGCGCCGGAACAGCCCCGATCAACACCAAAAACACGCCCCGTTCGCTCAACACACGTCCTCCGAAAAAACCCACGCTCCCCTTCTTCTTCGCCCTCCCGCACTGTCGCTCGCCCACCCATTAAGCCCCCCCGCGTCACGCCCCTCACCCGCGGGTTGTCTCCTGTCTCCCCAGATACTATCATTATCCGCAAATCAAAGGCGATGGAGTTCGCCCTCAACCGCAGGCCTCTCAGGCCGTGCTGATAACTCCTGCGAATCGCCGTTCGTGGGAGTCTCTCCGATGCATGTTGCTCGGCTTCCCACGACATGTAGGGATCTCTTGGCACAAGGAAGGACTAGGCACCGTGGACAACCAGGCGCCCAAACGACGCATCCATTGGCTCAACTCAACCGTCCTCGGAATCGGCCTCGCCAGCCTCTGCTCCGACATCGGACATGAAATGGCCACCACCTCCATGCCCGTCCTCCTCGCCTCACTGGGCGTCAGCTCCGCCGCACTCGGGCTCATCGAGGGCCTCGCCGATGGGTTGTCCAGTTTCGCCAAACTCTTCTCAGGCCTCTACAGCGACCGCCTCCGCCGACGAAAACCCCTCGCCGTCATCGGCTACTTCGTCACCGCCTCCGGCATGGCCAGCTTCGCCTTCGCCACCCAATGGTGGCACGTCCTCATCGGACGCGTCGCCGGATGGCTCGGCCGGGGGGCCCGAACCCCCGTCCGAAACGTCCTCCTCACCGAGGCAACCACTCCCGATACCTACGGCCGCGCCTTCGGCCTCGAACGCGCTATGGACAGCGCCGGCGCCGTCATCGGACCACTCCTCACCCTCGCCATCGCCTGGGCCCTCGGATCCCACTGGCAATGGGTCTTCGCCTTCACACTCATACCAGGCCTCGCCGCCGCCCTCCTCATCGCCTTCCTCGTCAAAGAAAAGCCCCACAACCCAAAACCCCAGACACATCTCTTCTCCGGAATCGCCTCCCTCCCAAAATCCTTCCGCCGTTTCCTCCTCGGTGTCGGTATCGGCGGCCTCGGCGATTTCTCCAATACCCTCCTCATCCTCTGGGCTACTCAGGCCTGGATCCCCCTCTACGGCCCCGCAAAAGCCGCCACCATGGCCATGGCCTTCTATGCCGTCGCCTACAACCTCCCCTATACCCTCTCCTGCTACCTCAGCGGAGCCCTCGCAGACCGCCTCCCAAAACACAAAGTCCTCGGCTCCGGTTACCTCCTCGCCTTGATCCCCGCCGCCGCCCTCCTCTGGCCCGGTGCCTCCCTCCCCAAATTCCTCATCATCTTCGCTTTCTCAGGCATCTACACCGGCGTCTGGGAAACCCTCGAAAACACCACCGCCGCCACCGTCCTCCCCGATCACGTCCGCGGCACAGGCTTCGGCCTCCTCGCCACCATCAACGGATTCGGCGACTTCCTCTCCAGCGCCTCCGTCGGAGTGCTCTGGGCCATCCACCCCTTCTGGGCAATGCTCTTCGTCATCCTCACCTCCCTCGTCGGCGCTTCCATCATCTTCTCCACTCCAACCCCAACCAATCCCGCCCTTTCACCCGCTTCTTCGACAATCACTAACTCCCAACACAATGCCAAACCTTAACACCCCCGTCAAAATCACCTTCCTCATCGACAACTCACCCGGCCTGCCCCACCTCTTCAACGAGCACGGCCTCTCCATCTGGATCCAAACCCCAACACACAACCTCTTGTTCGACGCCGGCCCAAACCACCATACCTCCGACAACGCCTCGTCCCTCGGCATCGACCTCGCCTCCGCCCACGCCATCCTCCTCTCCCACGGCCATTACGACCATACCGGCGGCCTCGCCCATCTCCTGGGCGCTTCCCCCATCGCACCCGTCTTCTTGCATCCCGCCGCCCTCTCCCCTCGCTTCAGCCGCAAACAAAATCACTCCCTCCGCCAAATAGGCATGCCCCCCGACGCCGCCCAAGCCCTCCGCCTTTCCCCCAGTGTCTCCCTTGTCTCCAAACCCACCGAAATCCTCCCGGGTCTCTTCGCCTCAGGTCCCATTCCACGACTCAACGACTTCGAAGACACCGGCGGCCAATTCTTCCTCGATCCCGCCTCCCAAATCGTTGATCCCATCGAGGATGACCAGGCCCTCTATTTCCAGTCTTCACGCGGCCTCGTCATCCTCCTCGGCTGCGCCCACGCCGGCCTCATCAACACCATCCACCACGTCCGAACCCTCACCAATAACCAGCCCCTACATGCCGTCCTCGGCGGAATGCACCTCCGCTCCGCCTCACCCCACCGCATCGCCGCCACTCTCCAAGCTCTCCAAAACCACAATCCCAACGTCCTCGCTCCCGCACATTGCACCGGCGAACACGCCATCAATTCCTTCCGGAAAACCTTCCCCGGCCGCGTCTTCCCGGCCCATGTCGGTTCCCACTGGACCTTCGATTAACGCGCAACCAAGCCCCATCGCCAACCCCCCCACTCCACTCCCGGGTCTCCAACCGCCTACCGCGGCCCCCCTACCCCCGACTCCGCTCGAAGCAATGCGTCCACAATCGCCGCATACGCCGGCTTCCTCAGGTTGTTCGTGTCAAAGATCAGCGGGCTCTGCCCGAATCGCCACGTCCGCCGGTCACTCAGACCCCAAAACGTCACCCGCTCCACCGCGTCCTTGTGCTTGATGAAAATCCCAAACAGCCTCGCATATGCCTCCGCTTGCGCCTTCAGATCCTCTGCCGACGCAGGCACCCCACCTCGCCCCCCAAAACCCCGCCCGCCAAAACCCGCCCCGGGCGTCAACTGACCCCCCGATGTCCCCCGTATCGTCACGTCCAACTCCGTGATGCTCACCTTCAACCCCAGCGACTTATAGTCCGCTATCGCCTTCTCAACCTCCGCGTACGGAATCCCCCTCGTGCTCCAATGTCCTTGAATCCCCACCCCGTGCACCGGCGCGCCCTCCTTGATCAGCCGCCTCAGCAGCACCATCGAACTCGCATGCTTCGGCCCAGCCTCAATCCCGTAATCGTTGTAATACAGCGTCGCCTGCGGATCCGCTTCGTGGGCAAACTTAAACGCCAGCGTCAAAAACTCCGGCCCCAGTGCCCTCAACCATGACGAATTCCGCAGATTCTCCGTCTGCGCTGTCTGCGCGTTGCCCCCGTCTGCTATCGCCTCGTTCACCACATCCCAACTCCGAATCTTCCCACGATAACGCCCCACCAGCACGCTGATGTGCTCCTTCAACCGACGCTCAACCGTCCCCTTGTCCCCATCTCGGAAAAACCAGCTCCCCGTCTGCGCGTGCCACACCAGCGTGTGACCATGAACGGCCAGCTTCTGCTCCTCGCACCACTCCACCAACGCATCCCCACGATCAAACTGCCACGAGCCCTCCGCCGGATGAACCTGCGCAGGCTTCATACAGTTCTCCGGCGTCACAACGTTGAAATGATCCCTCACCAGCTTCAACTCTTGCTCCGAGTACCGCCCGGGAATATCCCCAGCCATCCCGATCAAAAAGTGATCCTTGTACACCTCCTTGATGATCGGACCGTTCTGATCCACCACCGGCGCCGCGCTCGCTACACTCACCGGCCGCGATGTCGGCTCCGCGCCCACCACCCATCCCGCAGCCAACAACCCCACCAGCAATCCCGGCACTAAAGACGCAATGTAACGCTCTTTCTCGACTCGCATTCTCGTCCTTTCCTAAACCTCACCCATCATCCCATATCGTCAACCGTTCGCAACACGAGAACCCTCGCCGAAATCGCAAAAACAACGCTCTCCGACCCGCCTCAAATCACCGATCCCACCCCTCCTCCGCCCCCAAATAGCAACCTTCTACCAAGGTGCGCGCTGCGCCATCGGGAAAAATAAAAAAATCTTCTCTCCACTTCCCTAGGGAATCCTCACTTCTCCCGTTTCGCGCTGCGCCCAGCCCGCCATTCCCGCGCAAACCCACCCCTATATATAGGAGGACTGCTATGCGCACGACCGTGGCCAACACTTGCCACCGCCCGACTGCAGCGGACAGGCTCCCGCCAACCCCGCGCCCCCTCCCGCCCCAACCATCCCCTCCCAACTCCATTCCCCACCCTCCAGCCATCGCCCTCTCCCCGCCTCGCCCGCAAACTCACACTCCCACTCTCCCAACAGCCTCCTCCCCCAACAAACCCCACAGACTCCCCGCAAACATCGCCATGCGACCACGGTCGCCCATATCTGTCGCCATTCCACATCGCTTGCTGTGGCCCCGCGTCCCTTCCCCGCCACTCCCCCGCAACGACCCTCCGTCACCCCCAACAGCATCCTCCCCCAACAAACCCCACATACTCCCCGCAAACATCGCCATGCGACCACAGTCGCATCTATTTGCTATTATAGCCTTCTCCATGCCAAATGCTCCCCACCTCCATCCCTCATCCCTTCTTCCCCCGTCACCTTGGCATCCCTTCCCACTCTCCAACCCTCCCCTTCCTCCCACCGCCGCCTCCCCTCATCGTCCTTTCAACCCCTGCCAGCCCCTTACCCCCCTCCCCCGTCCCTTCACGTCGCTTTCGGTCGGTTTTTGTCGCTTTTCGTCGCTTTTTGCCCCTTTTTCCACCCCCTCAAAACCCACAACCCCCAGCCAATCCTCCCCTTACAACCCCCAACCCCTCCGCCACCACCCTTCCCGCTCCCCTGTCCTCTCCCCAGCCGCCACCCCCATCCCGCTCCTACAACAACGACCGGCTGCCAGCGTACCCTCCTACAGCGGCTTCAGCCCGGAGCCGTGGGAGCACATGGGGCATGAACAAGACCATCCTCCTTCTCGTTGCTGTTGCGACGCTCACATCGCCGACGTCCAAGGCGGCCCCAGACGATTCGATCCCCCAGCTCATCCAGGCGGCCGGCAACGCCGAGGATGAGGCAACTCGCTTCCGCCTCCTCCAAGACTTGCTTCAACGCCCCGATCTCAGTCCGTCGCTGCGCGGCGACCTCGACAAACTGATGCCCATTGCACACGACTGGGCCAACGGCAAGGATCACGTTGTCGTCGATCACACTCGCGCAGCCGAGAATGGCTACCTCTGCCGATTCATCTCCAGCAAAACCAAACCCGAAAACCAAGGCCCCGTCTACCCGCCCTCCCTCTCTCACAACTCACCCCTGCGCCCGATCTGGGCCATCTACCGCGGCCGAATGCTCATCTGGCGCGTCATCCAAAGCGGGCCGCTGCTCAACGTCAAGGAAACTCGCCAAGCGTACTACGACGAGGGCACTCGCCTCATCGCCGAAGCGAGCAACGCCTTCCCCAAAAACCGCGTCCTGCGAATGTACCTCGGCCACCCCATCCCCTGGCCAATACGCTACGAGCCCGCCCAAGACGCGCCCGAGTGGGCCAACCTCCAACGCGAAGGGCTCGAAAAACTCGCCGATCTCATCCATTGGTGGATCGACCACCGACAACTCGACGACGGACAGTTTGGCGGCGGCTGGGGCGATGACGTCGAAATGTGGCGATGGTGGACCCCCATCCTCATCGGTTTTCACGATCCCAAACTCGCTGCCGCGCAGGAACGCCTCTCCAGTGGTGTCTTCCGACAACCCCATTTGACCCAAGGCTTCACCTCACGCATGACCGATGTCGAACACTCCAACGAAGATACCACCGACACCATCCTCCCCATGATGCACCTTCGACCAGATGATCCCGTCTGGAAAACCAGAGCAACACGACTCGCCGAACTGATGCGACAACGATGGGTCGGCCGAAATCACCGCGGCCAACTCCAGTTCAAATCCATCTACTTCAACGCCGAAAAAGTGGACGACAACTCCGCACGCGCCTTCGATACCGTCTACCATCCCTCTGTCGTCCAGCCCACACTCCTCTATTGGCAACGAACAAACGATTCGTCCCTCACCACACTCTTCGCCGAATGGCTCAAACTCTGGGTCGACGCGACCGCACGCGCCGAAAACGGAAAACCCGCCGGCATCCTGCCCTCCGCTGTCCACTGGCCCGATGGAACCATCGCCTCCCCGCACCGGCCTTGGTGGGAACCCTTCCCCGCCAACCACAATGATCAACTCTACAACTGGCCCGGCGCCAGCCGCCTCATGACCTCCACACTCCTCCTCGCCTGGCATATGACCGGCGACCAACAGTACCTCGCCCCCATCCATTCCATGGCGGCGATCCGACTCAAGCATCAGGGCCAGTCGTCAAATGCCCAGCCCGGCAGCGAAGCCTGGGCCGCCGGCAGAATCAGCGGAGCCCTCTCCGATACCCTCGCAAAATACCGCTTCCTCACCGGCGACGCCCGATACGACAACCTGCTCGCCTCCGATGCGTCCGGATATGTGCAGTTCCGACTCAACGCCCAGACCAAACCGCTCGTCAACGCCCTTCGCAAAAATGCCGAGGCTTTCCGCTCCAATTGGGAAGCCTACACCGCCGAGATGCGATGGACTGATCGCGTCATGTCCTTCACTCGCAACTACCTCCAGTACCTGCCAAACCCGGCGCCCCCGCCCCCTTCCCCCGAAATCCTCTATTCCTCGGTAACCGGCGATCCGGGCAATCCGCTCATCTTCCCCCTTAATGCCGTTCGATGGCTCACCACGCCCAGGCAAATCGCCGCCCTCGTGACACAATCCGATCATCATCAACTTGAAGCCGAACTGTATCACTTCGGCCAAAACCCGCGCGACATCGGCGCCGAACTCTACTTGCTTCGTAAGGGACAGTACTCGGTCCAACTCATCGACAAGAAATCACAACAACACATCAGCCGACAAGTCCTCCACGTCGTCGGGCCCCGAACCACCCTGCGATTCCAACTGCCCCCGGCAAAAACCTGCCTCCTCCGCATCGTCGCAAACCAGATCGAGTCAGCCCGCCAGAGTCCATCTCGCCTGCCGAAGCACCGCGCAGGTTGAACCCCTCGGCAACTCGTACCAGACCGTCAGCAGCACGCCGTCACCTAACTCGACCGTCGACGGATACCCCATGTCGCCCCCCGGCGCGTCGTCCGATACGATCAACGCCTCCGACCACGTCCGACCGTGATCAATGCTGATTCTTGCTTGATTCCCGTACGGCGGCCGCCGGTGACCGTACGTCATCAGCAACCGCCCGTCCCTCAGCCGCAACAGGTGCGAAGGCAGACCCCAGACCCCGATCGACCGCGGAACAGACCAGGTCCTGCCTCCATCGGCCGACTCGGATTGCAACGTCTCCCGCTCATCCGTCTTGTTGTGGTTCCGAATGTGCGCAATCAGCCGCCCATCCGCGGCTTCCACCGCGTGAAGCTCGTGATACAGCCGCGGATCGTCCTGCCGGCGAGCCGGAATCGCCGACAGCCAACGCCAACTCCTCCCGTCATCCGTCGACTCGCAAACCCCCACCCGCATCTCCTTCGACCAAAGCTCCTTCCCCGCGTACAACAGCCGACCGTCGGAAAGCTGAATCGGACCGTGCGGACTGTTCACAATCGTGCGATATCTCGCCGACCAGCTGATGCCGCCGTCCGTCGACCGTATCATCCACTCGCCCAACTCACCCTGACGCTGCTCCCGCGAAAGCCGGTTGTCAACGCCTTCCCACCGCCGCAGCTTCGCTTCCGGCCAGGCCCCCGCCGAGCCGGCTCGCGACTCCTTCGCCTTCTCCAGGTAAGGCTCGTAGGCCAGCGAAGTGAACGTCGTCACCAGGATCGAGCCCTTCGCCGTTTCCATCACGCCGCTGTCGCGATCGTCGATCGCGCCGTCCAGCACGACTCTCGGAAAGCTCCAGGTCTTCCCGTCATCATCCGATTGCATCATCTCCACTCGACCGAAAGGGCAAACGTGCCCCTCACGCCCCCCGGAGTAAGTCAGAAGCAGTCGTCCGGAACGACATCGCGCCAGCGTTGGCCAACCGTGGTAGAGCGTCGGCTGATCCGTAATGGTCCGCAATTCCTTCATCCCGACCGCCGGCGCAGCGGACCTCGCGGATCGAATCGAGACGGCCGCGACGGCGGCGGAAATCAACAGCCGGCGACGGGACAAAGCCATGATGACACCTCCTGAGGAATCCCCAGGCCGAAAAGCCACGAGGGGATTGATGATGCCTATTCTACGATGCCTGTGTCTGCCTTGCGCGACCCACGGATACCACATTGTCACTGAAGGGACTCGGCCAAATGCGCCGATGCGTCGATGCGCCTCGTGTGTACCATCGACTAATTCACGAATTGTGCGGTTGACTTGCCCAAGCCGGCGCGTTAACTGCGATTGGCAAAGGGGGGTTCTCAAAGGGTGCGATTGTCACGGGACCTTCGCAGGCATGCCGGATGGTCGGGCCGCCATCTGAGACCTACGGTGAACGGGAAATCCTCGGCTTGTTGATCCCGCAAGCCCGCGTGTCCCGCTCAGTTGGGAGCTGCCATGGAAATTGGACTGATGGGCTTTGGCCGTGCGGGCAGGGCGGTGGCATCGGTGCTGTTGGAGAGCAAAGAGGCAGTGTTGTCGTGGGTGATCCGCAAATCGGAACTGCTGCAGCACCGATCTGTTCCTGAGTTCTTCGGCGTCGTGTCTGCCGAGCCGGGGCTGATCTTCGCGAAACACGAACTGCCAATCGAACGACTGCTCGACGACATGCCTGTTGACGTAATCGTCGACTTCTCTGCCCCGGATGGGATCGAATACTACGGAGACGAAGCGGCCAGAAGAGGCATCGCCATCATAACCGCCATTTCCAGCTATCGGGAGCAGACCATCGGACATCTGAAGCGGCTGGCGACGACCACCAAGGTCCTTTGGTCGCCGAATATCACCATCGGCGTGAATTTTCTGATCTTGGCCTCGAAGATCCTCAAGCTGATTGCACCACACGCGGACATCGAGATTGTCGAGGAGCATTTCAAGGCCAAGAAGGAGGTCTCCGGCACTGCCAAGATCATCGCCGGTGGCCTGGGAATACAGGCCGAGGCAATCAAGTCCGTCCGTGCGGGCGGGATCATCGGGCGCCATGAGATCATCTTCGGGTTCCCGTATCAGACCGTGCGGCTGGTTCACGATTCGATCACTCGTGAGGCGTTTGGCAATGGAGCGCTATTTGCCGCCAAAAGCATCCTGCGGCAGCCGAACGGCCTGTACACAATGGAGGATTTTCTGATCCCGTATCTGGCATTGGCAATGGACGGACGTGAGTTGACCCCGCTGGCCGACGAGTCCAGCAAGCCCGCCGCATCGTCATGATCGGAGGACTCTTTCCATGGGTGGGGTGACAAACCAAAGAGCACCATGGACGCCCGGCTCTCAGCGGCAGGTCCTTGAGGGGCTCTTGGCTGGCTCGGTTGCAGAGGGATCCGGCTTGTCGAGGCAGGTTGATTGCGAGGAGGTTCAAAATGGAAGTGGGTGCCGTACGCAAGTGCGGCACCCACAAGTACATAGCAGCGACTGGAGTCGAACCAGTGACCTAGGGCTTATGAGTCCCTCGCTCTAACCAGCTGAGCTACGCTGCCAACTGGGAAACAGGATACCATTCCTGGCAGGAATGGCAAGTTCTTTTTGGCTCACAACCGGTCTTGCGGCGGAGAGTGAAGCGGTCCGAGATGGGCCATCAGATTGGTCGTTCCGGGGTCATACTCTGAGGCGTGTGCCTAGTTGTCCGGGGGCGGCGGATCCGAAGTCAGTCGGCACGATCACGAGCTGGGCTTTTGTCGCCCCGCCAAGGACCCCGGCATTGCTGCGGTTTGCCCTGGACGTTGTGTGTAGAACGGAGAGGGGGAGATTCGAACTCCCGTGGCCCTTGCGGACCAACCGGTTTTCGAGACCGGCACATTCAACCACTCTGTCACCTCTCCTTTGTCGGTTGGTGAGTCTATCAGATGTCCCATGGGACGTCAAAAAGCGGTGTTTTCGAGAGGATTCAGGCGGGCTTGGTTCGCCCGGTGTTTGGGGAAGGCGAGGCAGTCGTGGAGAGAAGGAGGCACAATGTGAGAGGTGTTTCCTGGCGGCTGCTTTGCAGTAGCTCTGTCACGCAGGGGGCGGCGCGCCGACTCGGGAGCTCAACCTTCTACCGCCTTTCGCGCTGCCGCCAGCGCACTCTCATACTCCGGCTCGTGGGTGAGTTCCGGGACCCGTTGCGTGTAGACGACCTTCCCGTCTTTTCCTATTACCCACACCGCGCGCGCGAGCAGGCCGTTCTCTTTGATGTAGACGCCATAGGCTTTGCCGAAAGCTCGATCGCGGTAATCAGAGACGGTCTGCAGATTCTTGATGCCCTCGGCTCCGCACCAGCGTTTCTGCGCGAAGGGCAAGTCCATGCTGATGGTCAGGACTTTCACGCCGGGGAGCTTGGCTGCCTCTTCATTGAACCGTCGCGTTTCCGCGTGGCACACGGGCGTATCGAGCGAGGGCACGGACGCGACAATCCACACCTGTCCATCGCCGGGTTTGAACTCAAAGGTGGACATGTCGTTGGCAACCGCGGCGAATGCGGGTGCCGGCTCTCCCACTTTTGCCTGATTTCCGACGAGCGTTACCTCTTTTCCCCGCAGGGTCACAGCCTGTCTTGCTTGTTCGCTTGCCTGAAGCGGCCTTGCCATCAGAGCCACTGCCACCAGAGCCCAAATGTTTCGCGTGATACTCATTGCATTGTTCCTCGTGGGAAACGATAGGAGGTCCAGCGTCCGCGTTCCACTTGAGGGAAAGGCGCCAGGTTCTCTCGCCCGTTGCGGGGCTTTCCCGTATAACAGTGGCATGGCAGAAGGCATTCGTGTGGGAATCATTGGCGGGGGATGGCCTGGGACGATGCACGCTCGCGGCTACGCGGCCGCAGGGGGATTCAAGATTGTGGCCGTTGCGGACCTGATTCCCGATCGTCGTCGGCAACTCATGGCGGAACACCAGATACCGCGGGAGTACGCGGAAGCGGAGCATCTGATTGCGGACAAGGACATCCAGGCCGTCAGCGTGTGCCTGCCGAATTATTTGCATGCGCCAGTGGCGCTGGCTGCAATCCGGGCGGGCAAACACGTTGTTTGTGAACAACCTCCAGCGATGACCGCGCACGAAGCCCGCCGCATGGCCGATGCCGCCGCCAAACACTCCAGGGTTCTTCTGTATGCTGCCCAACGGCGTTTTGGCGGACATGAGCGGGCCGCCAAGCTCGCGATTTCGAAAGGCTATGTGGGAGAGGCGTACCATGTTCGTGTCGTCTGGACGCGTACACGCGGAATTCCGCTCGGTACCGGCTGGTTTACGCACAAGGAGAAGTCAGGGGGCGGGGCGCTGATTGACATGGGGTCTCAGATGCTGGACCTGGCCTGGCACCTGTTGGGTCAGCCCAAGCCCACGGCTGCCTTTGGCTTGGGCTATCGCCGATTCTCGGAGCTTGTTCCGCAGCCGATTCCTTTCGACGTTGATGACCAGGCGTTTGCGATTGTGCGATTTGAGAACAGCAAGTCGATTGAACTGGCGGTCAGTTGGGCGCTGAACCAGCCACAGCAGCAGAATGGGACGGCTTGTCGGGTGTACGGGACGGCCGGGGCTATTGAGGTCTACACGCCTCAGGGCGCCGTTCTCTACCGCGACTTCAGGCCCAACGGGGAATGCAGGGAGAATCCGCTGAAACCTCCCAAGACCACCCATCACCCGGCATTGATGCGTCATTTCCGCGACTGTATTGCCTCGCGAGCTACGCCGATTCCTGGTGGCAGCGAAGGGGTCATTCTGATGCAGGTGCTCCAGGCGATTTACCAGAGCAACGAGTTGGGGCGGAGTGTGAGCCTTTGAGTGGTGACTGAGGGCGAGACGGCGTCGCACCGTGACAACCGGGGGCCAGCCAAGTGGAATTGCCGGCCGCAATTGGCGATTTTCCGGGTCGCGTGGCATGGGTTACCCAAGGTTTCCATTCTATCCATATTCCGCTGATCGATTCTGGCATTTGGGAAGGGGCGTGGTGCCACGATCAGGGCGTGGAGTTGACCTTAGTCTGATCGCCACTTGCGCGAGCGTCTGGCGAGGGAAGGGCAGACCGTGTGCTCGGTCGATGCGAATCTTTACGGGAGCCTGGCCTGTTGTCGCGGGTTGGGATTCGGTACAAGGCGTTGTTGCCGTAACCGCTGATGCCCGCAGACGATTTGTGCGAAGGAATTCCGTAGGAACAGCCCGGCGTCTGGCTGGCCAAGAAGCGAGGGTGTTCGGCGGACTCGACGGGATTGCTGCTTGTGCGCCTGCCAGCGGGACGGAAGTCCAACATGGAGGTTCGGGAGCGGAGCACGGGACCAATTATAACGTGTCCAAACGCCCTGCCTTGCCGGACCGACTGATAAATTTGTTGGACAACTCCAACATCTGTGCTATATTTTGGGGAGTGGTAGAGTAGCCGGAGCGGCTCTCAGGTTTCAGTGGGTCATTTCGTGGCCCTCAAGGCCTTCTCGATGGGTGTTGTGCTCGTCGAGGTTACATGAGGGAAAGTGAGAACTGTATGTCGATCAAGACTAAACTGATGACGGCGTGCGCGGGAGTCCTGTTGATGGGTGGCATCGGTGCATCTGTTGCATCCGCTGCGTTGAAAATTGACATTCGCGATGCGAATGGAGGCAAGGAGGTTATGGTAACGGCGGCTGATCTGAACAAGCCGATCACGCTCAACATCTTTGCTCAGGTTACGGGTGACCCGACCAATACTGGCAAGGAGAGCCTGAGCACGATCCGTGGCGCGGTGGTCACCACCGGCACCACGAAGGTCAACACGGCCCCGGCGTTCTATCGGCTTGACCCGGACACGGGTGATCCGACTGTTGGCCCATTCACCCCGTGGGGTGACCCGGACAACGACAAGTACTCCATGGGCGGCAACGGCTCTCAGAACGGCGTTGCCAAGGACATCGATGGCGATGGCGATATCGATCTGGGCGGCAAGCCGGGCGATCCCACTGCCGAGTGGATTATTCTGCGCTCGAACAAGAACTTCCAGGTGTGGGCTACTGGCGGCCAAGGCACGAAGATCCTCCAAAAAGATGGCACGTGGAAGGGCGATGTGGAATTCCTTGTTGCCCAGGTCAATGTGACCCCGGTCGCTCTGGCTGGCAACACCTTGGTTGACTGGAAGTTTGCCATGAATGCCGCCGGTGCCCTGACGAAGGAAACCGCGCTGTGGACGGAAGACGGCTCTGCTTCAGAGAACCTCCGCGATGGGTTCAGCGGCGTGCTCGCGTCCAGCGGCTACACCCTGATCGTTCCCGAGCCCGCATCGTTGTCGATGCTTGGCCTCGGCGCTGCGATGTTGCTCGGTCGGAGGAACCGCAAGTAAGTTTTGGCTTGCTGCTTTTCTGCTAGATCGACATTCAGTTCAGTTATCATCGGGGCGCGGTCCCTTTCAAGGGTCCGCGCCCCGTTTTATTTTGCAGTTGGTCAGCACGCGGGCCGGTATCAGGTTATCGTCTTTCGGATTCCGGTTCGTCGCGGCGCATGCCCGCTTCGATGGGGTATATTGAACGGGTCGTCAAATGCACAAGGGGAGCAGATTCGGCGTGTTGTTGGATGGGCTGCGGAATGCATCGGAGAACAAGATTGGCAATTCTGCTGGGTCTGGCTGTCTGTCCGCCTGGATGGGCGGGCGAGCTGATTCCCAACGATCCGTATTACCCGTATGCGTGGCATGCGCCGATTATCGGGTTGCCCGAGGCATGGAGCTATTCCACGGGATCGAGCAATGTGATTGTCGCGGTTATTGATACGGGAGTGATTCCAACGGAGCCCGATCTGGCTGGCCGAGTTCTTCCGGCGCTGAGTTCCACCGGCTCAAGTCCGGGGGATCCAACGGTGGTCCGCCATGGGACGTGGGTTGCCAGTTCGCTGGCGATGCAGGTCAACAACGGGATCGGCAGTGCGGGGGTCGGGAATTTCACGATTCTGCCGATCTGCGCTACTGTGGGCACGCAGTCCGCGACGACGCCGGAATGGATCGCCGCCGGCATCCGCCTGGCTGCCGATCATGGAGCCAGAGTCATCAACGTTTCGCTGAGCGCATTGACATATTGGCAGCTGGATGATGCTGCCGCCTATGCGAGGTCGAAGGGCGCGCTGACCTTCGTGGCTGCCGGGAACGACAATGTCCGCGATCCGATGTCTGGGTACGACAATCTGATCTTTGTTGGGGGCACCAACTCCGCGGATCAAAGGTGGGTCAGCGCCTCGAAGCCAACGGTGGGGAGCACGTATGGTCCGTTTGTTGACCTGTCGGCTCCGGCGGAGAACATCATTGTCGCCGACTCGATTGATCCGAGACTGCCGGATCACTATGGGCTGATCAGCGGCACCAGTTTCGCGGCTCCACTGGCCGCCGGGGCTGCCGCGCTGGCTTGGTCGATCGCGCCGGATCTTGCCCCCGATCAGGTGGAGGCGATTCTTTTCGAAACGTCGCTTCAGTACGGTGATCTGGGCGCTCCGGGCTGGGACGAGGAATTTGGCTGGGGACGGATCAACATTGGAGCCGTGGCGGCTGCCGCATTTGCGGCGGTGCCTGAGCCTGCCTCGCTCGTGATTGTGGTCAGTGTCGCCGCCGTGCTTTGCCGCCGACGATCGGTTCGGTAGTTCTCAGGAAAACCGATTCACGTGCGGGATGGCGCTACGGGGACCGTCGGCGATTTGTCCGGCGGCGGATTCATTGCCGAAATCGCGTGCTGCCCGTTGGCGATTCCGATGGCGACAGGAACAAAGCACTTGTAGTGAACAGGGCGCTGCTGGGAGTAGGCGACATCAAACCAAGCCGCCTGGTCGATCTGGTGATGCAGGATGTTGTCGGAGTAGTCCGGCCGTGAGACGGAGTTGAGGGAGGCGCAGACGGAGTACCGGCCTGTGTGCAATGCCGCCAGGAAGGTGAATTGCACGGTTAGTTGCTGGCCGGCGGCCAGATTCGGGAGTCTCATGCCTTCGTCGAAGGTCGTGGTTCCGAAGATGCTGACGCCCTCAGCATCGCGCACGACAAAACTGACGCTCGGGTTCGCGATGTCCTGATTGGCCTGGGCGGTTACGCGCACGGTGATCTGAGCGGCCTGAGCAAAGGAATCCTGGACTTTGCCTGTGGCGTCGAGAACGGCGACTTCTTGCAGTTCCGCGGTTCGCTGCGGCAGCGACGGAACCGGCTGTTCGCCAGTCTGGTTGGAGTCACCGGGAGCGATGGAGGCGGCGTGATCTTCATAGCCGAGCAGCCGCATTTCGGTTGCCGCGTGTGTGCGCACGACGGAACAAAGCAGAGGGGACTGGACGAGTTTTCTGCGGTTGCGGTCAAAGAAATCCTGGCGGGCCTTGTCATCCGGGACAGGGATGACTTCGAGGAATGACTTCTCGCTGGGTTCGCGGCCCGGCGGGAAGGAGGAGTTGATGATGCCGAAGGCGAGCGCATCGGAGACGGCCTGTTCAAAAGGCTCGCCGACAAAATCCAGGACAGAACGGGCAACCACATCGGGCTCGAGAATCATCTGTTCCTGCCTAACGACAAGGACACTTGGCCCGAGTTTCCCGTCCATCGCTTGCAGGACGACTCGGGCGGCGCGTTTCCAGATCTCGGTTGCGCGGACGATCTCGTCTTCGGTGATCAGGTCTGCGCTTCTGTTGCGGCGGATATAGCTGGAGAAGAAGGCGTTAAGCAGACTCCAGACGTTATCCTGTGGGTGGCGAATAAGCAGCAGGACCTTCACTTCGGGCAGGAGGTGGACAAGTTTGTCCGTGTAGAGGATGTTGTCGCAATACGCGGTGACGTAGCGACCTGTTGGCGAACCTGTGTGACGTCGCATGAACTCGTCAATGAAGGTTGCGGTCTCTCGCTCGAACTGAATATCGAGCGGGTGGGCTCGCCTCCCGGTTTCCGTCTCGCTGCGCCCGGCGAAGAACTCAGCCATGAACCAGAGTTCCTTGTCCTGGTACTTGTCCGGGGCGGGTCCGAGGTTCGGATGCTTGATTAGAGCGTTCCAGAGAGCGGTTGTGCCGGAACGGGGACAGCCACCAATAAATATCGGACCTGACACGAGTTGCATCTCCTGGTTTTGGGGCCGTTGACACTTGCGGGATGTGCCAACCAACCGGCGATGGTATCAGATCGCACGTCCGGCAAAAAGGGCGACGACGTCGTGAAATCCGTAGAAATGGACATTTTCCACGTTGCTCGTCTGGGTGCGAGAGAGTGTTGCCGATGCATGCGCCGTTGGCATGGTACAATGGGCGTCCGCGGTGTGTTGCTAGCTATTTGCCCGGCGGCAGGACAGGGCGGATGTGGATTTCCTTGAGCTGTTTGTCATCAACGGGGGAGGGGCAGTTGCACATGAGGTCGGAGCCGGACTGCGTCTTGGGGAAAGCGATGACATCGCGGATATTGGAGAGATTTCGGAGGATCATAACGAGGCGGTCCAGGCCCAGGGCGATTCCGCCGTGGGGTGGCGCGCCGTACTGGAGGGCGTCCAGGAGGAAGCCGAACTTGAGCTTCTGGGCGGCGTCGTCGATGCCGAGGAGAGCGAAGATTTTCTGCTGGGTATCCATGCGGTGGATACGGATGGAGCCGCCGCCGATTTCGTTGCCGTTGACGACGATGTCGTAGGCCTTTGATTTGATGGATTCGACGACGTCGCGATCGCGGGAGTCGAGCTTGGGCAGGTCGGAGTCGAGGGGTGCGGTGAAGGGGTGATGCGTGGAGACGTAACGCTTTTCTTCTTCGTCATATTCAAAGAGCGGGAAGTTGACGACCCAGACCCAAGCGAAGTCGGTGGAGGGCGCCAGTTGCATGTCGCGGGCCATCTTCAGGCGGAGTTCGCCCAGGACTTTATGGACGATCTTGGGTTTGTCGGCGGCGAAGCAGAGGAGGTCGCCATGCCGGGCACCGGTGCGTTCGACGAGTTTCTGGGCAATGGAGGCAAGGAACTTGCCGACGCCCGTGTAGAGGTTCAGGTCGTTGCCGGCGGGAAAAGTGCCGGTCTTTTTGGCTTCTTCGACGGAGGGGATGATCTTCTCGGCGACGGCCTTGTCGAGGTTGATGACTTTGGTGACGGCCAGACCCTTGGCGCCGAAGCCTTTGGACCATTCGGCCAGGGCGTCGGTCTGGGCGCGAGTGAGTTTGGCGCCGTCGGGGACGACGATGCACTTGACCATGGGGGCGCCGGTGAAGACTTTGAAGTCGGTGGAGTGGGCCAGATCGGTGATATCGACCAGTTGCATGCCAAAGCGGAGGTCCGGGCGATCAGAGCCGTACCTGGACATGGCCTCGTCGTATTCCATGTGTGGGATCGGGTCGGGAATGTCGACGTTCAGGACTTCCTTCCAGATTCGGCGGAGGAGGCCTTCCATGATGGAGATGATGTTCTCTCGGTCGATGAAGGCCATTTCGACGTCGAGCTGGGTAAACTCGGCCTGGCGGTCGGCGCGGGGGTCTTCGTCGCGGAAGCAGCGAACGATCTGCATGTACTTGTCGCAGCCGGCGACCATGAGCAATTGCTTGAAGAGCTGGGGTGACTGTGGGAGGGCATAGAAGTTGCCGGGCATGAGGCGGGAGGGGACGAGGAAATCGCGAGCACCTTCGGGGGTGGACTTGGTGAGGAAGGGGGTTTCGATTTCCCAGAAGCCGAGGTCGCCGAGATAATCGCGCATGAGTTTGGTGACGCGGGCGCGGGTACGGAGCGTATCCTGCATTTCCTTCCGACGGAGGTCGAGAAAGCGGTATTGGAGTCGCTTTTCTTCGGAGACGGTTTCGTGTTCGTCGGGCGTGAAGGGGGGCGTGGGGGAGGAAGAAAGGACCTCCATTGACTTGACTCGGACTTCGATCTGGCCGGTGGCGAGTTTGGGGTTTTCAAGGCCTTGGCCGCGGGGTTCGACGAGACCGGCGACGGAAATGACCCACTCGGAGCGGAGGGAGCGGGCCAGTTCATGAATATCTTTGCCGCAGGAGTCGGGGTCGAAGATAAGCTGGGTGAGGCCATCGCGGTCGCGAAGGTCAATGAAGACGAGACCGCCGTGATCGCGGTAGGAGTGGACCCAGCCGGCGAGCTTGACGGGCTTGCGATCGTCGGAAAGGCGGAGTTGGCCACAGGAGTGGGTACGATAACGAGTTTCGATGGCTTCCATGAGTGAGTTGATAGAATTTAGTTAATGGTGACAAGCTGTCGACACGACGGACTTGGGGCGGGCGCGGGTGTGCGTGGGTGCATCACCGCGCCTTGGTATTGGCGTCCGTGTCGCTGGTGAAGGCGGGGCTCATGTTGGGGGGAATATACAGGGGGTGCCCGGGGGTGTAAAGCGAATCCGGGGAGAGCCAGCGAACCAGGGCCAACGCTGCGGTCACTCCACCTTCCATTTGGGCTTTGCCAGCCATTCTTTGAGGACTTTCTCGGCGGGCTTGCCTTCGGGGGTGTACCCGCGGTTGTTCGGCCCGCCGTCGCCGGGCGTCCATTCCCAGATCATGAAGCCACCGAGCTCTTTGATTCCGTACCAGGAGCGGAAGAAACCCTCGTAGAGTCTTCGCTGGAGGTCGAGGTCGATGGGCTCGGTGTCAATGGTGTAATCCCATGGCTCGGAGGCGGCGTTGCGGAGGTTGCACCAGCCGACTTCAAGAAAGAGGAGCGGTTTTCGGGTTTCGTGGACGAACTTGAGGAGCTTCTGCTGAATGGGGGCCCAGTTCCTCTGGATATCGGCGACGGAAACGTTGGCGTCGTTGCCGAGTTTGTAATAGGAGTTCATGCCGATGAGGTCAAGCTCGTTCCAGAATGGGATGTCTTTGTAGTGGTCCCAGTTGGCCGAGTAGGTGAGCATTCCCTTGTAGTATTGGCGGACCATGGCAATGGTTTTGCGCCACTCTTCGACCCTAGTTTCGGTGGAGACGAGTTCGGATCCGACGACGAGGACATCGACCTTGTGGGCCTGGGCGATCCAGCAATAGTGGTAGAGGAAGGACCGGTAGGATTCCCACCAGGCGGACCAGCTGTCGGGGTTGATGGTGCCTCGCCACTCCGTCATGCTCCGGGGCTTGTCGAGGAGCACGATGGGCATGAGGATGACTTTGAGGTTGAGCTTCTTGGCGTGGTCGATGAGGTCGCCGAGTTGCGCCGGTGTCGGCGTCAGACGGACATCCAGATAGATGAGGCTGGACGAACCGTTTTCCATGCGGGCATCGACGACGAGAAGCACAGAGTCGGCGCCGATCTGCGCGATTTCGTCGATGGACTTCTTGTACTCGTCCATCCAGTCGATTCGATGGATTTGCATGCCGGCGCCGCGGAGCGGGAGTTGAGCCAGCGCCGCCGAAGCCGCGAGCGAGCCGGCCCGAGAGCCGGTGTCCATGCGGGAAGAGCCCTCGGATGCGTTCCCACGCGGGGCGGTGAGAACGCAGCCGAGAGCGACGGTAAGGTAAACGACGACAGCGGAAATGATGACACTTCGGCCTAGCATGGGGGTGAATATACGGCAGCCGACAATCAGTAGCCAGTAGCTGGAAGGAGCTCTACAGCGGGCGAGCAAGGACGAAGTCCGCCATCATCCGGAGAACGTGCTTGGCATCGCTGGCGGGAAGCGACTCCATGGCAGCGTGGGCAAGGTCAATGTGGCGTTGGGCGCAATCGCGGGCATATTGCATCGATTGGCTTGGGAGAATGAGGTTGCGGACTCTTTCGACCTTGTCGGCATCGCCTGATTGAAGCAACGATCGCAGCAGGTCGCGGTGTTCGCGCGGGGCGGTGGACATGAAATGAATCATCGGAAGGGTCATCTTGCCCTTCTCAATGTCGGAGCCCAGGGTCTTGCCGACGGTGTGGGGGTCGCCGACGAGGTCGAGGATGTCATCCTGGATTTGGAAGGCAGTGCCGAGCGAGAGACCGTAGGATTCAAGGCGGGAGACGGTGGCGGGGTCTGCGTTGGCAAACCTGGCGCCCAGCAGGCAGCAGGCGGCGGTGAGGGAGGCTGTCTTGAGGGAGATGATCTGGAAATAGGTCCTCTCGTCGAGGGTGAAGTTGTTGCGATTGTGGACTTGGAGGAGCTCACCTTCGCAGACCTGGTTGGTGGTGGCGGCGATGAGTCGCGAGGCGAACTGCGAATCGAGGCTGGAGCAGAGGTGGTAGGAATGGGAGATCAGGTAGTCGCCAAGGAGCACGGCGGCTTCGTTGCCCTTCAGGTGGTTGATCGTGGCGCCTTTTCGTCGCATTTCGGCTTCGTCGAGAACGTCGTCGTGGACGAGGGTGGCCATGTGGACCATTTCGACGACGGTGGCGAGAGTGATGTGGGTATCGGAGACTTGGCCGGTGGCTTTGGCGGCAAGGAGGACGAGGGTGGGACGGAGCATCTTGCCGTGGAAGCGGGAGACGTGCTTGACGAGGGTGCTGACGGGCGCGTGCACGCTTTGGAGTTCGGCCTGGAAGCGTTTCTGGACGGCGGCGAGTTCGGGTTCTATGCAGTCATTTAGAAGCGTAGACAACAACATCAATTCTCCGGGTACGGCAGCAAAGACGGGGAATTATAGAGAGAGGGCGGACAAGCGTTGAGGTGTGCTGGAAGTTTCGAAAAATGTGAAAGTGGTGGTGGGCACTTGGTAATCGACGGTTGGCCGCAAGAGGGGGGATTCGGTGATTTGGCTTGCTGATGGTGGGGCATGGGGTAGAGTTATCG
This sequence comes from uncultured Tepidisphaeraceae bacterium, assembly GCA_964451955.1. Classification (GTDB taxonomy): domain Bacteria; phylum Planctomycetota; class Phycisphaerae; order Tepidisphaerales; family Tepidisphaeraceae; genus JAPLNB01. Next base: position 43,272 of record CAYVKG010000024.1, read on the forward strand.
GATGTGGGTGCTGTTGGGCACCTCTGGGGGGCGGAGAATGGGCTGTTTGAGGAGAAAGGTGCAGTTATGTGTGACGGCGCGAGGCTGGGTTTGTTGCGTAAGTCTTTGCATGTGCTGTGGATGGCCGTCTTGGGCGTGAGCTTGGGCGTGGCGTCGAGGGGGCGCGCGGATCAAGTGTACGTCGAGGCGGCTGAGGGGACGGGGCTATGGAGTGATGCGAATGCTTGGATTCCCAATGTGGTGCCGGACAATGGAAATGAAGGCAACACCTACGCTGTGTGGATCGAACGCAACCACAGCATGGTCGCGGATTCGGACGTCATTTTGGACCAGTTGAACGTCGACACCGCGACGTTGGTGGGGGCGAACAAGACGATCGACGTGCTCGGTCGTGTCGAATTGTGCTCGGCAACGCTGTCGGGACCGGGAAAGACGAATGTGCAAGGCGAGCTGTATCTGGTCGAAACCAACGTACTTGACGGACACACGTTAACCAACGCTGGATACGGCAACTATGGCGAATTCTCGATTGGCCGAGTGGTTGGCAAGAATGCGGCTGTGCTGAGCAACTTGGCAGGCGCGACATTTGAGATTACCGAGGGCGCGCATTTCGTGGATGGAGGCGGGGCGAAGTCTGTGTTCGACAATGCGGGCAGGTTGACTCATTCGACCGCAGGGACGACGGAAATCGGCTGGGCACTCAACAACTCAGGGGCTTTGCACGTGGAACGGGGGTTGTTGCGGTTGAGCGGGGGCGGCAGCAACACCGGGGAGATTGAAGTCAGGGTGGGGGCGTATCTGGATTTTGTGGATGGGGAGCATGTGTTGACGGCGAGTGCGCGGTTGCATGGCGATGGGATTGTGACGTTTTCGGGGGCTACCGTAAATCTTGCGGGCGACTATCGGGTTGTTGGCACGACCTACATTGAGGGCGGGACGGTCAACGTCAACAGCTCGATGGGGCCGATGATGATGATCATGTCGGGTGGTACGTTTGGGGGGCATGGGGGCATTGCGTCACTGGGGCAGATCGTGTGGTCGGGGGGGACATTTGCGGGCAAGGGGAGGGTGTATTCGCCTCTGCTCTTGAGCATCAGCCGGACCGATGCGAAGATGATCGACGGTTGGTCCATCAACAGCAGCGGGAAGACCGTCTGGTGGCATGGGGCAGAGGTGTCGGCGCAAAACGGGGCGAAGTTCAACAACTCCGGCGATTTTGAGGTGATCGGTGACGGGTATTTCACGTACACCGGAGTGGGGGTGGAGGCGGGGTTCAACAACAGTGGGCGGTTTGTGAAGTCGGCGGGGACTGGGTCGATGCAGTTTGACGGGATGCGGTTTAACAATACGGGCTTGGTGCAGGTGAAATCGGGAAGCCTGGTGTTGGCGGGGCCGGTGACGCAGGTTGCGGGCGAGACACTGACAGGTGGGGAGTGGGAAGTTTTTAACGGGGCGACGCTGGCATTTGCCGCGTCGAGCGGGGGGATTGCGACGAACCAGGCGAAGGTGACGTTGAGAGGGCCGGCTTCGGTCTTTGTGCCGATCAACGCGCTGGCCGACAATCAGGGGTGTCTTGCGATCATGGATGGGCGGGAATTCGTGACGGCGGGAGATCTGTGGAACTCAGGGACGTTGACGGTTGGGGCGGACTCGTCGCTGACGGTGAACGGGGAGCTGGTGAACACGGGGATCATCCAGGCGATGGGGGCTGTGATGTCAGAGCAGTCGGGTGGAGCGTCGCACGCGGCACCCCGGCGGTCGGTCACGGTGGCTGGCACGATCATCAACGGCGGGGTGATGAGCTTCATGGGTGGGATTCAGGCAGGTGGCGGGACGGTGGTGAACACGGGCACGATGGGGATCAGCGGGCCGCAGGAATGGGCAGTCGATTCCCGGATGGTTATTGAAGATGGCGGACGCCTGGTGATGGGGACAAACGCGGGAGCGGTCGCGGCGAACCTGGGTGTGCAAGTGAAGCAGCAGGCGAGAGCGACGTTCATGTCGCGGCAGCGCCTGCGGTATCTGGAGATTGCCGATGGGGAAGTGGCGGTGGTCAGCGGCGGAGGCAATACGCTGCGGGCGGGGGCACTGAGGCTGTCCGGGGAAGGGCGGCTGGACCTGGCGGACAACGGGATGGTCGTGGATGCCGAGGCGGGATCGCGGCAGGCCGTGCTGAAGCGGGTAGAGGACTGGGTGAGGCAGGGGCGCAACGGCGGCACGTGGGATGGAGCGGGGATCACGTCAGCGGCGGCTCGCGACGATGTGATGGGCATGACCGGGCTGGCGGTTGTGCTGAATGAAGCGGGCGAGGGTGGGGATGTTCTGGTCAGCGAGTTTGGCGGGGAGGTGGTCGGCCCGGACAGCGTGCTTGTGAAGTACACGTGGAACGGCGATGCCAATACCGACGGAATCGTGAACGCGGACGACTATTTCCTGGCCGACTCCGGGTTCATCACACAGATCGGCGGCTGGTACAACGGTGATTTCAACTATGACGGGGTCATGAACGCGGACGATTATTTTCTGATCGATTCGGCGTTCATCGGGCAACGCACAGGAGTTGCGTTCGGTTTGGTGGTGCCGGTTCCGGAACCCGGCGTGCTGGGGATCGTGATGCTGGGGATGTGCCGGATTGCGGCGAGGAGGCGAGCGCGGGTGTGAAGCGCAGGCCGGTCGAAGTAGAATGGGGGCATGAAACGAGCACAGGTTCTTGTGGGCGTCTGGTGTCTGGTTTTCGGGGTGGGGGCCCGTGCGATGGCGGCGGAAAGGAAGACGGTTGTTGACATCAAAGGGGAAGCGTTCTGGGTGAACGGGAAGCCGACGTATGAGGGGCGGAGTTTCCGGGGGATGAGGATCGAGGGGCTGCTGCTGAATTCCCGGATGGTGCAGGGGATCTTTGACGATCGCAATCCCGAGACGCGGAAGATGTGGGACTATCCGGATGGGAAGTGGGACCCGGAGCGAAACACTCGCGAGTTTGTTGAGGCAATGCCGGCGTGGCGCAAGGCCGGCCTTCTGGCGTTTACGATCAATCTGCAAGGAGGCAGTCCACAGGGATACAGCAACTTGCAGCCGTGGTGGAACTCGGCGATTGACTTGGATGGGTCGCTGCGGCCCGACTATATGGGGCGGCTGGAGCGAATCCTCGATCGGGCGGACGAGTTGGGAATGGTGGTGATCCTCGGCTACTTCTATTTCGGGCAGGAGCCGCGGTTCGAGCACGAGCAGCCGATTGTGAAAGCGACTGAGAACGCGACGGATTGGCTGCTTGCGAAGGGATATCGGAATGTGATGGTGGAGATCGCCAACGAGTGCAATGTGCGATATCGGAACGCGATCGTGCAGCCGGGGCGAGTGCATGAGCTGATCGAGATGGTGCAGAAGCGGTCGGAAGGGAAGGTGAGCAACGAGAAGAAAAGGCTGCTGGTGTCGGTGAGCTATGGCGGGGGGACGATTCCGGGGGCGAGCGTCGCGAAGGTGGCGGATTATCTCCTGTTGCACGGCAACGGCGTGTCGCAGCCGGCGCGGATTCGGCAGATGGTGGACCAGACGCGGGCGGTGGGGGGGTATCACGGCCAGCCGATCGTCTTTAACGAAGACGACCATTTTGATTTTGAAAAGGCGGACAACAACTTCATCGCTGCCGTCAGCAAGGGCGCGTCATGGGGGTATTTTGACTTTCGAATGAAGGGGGAGGGATTTGACGAGGGGTATCAGAGTGTGCCGGTGAACTGGAAAGCGGATTCATCCGAGCGCAAACGCGGTTTCTTCAAGTTGGTCGCGGAAATGAGCGGAGCAGGCGGGAAATGATGGAACATACGATTGGCATTCGCGTCAGATACCCCGAGTGCGACCCGATGGGGTATCTCCACCATAGCCATTATCTGCAGTATTTCGAGATGGGCCGGATTGAACTCCTGCGGACGATGGGGCACAGCTATGCGGAGTTGGAGCGGCTGGGAGTGTTCTTTGTGGTGGTGAAAGTCGAAGTGCGATATCGGGCGGCGGCGAGGTTTGATGACGAGTTGACGCTGCGGACACGGATTGCGAAACAGACGGCAGTCAAGATCGAGCATGAGTATGAGTTGAGGCGAGGCGACACCGTCCTGGCCGAGGGGCGAACGACCATCGCGTGCGTGGATCAAGTTGGGCGGTTGCAGGGGATACCGGAGGTACTGCAGAGTGGAACCGCAGATGAACCCACATGACCGCGGATCCGAGTTGCCCGTTCCGGTGATGGAGTATGGGCGGGCGCGGGAGTTGGAGACGCGTGCGGGGCGGGTGAGTTGGCTTCTGGGTGGGATGCTCATTCTGGGTCTGGTATCGGCCTGTGCAACACTGGCGGAGGCGGTGATGGTGTTACTGGCCAGTCGACTGCCGATTGGTTTCGAGATGCAGGCGATGCTGGGGGCCGGCGCAGCGTTGTCGGTATACATCGGTCTGCTCGTGGGTTTGTTGCTTTACACGTCCAATCCGGCGAAAAGGCCGGCACTGCTAGATCCCGATCGGCCGGCGTTGGCATCGGCGGTAGTCATATGCGCCTTTCTGGTTGTATTGGCGGCGGCGGCGTTTGCCGCTCGGGTCGTGATGCCGATGTTGCTAGGCGCGGAGGCAATCGGCCGAATCTACGAGGTGCAGTCGCTCTTCTACTTCGCCCGGGGGCTGGTGTTTCCGATCGCGGTGGTGATTGTGATGGTGATGTTGCGGAAGCGGTAGGCGGAGTTACCGTTGGTTCTTCCTGGTTCTTGTACGCGGCGGCAAAGCGCTGTCGAGCAGTTCCTTGGCCTGGGCGCGGGTGGTCTGGGTGACGTGGTGGCCGCCGATCATCTCGGCCATTTCCTCGATTCGGTCGTTGCCGACGATGGCGCGGACGGAGGTTTCGGTGGATTTGCCGACGACGGTTTTGCGGACGGTGAGGTGGCGGTCGGCAAAGGCGGCGATCTGCGGCAGGTGGGTGATGCAGAGGACCTGGTGATGCTTTGCGAGTTCGCGGAGTTTGGCGCCGATGATGGAGCCGAGACGCCCGCCAACGTTGGCGTCGATTTCATCGAAGACCAGGACGGAGGTGCGGTCGGTCTGGGCGAGGATACCCTTCAGGCCGAGCATGATGCGCGAGAGCTCGCCGCCGGACGCGATTTTGCGGAGTGGCATGGCGAGTTGGCCGGGGTTGGTTTGAGCGGTGAACTCGATCTGGTCGAGGCCTGAGGGCGTGGCGCCGAATTCGAGACCATCGACCGGAGGCGCGGGGGTAAAAGCGACGGTAAAAGTGGCTTTCTCCATGCCCAGTTCCGCGAGCTGTTTGACGATGAGCGGAGCGAGTTTCCTGGCGGCGGCCTGGCGCGAGCCGCTGAGCTTTTCGCCGAGCGATTGGAGGTTTTGTCTCAGGGGATCGATCTGTTTCTGGAGGCTGGCCAGGTCGTCGGTGGCGCGTTCGAGGTCTTGCATCTTCTGACCAATCTCGTCGCGATAGGCGAGGGCGCCTTCGACCGTCTGGCCGTACTTGCTGAGGATGCGATTGAGGACGTTGAGGCGGTCCTGTGCCTCCGCAAGCTCGGACGGATCCAGATCGAGACGATCCAAGTACCGCGAAAGGTCGAAGGCGACTTCTTCGAGCTGGATAGTCGCATCGCGGAGGCCCTTGGAGATGTCCTTGAGATTGGCGTCGAGGCCGGACAGCTCGGATAGGACGGCAGCCATCATCTTGAGCCGCTCAAGCAACGAGCCGTCGGCCTCGTAGAGGGCGGCGTGTGCGGCGGAGGCGTCCTTCTTGAGTTTCTCGAGATTGGCCAGGACGGTGGAACGGGCGGTGAGTTCTTCGTATTCGCCGGGGCTGAGTTGCGCGTTGTCGATTTCATCGGTCTGAAATCGGTAAAGGTCAAGCTGCTGCTGGCGAAGCGTCCGGCTGGCGGCAAGCTCCTCGATGCGTCCTCGCGATTCCTGGAACTGCTCGTAAACGGCGCGATACTGGCGGCGGAGCCCCCATAGATCGGCGTATTGATCGAGGACGTCAAGCTGATTGGACGGCTTCAGCAGGAATTGATGATCGTGCTGGCCATGGACATCGACAAGATGCTCCGCGACGTTCTTGAGCATGGCAAGGGTGATCGGCTGTCCGTTGAGGCTGATGGAGGTTCGGCCGGACGCGTAGAGGCGGCGCGTGATGAGGATTTCGGGGGCACTGGGGTCGAGCTTGACGTCGCCGGCGCGCTCGATTTGGCCGAGAAGGTCCGTGTCGTGGACATCAAAGACACCGGAGACTCGGCCTTCATCGGCGCCTGGTCTGAGCATCTCCGCGGGGCTGCGCAAACCCAGCAGCACCTCAATTGCGCCGATGACCAGGCTCTTGCCGGCGCCAGTCGCTCCGGTGAAGCAGTTCAGTCCGGGCGAAAGTTCGATGCACGCGTCCGAGATGACCGCAAGGTTGGAGATGTGCAGTTCGCGGAGCATGGTCGCTCAGCCGCCGTCATTTCACAATGCTGCCAGGCGGGACGGTTTCCAGCGGCGACACGATCACCACGCGCGTAATCGCGGGGTCCGGGTTCGACGCGTCGGTTGCCGCCAGTAGCATGCCTTGGCTGACCTCCCCGCGCATTGTCCTCGGCTCAAGATTGGCAACCACCACAACTTGCCGGCCGACCAGTTGTTCCGGGAGGTAGTGACCGCGGATGCCCGCGCAGATCTGCCGTTTCTCGCTGCCCAGGTCGATCTGTAAGACGAGCAACTTATCGGCGTTGGGATGAACCTTGCATTCCAGGACAGTGGCAATGCGGAACTCGATCTTCGCGAAATCATCGTAGGTAATAGCCATGAAACAGTACCCGGTCCTTTCCAGATTTTCGAAACGGATGCGATCTTAAGCATTGGCGAGGACAACGCCAAGTGAGGATGCAGGTGACTCGGTGGCGCGCTCCGGATGCTGGCGTGGCACCACACACACTGATGCCGGGACGCTCCGGAACGGCCCGGATTCTGACGGGCATGCACTTGCGATGGTTGGTGTTTTTGTCCGCTGCCAGAATCGGGCGGGCGTGCTAAACTAGTCACTATCGCAGGCCGTACAGTGGCAGCCTATTGCGGCGTGGTTGGGCCGTTGCGACGATGCTGAGGGGGGAGGCATGTTGCGATTTTTCTCGCCGCAGCTGCCGTGATTACCCTGGGTATCGTAGCCGGGGGTATGGCTTGCCGGTCATTTGCAGGAGCCCTATCATGGCAGACACCAGCATGAGGGGGTTCGCGTCGATGGATGCGGAAAAGAAGCGACAGATAGCCAGCAAGGGAGGGCTTGCCGCGCACCGGAAAGGCACCGCGCACCGGTTCACCCCGGACGAGGCGCGTGAGGCCGGGCGGAAGGGCGGCGAAGCCGTTAGCCGGAATCGCCAGCACATGGCCAGCATCGGACGACGAGGCGGCGAAGCGGTCAGCCGGGATCGCGAGCACATGGCGTCGATCGGGCGCGTGGGTGGAGAAACGGCCAGCCGCGACCGTCAGCATATGGCTGCGATTGGCCGGGAAAGCCACGTCAGGCGAGACGCCGAGCAGTTCATGCCCACCCAATCCACAGCCGACGCAACGCCAATGGAGCAGCAGCCGACGGATCCGTTGCCTTGCCCTGAAAAACCCGGTTTGGATTGATCTCCGGGATAGACTCGCAACGCCCGGCTGCGGATCGATATGTCCTGGCGAGAAAGGAGTCGTCCAATGCCCACCAGCAAGCGTGGATTCGCCTCGATGAGCGTCGAGAAGCAGAAACGAATTGCCAGCAAGGGAGGCCGCGCGGCCCACGAAAAGGGGACTGCACACGAGTTCACACCCGACGAAGCACGCGAGGCCGGCCGCCGAGGGGGCGAGGCGCGCGGTCGAGCCAGGCGAACCGGTGAAAGCAAACAGCCTTTGCCCTGACTTGCCCTGTGTTTCACGTCGTTCCAAGATCTCCGGACCGGACTTCCGCCGGGCATCAGCGGGCCTGCCGCAACGGATGCCCGCGCGGCGATCCGGTTGACAGAGATGGCTTTTTCCCCGACAAGTGATGCGTGGCGCTCGGCCCGCCGACCTTATTCGGCGGGCGTGTCGTTTCTGGGTTGAGCAATGGCCATTGCGTCGCTGGAAAACATCGAGAAGACCTTCGGCAAGCGAGTCCTGTTCGACAAGCTCTGCCTGACCGTCTACGAAGGCGAGCGCGTCGGCTTCATCGGCGCCAACGGCAGCGGCAAGACCACCCTCTTCAAAGTGCTCGTCGGACAAGTCATTCCTGATGCCGGAACCGTCGCAATCAGCAAGGGCATCAAGGTCGGGTATTTGACGCAGGATCCAGTCTTCGATCCGGAGAATGCCGTTATCGACGAGGCCGAGCTGGCCTTTGCCGAATTGCACCACCTGGCACATCGGCTGCGCCAGTTGGAACATGAGATGGCAGGGAAGGCTGGCGATGAACTGCAGAAGGTCCTGGCTCAATACCAGCACACTCAGCATGAGTTTGACTTGGCCGGAGGATACGTGTGGCGGCACAAACTGGAGGCGACGCTGCTGGGGGTGGGGCTGGAGAGAATTGCCTGGCAACAAAATGTGCAGACGCTCTCGGGCGGGCAGCGCTCGCGGCTGGCGCTGGCCAGACTCCTGATCAGTGAGCCGGACCTGCTCCTGCTTGATGAGCCGACCAATCAC
>CAYVKG010000025.1:0-50636 GCA_964451955.1 uncultured Tepidisphaeraceae bacterium
ATGCAGGAGGTGTCGTCCATGATGATCATCCCGCCGGAGCCCATGATGGAGCCGACCTTGGCGAGGGATTCATAATCGACGGGCATATCGAGGTATTGTTCGGGGATGCACCCGCCCGAGGGTCCTCCGGTCTGGACGGCCTTGAGTTTCTTGCCGTCGGGGATTCCGCCGCCGATGTCGTAGACGATGTCGCGGAGGGGGATGCCCATGGGGACTTCGATGAGGCCGGTGTTCGTCACGCGACCGGCGAGGGCGAAGACCTTGGTTCCCTTGCTCTTCTCGGTTCCGATGCCTGCAAACCATGCCGCTCCGTTGCGGATGATTGGTGGCACATTGGCGAAGGTCTCGACGTTATTGATGAGCGTAGGGCAACCCCACAGACCACTCTCGGCGGGGTATGGGGGGCGTGGTCGGGGGGTGCCCCGTTTGCCTTCGATTGAGGCGATGAGTGCGGTTTCCTCGCCGCAGACAAAGGCGCCTGCGCCAAGGCGGATATCGACGCTGAAGTTGAAGGTGGTGCCGAAGATGCTGTTTCCGAGCAGTCCGGCGCGTTCGGCCTGTCGGATGGCCGCCTTGAGTCGTTTGACGGCCAGGGGATATTCCGCGCGGACGTAGATGTAACCCTGGCTGGCGCCGACGGCATAGGCGGCGATCGCCATTCCTTCCAGGACGCGATGGGGATCGCTCTCCAGGACGCTGCGGTCCATAAAAGCGCCCGGATCTCCTTCATCGCCGTTGCAGATGACGTATTTGGTCGCCCCGCGGCCTTTTGCGACGGTGGACCACTTGAGGCCGGTGGAAAATCCGGCTCCGCCTCGTCCTCGGAGGCCGCTTCGCATGATCTCGTCGATCACCTCGCTGGGTCGCATGCTGGTGACGGCCTGCAGGAGTCCCGCATAACCTTCGGCGGCGATGTATTCCTCAATGCGTTCGGGATCGATCACGCCGCTGTTTTCGAGGACGATTTTCTTTTGTCGGGTGAAGAAGGGAGCGTTCAGGGAGCATTCCAGTCGCTTGACCGGCTGGGCATCGAGGCTGGCGACAATGTCCTTGGCGTCATTGGGGGTGACGGCCTGGTACATGACGGCGGCATCGGGCTTGGCCGTCGGCTGGACGCGCACGAGGGGCCCGGCGGCGCAAAGGCCGAGACAGCCCACGCCTTTGACATGACAGGTATGCTCCAAGCCGCGGTTGGTGACCTCTCGATCCAGCGCATCTTTAATCTGGTCGCTGCGCATGGAGAGGCATCCGGCGGCAACGCACACCTGGATCACGTGCTTGTGCTGTTGCTGCTCTTCCTGCTCGATGGTTGCGATTTTAGTCAGTTCTTCCGGTGTCATGGCTCATCCACTTTCCAATTCGGCTGAGGAATTCCGAACGCTCGATTTTGCCGGAGACCTCGCCATCCATCACGATGGCCGGCGCCAGCCCGCAGGATCCGACGCATCTTGCGGTGAGCAGCGAGAGTTTTCCGTCCTTGGTTGTTTCGCCGGGCTTGATGCCGTGCACCTGTTCGATTGCCGCCACAAGCTGCGGAGCGCCCTTGATGTAGCAGGCGGTGCCCATGCAAACGACGCAGGTATGCTGGCCTTTGGGTTTGAGGGTGAAGAAGTGGTAGAACGTGGCCACTCCGTACACCTTGCTCAGGGGCAGGCGGAGGGCCGCAGCCATGTATTTCATGGCGTCGTCGTCCAGGTAGCCGAACGCTTCCTGGACGGTGTGCAGGCCTTCGATGAGCGAATGGGGTTGATAGCCATGCCGCCGGACGGTGGCCTCGACGATCTTCCATCGCTTGTCCTGCGACGGGAGCGTAGGTCTGCTAATGACCGTTGACACAGTATCCTCCGTCACAAAAGTGGGCGCGGCCCGAGTCATTGGGTCTTGACCGCGTCCTTGGCAAATCACCGAACTCAGCAGATCCGCGGCAGCTGCTCGCCGTAGGGCTTCTGCAAGATGCGTCGGCCGCCGATCAATGTCTGCAACTCGCAGAGTCCATCGCGATCCGCTTCAACGCGACCGATGACGCGGGCATCTCTGCCGTGTTCAAATTCTCTCAGCGCGGCCACGGCGGCTTCCGCCGCCTCCGGCCGGGTCACAACAACGACCTTGCCTTCGTTGGCGACTTCGATCGGGTCGAGTCCAAGCATGTCAGCGGCGTGGCGAGTTTCCGGTCGAACCGGGATGCTCGCCTCGTCGAGGACAACGTGGAGGCCGGACCTGCCGGCGATATCCGCCGCCACGCACGCGAGCCCACCTCGTGTGGGGTCCCGCATGAATACCACGCCATCGACCTTTTCCAGCAGGCCCGCGATCATCCGGTTGAGCGGGGCCACATCGCTCCGGAGAACACTTTGGACCTCCGGCATTTCGCGGGCGAGCATCACGGCCATGCCATGGTCGGCGATGCTTCCGCTGATGATTATCGCATCGCCGGGCCGGATCTGATCGGGATGCAAGCGAATTACACCGCCGAGACATCCAACGCCGGCGGTGGTGATATAGACTCCGTCGGCCTGGCCTCGTCCGACGACCTTGGTATCACCCGTAATCACCTTGACGCCGGCTTCATCGGCGGTTGTTCTCACCGAGTCGATCACCGACTCCAACACCTTCCGTTCCAGCCCCTCGGCCAAGATCAGGCTCAGCGCCAAGCCCAAGGGTTTGGCCCCGCAGACTGCCAGGTCATTCACCGTTCCGCTGACGGCCAGGCGTCCGATGTCACCACCGGGGAAGCATATCGGGCGCACCACGTAGCCGTCTATCGTCAAAGTGATGCGTTCCGCTGTTCCGGGAACGAGGCTGGAATCGAGCAAATCGGCCAGCGTGTCGTTCCCTAAACGGGGCAGAAGGGTATGGGCAATTAACTCGTCCGTCAACTGACCGCCGCCACCATGGGCAAGCACGATATGTCTAGATTTGTCAATCCGATACGTTATTGGAGAGTCCGCGGTTGAGTTTTTGACTGCGTCGTTCATAGACACGCCTCCCCGGAGGGTTTGTCGATCGATGGAGCGCCGGGCTGGGATTTCCTGGTCAGCCGCTGGTACTTAAACCATGCTTGGCAAGTGCCTTCCGAGCTGACCATGCAGGGTCCGATGGGATGAACGGGGGCGCAGACGTCGCCGAACAGCTTACATTCTTGGGGAGTGCATCTGGCGGTGATGACATCGCCGCAGCGGCACCCAGGCGGTTCGGGGCTGTCAAGTGGGGCGACATTGTAGCAGGCGGCCGCGTCAAAGCGGGCGAATCGGCTGCGGAAGGCCAGCCCACTGTCGGGGATCATACCCAGGCCTCGCCAGCGAGCATCGATGGGGCGGAAGACGCGGCGCATGAGGTTTTGGGCGCGGCGATTTCCCCAGCGGCTGACCGCCTGGGGATAGAGGTTCTCAAGCGCGGGTTTTCGGTCCTTGGCCAGTTCCACGAGTTTGGCCAATCCGAGGGCGATCTGGATATCCTCGAATCCGGCGACCACGCATGGGAGCCCGTAGCGTCGGACAATGGTGGCGAAAGTCGCATATCCGGTGATGGTCGAGACATGTCCGGGGCAAAGGAAGCCATCGATGTTGACGTTCAGGTTGTCCAGCAGCGCCCGCATGGCCGGGATGATCCGTTTGTGGCTGACCAAGGCGGTGAAATTGGCGAGTCCCTGCCGCTCGGCCTCGACGACGGCGGCCGCGGTTGCCGGGGTGGTTGTTTCGAATCCAACGGCAGCGAAAACGACCTTGCGTTTGGGATCGGTCGAGGCCAGTTTCACGGCATCGAGAGAGGAATACACGACCCGCACATCGGCGCCGCTGCTGCGGGCTTCTTCGAGGCTGCCCTTGGCGCCGGTGACTCGGAGCATATCGCCATAAGTGCAGAGCGTGATGCCCGGCCGGCGTGCCAGCTCGATGAGCATGTCGATATCGGACTGAGCCGTCACGCAGACGGGGCAGCCTGGCCCGCTGACCAATCTGACGTTGGGTGGCATGAGGCTGTGAAGTCCGCAGCGAAAGGCGGCGACGGTATGGGTGCCGCAGATCTCCATGAACGCCACCGGTTTGGGCAGGGCCTTGGCGGCGTCGATCAAGCGTTCGATTGCCTCGCGGCTGTTAGCCGCCCGTGGTGTCATAGTCCTTCCCCTTTCTTCTGGATGTCGTCGAGAACCGCGAAGGTCTCCTGCGCCTCTTCCATGGTGACCTGATGAATCGCAAACCCGGCATGGACGAGGACCCAATCCCCCTCTTTGACCTCGGGCACGAGGACTGTGCTGACTCGCACCCGGTTGCCGTGAAGATCGACGACGGCATCGGTTCCATCACAACTGATGATTTGAGCCGGTACAGCCAGACACATGGAACACCTCACGTAATCGGAGAAAGACGACGGGCCCGGGCCGCCGCAACGGCCGCCTGGCCGTAGGCCAGGCCTCCGTCGTTGGGGGGGACGAGCCGGTGCCGCAAGACCCGCAAGCCGCGTTGTTGGAGTCGGGTTTGCAGGGATATGGTGAATCGCTGATTGCAGAAGACTCCGCCGGACAGGGCAACGCATCGGATCCCTGTTCGCTCGGCGGCGACCGCCACCGCCGCGTCCCATGCGGCGGACAATTGGTCATGGAAGGTGGCGGCCAAGTGCTCGGCCGGCCAGCCGCGAGAGATTCGGTCAACGATCTCGATGACCAACCTGGCAAAATCCAGTTCGAGCCATTGGTCGTCGTGAATGTCAAAGAGCGGGGTTTCCTGAGGAACCGTGTCAGCGCGGAAGGCGGCGGATTCGAGGGTGATGGGGGCCTGTGCGTCATAGTCGTTGTGGAAGCACAGGCCGAGGAGTGCGGCGACACCGTCAAACACGCGACCGGCACTGCTGGTTGGGATGCAATTGAAGTTGCGCCGGATCATATGGTCAAGGACATCGCGTTCATTGGGGTCGGGCAGGAGGCGTTGAGCGGCCGGGTGGTCAGCAAAGCCTGCTCCCAAGGCTTGGAACAGCAGACCGAGCGCGCTGCGTCGCGCGTCGCGAGCGGCGGCGTCGCCACCAGCCAGCGGGATGGGGCGCATCCGCCCGAGTCGTTTGAATTCGGCGAGGTTTGTCAGGAGCAACTCGCCGCCCCAGATGGTCCCATCGGCGCCATAGCCGGTCCCGTCGCAGATGACCGCCAGTACCGAGTCGGTCACGCCGTGCTCGGCCATGAGGGCTGCAGCGTGGGCATGGTGGTGTTGCACAGCGATGGCGGGTATGGAAAGGCGACTGGCCAGTTCATTGGCGTAGCAGGTGCTCAGGTAAACGGGATGCAGATCGTGAGCCACCCACTTTGGCGCGATCGTGAAAAGGCCACACAGGTCTGCAACGGCTCGCTTGAAAGCCGAAAACGCCAGTGGATGGGTGAGATTGCCCAGGTGCTGACTGAGGATGACTTGGTCGTCACGGACGGCGGCCACGGTGTTCTTCATCTCGCCGCCGAGCGCCAAACCCGGTTCGGCAGCGGCAACCGGCAGGGCAATCGGGCTGGGTACGTATCCGCGGGCTCGGCGGACAGGCAGGAGTTCTGAGTCGCCCATGTCAATGACGACGGAATCGTCTACGCATCGTTCGATGGGGCGATCGTGCAGGAGGATGGCGTCGCACAACCCGCCAAGCCTAAGGAGGGCTTCGGCGTTGTCGATCGCCAGGGGTTCGTCGCTGGCATTGCCGCTGGTCATGACCAGGGTATCGAACCTGCCACGGGCGTGGTGGAAGAGCAGGTGGTGAATCGGCGTATACGGGAGCATGACGCCCAGGCGGTGATTGCCGGGGGCAACGGCGGGCGCGACATGCTCGCCGGGCTGCCGCGGCGCCAGCACAATCGGGGAGGCAGGGGAAGCGACAACGGCGGCGGCGAGTAGGCTCAGGCGGACCAGCTGTCTGACGCGCCGCATGTCGGCGCACATGAGCGCGAATGGCTTGTAGTCGCGCTTCTTGAGCTGACGAAGTCGGTCTACTGCGGCGTGGTCATCGGCGCGGACTGCCAGGTGAAAGCCGCCCAGGCCTTTGATGGCCAGTATCTTCCCGGCATCGAGCCGTTCGATGGCCTCAAGGATGGGGTCTTGGGCGATGGGATTGCCTTGTGTTTCGATCAGTGAAAGTCTGGGACCACAATCGTGGCAGGCGATTGGCTGGGCGTGAAACCGCCGGTCGGACGGATTGGTGTATTCCTCGCGACAACGCTCACACATGGCAAAGGACGCCATGGTGGTGTTGGGACGGTCGTAAGGGACTTGGCGAATGATGGAATAGCGAGGTCCGCAGTTGGTGCAGTTGATCAGGGCATAACCGGCGCGTCGGTCGGCGGGGTAAAGCATTTCGCGGATGCAGTCGGGGCAGAGGGCGGTGTCCACGGTGACCTGGGCCGAGCCATGGGCACCGTTCCGGCTGTCGATGATGCGGAAGGTGGTCTCGTTGGCAGCGGGTGGCAGGTTGGTGGAGGAAATTCGGTCGATGATGGCGAGAGCCGGTTTCCGTTCCTGGACATCGTGGATGAACGCATGCAGGCGGGAGGCTGGTCCTTGGGCTTCAATGACAACGCCGGTCGCGTCATTCTGGACGAAGCCGGAGAGGCCGTAGTCAAGGGCCAGACGGTAGACAAACGGCCGAAATCCGACACCCTGCACTTGGCCAGTGAGAAGGCACCTGAGGCGAGTGGCCTGCAAAGAGTTGGGGCTAGTGATCTCGGGCGGCACGATAATCGGATGTCCTTGTCCTTTATTTTAGAGAGAACAAGGAGACCAGTCAAGGCGGAGGCGTGATAATGGTGTGGCGATACTACTGTTTATGGCGCAGTCATAGATCGAAACCGAACGGACAACAAGGCAAGTGCCGCCAGTCGCTGCCGTAACGTTCGAAAGAATCGGGGACTTAGATATCCGGTTTGTGTGGCTTGGTCACACGAACTGGGTCTTGCCGGGCATGGCCACCGGAGCAACGGGGAGCGGCCCCCATTCGTAGGTTGGGGGCGTCAGGTCTTCCTTGGAGTTGAGGGCTTGTTCCCAGGTGATGATTTTGCCGGTATAGGCGGCCATACGGCCCATGATCGCCATCATCGTGCTGGTGGCCATTCGTGGGCCGTCGTTGATGGGTTTTCCGGAGCGGATGGCGGCGAAGAGCTCATCGTGTTCGGTCTGGTACATGTCGTTCTTGGGGCCGTTGTAGGACCAGTTGAGGTTTTCGGCCTTGATCTGGTAGAGGCTGCCGGAGTGGAGGTTGGCGACGCCTTTGGTGCCGGTGATGTAGTCCCAGACGCCCCCGGCGCAGCCGTCCTGCTGTCGGCAGTAGTGGAAGGCACGGGTGCCGTCGGCGTAGTCATAAACGATGGCGAAGTGGTCAAAGATATTGCCATAGGCGGGGTCGATGCGGACCTGCCGTCCGCCGTGCGCGATGGCCTTGATGGGCATTTCGTCTTTGCGCGCCCAGGCGACCTTATCGACGGAGTGGACGGCCTGCTCGACGAGGTGATCGCCGGACAGCCAGGTAAAATAGAGCCAGTTACGGCATTGCCATTCCATGTCGGACCATTCGGGTTTCCGGCCGTGGTTCCAGAGCCCGCCGGTGTTGTAGGTGGAGTAGTGGGAGGTAATGGGACCGAGGACGCCGGCGTGGATGAGTTGGAAGAGGGCGCGGTGGGCGTAATCGTAGCGCCAGCAGAAGCCGGCGACGATGTTGAGTTTCTTCTTCTTGGCCTCTTCGACCGTAGCCAGGATGGAGCGGACGCCGGGGGCATCGACGGCCATGGGCTTTTCGCAGAAGACGTGCTTTCCGGCCTCGATAGCGGCCTTGAGGTGTGCGGGGCGGAAATGGGGAGGTGCGGTGAGGATGACGACGTCAACATCGGCATGGATGACTTTCTGGTAGGCATCCATTCCGACGAAGATGCGGTCTGGGGTGATGCGAACTTTCTTCTCATCAGGGAATTGCTTCCTGAGGTTGTTGGCGGCGGCTTCGGCGCGGTCTTTGAAGGCGTCGCCGACAGCGACCATTTGCACGTTTTTGTCGGCGTTGAGGGCTTGGACGGCGGCACCGGACCCGCGACCGCCGCAACCGATGAGGCCAACACGGATGGTATCGTCGGACGAGGCGTGGACGGCCTGAGGGACGACAAGCGGTGCGGCCAGGGCGCTCGCGACGGCTGCGGAGCCCTTGAGGAAATGGCGGCGGGTCGCGAACGAGAGCGGGGCGCTTTGCGCGGACATAACACCTCCGGTTTGTTGTATGGGATGTTCATAACCTCGGCCCGTGGAGGCGTCAATGGTAGCGGGATAGCGGAGGTGGCGTGTTTGACCTTGGCCGCCACTTCAATGATGCGGGGGCAAGAGGCGTTCCATCTGGCCCGGTCGTTCGGCGACGTTGTCGTTCGTGCGGTCGCGGGCCGGCGGGAGTCAATCTCCAAACGACGTTCCGACCAGGCGAGCCGCGGTGACGAGCGGATGATCCGGCGTGACCAGTTTCTTGTGTCCCGCAACGCGCTCGAGCGGGACCGGGCGGATCGCCGCATTCTGCAGCGCCAGCATGACGCCGTATTGCCTGCGTTTGATGGCCTGAGCGCAAGCGGTTCCCAGGCACGTCGCCAGAACGCGATCCGCCGCGGATGGGGAACCGCCTCGCTGGAGGTGACCGAGGATGGTCAACCGCGATTCCTGCCCCGTCAGCGATTCCAGTTGCCGCGTCAGTTCGATCGTATGACCGACGTGGCCATCATGGAAATGCTGCAATCTCGCCGAAGCTTCCGCCTTGTCCTTCCCGCTCTTTGCGCTGTCCTTCAGATGGGCCAGGCGACGGACTTTCGCCGCGTCGGAGCGTGACATCGCCCCTTCGGCAACCACGACGATGCTGAATCGCTTCCCTTTCCGCGCGCGCCTGCGAATTGCGTCGGCCACTTTCTCGATGTCGTAAGGGATTTCCGGAAGCAGGATGACGTCGGCGCCGCCCGCGGTCCCCGCTTCGAGCGCCAGCCATCCCGCGCGGTGCCCCATGACCTCGACGACGATGATGCGATTGTGGCTGGTTGCGGTTGAATGCAGCCGATCGATCGCTTCGGTGGCGATTCCGACGGCCGTGTCAAAACCAAACGATCGGTCGGTAAGGGGAATGTCGTTGTCAATCGTCTTCGGAAGGGTCAGCACATCCAGGCCCGCGTTCTGAAGGTGCAGCGCGTTTTTCTGCGTTCCGCCTCCGCCCAGGCAAACCAGAGCATCAAGACGGTATTGCCTGTAGGTCCTGACGATCTCCTTGGTCATGTCACGGATGCGCCCGCCGATGTTCATTTTGTGCGGCTTGTCGCGGCTGGTCCCGAGAATTGTGCCGCCATTGGCGATTATTCCGGACAGCATTGCCGGATCCAACTGCATGGTCTTGTTCTCAACGAGCCCGCGAAATCCGTTGAGGAAACCGATGACGCTGATGCCGTGGATTTCCTGTGCCGCCTTGCCCACCCCGCGGATTGCGGCATTCAGCCCTGGGCAATCGCCGCCGCTTGTCAGGATTCCCACGCGCCGTGCCATAGAGCACATCTGTAATCACTCGGAGATCATCTGGCAAGGCGTCGGCCGCGAGTTCGTCGGGCCGCCGCCCCGCGCCAAATCGCGTCGCCCGAGTTGCGCTCAGAACCCTGTGCGCTTGAATTGTTTCTCCAGGTCCTTCAGCGAGAGTCGCAGTGTTGTGGGCCTGCCATGGGGGCAGTTGCTGGCCCGATCCACCAGTTCGCGCCTGGCCAGCAACGCCTCGATCTCCGCTGGCGTCAGTGGGTCGCCGGCCTTGACCGCCGCCTTGCAGGCCATCATGTCGAGAATCTCGTGGAGCAACTCCTCGTCATGCAAATCCAGCAGTTCCTGTTCCCCTCGCTCCAGGAGTTCATGGACAAACCGCCCCGGCTCCAGTTTCTCCAGAAAACTCGGAAACGCCTGAACCGCCACGCTTCCCGGTCCGAAGTCGCTCACTTCGACGCCCAGTCGCTTCAAGATCGGCTGAATCTGCTCGAGCAGTGCCCTCTGACCGACGGACACGGGCACCACATCGGGAATCAGCAGTCTTTGTGACTCCAGAGGTCCACGCGTGAGCCGACCAAGGAGTTCCTCATAGACGATCCGCTCATGCAGAGCATGTTGATCGATGATGACCAGGCCATCATCGCTCTCGGTCACCAGATAAGCATTGTGCAACTGGATCGCCGCCGACCGGGCGCCAGGGACGGGCTGTTGAAGGACTGGCGGCTGGATTGCGGGGTCGCAGGGCCGCGCCGGCGGCCAGCTTGCGCGCGTTTCGTCGCGCCAATCCGCCGGTCCGCCTTGCGGGGTGGACGCCGGCCCGCGTGAGGGGGCCGGCCCGGTGTCCGAGGCGGGGCCGGCGTGGGGCTTCTGCCTGAAGAAATCCGCCAGCCGCGATCGCAGATCCTGCCGCTGTTCTTCGCCGATTCCTGGACTGGCATCGGCTCGGGTTGTAGCGTTCGGCGTCAGATCGCTTCCAAGGAGCCTCTCGCGAATTCCCGACAACAACATTCCATGCACGCGGCCGCTGTCTCGAAACCGGACTTCGATTTTGGTCGGATGCACATTGACATCCACATCTTCGGGCGGCATGGTGAGCAGAATCACCGCCGCCGGCTGGCGTCCCGGCTCCATCAAGCCCCGATAGGCCTCTTTCAGGGCATGCTGCACGAAACGGTCGCGAATGTGCCGTCCGTTCAGATAGAAGTACTGATACCGCGCCGTCGGGCTGGCCAGTTCCGGGAGCCCGATCAGCCCCGTCGCGTGAATCTCCGCGTCCCTCACCTCCAACGGCAGCCGCTGCTCCGCGTAATTCTCCGGCCAGGCTGACAGCAACCGCTCCTCCGCGCCCGTGGCCGGCAGATCCAACAGGATCTTCCCGGAGGAAATGAGGCGGAAGTGAACTTTCGGATGCGGCAGGGCAAGGCGCAGGACCGTTTCGCTGACGTGTCCGACTTCTGTCGCGGGCCCCTTGAGGAACTTGCGGCGAGCCGGGATATTGAAGAACAGGTCCCTCACCTCGACGGTGGTCCCGATGTTTCCCGATGCCGCCTGGGCCGCGCCAATCACCCCGCCGCGGTTGCAGATTTCCCAGGCGGCGTTTTCGCCGGGGACGCGGGTGACGATTCTCGCATGGGATACGGCGCCGATGCTGGCCAAGGCCTCACCGCGAAACCCCATGGTTCCGATGCGGAAGAGATCGTCATCGCAGGTGAGTTTGCTGGTCGCATGCTCGGCAAAGGCCAGCCCCAACTCGGCCGGCGAGATGCCGCAGCCATCGTCGATGACGCGGATCAGCTCACGTCCTCCGTCCGCAATTTCCACCGTGATGCTTGAGGCGCCGGCATCCAGCGCGTTTTCCACCAGTTCCTTCACGACCGACGCCGGGCGTTCGATAACCTCGCCAGCGGCAATCCGGTTGATCAGAGATGTCGGCAACTTTTGTATCGCACGTCGTTCCACGCCCGGGATTATAGAAGGTCCGCGGCTTCAATCCAGAAACACCGCAAGAGACCGGCGCCCGATTGCAGTTGAAGCCGCTTAGTTGGCGGGACGGCATTAGCTCGCGGTCATTCCCGCCGCCGCGGCATGTTCGTATTGTCTGGTCTGCCGGACCCAGGTTCGCCCGCCGTTGGTTTTGTCTTTGCGGACCTGATCTTCAAGCAGCTTGAGCTGGCTGCTGTACAGATCACCCCACGGGATGGTCTTGGCGACCTCGATGAGAGACATGGCCGCGTCCGCGTCCTTGCTCTCTCGCAGTCGTTTGATTTCGCGATTGACTTTGCTCCACATGTCAGGGGTGGTCGCCTTGTTCTCTCCGATGAGCCTGGTAGCGAAGGCAGCAGCGTCCGCATACTTCTTGCTGCGAAGCAGCGACTCCATCAGCTGCTGGCGTGGGAGATTGACCACCGCCTCGTCGGCCTGCTGCTCGGTCCAGTAGTCGAGAGCCTGCCGGAGTTTCCCGACTGCTTCGTCCGGCTTGTTCATTTTGAGCAGAGTCTCGCCAAGGTTCTGGCGCACGACCGCCAACCGCAGGGGGTTCCCCTCATTCATCAGTTTCTTTTCGGCGATGGCCAAGGCCGTGACGCGGCGGTTCAGCGCGGCCTCTGTGTCGCCCTCCTGTCTGAACTGCTCAGCCCAGACCAAGACCTCGTTCGCGCTGGCTTTCTCCAGCAGCGACGCGATGACCTTCCAGACGGCGGCTCGCACATCCGGATCCCGTTCAGACTGTTCCGACAGATGAGAGGCGATTCCCTTGGCATTCTCGTAGGTGGCGGTCGTGAGCAGCGCTTCGGCGGCAGCGAGTCTCTCTCCTGGCGGGCTATTCCGGTCGTTGAGGGTGTTGACGATCATGTTCGCGGACCCGTGGTCGGCGATGAGCCCCAGACCGCGCAGCGCGAAGATGCGGACTCGGGTCGCCTCCTGACCCGGCGCCAGCAGTTCATAGAAGACGGGCAGGCTGCTTCGGTGGCCGAGCCTTGCCATGGCCTCGACGATGCTCTCTCGCAGCCGCGCCGCCAGGACGGTTTCTGTGCCGCCAAGCCGCTGTCGGAGCCGGTTGGCCACCTGCGCTGCGATGGTCGCGTTCTTCTCTTCGCGAAGGGTCCCGGCAAGGTCGCGCAAGGCATCCGCAGCCGCTTTAGCCACACTGAAACTCGGGTCATTGAGGCGCGCAAGCAGCGGCTCGACCGCGCGCAGGTCTCGCGAAGGCCCCAGGGCCTGCAGGATCGCGGCCTGGACATCCGGTTCCTTCTCCTGCGAGAGCTGGGCCAGAAGCGCATCGACGGCTCCCGGGTCGTTGGCCGTGCTGAGGGTCCTGGCGACGCGCACTCGCACTTCCGCGGAGCTGTCGCCCACCATGGCGCGCAGCGAGGCCAGCACGGCCGCCGATATCCTGGCGCCACCGAACTGCGTAGCCTCCTCATAGACCACCTGGACGGCCGCAAGGCGCGCGCCCTCGGAGTCGCTCTGCATGTGCCCGATCAGCACTCTCTCGCGTTCGGCATCGGCCACATTCTTGTCGTTGTACTGATCGCGAATGATCTTGGCGATGAATCGCTGGTCTTTCTGCAACTGGTTATGCAGTTCGTTTGCCCGGACCGCGTTTTTGTTCAGCAGATCGGTTGACCAGTCCGCATCGGTCTTGGATCGGCTGGTCTGCCACCACTGGTTCCACTGCTGGACATCGCGCCCGAAACGCGACAAGCCCGTCATCTCAATCAGCGCGTCGGCCGCCGCATCGCGGACCAGTGCGTTCTCGTTTTCGCGGTTGATGATGGCAATCAGCGTGCCCGCCGTCCGTTTGTCCACAAGTCTTCCCATTGCACGGATGGCTCCGACGCGAAGCGCAACCGTCTGGCTGAGGTTGTTGACGTAGGCCGTCAGCTTCTGTCTGGCCAACTCGTTGGTCTTGTACCCCGCCAAGGCGGCGGCGGCAGCGGCGGTCAGATCGCGATCAGTGCCGAGCAGGTTCGCCAGAGGCGTGATGAAGGAGTCATTCGGATCGCTGCTGAAGGCCAGCGCACGGGCAACTGCAAGCTGGCCCTGCTGGTGGCTGAAGTTCGTCAGCAGTCGAAGCAGTATTTCGTCGGCCTCCTTGCTGGACCGTGAAACCAGGCGTCTGGCGGCCTCTTCCCGCTGTTGAGGCGTTGATCCCGCGTCGTTCAGAATCTGCTGCTGCTGTTCGAGGTCTTTCTTGGCCGCGGCCTCGGGAGACCCCGCAGGCGTCGTGGGCGGCGGGTCCTGCGCGGCAAGCCAGCGCGGGACGGCAATCGCGATTGCCGCTACAAGCGCCACCGATCTAATCCATCGCCTGCCAATCACACGATCCCTGCATTGTCCGCACGTCGGCCTATGCGGGCCACCTGTCTCTGCAGGGTGAAATCACCCCTGCGGCCCCCTCGCCCTTTCGGCCTGCACAGTCCTTCCAGCCACGCCCAAGAACCACCGATGGCCCGCGCCACCGAACACAGTCTCAGACACCGCGAGTCGCCGAACGTTGCCATCTTCCACCGAAATTACCCTGTTTCGCAGTGCGCGTGAAGCCTAACCCCGCCACGATTCTGGTTTTTTTTAGTCTGAAATCGCTGACGAGCCCCGGAACGCCGTCGGAAGCCGCCTCGCCCGGTTGTTGCCTGACACGAGGTGGTACCAGGCACCTTTCCCGCGAACCGAGGCAGCCCGGACCCGTGACCGAACCGTTCCGGATGTGAGCAAGATCGAAATGTCCCTTTTTGCCTTGCAGCGCGCCGATTTGCAGGCTTTAATACCCAAGTTGCGCCTGGGTCTGCCCAGTCTCTGTTGTCTTCTTATACAACGATGAGCGACTGGAACGAAGCTGAGCACCGCATTGAACGTGCGCAGGAACTCTTTTCACAACGCAAGTGGCAAGAGGCCTTGGGAGAGTTGCGCGCCGCGATCGCGATTGATCCTTACAATGCGGCATGGCACTTCAATCTTGGCCTGACGCTGGATGAACTGCAGCGATACGAGGAGGCAATCGCAGCTTATCGGCGCAGTCTGGAAATTGAACCCGACGACCTCGAATGCACCTATCGGCTGGGCATGGACATGGTCAGGTTGGGTCGTTTCAGGCAGGCCATCGCGTCCTTTGCCCACATCGAGGAACTCGATCCGTCTTTCGAGCCCTGTTACTGCGCTCGCATCATTGCCTTCACCGAGTTGGGTGAGCATGAAAAGGCGGAGGAGATGTTTTACCTTGCCCGCCAATACAAGGACGAGTGTCCCGAATGCTATGCGAATATCGCTCAAAGCCTGAACGCTCGCGGGCTTTATGACAAGGCGATTTACTGCTGGCAGAAGGCGCTTGATCTGGATGAGGGGTATCCGCGAGTCCACCTGCAGATCGCCTCCACACTTCGCGCCAAAGGCCAGTACGAGAAGGCTCGGCAACACTACCTGCAGGAATTGCGGTCGTCGCCAGGAGACCTGCCGACGTTGCTTGATCTGGGGAGTCTACTCCTGGAGATGGGCCGAACCGACGAGGCCGGTGAGAAGCTCCGTCGAGCGATCGAATTGGCGCCTCATCACCCGGCCGCGCACCTCTATCATAGCCGCTGGCTCCTGCATTGCGGCCGCTCGGCAGCCGCCCGGAATGCCCTGAACAAGGCCTTGGCTCTGGATTCCCGGTACCCCGGGATCCATATTGGCTTGGCCGAGATCTGCATTCGCGAGCGAGATATCATCCGGGCAAGGCGGCATCTGCGATCAGAACTCAGGCTGAACCACGATGATCCCCGGATTCTGATCGACTTGGCAAACCTGTTGATGGACTGTTCCCAGACCCGGCAGGCCGCCACGTGCCTCCGCCGACTGGTGGCGATTGAGCCGGGGAATGCCTCCGCGTGGCAGAACCTCGCGGTCGCCTTTTTCATGAGCCGGCAGTTTGAACAGGGCCTTGCGGCCAGCCAGCAGGCGATGCAGATCGATCCGACGCAGACGATCCCCATGTACAATCTGGCTCTGGCCTATCAGCAACGGGGCGATTATCCGAAGGCGACCGCCTGGCTTCGCTATGCTCAGCATGTTGGTCCGAGCGATACCGCCATGCAGCGGCTGGAGCTTCGTATTCGCCTGCTCACCGCATGGAGCGCAGTACGATCCTGGTTGCGTCGGCTTGTATTCTGGAAATGCTGAACGTCCTCCATGCCTGATGCGAGGGTTTTCCCTTTTTGCGCTCGCGCCTTTATTCTGCACACATGAGCCAGAGATCCCAACCCCGCCATGGTCAGCAACGTGATCCACGCCCTGTCTGGGTGGCGCCCCTTGCCTGGGTCATCCTGCTGGTGCTGGCCCTCTATTTCTTCACCCCGCTGAGCACGATCGCCCTCGGGGTGCTTGCGGCGTGTATCATTGCCTCCACCCTCTATCCGGTCGTCATCCGCATTCCCGGTCCGCGCGCTGTCGGTGTTGCTGTCGCCGCCCTTACTCTCCTGGCCGTTGTCGGGGCAGTGGGCTTCTCCCTCGCATGGCCGTTGCATGCCCCGATTTCGCGCGCCATAGCCGATTGGCCCGCCACCAAGCAGAAACTGGACAGTGCACTGACCACGTGGGGCGCCAATCTGGGCCTCTCAGAGCCCCCGAAGGTCGAGCGCATTCTGGAGGGATTGGGCAGTTTCCTCGTCGGCCAAGGGGGGCAACAGCTGTTCTCGCGCTCGGCTGACGTGCTCTTGGGCATTCTTGTGTCACTGACTTTCGCCGTCATCGGTTCGATTTTCCTGCTTGGCGAAAACCCCAGGCACCTGCTGCGTCCGGGATTGAGAGTGCTGTCGCCTGAACTCCGACCGATCATGGAAGAGGTGCTTGCCGATCTGGCTCTTCGGTTTCGTCGCTGGGTGATCGGCACGCTCACCGGCATGTGTGTGGTGTTCACCGCCACGTCCATCGGCTTCACATCAATCGGGATGGACTTTGCCATCCCGCTTGCACTGCTGGCTGGTTTTGCCGAAGTCGTTCCCACGGTCGGCCCCGCCGTTGCCTGCGTCATTGCGGTCGTCTTCGCCGCCGCCACGCAGAGCGCGAGCATGGCCTTGGGAGTTCTGATTGTCTGCGCGATCGTGCAGGCCTTCGAGGCGTACATCATCCTTCCGCAAATCATGCGCGGCGCCGTGAACATCCCACCGGCAATCACGCTCTTCACGGTCATTCTGTGGGGCAAGATATTTGGCGTTCCCGGACTCATTCTGGCAATTCCGATAAACCTCACCATCTGGTCTCTGCTGGAGCATTTCCGTTTCCGGCGACGGGAACCCGCGGACGCCGGCGCCGGCGATGGAGCCGTGCCATCCCCCGCAACGCCGGACGCACGGGAAACCAGTGCCGCCCGGTGAGGGGTCGTTTCTGGTCATTCGCAAGCATCCGTGGCCGGGGGCCCCGCTGCCTCGATGTCACCTGCGGGAGTCGCGTCCTGAATGTCCATGAGGAAATGAATCCGCTCCATTCCCTCATCCCCGATGCGTTTGCGGATCGCGCTTTTGGCCCGCCGCAGTCCGGTTCGGCGGGAGACGTGAATCAGGATGATCTGCTGATTGTTCAGCCGGGGGAGGATCTCCACGAGCTGCTCGACATGCAGATGTTTGCCTACCTTCGCCCGCTGCCGATGGGTGGGGTCAAAGAACGTGCACTCCGTGATGAGCACCTCGGCATTCTGCACGTCCGGCAGATCGAAGACCCGGCCCGCCGTCGTATCGCCCAGAAATGCCACAAGCGGAACCTCGATCCGGTACTGGATCGCAACGCCCTGTTTTCGAAGCGACGCCAACTCCGGCCCAGGCACGTTCATATACTCGGGCTTCAGCTTCTCACGCACGCTCACCAGGGCATAGCCCAGGCTCGTTCCTCCGTGATGGGTTTCCAGGCCGCGGATCAGAAAGTCCTTGCGAACCACATGATCCCGCCCACCGGCCATTGCGACCAGCTTGTACGGCGTGCCCTGCCTTTCCACGTCCCGCCAGCATTTCAGCATCGCATCGATCGGCCGCTCCAGTTCCGCAGGCACCAGCACGGTACCGGGCTTCATCCCCTGAAAATGCCGCTGGGACAGGTAATAGGCCAGCCCCGCCATGTGGTCCATGTGGCCGTGCGAAATACAGAGAATGTTGCTCGTAAGGGCGAAATAGGGTGCCCGTCCAATGTCAAAACAGACGTCTAACTCAGGCACCTGAACGACCGTTTCCTCGCCGGCAACGCTGTAGCCGATAATATGGATCTTGCCCACTCGCAGCTTGGCGAATTTCTGGACAAGAAAGGACTTCTCGATCATGCGGGGAAGGTAACGGAGCAGGGTCATCGTGTCGAGCACCAGCCACGTGGTTGCGATCCGCGTCGCCTGCCGGCCCGATTGTGTGGACGAAACCCATTTGACGAAATGAGCACTTTTTCGGTTGCCCGCATGGCACACATCAACCGCGGCGCAGTATAATCGCCTTCGGTCGTGAGGCCCCACCGCGCCATTCGCGCGGTGGTTGTGCTTTTAGGGACTCCTTTAGTGACGGAGTGTCGCATCATGCAGATGGTCAGTGCGCAAGAAAAGGCCGCTCTTGAGAAACGCCGCGAAGAACTATACAAGGCCCAGGTGGATGTTCAGGAACGAATCCGCAAGGCCGCCTCGCTCGGCGACCTTTCCGAGAACGCGGAATACCACTTCGCCAAGGAAGAGAACCGCAATATCCAGCGTCAGATCGCCGAACTCGAAGCCAAGCTTCAGAGCATTGCGGTCGTATCCAACGAACACGTGCCAGACGACATGGTATTTCTGGGGCACACGGTCAAGTTGCTCGACCTCTCCGATGACACCGAACAGCTTGTTCGCATCGTCGGCGAAGCCCAGCCTCCCTCCGCTGACTCCGACATCCTGCCCGTCTCCGTGAACAGTCCCATGGGCGAAGCGCTTATGAAGGCCCGCGTCGGCGATACGATTCGCGTAAAGGCGCCGCGCGGAACCATGGAATTCAAGATCCTGGAAATCGTCTAGCAACGCGGCGATTCCGTGTGGCAGTTCTCCCGCTTCAGGCATGCGGTGAAGATGCGAAATGCCGCCCGCCATCGCGAGACCTTCGAGGCAGGGCCACTATGAGAAGCCTGCATTTGCCGTCATCTTCCCCAACCACTCGCCGACAATTCCTTAGCCAACTGGGTATTGTGGCAGCATGCATTGGTTCGGCGCACGCCGCCGACAAGCGACCCGAGCCCGTCAACCCCATCGTCGATACACACCAACACTTGTGGGATCTTCAGAAGCTGCGGTTGCCGTGGCTGCAGTCCGCCGACCAGTCCCTGCGGCGGAGCCATGTCATGGCGGATTACCTGGCTGCGGCAAAGGGCCTGAACATCGTCCGATCGGTCTACATGGAGGTGGATGTCGCCCCTGACTGCAAGCTGGCCGAGGCGGAATACGTTCTGGACATTTGCCGAAAAGGCAACACGCCGATGGCGGCGGCGGTGATCGGGGGAAACCCGGCGGCGGACGATTTCCGCCAATTCATCACTCGGTTCCGAGACAATCCGCATATCAAGGGCGTTCGCTCGATCGTGGCTAGCCCCGCGATGTTTGAGGATCCGGCGTTCCGGCGAGGCGTCACACTCCTGGGCGATCTCGGAATGAGCTTCGACCTCTGCCACTCACCGCAACTGCTCCCACTTGCCACCTCACTCGTCGATGCATGCCCCGCCACAAGATTCATTCTTGATCACTGTGGCAACGCGGATGTGAAGTGGTTCACGTCCCAGGCCAGAGACCAGGCGGATGCCCGCGAGCGATGGCGCCGCGATCTGGCGACACTGGCGAAGCGACAGAACGTCGTCTGCAAGATATCCGGGATTGTGGCCAGTGCGCCAAAGGACCACTGGTCCGCCGCCGACCTGGCCCCAATCGTGAATCATTGCCTGGACGGCTTTGGTCCGGATCGTGTGATGTTCGGGGGGGATTGGCCCGTCTGCACCCGCGTCGCAACGCTGGCTCAGTGGGTTGCAGCGTTGAAACAGATCGTCGGCGTCCGCAGCGAAGCGGAACAGCAGAAGCTCTTCCATGACAACGCGACGCGGTTCTACAGGCTCGGAGCGATGTGAGCCGGCTATCGGGGACATCGGGATTTCCACCCTGCGATGCTCCCATTCCGCCGGGAACGGACGCCCCGCCGAATCGCAGTGGCAAGCCGATCGAAGGTTCTACACCTCCACGGTCTTTCCGGGAATGGGGGCGGGGTATCGGCCTTGTGCGTCGGCCTGCACGGGCGCGGGGCTGTTCTCGTTGAGAGCGTCGACATTCGCGCAGAACTGGAAGTCGGACGCCATCGCCTGATCCCATGTGATGATCTTCCCGGAGTGTACTGCCGCCCGTCCCATGATAGCGCCGAGGTTTGACAACGCCGCTCGTCGCGCCTCGTTGTGCGGCCGGTTCTGGCGTATCGCGCTCAGGAGCGCGTCCCATTCCGCCTGCCAGGGATTCACCGTTTCCTTCGCCGGCTTCCAGGCAATATTGGCCTGGTCGATTCGCTGATCCTTGTACAGCCACGATGTCGGAGCATGGACGTCGCCTGAGAACTTGGCGGCGCACTTGGTCCCGTGTACAAACGTGGAGAAATCGTTGTGACAATTCGGAATGTAGCGCCCCGTCACCGCCGCCTTCGTGCCATCCGGGAACGTGTACTCAACGGAATACGTGTCGAGGTTCTGACTGCAGTCGCCGCTGCCGGCATACCGACCGCCCACCCCGTGCGCCGATACCGGCCAGGCATCCTTGATCCAGAAACACTCGTCGATCTGGTGGATCATCAACTCGATGAAGATCCCACCCGACGCCCACAAAAACTGATACGGATGCCCCGGACTCAGCTGCCACATCAATTCATTCTGGTTTCGCGCGAATGGACCCATGAAATAGCCCGGATCCATCCGGTACGCACGAATCAGCTGAACTTCCCCCATGGCGCCGTCGCGTATCTTCTGGATCAAAGCCTGTCTCGACGACGAATGCCGGCACATGAGCCCCGCCGCGATCTTGAGGTTCTTCTTCTCGGCGGCCTCACCTGCCCGGAGGATGCGTTTGATGCCGCCCGGATCAGCCGCGAACTCCTTCTCCATGAAGACGTGAATCCCCTTCTGCACCGCGTACTCCAGATGGGGCGGTCGAAAGGCGGCATGCGTCGTGAGCATGGCAACGTCGCCCGGGCGCAGGCAGTCGATCGCGTGTCGATATGCGTCGAAACCGACAAACTGCCGTTCTTTCGGGACGTCGACCCGGTCGCGCAACAGCCGGCTCAGCGCGCTGTGCGAGCGGTCAATCCGGTCTTGGCGCAGATCGGCCATCGCGACCAGCTTCATCGGCCCGCCCGCCCCCGATTCAATGGCCCGCTTCGTGTCTCCGTCGTCGTCGATCACCAGGCCCCCCGCTGACATAGCATTGGCCACGGCGCCCGTTCCCCGGCCGCCGCATCCAATCAGCGCCAGGTGAATGGTCTCATCGGCAGCGGCATGGACGCCGGGAATGGCAACCCCCGCTAGGGCCGATGCCGCTACAAAACGCCCCGCGTTGCTGACGAAACTGCGACGCGACGGCAAGTCCCGACCGGTTTGGTTTTCGCTGTGGTTCATTGGTTTTGTGCTCATCAAGATAGGGTTTCCTGCTCGGCCAGAATACCCGAACGCCATTGGCTCGTCGAGCTTCCGGCTCGCAAACCGGGCGAAGGTCGGCTGTGTTTGCGGACCGGTCGCCGGGTCAATTCGAGGAGCGGCCGGCGGGGCCCTCCACTTCGAATCGCCAATTCCACCGTCGATTGGGCGCGCTGTCGCCGTTCGTGCCAAACTCCGCCGGGTCGTCCAGACGCTGGATGTTGTCGGCAAAGTGAAAGTCAAACGCCGGCGGAGCTCCCGTCTGCCCGATCATCGAGCGGGCGATGGCGATCTCCATGCCATTGCCATTCACGCGATACTCCGCAAGGCCGACCGTTTGCCATGATTCCTGGCGCCATGCCTTGACGGTGGTTACCGCGTCGCCGGGCACTTCCAGGTTCGCCAGGTAATCGTAGCCCAGCCAGCCGGTCCGACCGCTCTGATCGGCGTCAACGTAAAGAAGCATCCAGTTCCGATCGGTGCGAGGCGTGATCTTGTTGATCGTCTGGATGAAGAAGTAAACCCGGGCATCGTCGAAAGCCGCCTTTGCCATCACAATGTCGTTGCGGCCCGTCGTGTTCCGATACACCAACTGCCCGTATCCCCGGTGATCGCGATGCGTGGTATCGCCAATAGTGTCGCGATACTCCGGCTTGACGCCGCTCCAGTCGTCGAAATTGCCGTCAACCGCAATACGACTGGCGCCGGCGGCTTTGACCTGCGGCCGGACGCCCTTGAATCGCCGAACCCAACCGGCTAGCTGATAGTAGTAGTTGTCGCCATGTCCGCCGCGCATTGGCTCGCAATCGCGGCTGTATTCCTGGGTGTATTGATCGACAAACAAGCCGCCGCGGTGATAGCAGTCGGTGTCGCGGTACTTGCTCCACTCGGTGTACCGGCCGGCAATCCACTCATTCCATCCGGTCACGAAGACAAATTTCGGATTAACCTCCATGGCCCGCTTCCACTGCTCGTCGAAGTTCAGTCCCCAATTCACCGCCCCTTCGCGCGAGTCCATTTCGCCGTTGTGCCAGCTGCGACCCATGGCGCCGGCCTTGTGGCTCATGGGCGCCGGTCCCGGAGTGTTACGCAATGCGTTCTGCGCCACCCCAACGCTCATCTGCTCCGCCAGACCGGCTCGGTCACGAAAAACGTGTTGCGGATGGACTTCCAGCCAGCTCCATTGGTCGGGCCCGCTCGGTCCCATCCAGTAATCCGGCATCGGCCGGCGATAGGTGAAGAACTGCCGCACGGTCCGGTCTCTGATGAACTGCGGATCCGCCAGAAGCAGCGGCCGTCCCTCCCATATGAACCACAGGTCCTTCCACAAACCGGGCTGATAAAGGTCCCGCCACAGCCGGTCCGTCACCGGGCGCGGGTCACCAAACGGCGCGATGAACGCGATCGCGGGTGTACGGTTGCCTTCCGCCCGCATCGCCGTGTATTCCCGGCACAGCGCCTCGTATTCCTCTTTCCAAGTGAACGGAGGATTCGTGGTGTCGAAAAAAATGACGTCCACCCCCGCGTCGGTCAGCATGCTGGCGTGCTTGCGGATCACAAAAGGATCCGTCATCAGGTAGTAGCCCAGTTCCGGCTCTCCCCAATGATGAGGCGCGGCGTTGGCCGGCCAAGCCACGTTTCCATCCTTCGCCGCGGCAAGGATGCGGCTATTGTCGTTGGGACCGCCTCTCTGTGTGTGCCACGTCCAATAGAAGATGCCCACCCACTTCTCCTTCTTCACCGGCCCGCACTCGGCAAACCCGGGCAGAATCCGGCCCACACCATCTGTGGCGACCCACGTGTCCGAATAAACGTCGGCGCCCTCATACGGCTTCGCATGGTATTCCTCCCCCAGAACGCATTGACCCAACGCCCAGCAGACAATGACGACCACCACTCGCCCACGCCACCTTCTTTCCACGTCATCGCTCATCTTCATGCCTCCACTGAGAAGTCGCGTGGAACCGGCCATGACACAGGACCCTGGCGGGCCGCCCGCGCAACAGCATGGTCGCAATCCCAGCCGAGGTCGGCAAGGCCAAACGCGTCAATTCCGGTGGCGGCCCGGCCCATTCAGCTCGGCGTCCAGCTTGATTCCACCTCGTGCCAACGTTATCACCCGCACTTCCATGTGCAGCCAGCCGCATCGCGAGCACCCTTCTGTCGCCCTTTCTCCCGGCACCAGGTCCGTTGGCGTCATCATGTTAATTGCGGTCTCCGTGCTCTGGAGCCTCGCGGGCTTGTCCGTCAAAACCGCTCGGATGAACCCGCTGGCGTTCGCGTTCTACCGCTGCGTTGCCGCCGCCATCCCCATGGCCGTCTTCGCATGCTTCAGCACCGGCAGCCATCCCCCGATCCGGTGGATGGCGTTCAGCGCGGTGGTCTATACGCTGGTCGTCACGCCTTTCATCGCCGCCATGACCCTGGGCACCGCGGCATCTGGAATCCTCCTTCAATACACCTCTCCGGCATTCTGCGCGATGTTCGCCTGGTTGTTCATGCGCAAACGCATCGACGGCCGAACACTCCTGGCTATCGCGATGGCCGTTCTGGGCGTGGGCATCATGCTCGGAGTCGACCGCGTCGGGCAGGATGTCCGCGGACCCGCCCTCGGGCTGCTCTCCGGCGTTGCTTTTGGCGCCTTGCCGCTGGTATTGAGCCAGGTCGATCGCCGCTGTCACGGCCGCGCCAATCCGTTCCTCATCGTCTTCTACAACAACCTCGGCGCCGCCCTCCTCCTTTTTCCCTTCTGCCTCCACTTCGGCGTGCTGCCCGCTCGCCCATGGCAGTTAGCCATCGTCGGCGCAACCGGCGCGTTCCAACTCGCCCTTCCATACGTCCTCTTCCAACTTGCTCTGCGCCGCGTCAGCCCCGTGGATGCCGCCCTCCTGATCCTCTTTGAACCCGTCCTCAATCCCCTCTGGGTCTATCTCTATGTCGGCGAAACCCCGGGGATCGGCACCGTCGTGGGCGGCATTGCCATCCTCGCAGCCCTCGTCATCGAAGCCACCAAATCCAAAAACCTCCCTGATGACTCCGCCGGCTGATCGCCTGCCTACCGCGCTCCCGCGTCGCGCACTTCCTCCCGGTCGATGATCTGCAGCACCGGCCTGCCGTCCAGTCCGCTCTCTATCGGAATCTTCAGCAGATAGCAGACCGTTGGGAACGTGTCGCAGACGTTCACCGTCAATTCGCGATACCGCGTCAGGTCCAGATTCTTCTTGACCCTCGGCCCGCAGACGATCCAGGGAACCTGCGAATGCCGATGATCCTGATACCAGTGCGACCACCCCGATCCCCCATGGTCTGACGTCAGCACAACTACCGTCGAATCCATCAGATTCTGCTCACGCAACGTCGTCAGCACCAGTCCCAGTGCCGCGTCGGCCTCGCTTGCCGCGGTCAACTGGTCTTCCGAGCCCCAGCCGCTGCCGTGTCCGGCCGCGTCGACCCCCGCCAGATGCATGAACATGACCGCAGGCTGACTCTGCCGGATCATCGCCGCCATTTGTTCCGCGACCTGGCGGTCCTGCGCATAAACCTCTGGAACGTAGGACCCGTCGAGCGAACCCGGTTTCGCTAACGCGGCAAACTTCGGTTTTCCGGCGGCCATCGCCGTCGTATACCCCGCCTTCTTCGCCGCCTCGAAAAGCGTCGTTGCGCTCGGGTACACGATCGGCTCATCCGGGCTGTCCAGATCAGTCCAGACTGAATGTCGCTCAGGCTTCAGCCCGGTCAGCATGCTGACGTGCGCCGGCAGTGTCATCGACGGGTCAACCGTCAATGCGTAAAACGTGAAGCAACCGGTCCTCATCAGGGATCGCAGGTTCGGCATCTCCGCCCGCAGGGCCACGTCCGGCCGAA
The DNA here is from genome assembly GCA_964451955.1 of uncultured Tepidisphaeraceae bacterium. Taxonomy (GTDB): domain Bacteria; phylum Planctomycetota; class Phycisphaerae; order Tepidisphaerales; family Tepidisphaeraceae; genus JAPLNB01. The sequence continues at coordinate 24,984 of CAYVKG010000025.1, forward strand.
GCCCGTCCACCGTCACAAGGAGAACGCGTTTGGGAATCGGCGTCGCCGGTTCGTCCAGCGGACCGCCACATCCCAATACCAGCGCCAATAGAATCAGTTCGCATGATCTCATGTTCGCTTGCATTCTATGTCCGATATCCGCCGCGCGGATAGTATCTGGGTGCTCGAATCGCGGCACGTCACTTCCTCCCCCCAGGTCTTTTCGCTACGATACGCACCATGGCCCAGCAACTCTCGGACCTGCAAGGCCTCTGTATTCTTAATACGCTCACGTTTGAACAAGGCCCCAATGGCCTCGTCCGAGCCGCTGTCATTACTCCCCACGCCGAGGCCACCATCTACCTGCACGGCGCCCATGTTACCCACTATCGCCCCGTCGGCCAGAAGCCCCTCCTTTTCATGAGTGACAAAAGCCACTTTGACCCTGCCAAGCCCATCCGCGGGGGAGTCCCCATCTGCTTTCCGTGGTTCGGACCACGCGCCGATGACCCATCCGCTCCAATGCACGGATTTGCCCGCCTGCAGACGTGGACTGTCGAGTCGACCTCGCAACTGCCCGACAAGTCCGTCACGATCAGTTTCCGCCTCGGACCCACCGACGCAACACGCGCTCTATGGCCCGTTTCGTTTTCGGCGAATTATCGAGTGACCATTGGGCCGTCGCTCGATCTGGCACTGGAGGTCCTGAACACTTCAGCGAAGCCGATCGTCTTTGAAGAAGCCCTCCACACCTATTTCTCCGTTGGTGATGTCCGACGCGTCTCCATCAGCGGTCTGGCCAACGCCGCTTATCTCGACAGAACCGGCAAGGCGGAACACACCGTCGAAAGCGAAGACCCGATCTCCATCGCCGCGGAGACTGACCGCGCCTATTTCGATTCGCGCCAGACATGCTGCATCGAGGATCCCGTTTTCGCGAGGAGAATCGTGATCGAAAAGGCCGGCTCGGAGACAACCGTCGTCTGGAACCCCTGGATTGCCAAGGCCAAAGCCATGCCTGATTTCGGGGACGACGAGTGGCCCGACATGCTCTGCATTGAGTCCGCCAACATCGGGCCCAACGCGGTCACCCTCTCCCCGGATCGCCGCCATACGCTCTCAGTCCGTCACACCAGCGAGCCTCGCTAGCGGCGAGGTCTCATCTTCTCGGTGCCGTTCACTACCTTCGATTCCCCGCCAACCCTGTTCTCATCCCGCAGGCTACAGTTCGGCGGCTGCGACAAAATTCACCTCCACCGCAAACTCCCCTGCCACCGTTTCGCAGGGGACGATCAGGCTCGGACCCCCCGGATTTTGGGTGATCGGCGCCCCTTTCCCCAGGACGATCCTCGGCTCCGCAATCTCAATCGCCTCCCCCAGATCCGTCTTGGCGGTCTGCGCCACCTGGCTCGCCACTTCTCCCATGGTGCCGGGGAACGCCGGCGAGTCGACGCCCACAACGGTGCCGGCGAAGGCACTGGCAAGCATCCCGGCCGTCTCCTTTTCAAAAGAGACCACGACATGTCCTGTGATCGGCCCCGACAACCCGATGACACACGATACCTCGTGGCGGGTCCTGTTGTCGGCCTTGACCGCCGCCGACCCAATCGCCACTTCCAGCCCTGACAACATGCGAATCACGACGCGAACCGCCGTCACAAAAGCGACCACCACCCGCGGATTGACAACCAGCGGGGACCCCTGCGCTGACCGGACCATGACGCACACCCCTTTCTGTCCCGACCCGGCGCCATCAGTCGCCGCTTCGCAAGCCTCGGCCCGACGGCCCACTATCGTACCCCCAAGACTCGACTTAACCGTATTGCCATGATCGGCTGCCCGCGGGGGTTTCTTCACGCCTCCGATACCCAGCACATCCAGCCTGTGCTAAATTCAGATTACCATGAAAGCCATCAACCCCGCAACAGGTGTTTGCATCAACGACTACCCGGATCACAGCGCTGCGCAGGTCGAACGGGCAATCCAGATGGCTCATTCCGCTTACGCAACATGGCGATACGAGACGATCGAAAAGCGCAGCCGCTTGATGCGCGCCGCCGCCGGCATTCTGAGATCCCGCCGATCCGAATTCGCCGAACTGATCACCTCCGAGATGGGGAAAGCGATCGTCGCAGCCGAGGCCGAGATCGACAAGTGCGCGTACGCATGCGATTTCTTCGCCGAAAATGCTTATCTCTGGATCAAGCAGCAGCACGCCGCCTCCGATGCCACGCGCAGCTACATTCGATACGATCCCCTGGGTCCTATTCTCGCCATAATGCCCTGGAATTTTCCCTTCTGGCAGGTGTTTCGTTTCGCGGCTCCGACGCTCATGGCGGGAAACGTCGCACTTCTGAAGCACGCGTCCAATGTGCCGGGATGCGCCTTGGCCATCGAACGAGTCTTCGCGGACGCCGGTTTCCCCGCCGGAGTCTTCACCTCTCTGCTGATCATCGGAGCGGCCGCCGAAGACCTTGTTGACCATTCCGCGATCCAAGCCGTTTCGCTCACCGGCAGCGAGCAAGCCGGGCGGAAGATCGCCGCCAGAGCCGGCCGGGCGATCAAGAAATGCGTTCTGGAGCTGGGCGGGTCCGACCCCTTCATCGTGCTCGCCGACGCCGACATCGAATCCGCCGCCGCCAATGCCGTCACCGCTCGATGCGTCAACTCCGGACAGAGTTGCATCGCGGCAAAACGCTTCATCGTGGATCAAGCGATCGCCGGTGAGTTCGAACGTGCATTCGTCTCGCGAATGCGCAAACTCCGGGTTGGCGACCCCACGGATCGCCAAACGGACGTCGGTCCTCTGGCCAGGGAAGACTTGCTCAACGAGCTGCACAGCCAGGTCACCCGATCCCTGTCCCAGGGGGCACAACTGCGGACCGGCGGGCGGCGTCTCCAGCGCGATGGCTTCTACTACGAACCCACCGTGCTGGCGGATGTCCGGCCGGGAATGGCGGTCTTCGATGACGAGACCTTCGGGCCCGTTGCCGCGATTGTTGCCGCCAGCGGAGTCGATGAGATGGTCGAATTGGCCAACCGTTCTCGCTTCGGCCTGGGAGCCAGCATCTGGACGGCCAATACCACACTGGCCGAACAATTGGCCTCGCGAATCGAGGCCGGCTCCGTGTTCGTCAACGGCATCGTCAAATCCGACCCGAGACTGCCCTTCGGCGGCGTCAAACGGAGCGGGTACGGCAGGGAATTGGCCGAGGCCGGAATCCGCGAGTTCGTCAATGTGAAGACCGTGTGGATTCACGATCCCGCACCAAACGCCTCCTGACCCGCCGACCAATCGCCGGGCCCGCCACGGCACATCCCCGCTATTCGCAATCGCGCGACACCTGCTGCAGCAGAACCGCCATGTGGTCCATCGCGGACATGGCCATCTTCAGGTCCATCGCCAGCGGCGTCAGATGCTTCTCCTCAAACTCTTTGCTCTTGACGTCATCCCAGGACGCCGTGGCCTCGTTCCAGCGGCTCATCAGCTCCTTCATCGCCTTATTCAGCATGCCCCGGCCTTCGTGGACGCCCATCACACACCTCCGCCTGGAGCCTGGTCATCGCCGGTCGGTCCTTGGCCGACGGTCGGCGTCTGGTTCGGTTCCTGATCGAGGGTTACTCCCTCGCCCCTCGCCATCGAGGGTCCTTGATCGGTGGTCACCATGTCAACAGACGGGGCCGTTGGCGCGATCAGCGCCAGATACTGTTCGAGCGTTGCCACCATGCGATCCAATTGGCTCACGGCAAGCGGAATCCCGCTCTGCACCGATGTCGCGAATCGCTGCACGGAGCCCTTGTACAACGCCGTCTCCCGGGCGAGTTTCCTTGCCCACTGTTTGACGTTTCCGAGCTTGACCGTCGCTTCCTCAAGCTGCCTCATTGCGATCGCCAGCGCCTTCTGCTCATCCACGGCCGAATCACGCCCGCCTACCGAATTCTTGAACACGGTCTTCATGCGCACGGCTTCCTTGCACCGCGCCACCAACTCCTGTCGCTTGCGGATTTGCGCCGCCCAGTACGTCGCCTGCTCCGTTTCCAGCCAGGTCTGCGTCCGCTGCAGTTCCCCTTCCGCGTCGCAGAGGGCGACGTTTGCGGCTTCGGCGAACTTCACCATGGCCGTCCGAAACGCCCGCAACGCGTCCAGGTTTTCGACTCGCGCGCCAGTGGCCATATCGTGCCCTATCTCGACTTGAGATAGTCCTCAATCAGGCTTGCCTTCTTTGCCAGAAAAGACGCATGCTGCTGAGAGGCATCCAGAAATGTCGCGAGCATCTTGGTGGTTTGCGCAAACGCCTCGGCGAATTTCCGTTGCTCCTGGTCGCGCCAGGTTCCCTCCAGTGCGACCATCTTCGAATGCAGCCCCGACATCAGGCCCTGTAGATCGTTGTTGAACCTGACCAAGTCCTGCGCAAATCGCCTGAGTTCCACCGGATCAACGCTTGCTTTTCCCATGGATCGACCTCACCGGGTTCCGCGGGACGGACCCTTATCGCTGTCCCGTCACCCGCCTTAGATACTCCACGCTTTCTCTCGCGATTCGCTCAGCGCCGGCTTTGAAATCAAAGGCCTCGACCGACAGCCAACTGTCATACCCAACATCCCGGAGGGCCGCAATGATCGGCTCGTATTTCACCTCACCCATCCCCGGGCCCAGGAGATTCGGATCGTTTACGTGAAAATGGGCCAGGTATTTTGCGGATTCCCGGATGATCTGGGGGATGGGCTTGTACTCGGCGGACATGGCCTTGACATCGAGGTGGAGGCGGAAGTTCGGGTGGTTGATTCGCTGGACCAGTTCGACCCCATCGGCGGCACACATGAGGAAGTCGGTTTCCTTGCCTGAGAGCGGTTCGATGGCCAGAGTGACGCCGTTCCTGCCGGCGGCATCAGCGGCCGGGGAGAGAACCTCGACGGCGTAGTCGTACGCCTGCGCGATGCTGACGCCCGGGAGCCGATTGCGTTGCTTCGGGGAGCCGATGACCATGACCGTTCCCCCGAGGTCGGCACAGAGGAACACGAGTTGCACGAAGTAGTCGGCGGTCTGTTTTCGCACTGCGGGGTCCGTGTGCGTGATGTACATCCCCGGAGGTTTCACCAGGAGCCAGTGGAGCCCGACGATCCGCAGTCCGCGCGACTCGGCGGCTTGGCGGATTTCTCGCCGCCGGGTCGGGTCAATCGCCTCGGCGCGTTCGGCAAGGGTGAAGGGGGCCACTTCGATGCCGTGGTAGCCGGCGTGACGGGCAAAATCGCAAACCTTTTCCCACGCCCATCCCTCAAACAGCTCATTGCAGATTCCGAATTTCATCTGGTTTCCGCCTCGGTCCCCGCCGCTTCGAAATGCCGGGACCCGACCTCAAAATCCTTGTCCTCCGGCAACGGCTTGCCCTTGGTTTCCGGGGCGATTGCCAAACCGATGAACCCGACAATGTAAATGGTCGAAACCGTGGTGGCGGCCATTGCGAACGCGCTGCTGCCGGTGAACCCGTAACCGGCATACCACTTTGAGAGGTTTCCGAGCATCAATGCGCAGGGTGCGGCGAAAACGCGGGCCGCGTTGTATCCGATTCCGCACCCGGTTGCCCGCAGGCGAGTGGGAAAGAGCTCGGGGAAATAGACCGTGAATCCGGAGAACGGCCCGAGGGTTCCGAAACCGAGGATCGGAGCCAGGATCAGGCCCAGCGCGAAGGCGTTCTTGCCCGAGCCGGCCATCAACCAGAAGTAGCCCAGGACGGACGCCCAGGCGATGACGAACCAGAGACCGAAGGCCGCACGCCGGGACAATCGCTCGGCCACGACGGCGAAGAGGTAAATGCCGATGAAGGCGCCGGCCTGCTGAACGAAGAACATGATGCTGTTCTGGCGGCCGATCCACCTGTTCGTGGCAGCGGTCTGCTCGGGGGACATCGCGGACCAGTCGTAAGCGCTGCGGAGCTCTCCCATGATCATGTCGGTGGAGAAGAACCCGATACCCCAGAGGCCGCCGACTCCGGCGGTGGCGAGCAGAATAGCCACAAGGGTGTTGCGGCGGAGTTTGACGTTCGTGAACAGTTCGCCGATCGCACCCATTTCCTTGTCGAGGGAGGCCTTGGCCTTGGCCTGGTGCCAGGCTTCGGGTTCCTTGACGCTCTTGAGGACCCAGAATACCAGCAGGGCTGGTGCGAAGCCGATGAAATAGGCAATGTACCAGTACTCTTCGAGGTTCCCGATGATGAGGGTAATGACGCAGGCCATCATGTTTCCTACCGCGGACAGTGCCTGCAGAGTCCCCAACGCCATCGCGCGGGATCGCTGTGGAAAGACCTCCGCCACGAGCGCAGCGCCTGCCGCCCACTCGCCGCCGACACCCAGCGCCGTGAGGAAGCGAGCGATCGCGTAAAGCCACCAGTTGGGCGCCAACCCGCTCAGGCCCGTGAAGATCGCGTAGATGAGGATCGTGGTGACCATGGTTTTGACGCGTCCCAGGCGGTCCCCGATGATCCCGAAGCCGAATCCACCCAGAGCCCATCCGATCAGGAAGATGGCGTTGATCCAGCCCCCTTTCTGGGAAACTTCGGCGTCAATCAGCGCCCGACGGACATTGGCGGCAATCACCGGCTCGTCCGCCGGCTCGATTGCGATTTTGTTCTTGTCTTTGAGGTATTTGGCAACGGCGTCTTTGCGGACCGCGTCTCGCTTCTCCTGAGGAATGCTCTGCTCGGAAAACGTGGGGGTGATCAACGCGGTCAGGGATGGTTTTCGCACGAGGTTGTAGAGGTTTTGGTCCATCGTATCGAACAGCCAGCCCAAGGCGGCAATGATGAGCACGATCCAGCAGTAGCGATCGAGTCCCTGGTACCATTTCTGCGACTTGGCCGATAGGTTGGTTTCTGACATGGTCCGCTAAACATACAGAGTGAAGCGAGGCTCTGCCAGTGAAGACGGCGCTGACAACGATCTGTTTCTGTTCAGGTACTGATTTCAGGGCTAGGACGGAGACGCCCGGAAAGGAAATACCATGACCCGCAAGACTCGCCGCATGAGGTTCGGCCGCTGCTTTGAGCGGATGCTCTTTGCCGTGTTCATCGCCTGCGCAACCGCGCCGGTCCTGGCACAGAATGCCATCAGGCTCACCATCCCCGCCCACGACCAGAACCGGCGATTCATCACGCCCTGGCACCTGGTTCCGGCGAATAAGCTGACGCCTCCATTTCTGCTGCGCGACGCCGACACCGAGAAACCCGTCCCTTGTCAGGTTGTCAAAGCGAGTCAGGATGCGTACGTCGGCTGGATGGTGCCTTTCCTTGAAGCCGGCAAGTCGCGCACTTTTGTTCTCAGTCAGGGCCAGCCCCCGGAAACCGACGCCGGCATCAGCGTCAGGGAAGACCCTGGCGGGTTCCTCTCCATCAGGGCAGGGGCGAGCGAGATCACGCGCTATTGTTTTGGGCCTCAGTTTGCCAAGTTCAAGAAGCCGTTCTTCTATCCCGTGATGGTTCAGGGCGTCTCCATCACTCGGGCTTTTCCGATGGAGGACAAGGCGGGCGAGGATAGAGATCACCCCCATCACACAGGCGTGTGGTTCACGCACGGCGAGGTCAATGGCAGGGACTACTGGGCCAAGCTGCCGATCACACACAAGCGAATCATCAATACGTATTCCGGCCCGGTGTTCGGCGGAATTGTCGCGGAGAACGCGTGGGGAGAGGATCTGTTGGAGACGCAGGATATTGGCGTATACAGCGTCGGGCAGGACGTGATCATGGACTGGGTCATCACGCTCAAGGCCGACAATGCGGACGTTCACCTCGGCAAGACGAAGGAAGGTGGAATGGCGGTTCGCGTAGCCACAGGAATCACCGCGCCCGAGGCCAACCGACAAACTCAGACCGGCCGAGGACAGGGCAAGATGGTCGATGCTGATGGCAATCAGGGCGAACCGGCAATCCGGGATGATAAGCGACAGCGGAAGCAGTCGGCAGTGTGGGCGGACGACTACGGGAAGGTGAATGGGAAGACGGTCGGGGTGGCAATTATGAATCACCCGACAAGCTGGCGGCATCCGACCGACTGGCACGTGAGGAACTATGGCCTGTTCGCGGCTAATGCGTTTTTCCTGCAAGGCGAGCACACATTGAAGAAGGGGGAGTCGATTACCCTGAAATACCGGCTCTATTTCCATGGCGGGGACCCCACGGAGGCGAAGGTGTCGGAGGTTTATGCGGGGTATGCCAACGCGAAGGTTGTGGCACAATAGAGATACGGGGCTTGCCTTTTTGGGCCCTGAAGGTATCATTTCTGGCCCTTCGTCGCAGCTCCTTTGGGCTGGCGAAGACCGTGTGAGGCGAACCCGCGGTTCGCCGACTAGAAGCCGAATTGAAGAAAGGTAAACAAAGTGGCTCATTCGCTTTCCGCCAAGAAACGCATTCGTCAGAACATCAAGGCTCGCGCGCGGAATCGTGCGCGGAAGGCCGACATTCGGGCGCAGGTGAAGCAGTTCACGGTTGCCCTTGCGTCGGGTGACGCGGCGAGGGCGGAGCTGGAATTGCGGAAGACGTCGAAGGTTCTGGACAAGGTGGCGGCGAAAGGGACCATTCACAAGAAGACGGCTTCGCGACGGCGTAGCCGGTTGGCGAGACGTTTGAACGCCGTGAAGGCGGGCGGAGCGAAGACGGGGTCGGGTACACCGGCCGCGAACGCCTGATCGCGGCCCGGGAATTTGCGGCGGACCGATCGGTCTGTCTTTGGTTGCATACAAGCGGCACTTGGCCTCAGGCACTGGCTCGATGGGATGCGGCGACCACGGCCGCGCGAGCAGTGTCGAACACCGGGTGCCGATTTCGTTTTTCGGAGCAAGACCATGGCCGACAATTCTGTGATGGAGAGACTGGTTTCGCTGTGCAAGCGTCGGGGGTACATATTCGCAGGATCGGAGATTTACGGTGGACTGAAGGGGACGTGGGATTACGGGCCACTGGGGGTGGAATTGCTGCGGAACATCAAGGGCGCGTGGTGGCACGACAATGTGACGACGCGAGAGGACATTGTGGGTTTGGATTCGGCGATTCTGATGCACCGCACGGTGTGGCAGGCGTCAGGGCATGAGTCGAATTTCACGGATCCGCTGATTGACTGCAAGTGCTGCAAGGCGAGGTTCCGGGCGGACCAGATCATGGAAAGCGAGTGTCCGCGGAAGCCGTCGAAGCATCCCGGGGAGCATCACGAGTGTCAGTTGACGGAGGCGAGGAAGTTCAATTTGATGTTCAAGACGTTCGTGGGCCCTGTGGAGGAGGACGCGGCGCAGGTGTATTTGAGGCCGGAGACGGCGCAGGGGATATTTGTGAATTTCAAGAACGTGTGCGATTCGACGCGGATCAAGATTCCGTTTGGGATCGCACAGATTGGCAAGTCGTTCAGGAATGAGATCACGCCGAAGCAGTTTATTTTCCGGTCGCGGGAGTTCGAGCAGATGGAGATCGAGTTTTTCTGCAAGCCGGAGACGAGTCAGGAGTGGTATGGGAAGTGGCGGGACGCGCGGTTCAAGTGGTATCAGGATTTGGGTCTGAAGGGGTCGAACCTGCGGCTGCGTGAGCATGACAAGGACGAGTTGTCGCACTACTCGTGCGGGACGAGCGACGTGGAGTACCTGTTTCCGTGGGGTTGGGGCGAGTTGGAGGGGATAGCGCATCGGGGCGACTATGATTTGAGGCAGCATCAGCAATTTTCGGGAAAGGACCTGACGTATTTTGATGATGAGACAAAGGAGCGGTATTTGCCGCACGTGATTGAGCCATCGGCGGGGGCGACGCGGTCGCTGTTGGCATTCTTGTGCGAGGCATATGCGGAGGATCAGGCGCCGAATGAAAAGGGTGTGATGGAGACGCGGACGGTGCTGCGGCTGCACCCGAGGTTGGCACCTGTGAAGGCGGCGATATTCCCGCTAGTGAAGAAGGACGGGATGCCGGAGCGTGCAATGGCGATCTACAAGGAGTTGCAGAGGCATTTTGCGGTGTTTTATGACGAGAAGGGCGCGGTGGGCAGGCGGTATCGGAGGCAGGACGAGGCGGGGACGCCGTTCTGCGTGACGATCGACGGGCAGACGGCCCAGGATCAGACTGTGACGATACGGGACCGGGATTCGATGAAGCAGGAGCGAGTCGGGACGGACAAGGTGCTGGGGTACCTGCTGGAACGTCTGAGGGCGTAGGGAGGGGTCCTCGGCCGGGTACCGGGAGGCGGGAAACGGTCGTGGCGAGGTCCTCGACGGCGTGCGAATCGGGGGAGAAGTAGCTGCAGATGATGGAGTCGGGGCGGAGTGTGACAGTGGGGCATTGCCTGCATCGGCGGCTGGCGGGCATCGCAGAGGGCGCGAGAGAGAACGATGCGGCTGGTGGTCATATCATTTATCGCAGCGCGCTCAATTGTGGTCATCGGTGCATAAGGACCAGGCATGGCTGGGGCCAGCTGGGGTGGAAGAACACGGGGGGTTTATAGTTCGCGATCGACGGCGGCGGCAATGCGTTTGATGTTAGTCATGGTTTGGGCGAACTGAATGGGGTTGAGGGACTGTGCGCCGTCGGTCATAGCGTGCTCGGGGTCGTTGTGGACTTCGACGATGAGGCCGTCGGCGCCGGCGGCGATGGCGGCGCGGCACATGCAGTCGACAAGGTGGCTTTTGCCGGTGCCATGGGAGGGGTCGACGACAACTGGGAGGTGGCTGAGTCGGTGGAGTTCTGGGACGATGGCGAGCGGGAGGGTGTTGCGGACGTAGTCTTCGAAGGTGCGGATGCCGCGTTCGCAAAGGATGACGTTGTCGTTGCCTTTTGCCATGATGTATTCGGCAGCGAGAAGGAATTCTTCGAGGGTGGCGGAGAGGCCGCGTTTGAGGAGGACGGGTTTTGGCTGCTGTCCAACCTGTGAGAGGAGGTTGAAGTTCTGCATGTTCCGGGCACCGATCTGGAGGACGTCGGCATATTGGACGATGAGGTCGATCTGATCGATGGACATGACTTCGGTAACGATGGCGAGACCTGTTTGGGCGCGAGCTTCGGCGAGGTATTTGAGGCCTTCTTCTGCGAGGCCCTGGAAGGCGTAGGGGTTGGTGCGGGGTTTGAAGGCGCCGCCGCGCATAGCGACAGCGCCGGCGGCTTTAACGGCGTGGGCGATTTGGAGGATTTGGGCTTCGGATTCGACGGAGCAGGGTCCGGCGATGACAGCAATTTTGGTGCCGCCGATGGAACCGCCGAGGGCACCGCCGAGGGGGATGATGGAGCGTTCTTTTTTGACTTCACGGGAGGCCATTTTGTAGGCGGCGAGGATGGGGACGACCTTTTCAACGCCGTCGACGGTCTCGAATTTGGAGTGGTCTTTGTAGCGGTCGTCGCCGATGACAGCGACGACGGTACGTTCGGTACCCTGGATGACGTGATCTTTGAGACCCATTTCGCGCACCAATTGGATGACATGCTCGATTTGCTGGGAAGTCGAGCCGGCTTTCATTACAACGACCATGATGGACCTCCGAAGTAAGGTGCGCTAGACCAATAGCGATGCATGGGCAACTCCGTGAAAGAGGAAACAAAAAAGCCTCAGGATCGCGTCCTGAGGCTTTTATGTTTCGCTGTTAGCAGAATAGCTCAGGACGCGGCATGGCAGTCCGGATAAAAGTAACCGGTAAACCAGAAGCCGAAAGCCGCGAACGAGCGATTCATGGTGAATAGAGGATATATCAGAAAGATGGGGGAGTCAAATGGTTGTGGGGGTTTTGGCATTTTTGGGGTGTTGGTCAGGGTTGAGGGGAGGGGGCGGGTTGCCAGAGGACTTTGGTTTTCCCGAGGACGGTGCCGGTGGCGTAGGCGATGTCGATTTGGGCGATCTGGTATTCGGCGGTGGCCTGAATCTCGGAGAGGGCGGCGTTGGCAAGTCGGGTTTGGGCGTCGAGGACGTCGTTGGAGGTGCGGAGGCCCTGGTTGAACTGTTGGATTTCGGCCTGGAGGGTTCGAGTGGCGGCGGCGACGCGGGTTTTGGCGGCGAGGATGCGTTGCCAGCTGGATTCGAGGGAGTCTGCGGCGCTGAGGACTTCCTGTTGGATGGTGGCGGCCTGTTGTTCTTTGGTGGCAATGGACTGTAGGCGTGAGGCGAGCGATCGTCGGAGTCGGGAGCGGACGGCCTCATTGCCGATGGGGATCTGGACGGAGAGTCCGAGGCGGTGGTCTTCGTAGTCGTTTTCGCGGAGCATGGTGAAGGAATCGGAGGCGGTGGGGCCGAGGCCGTTGATGTTGTACTGGTATTGGAGGAGCACGAGGGGGAGCATCTGGTTTTTGGCGTAGTTTATATTGGCGGCATCGAGGGCGAGTTGGAGTTCTGTGGCGAGCATTTCCATGCGTTGTCGGAGGGCGATTTGGACGAGGCGAGGGGGATCGAGCTGGTAGAAGACGGCATTGGGTTCTGTGGCGGGGATGAGGATGGTTGGGGAATCCATGGGGAGGTCGGGTCGATTGAGTGCGCGTTTGAGATCGCGTTGCCGGTCGCGGACGTCGAGTTCGGAGCGGATGACGGCTTCGAGGGAGTCGGCGACGCCGGATTCGGCGCGGACGACTTCGACGACGGCGGCGAGTTGTGCATCGACGCGGCGTTGGGCGCGTTCGAGCTGGGCGAGGGCGAGTTGGTGTTCTTTCTGTCGGACGATGAGGGCCCGGCGGGAGGCATAGAGTCGCCAGTAGAGTCGGTCGGCTTCGGCGAGGAGGCGAATGACTTCGAGTTTGGTGCGGGCGTTGGTTTGCTGGGAGTTGTAGAAGGCGACGCGGATGGCATGGGCATTGGCGTCGTTGCCGGCGTTTCGGAGGAGGGGCTGGGAGATAGCGGCGGAGAGATCGGAGGAGTAGGCGGGGTTGAGGGTGGAGAATTCGTTATTGGTTTCGTAGCGACTGACGGGGACGTTGAAATCGAGGGTTCCGCCGGTACGGAGGGGTATTTTGACGCCGGTGGTGGCGTTGAGGGAGGTATCCTGGGTGCTATTGAGTTTGCTGGCGGAGGGGGAGTCGGTTTTGGCGTAGTTGATGTCGGTGTGGAAGACGGACTCGAAGGCGGCCTGGGCTTCGGAGACGGCTTCTTTGGCGATGGTGGGGTTAAGGAGTTCGACCTTGAGGTTCAGGTTATTGGCGAGTGCGGCCTGGCGGACGTCTTCGATGGTGAGAGTGACTTCGGGGGGTGGTTGGGTAGCGGGTCGTGAGGCGGGGCGTGTGGTGGGCGGGTTGGCGGCCAGATCGGGCATGTGGGTGTTGCGGACGGTGTGGAGGTCTTGGGTTGGGACGACGAATTCGCCAGTGCCGCCGGCGCCGAAGTTATCGTTGCAGGCCGGAGCGAGGAAGCAGAGGAGGCAGGCGGCGGCTGTTGAAAGGAGATGTCGGACGCGAGGGAGTTTAGAGCGAAGCATTGTGACTCCAGAGGAAGGGGGTGTTATTCATGTCGGAGGGCGTCGATGGGGTCGAGCCTGGCGGCCTTGAGAGCGGGGAACATGCCGAAGACGAGTCCGACGGCGGCGGCGAAGCCGAAGGAGAGGGCGATAGCCCAGCCGGGGATATAGGCTTTTTGGAGGTGTGCGGCGGGTATGGAGGCCATGGCGGTGGTGAGGCCTTGACCGGCGGCGACGCCGATGAGACCGCCGAAGCAGCAGAGCACGACGGCTTCGACGAGGAACTGAAGGAGGATAGCGGAGGGTCTTGCGCCGACGGCTTTTCGGAGGCCGATTTCGCGGGTGCGTTCGGAGACGCTGACGAGCATGATATTCATGATTCCGACGCCGCCGACGATGAGGGAGATACCGACGACGCCTCCGGCGGCCATGGTGATAGCGCTGGCGACGCTTTTGAATTGCTGGACGTACTGTTCGATGGCATCGACGCCGAAGTTGTTGGGTTCATGGGGTTGAAGTCGGCGTTGTTTTCGCATGAAGAAGTTGATTTCGGCCTTGGCGTCATCGGCGAGGTCGGGGGATTTGGAGGCGGCGATGACGTACATACCGGAGTAGGGGTTGGAGCGGCGGAGTGTTCGGAAGGGGGCGAAGACTTCGAGAGTGGAGGAGCCTTCGCCGAGCATCCAGGATTCGGCGCGAGCTTCGATGAGTCCGACGATCATGTAGCGGACGTTGCCGATCATGATGGACTGACCGACGCACTCTTTTTCTAGGCCGAGTTTTTCCTGGACTTTGGTATTGATGAGGCAGACGGGTCGGCAATGTTCGTTATCGATGAGAGAGAAGGGTCGTCCCTGGATGACGGCGCGGTTTTCGATTTTGTGCCAGGCGGGCTCGATGCCGACGATGCGGACGTTTTCCTCGGAGTGACCGGCGAAGGAGATGGTGCGGTTGCCCTGTTCGGTGATGCGAGTGAAGGCGGCGACGGAGGGGCAGTGTTCGAGCATGCCATCGAAGAGTTCGGGTTTGAAGCGGATGCGGTGCCAGGCGGCATGGGAGCGAGCGAGGCGGTAGTTGGGGAAGATGAAGACCTTGTTGGTGCCGAAGTTTTCGAATTCGGTGAGGATATTGGTTTTGAGTCCAGTGAGGGCGGCGATGACGGCGGTAACGGAGGCGACGCCGATGACGATGCCGACGGTGGTGAGTGTGGAGCGGACCTTGTTGTTCCAGATTTGACCGAGGGCGAGGAAGGCGCTCTGGTAGATGATAAGGAGGATGGCCAGGGGTAGTCGCAGGAGGCTCATGGGAGGACCTCATTGTGGGCGAAGGAGGCGGCGGGGATGAGGTCGGGATCGTGGGCCGAGGCGTGGTGGAGGAGGTCTTGTTCGACGGGGAGGTCGGAGACGATGCGGCCATCTTTCATGCGGATGATGCGTTTCGCATGTCGAGCGACATCGGCCTCGTGGGTGACCATGATGATGGTCTGGCCGTTGTGGTGGAGTTGTTGGAAGAGGGCGAGGATTTCCTCGCTGGTGGCGGAGTCGAGGTTACCGGTGGGTTCATCGGCGAGGAGGATGGCGGGATTAGCGACGAGTGCGCGGGCGATAGCGACGCGTTGCTTTTGTCCGCCGGAGAGTTGATTGGGCTTGTGTTTCATTCGGTCGGCGAGGCCGACGGTTTGGAGGGCGGCTTTTGCGCGTTTTGCGCGGTTCCACCAGCCGTCGCGGGCATAGATGAGTGGGAGTTCGACGTTTTTGAGGGCGGTGAGTCGGGGCATGAGTTCGAAGGACTGGAAGACGAACCCGATGCGTTCGTTGCGGACGCGGGCGAGTGCGGCGGCGTTCATGCGGGTGGTGAGTTGTCCGTCGAGTTCGTAGGAGCCTGAGGAGGGTCGATCGAGGCAACCGAGGATATTCATGAGGGTGGATTTGCCGGAGCCGCTGGTGCCCATAACGGCGACGTATTCGTTGGAGGCGACGTGGAGGTCGACGCCGTCGAGGGCGTGGATTTCTTCGACGCCGACTCGGTAGAGCTTGGTGATTTTGTCGAGGCGGATGACAGTAGGCATAGGGGGACTCGAGGGGTTTAGTTGGCGGAGGCGTTCGCGACAGGGGAAGCGGGTTGGGTTGAGGGGGCTTTTTCTTCGCGGAGTTTCTGGTCGTGTTGGACGGACTCGAGGACCTTATAGGGTCCTGCGACGATGCGGTCGTTGGGATTGAGGCCGGCTTCGATGATGGTGTACATGATATCGCTGGCGCCGATTTTGACGGGGGTGACGACGGCCTTGTCGTCGATGAAGCGGTAGACGACGGGGGCCATGGTTTTGCGTTTGTCGACGAGTGGGAGGTCGCGGATGCCGACGGGGAGGGAGTCGACGGATCGTCCGAGGACGGCCTGGCTGGGGATTTTGATGACGTTTTGGTGGCGTCTGGTTTCGATATCGACGTCGGCGGTGAGACCGGACTGGATGCGTTTGCCGTTGGTATCGAGGAGTATCTCGACTTTGTAGTACTTGGTGCCGTCGCGGTCGTCGGTATGGGCGAGAGCGACGGTGCGGACTTTACCGAGGAAGATTTCGTCGGGGTAGGCGGGTGTTCGGACGGTGGCAGTTTGCCCGACCTGGACGTTAGCAACGGAGGTTTCGTCGACTTTGGCGACCATGAGCATTTGGGAGAGGTCTGCGACTTCGAGGATGACGGTACCGGCGTTGTTCATGGTTCCGGTCATGACGACTTCGCCGACTTTGGCGTTGAGTTTGGTGATGACGCCGTCGATGGGGGAGGTGATGGTGGCGTAGCTGAGGTTGTCTTCGGCGCGGGAGATATCGGCGGCGGCGGCTTCGAGGTTATGGTGCATGACGAGGAGGTTTCTGCGGTCGGCTTCGAGGCTTTCCTTGGCAGAGGCGAGTCCGGCGACGAGGCGATCGACTTTGGCTTGAGCGGAATCGACGGTGGACTGGCTGACATCGCTGGATGCGAGGAGTTTCTTCTGTCGTTCGAGGTCGCGTCGGGCGTCGGCGAGGTCGACCTCGCTGGCGACGATCTGGGCCTTGGCGGATTCGATTCTGGCTTCGGAGACTTTGATTTGAGCTTCCTGGGCGGACTTACGGGCCTCGGCCTGGGCGAGTTGGGCTTTGAGGTCTTTGCTGTCGAGGACGACGAGGACGTCGTTCTTTTTGACGGGGTCGCACTCTTTTTTGGGGAGTTCGGCGATTCTGGCGGAGACGCGGGCGCTGATGGAGACTTTGTGATCGGGCTGGATGATACCGGGAGCGCTGACGATTTCGATGAGTTCGCCTCTGAGTGCGGGTTCGACGCGAACGGGGGTGCCTTGGGCCTGGGGGTCGGACTTTTTGGTGTACCACCAATAGCCTCCGGCGGCGAGGGAGGCGAGGATGGCGATGGTAATGATGATGGTGATGACTATCTTCACAGTGTGACTCTGTTCAGGACTTTTGTTGTACGCAGCGGGCGGTCGAACGGTGACGGAGTATACCAGACGGCGGCCCGCGCGGTATTGGTCGGCCAACGGCGCGGAATGTTGCAGTGGCGGCGCGCGCGGTCAGCGGCGAAGGGTTCCCGCTGTCCCGGATCAGATGGGTCCCCAGCGGCGTTCGGTGTGGCAGATGATATCAAGGAGCGGGGTCGAGTTGTAGGGGCATTTCGCGGAAAAGGTTAGGGGGTGATAGACTTGGGGACGTGATGACCAAGACGATGCCCGGCATTTTGGGCGAGAGGGGGTGGGTGTGTGCGTGGTTGGGTGCGTTGGTTGTGTGTGTCGGTGGATGCACGACGAGGGTGAGGGCGCCGAGGTCGCCGGCAGAGCCTGTGAGGGTGTATCTGCTGGATCATGGTCGGCATCCGACGCTGGTGCTGCCGACGGCGGAGGGGGGACTGGCGCAGTATGCGTATGGGGATTGGTCCTGGTATGCGGAGGGACGGACGGGGGTGTTGGAGGCGTTGCGGGCGATGCTGGTGTGCAATCGGGCGGCGTTGGGGAGGCGGGAGTACGACACGGGAAGTCTTGGGGCGGTGTTGGCAGACGAAGGGGCGGTGAACGTGTATGCGATCGTGGTATCGCGGCGTGTTGTGGAGCGTTTGCGAGAGGAGTTGGAGAGCGTTTTCGAGCGGAACGCGGGGACGCTGCATCAGAATGCGGTGTATCGGCTGGATTTTGTGAGAGACGAGAGGCCTTACTCGGTGATTCACAACTGCAATCATATGATGTCGAGTTGGCTGCGGAAACTGGATTGCGAGGTGTACGGGCTGTCGTCCTTGTGCAGTTGGAAGGTAGAAGGAGGGGAATAGGGGCGTGGGTGGGTGTCGATGGGGGGATGAGGGGATGTGTTTGCAACGGTGAGGGAGGGCTCTAGAATAGTGGGTCTAGCCTTGGAGAGAGCAGTATGACGATGGCGACCGATCGTGGCGACGAGAGCACCGGAACTGAAGTGAGGGCGTTGGATTACGCGCTGATGCCGGGTGGCGGGGACGAGGAGGCGGACGTTGAGTCGGAGGAGATGCTTGTGAACATGGGTCCACAGCATCCCTCGACGCACGGGGTGCTTCGGATTGTATTGCGGACGGACGGGGAGTTGGTGTTGGAGGCGGTGCCGCATGTTGGATATTTGCATCGGTGCAAGGAGAAGATTGCGGAGAACCTGGCGTACAGCCAGTACATTGGCTACACGGATCGGTTGGATTATCTAGCGGCGATGAACAACAACCACGCGTGGTCGATGGCGGTGGAGAAGTTAGCGGACGTTGAGGTGCCGAGGCGAGCGGAGTTTATTCGGGTGATCGCGGCGGAGCTGAATCGGATCGCGTCGCACCTGGTGTCGTTTGCGTCGTACGGGCTGGACTTGGGGGCGTTCACGCCGTTTTTGTACGCGTTTCGGGATCGGGAGTATGTATTGGATTTATTTGAGCAGATGTGCGGGGCGAGGCTGACGTTGTCGTACATCAATGTGGGCGGGGTGACGTGGGATTTGCCGCCCGGTTTTCTGGAGAAGCTGATCGAGTTTGTGGACTATTTTGAGCCGAAGATTGACGAGATGAATGATCTTCTGAGTTTTAACCACATTTTCATCAAGCGGACGGCGAACGTTGGGGTGTTGGACAAGAAGACGGCGGTGAGCTATGCGTGTTCGGGGCCGATGATTCGGGGATCGGGTTTGGCGTTGGATTTGAGGCGAACGAGGCCGTATTCGGTGTATCCGGAACTGGAATTTGACGTTGTGGTTGGGGAGGGCTCGCAGGGGAAGTTGGGTGACTGCTGGGATCGATATTGGGTGAAGATGCAGGAGATGAAGC
Organism: uncultured Tepidisphaeraceae bacterium; assembly: GCA_964451955.1. Taxonomy (GTDB): domain Bacteria; phylum Planctomycetota; class Phycisphaerae; order Tepidisphaerales; family Tepidisphaeraceae; genus JAPLNB01. The sequence goes on from CAYVKG010000025.1 coordinate 43,662, forward strand.
AGTGTTGTCGGATTCTGAGGCAGTGCGCGAAGATGATGCCGGAGGGGGCGTACCGTGCGAAGTTGCCTCGGGCGATGAAGGTTCCCGCCGGGGAGGTGTATTGCGAGTATGAGAATCCGCGAGGGCACCTTGGGTTTTTCATTGAGTCGCAGGGCGGGCCGATACCGTATCGGGTGAAGATCAAGGGGCCGTCATTTGTGAACTTGGCGGTGACGGGTGAGCTATGCCGGAACGTTTTGTTGGCGGATGTTCCGGCGATTGTGGGTTCGATCGACATTGTGATGGGAGAAGTCGACCGGTAGGAGGCGAGCGGTTATGATGGGGGGCATGGCACGGAGGCGAGGGCGGCGCGGGCGATCGCGGGGTTGGTGGGGTTGGGTGTTATTGTTGCTGGTGGTGGGATTGGGGGCGGGGCTGGAGTATTGGCGTCGGCAGCGAGGGGAGGAAGGGGGGCCGACGACGCGGGCGGTGGAGGCGGGAGTCACTCGGCCGATTCGGATCGCGACGTGGAATTTGAAGAAGTTTTCGGAGCGTGCGAGGCCTGACGTGGTGGCGATTGGGGAGATTATCAAGTCATCGGGGTTTGATCTTTTGGCGATTCAGGAGGTTCAGCAGGAGGGGCAGGTGGTGCAGAGGTTAAGGCGGCAGTTGAATGAGCCCTGGCGGCATGTGATCAGTGAAGTGGCGGGGAGTTTTGAGCGGTACGCGTTTTTGTATCGTGGGGACGTGATTGAGTTGACAGAGGAGCCGAAGCTGTTGGAGACGAGTGTCGGGTTTGCGAGGCGGCCGTGGATGGGGAGGTTTCGGGCGGGTCAGTTTGACTTTGTGTTGGTGACGGTGCACATGTGGTACGGGGCCGCCGGGGGCAATGATCGAAGGCGGCAGGAGGTTGCGGGGATGGCGAGGATAGCGAGGGAGTTAGCGGGGAGTTCGACGGAGAAGGACGTGATTGTGCTGGGGGATTTCAACGAGTTTCGGTCGAGCGGTTACCTGCATTATTTTGAGGAGCTGGGGTGGAAGCGGCTGGTGCGTGAGCCAACAAATCTGTCTTCGACGGAGGCGTATGACAGCATTCTGATTGATCCGCGGTTCACGCGGGAGTTTTCGGGTCAGGCGGGCGTGGTGCCGTTTGACCGGATCCGGTATGGGGGCGATCGCGCGCGAGCTGTGGACGATGTATCGGATCATCGGCCGGCGTGGGCGGATTTTCGGACGGACCTAGCGGACGATGACTGAGCATCAGGAACAAAGCGGGCAACCGGGAGTCGAAGGGTATGCGGGGCCGAGGCGCCGGACGAGGTGGTGAGATGGTTTGCCGATGGGTTTGTGGATGCGTGGCGATGATGATGTGGTGGGCGGGGTTTGCAGCAGGGGCGGCGACGAGGCCGGGGAAGGGATGGGAGGAGTTATTTGAGCGGGATCGTTTGTGGATCGTGCACTTGAAGATGACGGGTGAGGACTGGGCGGGGATGCAGCCGGCGGATCGGCGGGCGTCGAGGCTTGGGGCGGTTTTTTGGCCGGCGACGCGTGCGGCGACGGTGGCGGCGGGGGAGGGGTTGCGGGTACGGCCCGCGGAGGTGAAACCGGGGAAGCCGAGGGTTCGTGGGCAGCAATTTTCGTACATTTGCGGGGATGTGGAGTTTGACGGGAAGATGTACGAAGAGGTGGGGATCCGGTTCAAAGGGAACGCGTCGTATGCGGGTTCGGCGAGGGTTTTGAAGCGGCCTTTCAAGCTGGATTTTGACCGGTATGTGGAGGGTCAGAGGTTGTTTGGGTTGAGTCAGGTGAACCTGAACAACAACGCGTTTGACGGGTCGATGTTGCGGGAGGCGTTGTCGTACGAGGTATTTCGTGGGGCGGGGGTTCCGTCGCCGCGGACGTCGTTTGCGTTGGTGTATTTGACGGTGGAAGGGGTACACGATCGGGAGTGTCTGGGTTTTTACACGCTGATAGAGGAGACGGGGAATGCGTATTTGAAGGATCGTTTTGGGACGAGCAAGGGGCTGCTGTTGAAGCCGGAGGGTGCGGCGGGGCTGCCGTATTATGGGGAGGAATGGGGGCCGTACGAGGCGTACGGGGTGAAGACGGAGACGACGGCGGAGATCAAGCAGCGGTTTATTGAGTTTACGAAGCTGGTTCAGAAGGGGAGTGGGGAGGAGTTCAGGGAGAAGATCGAGTCGTATCTGGCGGTGGACGAGTTTCTGAGATTTGTGGCGGTGAATGCGTTGTTATCGAATCTGGACAGTTTTTTGACGGGTGGGCACAACTATCTGATGTATTTGAATCCCGGGGACGGGCGGGTGCATTTCATGCCATGGGACATGCATCTGTCGTATGGGGGTTGGGGTCCGATCAGCACGCTGGAGCAGCAGACGAATTTCAGCATTGAGAAGCCGTATCTGGGGCGTAGTCCGCTGATTGAGCGAGTGCTGGGGATTGAGGCGTATCGGAATGCGTATCGGGAGCATGTGAAGCGGATCATGGAGACGAGTTTTTCGCCGGGTTATCTGCATCGGCGAGTGGACGAGTGCAACGCGGTGATCAGGCGGGCGGAGGAGATAGCGCGGGCAGAGGGGAAGAGGGCGCCGAAAGCTGGAGAACTTGGGGGGCTTGGCGCGACGATGCCGGACCTGAAGGTGTTCGTCGCGAAGCGTGTGGAGTGTGTGAATTTGCAGTTGGAAGGGAAGCTGGCGGGGTATGTGCCGACGTGGCAGCAGGTAGCGGCGGCGCGAGCGAGGAAGGAGGCGAACGGGATGGCGATACCGTTGGCGGCGGGGATGTTCAAGGCGTTGCATGTGGGGAAGGAGGGCGGTCTGACGGAGGCGGAGTTGATGGGAGGGATTCGGAGGTTTTTTGCAGAGACGGATGCGAGCAAGCGAGGGAGTCTGGATGAGGCGACGCTGGCGGAGGCGTTGAACGATGTGGCGCCCGAGGCGTTGGGGGGTAGGCGTGGGAGGGATTCGCAAAGGCGGGCGGTTGGGATCGAGTGGAGGTGGGAGGGCCCCGGGCCTTTTCTGGCAAGGGCGATCATTCGGGAGGCGGACAAGGACAAGGATCGGCGGGTGAGCCTGGAGGAGTTGGCATCGGGGGCGAAGGCGGCGTTCAATGAAGCGGACGAAGACAAGAACGGGCAGTTGAGTCAGGACGAGCTGATTGGGGCGATTTCGCGGTTGTGTCGGGCACGGGAGGAATAGGGATCGCCGGGGGGCATGGTCGGGTCTGGTGAGAGGGAAGCGGGGATTGTCGTGGCGACGCTTGACGGGGGTGGTCGGCGGGGATAATTTGCGCGAAACATGCTAAAGCGAACGCCCTTTTACGATTTTCACGTGTCAGCAGGCGGCCGGATGGTGGATTTTGCGGGTTGGGAGATGCCGCTGCTTTACCGATCGATCGTGGACGAGCACGAGCAGACGAGGCGGAGCGGGTCGATTTTCGACGTATCGCACATGGGCCGCCTGTCGTTTAAGGGTCCGGACGCGCAGCGGTTTTTGGATTACGTGGTGACGCGGAATCTGGGGGACCAGAATGTTGGGCAGTCGCGGTATTCATTGGTGTGCAATGAGACGGGTGGGGTGCTGGACGACGTGATTGTGTCGCGGGACGAATCGGACTGGATGATGGTGTGCAACGCGAGCAACCATGACAAGCTGGTGCGGTATTTCACGGAGACTCGGAGCAGCACGGGGTTTGATGTGGAGATCGCGGACAACACGGAATCGACGGGGATGGTGGCGATCCAGGGGCCGAAGGTGATAGAGAAGCTGGCGGACCTGTTACCGATCGAGTTGAGGGATTTGAGGCGTTATCATTTTGCGACGACGAGCGTAATGCTGGTGAAATTGACGGTATTTCGGTCGGGTTATACGGGAGAGGACGGGGTGGAGATTGTGATGTCGTCGCGGGCGGCGGGGATGATGATGAAGGTGATTGGGGGGTCGATGGGCAAGGCGGACGCGACGATCAAGCCGGCGGGGCTTGGGGCGCGGGACACGCTGCGTCTGGAAGCGGGGATGCCGCTGTATGGTCACGAGCTTGGGGAATCGGTGGATCCGCTGTCAGCGGGGCTGGGTTGGGCGGTGGATTTGAAGAAGGAATTTGTAGGGTCGGCGGTACTGCGTGAGATCGAAAAGCGGGGCTTGCGTAAGAGGCTGGTGGGTTTGGAACTGGAGGGGAAGCGAATAGCGAGGCAGGGATCGCCGGTGATGAAGGACGGGACGAGCATTGGTCAGGTGACGAGCGGGACGTGGTCGCCGACGCTGCAAAAGTCGATTGCGATGGCGTATGTGGCGACGGCGGATGCGGCAGAGGGGAACGGTTTGTCGGTAGATCTGAAGGGTACGGCGGCAGCGGCGAGGGTGGTGAAGTTGCCGTTCTACAGGAAGGCGAAGTGAAGGATTTGCGGGGTTCTTGTTGTGGGGCGGGTGATTCAGACAGGGAAGAGGACCTATGGCTGTTCCTAACGACCGGAAATATCTTGAGACGCACGAATGGCACCTTGCCGCAGGCGACACAGTGACGATTGGGATCACGCAGATCGCCGCGGATGAGTTGACGGACATCACGTTTGTTGATCTGCCGGCGGTTGGGGCAAAGGTAAAGGCGAATGAGGCGTTTGGGGAGATTGAGTCTGTGAAGGCGACGGCGGACCTGATGTGCGGTGTGACGGGGGAGGTGACGGCGGTGAACGAGGAGTTGGCGGCGAATCCGGGGCTTGTGAACCAGGATCCGTATGGGGGCGGGTGGATGATCAAGGTGAAGATGACGGACGCCGGGGAGTTGGGGAGATTGCTGGGGGCAGAGGAGTATTCGAAGAAGGCAGGACACTGAAGCGGGGCATGTGGGAGGCGACCTGAAGGGCGACGGGGGCGTGGTGGTGGTGTGCGCGGAGGGTGTTTTGGGGAAGACTGTGTCGTGGAGGGGCGGGAATTGCAAAAACGGGGCGGGGATCTGAGAATTGGGAAATGGACTACGTTCAGATAACTGGCAGACAGAGAGACGAGATGTTGCGTGCGGTGGGGGCATCATCGATGGAGGATCTGCTGAAGCAGATTCCGGATGAGCTGCGTTTGAAGCGGGAGTTGGGGATACCGGCGGGAATGGACGAGTGGTCGCTGCGGGTTCACCTGGAGGGTTTGGCGGGCCGGAACGTATCAGCGGATCGGCAGGTATGTTTTCTGGGGGCCGGGGCATACGACCATTTTATTCCGAGGGTGGTGGACGATCTGGCGATGAAGGCGGAGTTTCTGACGGCGTACACGCCGTACCAGGCGGAGGCGTCGCAGGGGGCGTTACAGGCATTTTTCGAGTTTCAGACGATGATATGCCAGCTCACGGGGATGGAGGTGAGCAATGCCTCGCTGTATGAGGGAGCGACGGCGATGGCGGAGGCGGCGCTGATGGCGGCGAGTGTGACGGGGAAGCGTGAGATCGTGGTAAGCGAGGGTGTGAACCCGGACTATCGGCGGGTGTTGCGGACGTACCTGTCGGGGATGCCGCTGGAGTACGAAGAAGTGGGATTGAAGAACGGGGTGACAGACACGGCAGCATTAGAGGGGGCGATGGAGGAGGACACGGCGGCGGTGATCGTGCAGTCGCCGAACTTTTTGGGGCAGTTGGAACGAGTGGAGACGCTGGCGAAATTCGCGAGGGCGAATGAGTCATTGGCGGTGCAGGTATTCAATCCGATTTCGCTGGGATTGCTGAGGCGTCCGGGGGAGATGGACGTGGACATAGCTGTGGGGGAGGGGCAGTCGCTGGGGACGCCGATGGGATTTGGCGGGCCGTACCTGGGTTTGTTTGCGGCGAAGGAGAAGTACGTGCGGAAGATGCCGGGTCGGCTGGTGGGGCAGACGGTGGATGCGGAAGGGCGGCGGGCGTTTTGCCTGACGTTGCAGACTCGGGAGCAGCACATTCGGCGGGAGAAGGCGACGTCGAACGTGTGCACGAACCAGGGACTGATGGCGATGCGTGCAAGCGTGTACCTGGCGGCGATGGGTGCGAAGGGGATGCGGCGGGTGGCGCAGTTGTGTTTCAACAAGGCGAGTTACCTGGCGGATCGGTTGAAGGGGGTTGGGTTATCGCTGAGATATCCGCAGCAGGCGTTTTTTAACGAACTGCTGGTGGAGTTGAAGCGGCCGGTTGAGAAGGTTCTGGCGGATGCGGAGTCGGCGGGGATTCTGGCGGGTTATGCGGTAGGGAGAGATTATCCGGAGTTATCGAATTGTCTGTTGGTGGCGGTGACGGAGAAGCGGACGAAGGAAGAGATGGATCGCCTGGTGAGCATTCTGAAGTGACACCGGGCCATGCGGTGAGCGATTATGGACACGAACGGTAAGAATCTGTTGTTTGAGCTATCGACTGCGGGGGCGAGTGCGGTGGACTTGCCGGCGAGCGATGTGCCGGAGGTTGAGTTTGAAGCGGCGTTGGGGACGGAGACAGAGAGCGGTTTGCCGGAGGTGGGGCAGTTGGACCTGGTGCGGCATTACACGCATTTGTCGCACCGGAACTTTTCGGTGGACGGGAATTTCTATCCGCTGGGATCGTGCACGATGAAATACAACCCCCGGGTGAACGAATGGGCGGCCGGGCTGGGGGGATTTGCGAACGTTCATCCGCTGCAGGGGGAGGGGCAAATTCAGGGTTTGTTGGAGTTGCTGTACGACTTGCGGAGGTATCTTGCGGAGATAGCGGGTCTGGACGAGGTATCGCTACAGCCGTGCGCGGGCGCGCACGGGGAGTGGACGGCGTTGAAGGTGATTCGGGCGTATTTTGCGGATCGAGGGGAGGAGAAGAGGCGGATTGTTCTTGCGCCCGACACGGCGCACGGGACGAATCCGGCGTCGTGCGCGATGTGCGGCGCGAGCGTGGTAACGATCAAGTCGCTGAGCAACGGCCTGACGGATCTGGAGGATCTGAAGGCGCACCTGAGCGACGAGGTGGCGGCGATCATGGTGACGAATCCGAACACGGTGGGGA